>JAFUIS010000016.1 GCA_017468365.1 Oscillospiraceae bacterium | reverse complement strand
GGAAGAGCCTTGGGATTATTCCGATGCAGAATACGTTGTGCCGATGAGAAAATATCAGAACGAGCAGAAACCCGGCCATGAAAACGTTCTTAAAATTGCCGAGAATGAATACTATCTTTTACGGGATGACGACGGCACTCCGTATAACGATAATATTGAGAATTACATGTTTGTTCCCAGAAGTAAAACCGCAGAATTCACCAATGTTTACGTAGCACCGACCGCATCCATTCCGGTAGTTATCGACGTTATGAGCTTCGGCAAAAACGCACCAGGAACCAAAACTTTCAAATTTGAAGTTTATACCGAGCCTTACGGTGAAGCATCAATTTCCATTGATGATATGGTCGGTGACGGAAACGTTAACGAACCCATTATTGCAGAAGCAACCGTTGAAGGTGAAGGCGTTTTTGAAAGAGAACTTTTTGTTATACTTCCCGAAGGCGTTAGAGACAACACGTTCTATGTCAGAATGGTCGACGAAGGCGACGAATATTGGGTTTACGACAAAATTGAGTACATGATGTACAGATATATTCCCCAAAACAGCCTCAGAGCCACTTACAGCACCGGTGATAATTATAATTGGAATATCGAGGCATACGATCCCATTGAGGACAAATATTATCAGGACGTTGAATCCGCACTTTTCTTGGCGGATTATTACAACGATGACGAGATTGTAAAACAGGAAAAAGAGACCATTAAAGTTGTCATCGACCTTTCCAAAGACGAAGAAGAAGCAAACCCCAACACCGGTGCTCCGGTATTTGAATAAGAAATAAAAAAAGGCTGCCGGAAGGCAGCCTTTTTTTGTTGCGCAAAATCTTATAAAACCGCATGAGCATCAAGTTTTTTAAACGGTGCTCAAAAAAAGAAAAGCACCGCTTTTGCGGTGCTTTTTTTTAAAACTTTTTCATCGTGATACGTAGTTCATGGGGTCTACGTATTTACCGTTTATTCGGATCTCAAAATGGAGATGCGGTCCGGTGGAGTTACCGGTGGAACCGACGGCTGCGATGATGTCGCCCTGGTTGACGTACTGACCGACTTTTACGAACATGTTGCTGCAGTGTGCGTAAAGAGTCTGAATTCCGTCGCCGTGGTCGATGATAAGGTGGTAACCGTAACCGGTGGAACCCCATTTGACTTTAACGACTTTACCTGCGGCTGCGGCATAGATGTTTGCGCCTTTGCCGACGCCTGCGATATCGGTACCGGTATGACCGGGATAACCCCATATAGGCATACTTACGTGACCGCGTTTAAGAGTGGGCCAGATGAAGCCCTTGCTGGTGCCGGAAGAGTTGCCTACGGAATAGATCGGGTTTTTGGTACCGACGACCATTTCGCGCGGAACGGGATCCTTGATGGATTCGGTAACGAGTACCTGGCGGGAAATTGGCATTCCGTCTTCATAAGTTACAAGCGCGGTGACAAGCTGTTCACCGGGAACGCCGGCTTTTGTAACTTTGGAATAGGTGTTATAGTATTTGTCGCTGTAAGTATAGTTGGTGGTGAAGGGGATCTCTTCGGTATAAACCTCGCGGCGGGTCATGGTAACGTTAAGATAAGAAACGGATTTGGAAACAACAAGGTCCTGACCGACTCTTACGGTGGTACTTTCCTGAAGGGCGGGGTTCATGGCAACAAGTTCCTGGTAATAAAGATCATACATACTTGCGATAAGAGAAGGAGATTCTCCGGCGGCAACGGTATGATATTTTTCGCCTTCAATCTCACTGTTGAGAAGCTGGCGGAATTCGGAGATTGCCATAATGGAAGAGGTGGGGAAAACACCATCGACAAGTGCGACTTTTTGTTTGAACTGAAGCTTGGATTCGGTGTCGCCTTCCTGACGGAACTGTTCACGGTATTCGTCGAGAAGGGCGAGAAGGTTATCCGCTTCGTCGGTGGAACCAACGAATTCGTCGTTTATATAAAGTCCGTATCCTTCATAAACGCTTTGACCGGAACTTCCGAGGATTATGTTTGCAAGTTCCTCCGGCTCGGTAAGGTTAAGGCTGCTTACAGGAACGACGGAGAAAAGCGGAGTTATATTTCCTACATCGGAAATTTCGGTGGAAGTACGGCTTCGGATTATCTGTTCAGCTTCGTTATAAACGCTTTCATCAGCGATATAAGCAAGGGTCTTGCCGTTGGATTTAAATGCAAGTCCGTATTGAAGAGCGCCGAAATACTGGATAGTCACAACAAGGAAAATAAGCGCAAGCACCGGTGCAACATAGTTAAAAATGGTGGCGAATATTTTCCAGACAAGAATTCCCCAGCAGTAGATAACGTCTTTAAGCGCGGCTATTTTTTTATCTTTGGGGCTTTCTTTGCTGTTGCGAAGCACTTCAAAAGCATCTGCGGCTTTGTTGCTGTAAGAAAGAAATGCATGGTATTTTCCGGTGAAAACGTTTCTTAAGGAAGTATAAATTCTTCTTCCGGTATAAAGAAACCATTCTTTGGTTCCGGTTTTTATATAGCGTAACTGTCTTGCAGCGTAATGATATCCGCCTCTTATCTGGCGGAGAAAACGGATTCCCGTTATGTAGAAAAACTCATAAATACGGAGATACAGATACTCAACAGCAGAATCAAAACTTGCGTTTTCGTTTTCGGCAGGTTTAACTGACAATAAGCATGCACCTCACTTTACATAAAAATACAGATAACATTATACATTAAAATCGCTTGCATTTCAAGCAAGTTTACAGTTTGTTATCATTTTTGGTTCAATTTTACTGTTTTTTAGCCGAAAAAAGCCTTTTTTCATTAAAAAAAGCCCGTCCTTTCGGACGGGCTTTTAAATCGGTTTTTATCTTTCCTCGCGGAAATATGCAAGGCCGAGGCTTGCGGGAGGAAGATTGTTTTTCTTCTTGCGGAAGATGATCATGATAAGAACGGCAACAGTTGCAAGATACGGGAAAATCTCATAAATTGCGGAAGGGATAAAGGTGATGGGGTAGTAATAGGGCAAAACGGAAAGTGCGCCGATTACAAGGGAACAGATGAGGGATTTAAGGGGGCTCCAGGTTGCGAAGATAACGATTGCAACCGCAAGCCAGCCGTAACCGCTGATGCTGTTGTGTACCCATACGCCGCCGGTGCCGTTGGCGGAGTTCATTACGATATAAAGACCGCCGAGACCGCAGATACCGCCGCCGATGCATGTTGCAAGGTATTTATAGGTGGAAACCGGAATACCCGCTGCGTCTGCGGTTGCAGGGCTTTCGCCTACTGCGCGAAGGTTAAGTCCTTTTCTGGTCTTGGTGAGGAAATAGGAAAGAACAAGAGCAATCGCAAGTGCAAGATAAACGAGGAAGTTATAACTGAAAAGAAGTTTTCCGATTATCGGGATATCCTGGAGTACCGGGATACCTTCGTCGAAAACGGCTTTGATAACGGTGCCGACGGAAACGTAACCGCCCGCTGCGTTACCCATGATCTCGCCGAAGAAGTTACCGAAACCGGTACCGAAAGTGGTAAGGGCAAGACCGGTAACGTTCTGGTTTGCACGAAGGGTGATGGTGAGGAAGGAATAAATAAGTGCGCCGAGCATTGCGCAAAGGAATGCGCAGACAACGCCGATAACTGCGGCAACGAGCTTGTCGGGTTCGCCGACTGCTTTTTCGTAGTAATAAGTTCCGGCAAGTCCGGCAACACCGCCCATGAACATCATACCTTCAACACCAAGGTTGAGGTGACCGCTTTTTTCTGTGAGGATCTCGCCGAGGGTACCGAAAAGAAGGGGAGTGGCGGCAAGAACGGCTGCTACAACAAAGTTAAGAAAAGTATCCATCAGTCGTCACCTCCAACAGTTTTTTTGCGGAAAACAAAGCGGTAGTTGATGAAGAATTCGCTTCCGAGCATGCAGAGAAGGATAAGTCCGGTAAGAACTTCGGATGCAGATGCGGGAATTCCGAAGTTGGTCTGGATGGTGTTGGAACCTTTCTGAAGAATTGCAAGGAAGGCGGAAATTCCGACCATGGTGAAGGGGTTGAGTTTGGAAAGCCATGCAACGACGATAGCGGTGAAGCCATAGCCATTTGCGGTGGTATCGCTGAGGGTGTAGTTGGTTCCGCAAACCATCATCCAGCCTACGATACCGGCGATAGCACCGGAAAGGAACATGGTTCTCATGATAACCTTGCCAACGTTCATGCCGGAATATCTTGCGGTGGAAACGCTTTCACCTACAACGGCGATTTCATAACCGTGTTTGGTGCGGGTCATGTAAACATAGATAAAAATTACAAGAGCAAGAACGATTATCCAGCCGATATGTACGCCGAAAACTTCGGGAAGTCTTGCAGCTTTGTCGAACATCGGTACTTTCGGGAACATTTGGCCTTTATCCATCCAGGGTCCGATACGAAGGTATTTTACAAAACCGATGGCGATATAGTTGAGCATAAGGGTGAAAAGAGTCTCGTTGGTGCCCCATCTTGCTTTAAAGAACGCGGGAATAAGTCCCCAAAGACCGCCGACAACGGCAGCTGCCGCAAAGGCAACGATGAAAAGAACGGGGGAAGGAAGGTTATCCACGTGATAAAGAGCAAAATAGGTGGAAACGATAGCGCCGACAGTGATCTGACCTTCGGCACCGCAGTTCCAGAATTTCATCTTGAATGCGGGAGCAATTGCAAGCGCCGCACCGAGAAGCGGTACTGCAATTTTAACAGTAGATTTAAGAGCGGTTCCGGTAAGAAGAGAACCTTTGATGATATCGGCATAGACCGCAATGGGGTTATATCCGAGAACAAGGATAAGCAGTCCGCCGATGAGAAGAGCAACGAGAATGGAAGAAAGCCTTACAAGGGTTGCTTTTCCTTTAGAAAGTTCGGGACGCTTTGCAATTCTTACAAGCGGTTCCTTTTTGACGTTTTCATAAGTCATTGTTTTTCAGCCTCCTTTGCGCCGCCAAGGCTTGTCATAAGAAGACCGACTTCTTCTTTGGTGGTGGTGCGGCCGTCAACGATTCCGCTGACTTTTCCGCCGCAAAGAACGAGGATTCTGTCGCAAAGCTCAACAAGAACGTCAAGGTCTTCGCCGACATATATAACTGCGGCACCGCGGTTTTTCTGTTCGTTCATAAGGTTATAAATGGTATAGGAAGTGTTGATATCAAGTCCGCGGACTGCATATGCACTCATAAGAACGGTGGGCTGGGAAGCTATTTCTCGTCCGACAAGGATCTTCTGTACGTTACCGCCGGAAAGATTACGTACGGGAACGTTGATGCCGGGAGTTACGACTTCAAGTTCGTCAACGACTTTTTCGGCAAGTTCAGCCGGGGTCTTTCTGTCTGCGAAGGGGGATTTTCCTTTGTTATAGCTGCGGAGCATCATGTTGTCCGCAAGGTCCATGTTTCCGATAAGTCCCATGCCGAGACGGTCTTCGGGAACGAAGGAAAGGGAAATTCCGCGCTTGATGATATCCATAGGGGAATTACCGTTGATGTTCTGGGGTTCGGAACCGTCAACGGGATAGAAGATGATGCTTCCGGAAACTTTCTGGAGGCCTGCAATACCTTCAAGAAGCTCTTTCTGGCCGCAGCCGGAAATTCCGGCGATACCGAGAACTTCACCGCCGAAGGCATCGAAGTTGATGTTATCAAGAACGCTTACGCCATCGTCGTTGACGCAGGAAAGGTTGCGGATTTCGAGGCGTTTTACGGGATTTTCGCATTTGGTTCTTTCAATGTTGAGAGTTACGGCACGTCCGACCATCAGGTTGGTAAGTTCCTGGGGGTTGGTTTCTGCGGTGATAAGGTCGCCGACGTGAACGCCTTTTCTGAGAACGGAAACACGGTCGGAAAGTTCCATAACTTCGGTGAGTTTATGGGTGATGATAACAACCGCTTTGCCGTCGGCTCTCATATTGCGAAGAACAGCAAAAAGTTTTTCGGTTTCCTGGGGGGTAAGTACGGCGGTAGGTTCATCAAGGATAAGGATATCGGCGCCGCGGTAAAGCATTTTTACGATTTCAACAGTCTGCTTTTCAGAAACGGACATGTCGTAAATCTTTTTATCAGGATCGATGTTGAAGCCATACTGTTCACAAATGGTGCGCATTTTTTCGCCGATGACTTTGGTGTTGAGTCTGCCTTTTTCTTTAAGGCCGAGAACCATGTTTTCGGCGGCGGTAAGAACGTCAACAAGTTTGAAATGCTGATGTATCATACCGATACCGAGGTCAAAGGCGTCGCTGGGAGAGTCGATAATGACTTCTTTTCCGTTTACATAAATCTCGCCGCCGTCCGGATAATAGATACCGGAAAGCATATTCATAAGCGTTGTTTTTCCGCTTCCGTTTTCGCCAAGAAGCGCAAGAATTTCGCCGTGACGGATTTCAAGGCTTACCTTGTCGTTGGCCACAACGCTGCCGAATGTTTTGGTGAGATTTTTAAGCTGTATTGCAGCAGTTTCCAAAAAATCACCCTTTCTCAAAAACTGATTAAATAAAACAAAAAGAAAAAGACCTTCGTGAAAACAGAAAATTTCCGACGGTCAAAAAGCGGCAAAAAAAGATATATTTCGCCGTTTTTTCATCCTCGGAAAAAAACAAAAAAATGGGGCCGCCGAATTAACGGCCCCATTTTTTAATAAAGGCTTAATTATGCATCAAGAAGGGTGATGCCGTCGATGATGTAGCCGAAGTAAGGAGCGGAACGGGTTTCGGATTCTTCAACCCATTCGCCTTCAGCGCACTCATAAGGAGTCTGATCCCATACATAGTAACCGGACCAGGGACCTGCGAATACGTGAATGGAACCGTCTTTGATGCCGTTTGCAACTTCGTCAAGTTTTTCCTGAGTGCCTTCTGCTGCTACTGCAGTGTTGAGAGGGCTGGTGAAGTTTGCGCCTTCAGCATAACCGCCGCACCAGTCGGTAACAATCTCTTCACCGTTGAGGACGCATTCTACAGCGTAGGTGAGATAGATGGACCAGTCTGCACGAGCGGAGATGATGGAAGCTTTGGGAGCTGCTTCTGCCATGTCGGAGTTGTAACCGCAGTGGAAGAGGCCTGCTGCTTCTGCAGTGGTTGCAGGAGAAGTGTTATCGGAGTGCTGGCTGATAAGAACAGCGCCCTGGTCGATAAGGGACTGTGCGATCTGACCTTCTTTAACAGGGTCGGACCAGGAGTCAGCTTTAAGAGTGATCATGGTTGCAGAGGGGCAAACAGAACGTGCACCAAGATAGAATGCAGAGAAGCCGGAGATAACTTCTTCAAAATAGAATGCTGCAACGTAACCGATGACTGCTTCATCTTCGGTGATGGTGCCGTTTGCGATCATTTCGTTGAGTTTAAGACCTGCTGCTACACCTGCGATGTAACGTGCTTCATAAATGGAGGTAAAATAGTTGTGATAGTTGGAAAGGCCGGAATCAGCAGCCTGTGAACCGGTTGCATGGCAGAACTGGATTTCAGGATGTTCTGCTGCAGCTTCGGTCATATAGTCGCCGTGACCGAAAGAGGTTGCGAAGATGATGTCGCAGCCGGCTTCGATGAGTTCGTTGATTGCGGTTGCGCAGCCTTCGTCTTCACCGATGTTGTATTTGTTGATGATCTGGTCTTCGGAAATGCCAAGGT
The DNA here is from genome assembly GCA_017468365.1 of Oscillospiraceae bacterium. GTDB lineage: Bacteria > Bacillota > Clostridia > Oscillospirales > Ruminococcaceae > UMGS1668. The sequence goes on along the minus strand of JAFUIS010000016.1, from coordinate 32,498 downwards.
TTTCAGCCATTTTCCAGGTTCCAAGGTCGTGGTTGTAAGTGTATCCCATATCGGAAGGGTCGCTTACGTGTACAAAGCCGATTTTGATGTTTTCAGCGGTAAGGGTTTCGCCTTCGGTTCCTGCGTTTTCGCCGCCTTCGTTTGCGGGCTCATCGTTGCCGCATGCAGCAAAAGAAAGAACCATAACAAGTGCAAGAATCAGAGCAAGGATTTTTTTCATGTTTTTCCTCCTAAAATTTTAGCTTTTCTCGAAGCTTTTTATAAAAATGCACAGAATCGTGCAAATTTATCATTTATTTGCGGAACGCAATGGTTCCGGTTTCGGCGTCAAGTTTATCAACGATTGCAAGAGATTCAAGCTGATAACCTTTTTCGCGAAGTTTATCGCCGCCGCCCTGGAAGCCTTTTTCAATGGCAATTCCGAGGCCTGCAACGGTTGCGCCGGACTGTTCTACGATATCGATAAGTCCGTTAAGTGCGCTTCCCACTGCAAGGAAGTCGTCGATGATAAGAACGCGGTCGCCGGGATCAAGATATTTCTGGCTTACGAACACGTCATAAGTACGTTTTTTGGTAAAGGAAGTAACTTTGGAATTATAGACAGCGCCGTCAACGTTAAGACTTTCTGTCTTTTTTGCAAAAACAACAGGACAGTTGTCGAAAGCAGTGGCAGCGATAGCTGCGATCGCAATTCCGGAAGCTTCTATGGTCAGGATCTTGTTGATGCCTTTATCTGCGAAACGGGTCTTCCATTCCGCCGCCATCTCCTGAAAAAGAGAAATGTCCATCTGGTGATTCAAGAAACAATCGACCTTCAGGACATTACCGGCGCGCACTACTCCATCTTTTAAGATTCTGTCTTCAAGAACTTTCATAGAAGAAGCCCCCAATCAATGGTATATAATGCAAATATTCAATATATCTTGATTTTAACCTTTATTAATTTATTTTTCAATAGTTTTTTAGAGAATTTGTCAATTTAGCAACAAAAAACTGTTTGTTTTTTGATTTCTTTGTGGTCAAGAACCAATTCTTGCAAGAAAACCTAAAATTTTATATAAAAACGACGCAAAACTTTCTTTTTGCTTGACTAATCCTGAAAAATAGGCTATTTTAGCGTTAATGAAAGCGGATAGGGGAAAGGCTATGGAACATCAGGTTTTGATAGGAACAGTAAAAAACAAAAGGCAGTTCGAAGTGAATTTTGAGGAAAAATTTTATCATATTCCCGAAGCAGTTGTTCCAAAAGATATGATGCCGGTGGAATACGTTGCGCTTTATCTTCCGGCAGGAACTTTCGGCGATGAAAACGGCTGCATAAGATATTACGGAAAGGTCAGCAAAATAACCGCGGTGAAAAGAAGCGCCATCGAATCGCTTCCTTCCCACAACGGCGAAATGGTTTATTACCGCTTTGACGTTGAAGAATGGAAAACTCTTGAAAAACCGATAGTCAGAGAATGCGGCGGAATTTATGCAAAAGCTTTTACCAGCCTTGAAAAACTTCTTTCCGCAAAGAAACTTTCGGACATCATCAACACCGAAAGAGCGGTGGCAAAAAAGATAAAAAACCACGGCTTCACCGATTCCGAGCTTGAAAAAATCGAAGTGACGAAAGACCCGGTCGGCGTAAAACTTCTTGCAAAAAGAATAAACGATGCCGCCGGAAAAGAAAAAATACTTCCGGTACAGATAACGAAATATCTTCTTGAAAAAGGTTATCTTAGAATCGTCTTTGATGAAAAAACAAAAACCGAAAACAGAATGCCCACCGATAAGGGCATCGGACTCGGAATAGAAAATTTCTGGGAGATAAACAAATATTACCGGGAATACAGCAAGAATTATTACGGCGAGGCGGCCCAGAGATTTATAATTGAGCACCTTAACGAGATAGTTCTTATAACCGTGAACGAAGCTTATAAAAATGAATGATATAAAAAAGCGGCCGTAAGACCGCTTTTTGTTTTTCGCGTTATATTGGTTTTTAAATAAGGTTTTCTTCTTTTATTTCCTGCCAGATTTCATAAAGAAGAGGAGAGTTTTCTTTTCCCGATTCAACGGTGTTTTCGATTCCTTCAAGCGCGGTTAAACCGAAATTATCACCGGAAACCGCGGGCTTTTCTTTTTTATAAAATTTAATGTTCTTTGCGGAGTAATCGGGGCTTGCGTCAAAAACTTCGGCGGTTTTCTTTGCTTTAAGAAGATATTCCTTTGCCTTTTCTCTGTCGCCGAGTTTTGCGGCAAAATCCGCGCAGCCGACAAGGATAATAACGTTGCCTTTATCGAGATAGGACGGCTTTTCGGGAATGCGGAACATATCGTTGATGTTTTTATAAATAAGCATGATATCGAGTGCCGATTTATAATCTTTATAAAATTTTTCGTAATAGTTTGCAAGACCGAAAGTAATGTGGAAAAGTTTTGAAAGTACGGTGACGAGAGAATCGGAAAGATAGTCAATTCCTTTTGAGTCGTTGTAAAAACTGGAAGAATAAATATAACCGATGAGATCGTCATACGTTCCGTTATCGTTATTATTTTTTAAAAGTTCAACAGCTTCATGGGGTTTTCCGATGCAGTCATATATTTCAGCCATTTCCAAATAAATTTTTGCGGGACCTATTCCTTTTTCGTCCGGCCCGTCACAAATTGTAAGAGCATGTTTATAAAGTTCCAGTGCTTTTTCAAAGGCATTATAATCGCTGCATTCAACGCCTCTCATAAAATAAGCCTGGGCGCTTTGGTAAACGATTTTAAAATTATTCGGAAATTTTTTCAGAGCTTTTTCCGCTTCCGCAATAGCTTCGTCATACTTTTTTTCATTCTGAAGAGAATCTATTCTTTCCACAGTTTCTTTTACGGAATTATCCCTGACTTTATAGCCAAGCAGTGCATCAACAGAAATTTCAAAAAAATCCGCAAGCTCAAGAATGAGTGAAAGTTCCGGTGCGGAAGCACCGCTTTCCCATTTTGAAACCGCACCGACCGAAACACCCATTGCTTCCGCAAGCTGTTCCTGAGTAAAATTCTTTTCCTTGCGGTAAAATTTTATATTTTCACTGATATTTGATTTCATATTATCATCTCCTAAAAAAGATTTAATGGTACCATGACTATATGATATCACCGTTTTTTGCGGGGTTGAATACACCGGTGGTAGAGAAAGTAAAATTATTTTTTTACCCGCGGTTAAAATAATTCGGTTGACAGCCGTGGTATAATTTAAAAAGTGTTTAAAAAGGGGTGAAGCAAATGGCAAATCTGCTTCTTGCTATTATATACATATCGTTTATAAGTCTTGGTTTGCCGGATGCTTTGCTGGGAGGTTCGTGGCCGACCATGCAAACGGAATTCGGTGTTCCGGTTTCTTATGCGGGAATAATTTCGATGATAATTTGTATGGGCACCATCGTTTCAAGCCTTTTTTCCGAAAGGATGACGAAACTTCTGGGTACCGGAAAAGTCACCGCCATAAGTGTTGCAACGACTGCGGCGGCGCTTTTCGGTTTTTCGGTAAGCGATTCATTCATAATGCTCTGCATTATTGCGGTGCCTTATGGTCTTGGCGCAGGCGGGGTTGACGCGGCGATAAACAACTATGCCGCAATACATTATTCCAGCCGCCACATGAGCTGGCTGCACTGCATGTGGGGAATAGGCGCTTCCGCCGGACCTTATATTCTTGCGGCGTCAATGACAAAAGGCGGATGGAATCTGGGATATTGCTGGGTAGGAACAGTTCAGATAGCGCTGACGGCGGTTCTGTTCCTTACTCTTCCGCTTTGGAAAGAGGAAAAAAACGGTGAAGAGGAACACCAAAGCAAAAAACCTCTTTCGATAAAAGAAATTTTTGCCATTCCGGGCGCGAAAGAGATAATGACCGCATTCTTCTGTTACTGCGCTTTGGAAAGCACCGCAGGACTTTGGGCAAGCAGCTATCTTGTTATGCAGTTCGGCGTTTCGGAAGAAACAGCCGCGGGTCTTGCCACTTTGTTTTACACCGGAATAACCGTTGGAAGAGCGGCAAGCGGTTTTATCGCTGCAAAGCTCAGCGATAAGAATATGATTCGACTCGGAAGCGCAATTATTGCGCTCGGCGTTCTGGCAATGCTTCTTCCGCTTGGAGAAAAGGTTTCCATGGCGGGAATCGTACTTGCGGGTCTCGGCTGTGCGCCGGTATATCCCTGTATAATCCATTCCACTCCCGGACATTTCGGAGCAGACAAATCCCAGGCGATAATCGGAGTTCAGATGGCCTGTGCATATATCGGAAGCTGTTTTATGCCGCCGCTTTTCGGAATTCTTGCAAATCACGTTTCCGCAGGAATACTGCCTTTTTATCTTGGCGCACTTTTGGTGACGATGACTTTTGTTATGGAACGTTTGAACAGAATAAAAGAATAAAAAAACTCCGCAGAATTTTCTGCGGAGTTTTTTGTTATTCATAAAGACAATGCGTAATATCTTTTATTGCGGTTGCGGTTTTGTCGCTCATGATTTCCCAAACGGGTTCAGCGGTGCCTTCGCCGGAAAAATATCTTCGGGCGCAGTCAAAAGCGGTACGGTAATCGTCGCTTTCCCACATGGCATCGAAGGCTTCGTCAAAAAGAAGCATATCGCGTTTTTGAGGAAAATCGTCTTCGACCTCGATTTCATAAACGTGAAAATCGAACCTTTCGGGTTTTTCTTTCATATTCCAATCAACTTCAAAAAGGCGTTTTATGTCGGCAACATTGTCATAAAAATAATTGCTGAGCAAACGGCTGTAACTTTCGGGAAACTCGGTTTTTCTGACGTATTCAAAAATTCCTTCGGTCGCCCATTTTACATAGTTGGTCTGCATATCACGCATACCGAATTTTCCGAAAACGCTTTTCATAAGTTTTGCATTGAGGATCATTCCGTAAAAACAATCTTCGCTTTTTTCAAGGGCCTTGACAAAAGGGACCACAAGTTCAAGGTTGTTTTTATAGTCCTGAGACAGGGTTTCTCCGAGTTTAAGGGTATCGCTGATATGATAAAGTTTCATTTTTATTCCTGATATTCTTCTAAATCTTCTTCCTGTCTTTTGCGGATATAATAGAGAATATCGCCGAGGATTCCGTCTTCTGCCGCCCAGGCAACGTTGCCGGGTTTTACTCTTTCGCCGCTGATAATAACGGTGAGCATTGCGTCAAGAAGAACTTCGGAAGCGTCGCAGACCTCGCAGACCATGTCCTGGTGGCTGCGGATATTGTGTTTTGCAAGTATCTCGGCATAATCGGAGCGGAATCTTTCGGAAGCGACCGCATCACGGATGAAGTTGAACATGGTTTCACTGTATTCCGGAACGACGTAATCCTGGTTGCTGTCCGCATGGTGAATGGTTTTTCTGGGGGTACGGGGGTTTTTGAGCATATAGTCGAGATAGAGCATGACGTCACGGTGCTCAAAAGGATTGGAAGAAACGCTGAGGTCGTCATTCCATTTTTTGAGCATGCTCAAAAGTTTTTTATCAAGTTTTGCAAGGGCTTTTTCCTTTATCTCTGCAGGAACGGGATAAAAACCTTCCGCAACGGAACAGGCAATTGCGGCAAGGGTGTCGCTGTCGCCGCCCATGGAAATTGCTTTGCGAAGGGTGTCTTCAAAGCTTTCTGACTCGAAGAAAACCTGAAGAGCCACCGGAACAGTGCCCTGGCAGGTTTCGTCAAACTGATAGACAGGGCGGATCTCATCAAGGGTCTTGGTGAAATCGTATCTGTATTTAAGCTCGATATAGCGTTTGATATAGTCCTTGGGTCTGCCGTTTCTTGCAAGGAAAATTGCTGCGGCGGTGGCTTTTGCGCCTTTGATACCTTCTTCGTGGTCGTGGGTAACTTTTGCGCTTATTTCGGCAAATCTTTCGACTTTTTCAAGGCTGTGGAAGAACCATGCAACGGGGGAAACGCGCATTGCGCTTCCGTTTCCGAAGCTTCCGTAGGGTTTGGGGTCGGCAGAAGCAAGCCACTGGCTGAATCTTCCGCCGTAACCGGCATCGGGATAGATCTTTCCGTATTTTTTCATGGATTTTACCATAGCTTTTTCGGTTTTTGCTTCATCGCGGTTTCCGGCGATAAGAGCTTCGGCAACGGCGAAGGTCATTACGGTATCGTCGGTGAAAAAGCAATCATCGGTAATTATGGGAAAATCGGTGGTTTTGATGTTGTTGAATTCATATATGCTTCCGGCGATATCGCCGATTATTGCACCAATCATTTTAAGTCCTCCGGTCAAAATTAAACTAAACTATATAATAACATAATTAATGACAATCTGCAAGAAAATAAGTCATCCGGCCATTCTTTCACGAATTGTTTTTATTCCGCACCAAACGAGATAAGCCGCAACGACAACGGAACCGAGAAAGTCAAAATAGAATGAAATTTCAGAAGCCGGGAACAATACGACCGATAAAAGGGCGATGGAAACACAGCAGTCCACAAGGCTTTTGGCTCTGTAAAGGCGGGCTTGAACGGCGATTATGGCGTTGGGTTCCGCTTTGTTGAGTTTGCTGTATTTTATCCAGAAAAGAGTGTTGGCAACAACGCCGAGCAAAGCAATGACAAGGCCGGGAACAGCATTTCCTTTTTCAGTGCTGCTCGAAGTAAAAGTGACCCAAAGCATGAGAAGACCGCCGACACACATCATGGCTCCCACAAAAATATTGGAAAGCCGTTCAAGGCGTTCTTTTCGCGCGGTGTCGGTGACTCCGTCTTTTGTGGTGATTTTATAAACTATGAACGCCATGATGATTCCGAGAAGTTCGGCGCTTCTTCGCACAAAATCGGAAATCTGGGTGGAACTTTTTCCGACGATAAGACCAAGTCCGATTATAAGCGGACCAGGTGCGCTCATCAAAATCGACATGAGCATAGTTCTTGAACCGGATTTTTTATTGTTCATTTAAATGCCTCCGAATAAATAAACCAGCGGTAAAAGTGTTGACATTGCAAAAAGCGGACAGATTACTGTATCGTTTCCGTTTTTTGAATAAAGTTCGGAAACAGCACTGGCAAAACCGACGACAAGCGCCGTAATAATGCAGTGGAAAAATCCCATTCCGCCGCGAATGGAGAGGATTATGAGCACAGTTATAAAAGCGGAGAAAAACATTGAAAAACTGCCTTCATAGCTTTTCTTTCCGTCAAGTCCATGAAACATGATTTTATGTTTTCCGTATTTTGTTCCTACAAGCGCCGCAACGGCATCGCCGATTCCCCAGGCATAAAAGCTTGCGAGCGCAAGATATTTATCTCCGAAAAATCCGCAGCAGACAGTCACAACGACGGCAAACATGGAATAAACAAGCAAAAGGCTTTGCTTAAGTTCGCCGGATTTTCGTTCCGTTGTAAATTCTGAATATTTTTTGATGCGTTCGGCAAAGAAAAGAATGGGATAAACTACTATTGCAAAAATGATTGCAGCCAAAGCGGTGGAGACCCAGGTGGGATAAGAAACCAAAAGCACCAAAAAAGAACCAAGCAGGACGAAATGCAGTATTTTGCGAAAAATTTCATTCGGAATGGGGAACAAAGCGCGTCCCGAAAAAACGACGGCAACGGCTGCTATAAAGTAGAATAAAAGGTTGAGTGTTCCGTGCAAAATCGGATACATTTGTTTTTCTCCTTTGAGTAAAGAGATTTTTCAGATATTTTCCAGTTTATCACATATCATAAAGGGATTCAATGTACGAAAGAAAATCACTTCTTTCCGATAAATAAAAGGTGGCTGCTTCTTCCAAGCATTTCAGGTTTTTCGCAGCAGTAATAATGATAGCGCAGATAGGTTTCGTAATCTTCGTCATCAAGTTCGTTTATCCTTTGTGCCATAAGTTCGGAAACGCCGTCCGAAGCCACTTCGTGCATGATTTTTATGCCGCCGTTTTCAAGAATTTTGCGGCAGCCGTCAACTGTGTGGAAAACGAAAGGGAAGTCGTCCATTTTGAAAGTTTCGCGGTTATAATCGCCGGTTTTGATATAGTTCGCATCGTAACCAAGTTCGGTGATGAAGACCATATCATTGCCGATGAAGGCAAAGAAAAGAACGGCGTCTTTTTTTGCGACGCGTTTTGCCTCGGCAATGGCTTTTTGTCTGTCCTCCTCGGAATGAAGGTGATAAAGCGGACCAAACATCAAAACGATATCGAAGCTTTCATCGGCAAAGCACGAAAGGTCAACGGCGTTGCCCTGGATAAGCTCAATATTATGTTCCGGTTTCATCTTCTGTCTGAAAACGGCGATATTGTTATCTGCAAGTTCAAGGGCGGAAACTTCAAAGCCTTTTTCGGCAAAATAAAAACTGTATGCGCCGGTGCCGGCACCGATATCAAGAATTTTCATTCCCGGTTTAAGATATTTTTCGATATATTTGACCGTGGTAAAAAATTCAACACTGCCGGCTTTTGATTTAAGGCGCATTTCCTCGTTAAAAATATCATAGGTGCGGTTTATCTGTTCAAATTCGTCTTTTATGTTATAAAGTTCGTTAAAATCCATTTTGTACCTCCTTAAACAAAAAGGCAGACGGAAAAATCCGTCTGCCTATGTTATCAATGTTAAAATCAGTTGTCGAACTGTTCAAAGAATTTAGGGTTTTTGGGGCAGGAACTTTCTGCAACCTGAATGGTTGCGGAAGCAAGGTAAGTTCCGGCTTTAACAGCTTTTTCAAGGCTGTAGCCTCTGGTAAGTCCCATAACTGTTCCGGAAAGGAAAGCGTCGCCTGCGCCGGTGGTATCAACAAGATTGCAGGGGCAGCAGGGGCAATGACCTTCTTCACCGGTGCGGCTGTCATAAAAAACAGCGCCGGCTTTTCCCATGGTGACTACCATGGAAGGAACTTTGAGTTCGGAAGATTTTTCCTTAACAACTTCAAGCATTTGTCCGGGTTTATATTCTTCAAGATTCATATCAAAGAATTTTCCGGCTTCGATCTCGTTGCAAATGTAGCAGTCAACGCGGGAAAGAAAATCCGGACGCTTGCCGATAACGCTTAAATTGCCAACGATAACATAGACTTTTTTATTATATTTTTCGGCAAGGGAAAGAACTTTTTCTGCGATCGCCTCGTTGGTATCAACTTCAAGAACAATGTTTTCGCAGTTTTTAACAATTTCTTCGCCTTTTGCGCCAATGAAGGATTCGAGAGCATCAAGGTTTGGCATCTGGCTGGTGGAACCGGCAAGATCGCCGCGTTCATCCATTACCGCAAGCCACATTCCGATACCGCCGCTGGGTACCATTGTGATATAATCGGTTCCGACGCCGATATTCTGGAGATGATCCACAACGTCAAGTCCGATTGGTGTATGATCGGCAACGCTTACAAAATTAACAGGCATACCCACGTTTGCAAAATCTTCGCAAACGTTACGGGAAACTCCTCCGTGAACTATTTTTACATCGCCGAGGTTGGTACCGGTGGAAATGTATTTTCCGAAAGGGAAACCTTTGATATCGACGAATGCAACGCCGAAAACCGCCGTAGCTGCCAAAACAAACACTCTCCTAAAAATCATAATTCAATAAATTCAAATATACCACAAATCGTTACAAAAAGCGACAATATTTTGTAAAAAACGAGGAAAAATAATTAATGAATTTAAAAACTTAACATTTGCGAAATAAAGTGATATACTAATCTAATATAGGACTTCAACAAAAAGGAGATATATATTATGAGCGAATGCAACCATGACTGCGAACATTGCGGTCAGAACTGTTCTTCAAGACAGACTCCCGAAAGCTTTCTTGTTCCGCAAAACGAATTTTCGGACATCAAGCATGTTATCGGAGTTGTCAGCGGAAAAGGCGGCGTAGGCAAATCTCTTGTAACTTCTCTTCTTGCCGCAAACATGCAGAAAAAAGGTTTTAAGACAGCCGTTCTTGATGCGGACGTTACCGGACCTTCCATTCCCAAAGCTTTTGGTATCACCAATAAAGCAACCGGAAGCGCCGCGGGAATTATTCCGGAACTTTCCAAGACCGGAATCGAAGTTATGTCCGTAAACCTTCTTCTTCAGGACGAGACAGAACCCGTTGTATGGCGCGGACCCGTTATTGCCGGAACTGTAAAACAGTTCTGGGAAGACGTTGTATGGAACGACGTTGACTATATGTTTGTCGATATGCCTCCGGGTACCGGCGATGTTCCGCTCACTGTTTTCCAGTCCCTTCCCGTTGACGGAATCGTTGTTGTAACTTCTCCTCAGGAACTGGTTGGAATGATAGTTGAAAAAGCGGTGAAAATGGCCGGAATGATGAACATTCCCGTTCTTGCGGTAGTTGAAAACATGTCCGGTTTCAGATGCCCGGACTGCGGAAAAATCCACAATATTTTCGGCGAAAGCCACGTTGACGAAGTTGCTGAAAAATACGGAATCCCCGTTACCGCAAAAATTCCCATGGATCCTTCCGTTGCCGCAAAATGTGACGCCGGCGATATTGAATATTGCGAGGAAGAATGGCTTGAACCCGTAGTCGATATGCTTTGCGAAAAGCTTGACTGATGACCCCAAGGAGGACAAAATGAACAGAGAAAACGCTGTCGAAACTCTTAAAAAATATAACAAAGTTGCTTTCCACATCCGCCATGCATATACCGTTGAGGGAGTTATGCGCTGGTACGCAAACGAACTCGGTTACGGTGACGAAGCGGATTTTTGGGCAACCGTCGGACTTCTTCATGACGTCGACTTTGAAAACTGGCCGGAGGAACACTGCATAAAAGCTCCGGAGCTTCTTCGTGAAGCGGGCTTTGACGAAAGATTCATCCACGCCGTATGCAGCCATGCTTATGGAATGACCTCCGACGTCGAACCGGAACACCTTATGGAAAAGGTGCTTTTTGCGGCCGATGAACTTACCGGACTTATCTGGGCGGCGGCAAAAATGCGCCCTTCCAAAAGCTGCATGGATATGGACGTTTCCAGCGTTAAGAAAAAGTTCAAAGATAAAAAGTTTGCCGCAGGCTGCAGCCGCGACGTGATAAAACTCGGTGCGGAGCGCCTTGGATGGGAACTTTCCAATCTTCTTGAAAAAACTCTTGAAGCAATGAAATCCTGCGAAGCTTCCGTTGAAGCCGAAATGGAAGGCATTGAAGAATAAGGAGAACAAAATGAAATACGATTTTGAAACTCTTATCAACAGAAGAAATACCGGCGCCCATAAATGGGAAGGCATGTATGCTCAGCTTCCGGAAGCTTCCGATGAAATTGTTCCGCTTTCCGTTGCGGATATGGAACTTAAAAATCCGCCCGAAATAATCGAAGGCCTTAAAGAATATCTCGACAGAACCGTTTTGGGATACACCGGCGAGACCGAAAATTATTATAAAAGCGTAACTTCCTGGATGGAGCGCCGCCACGGATTTTCTCCGAAGAAAGAATGGTTCGTAATGACCGCGGGCGTTGTTCCGGCAATCAAAGAAATGGTTGGAGCATTCACCAAAGACGGCGATTCCGTTCTTATGCTCACCCCGGTCTACTATCCTTTCTATTCCAGCGTTGAGGCAAACGGAAGAACGGTTCTCGGAAGCGAACTTATCCTTGAGGGGACCAAATACAGCATTGACTTTGAGGATTTTGCGGAAAAAGCCGCAAGACCCGAAACCACCCTTTGCATTCTTTCGAGCCCTCATAACCCCATAGGTCGTATCTGGACGAAAGAGGAACTTCTTAAACTTTGCGAAATCTGTCTTGAAAACAACGTTTTCATCATTTCCGACGAGATCCATTTCGACCTTATCATGCCGGGATACGAGCACGTTTCCATGGGAACTTTTGAGGAAAAATATCTCAATAACTGCGCTATCTGTACCGCGCCCAGCAAGACCTTCAACCTTGCGGGTCTTCAGACTTCCAATATCTTTATTCCCAGTGAGGAATACAGAAACAAAATGACCCAGGCAAGAGGATATTTTTCTCTCAATATCTTCGGATATAAAGCCTGTGAGCTTGCTTATGACAAATGCGAAGAATGGCTTGAGGAACTTCTTATCCACCTTGACGAAAACAGAAAATTCGTTGAAGAATTCGTCGCGGAAAAAATGCCGGAAGTAAAGGTCCACCGCCTTGAAGGAACTTACCTTATGTGGCTCGATTTCAGAGCATGGGGAATGGACGAAAAAGAACTTGAGGACTTTATGATACATAAAGCACAGGCGATTTTTGACGAGGGTTACGTTTTCGGAAAAGGCGGAATCGGTTTTGAGCGAATCAACATCGCTTGTCCGAAACGCGTTCTTGAAGCGACCTTTGAAAGAATCTATAAAGCGAAAAAAGAAAATTGATAAAATAAACGCCCCTGCGGATTTTCCGCAGGGGTGTTTATTTATGTTGATTTATTGAAAATATATAGGGGGTCCATTTCTGTTACGGAAACGAGTTCCCATTTGTAAGTATCATACCAGATGCGTTTGCCTTTAAAAATTACGCTGTATGGATATTCGTTGCCCACTTCGGTTTCACCGATAACCGTAATGGTAACGTTGACGTTTCTTCTGAAAGAGGACATTTGAAAATGTTCGCTGCCGCGAGGTTTTGCGGAAATAAAAACCGGGTGCCTTTCGTCATAGTCATCAAGGTTTTCTAAAAACGTATTGCTGAATTCTTCCGAATATTTTTCATAAAGAAAAGTTTTGTAACCGCCGGAACAGGCGGCGGAATCAACGGAAACCGGTCCGAAAAGTCCGACAAGAACGTAAGCTGAAAACAAAAGACCGGCAATAGTTCCGATAACAACTAAAATCAGTTTTTTTATGTTGATTTTTTTCTTTTCCGGGGCGGGTTTTCCTTCCGGAAAATAAAAATCCTTTCCCGTTGCCAGAAACTGCACAGAAGTATTAAGCAGTTTTGCAAGTTTTATAAGATTTCCGGTATCAGGAGAAGACATATCTTTTTCCCATTTTGAAACAGCCTGGCGGGAAACTTCAAGCTGTTCGGCGATATATTCCTGGGAATATCCTGATTCCTTTCTTAAATTTGCAATTCTTTCACCAAGAGTCAATTTTATCACCTCCGTGATTATATATTACCAAAATTATCCGTTGCAGACTACCAACCACATGTCAACTATTGGTTGCGGTTATGAAAATCTTGCCTTATTTCAAATTGAAAACGACGAAAGCAGGCACTATAATTTAATTAAAGCCGGCGAATGAACAAAAAAGGAGTTTTCAAAAATGGAAGAAGAACTTTATCTTATAAACCACCTTACAATGATAACCGGTCTTTCTGACCGCACCATAAGGAATTATATCGCTTCGGGAATACTTAATGGAGAAAAGATAAACGGAATGTGGCATTTTACTCCGGAAGAGGTAGATGCGTTCATAAAGAACCCGGCGGTAAGACCGAGCATTATTGCAAGGAACAACAGTGTTGTTTATGATTTTATGCTCAACGACAGCAAAAAGGAAGAAGAAGCCTGCGTTATTCTTGACCTTCCGGATGCGGACAGGATGGCAACTGCGGAATTTTTCTGTTACCGGATAAGCGAAGGAGATTATAAAGATATAAACTTCAGCTTTGACGGAAACTATAAAACGCCGAGAGTGATTCTCAGGGGAAAGCCGAAGGACGTTTTTGGCCTTATAAATGAATATTATAAAAACTCCCGCATCTGAGCGGGAGTTTTTCTTTATTTCTTTTTGATAAAACTGTGAACGTCGGTGTGAAGTTTCATTTTCGGGTCGGAACGGTGGTCGCTGAGTTTTTTGTTGACCACTGCACCGATAAGGATTATGTTGGCAAGGATATAAAGCCAGAGCATCAGAATGATTACTGAAGCGAGGGAGCCGTAGACTGCGGAATATTTTACCGAGGAACTTATGAACCAGGAGAAAAATCCGCTGACGACGGTGAAAAGAACGGAGCCTATCGCCGCACCGGGAAGAACGTTTATGTGACAGGGGCTTCGCCAGGCGTTGAAAAAATAGACTGTATAAAGCATTGCCGCGGAAAGAATATCAAGAATTACAAAGCGGAACCAGTTCCAGATATTTGCAAGACCGAGAAAATTAATAAAATCCAGGTTTTCAAAAATCGGCTCGCAAAGGTTGATAAGCCACCTTCCGGTGATGACGATTATGGCAAAAAGATATACCGCGGCAAGAAAAGCCACCGCATAGACAAAGCTGAAAACAAATCTTGCGGTTTTGTTTCCGCCGGTGCTTTCAAAAATTTCTCGAAGCGCGTCGGAAAGAACTCTGAATGCGGAAGCACCGGTATATATTGCGGTGGAAAGACCGATAAGCAAAAGACCGGTGGAACCGGAAGAGGTATAGGCAAGATAATCTTCGATTATCAAAAGAACTTCGGAAGGGATTATAGACGAAAAATCTTTTAGAAAAAGTACAATATCTTCGCCGAAAAGCGAAAGGATCCATTGGGCGCAGATGAGCATTGGAAAAAGGGTGAGGATCAGATAATACGAAAGAGCTGCTGCGGAGCGAGTCAACTTTCGATCAAAATATTCCCTGCAAAGATCTATAATTCCGTTTACGGAAAAAATTCGGTTCATAAAAAACACCTGTAAAACAATGAAAATTTATGTTATTATAATTATAATAAATCAAATGTTATGAATAATTCAACCGTTTAAATGCAAATTATGTTGATTTTAAAAGGAGTTTTTTGTTTTGGAAAATTTTGAAGCTATCCTTTTATATAATTTTGAAAAATATCCGGAAATGACGCCGCAGGACGCGATGAAGCTTTGTTACCAAAGCGCATACGGCTGCGGACATCTTATCAAAAATGAAGAGCAGGCTTTGAGCATGCTCAAAAACGAGATGGAAAACATCGAAGCCGACGACGGTGCTCAGCTTATCGAACCGATTGGAAACGGCTACGCGAGGCTTGATCTTCACAAGGCAAAAGCGCTTGGAATTCCGGCGGAAAAAATCTGCGAGATTTTTATAAAAAGTGCAAACGAAGGGCAAAAAGGCACCCTTTTGCCGAAAATAATGGGGCTTGAAATGCTTGTTAAAATAAATAAGACGCCTTTCAGTGCGGAAGAATTCCGCGATTTCGTTTCCGGATATGACTGTCAGATGATAAGTCACAGCGAAAAATACAGAAAACTCTATTCGCCGGCATACCGCGTTGTTATTGAGGAACTTGCAAACGGTTTGCAATAATCACCCATTTATGTTATCATTACTCTATATTAATTTAAGGATGTCTGATATATGATTCGATTCAGAAAAGCAAAAGGAATAAAATCCGTCGAAAGGGAACACAAGGTCATTTCCACCGCCGATTATCTTAAAGATTACGTCGAGGTGGAAAGGTTTATCGAATGCTGCAAAATGTGTCCCAACTTCGGTGCAAAATGGGGATGCCCGCCCTATACTTTTGACGTAAAGGAAAAATATTGGAACAACTATAAATACCTTCATCTTTTCGCGTTCAAAATGTATCTTGAAGATGATATAGTTGAGCACGGAATGACAAGCGAAGAGGTGGATTCCCTTGTGCTCGGAATTCGCCACCAGAACTATATCCTTGCAAGCAAATGGATCCTTTCCGTCGAAAGGGAAAACCCAGGTTCTTTTGCGCTTGACGGAGGACACTGCGCAAAATGCAAACGCTGCACCCGTCCGAAAGGAAAACCCTGCCGTCATGAGGATGATATCCGTCCGGCGATAGACGCTATCGGCGGAAACCTTGTTAAAACCGCGGAAGAGGTTTTCGGAACAAAGATCCTTTGGATAGAAAACGGAAAAGCCCCGGAATACTTCCTCTTTATAGTGGGGCTTCTGAGCGATTCCGAAGAGATTGAAATAGAGGACGAGAAAAAATGAGATACGACGAAGCCATTGAAAAACTTAATTCCGCAAGTGCCGAAGAGCTTTTTGCGAAGATAGAAAAACTTGAAAACCGCGGCGAACTTTCTTCCGAAGAGGTGAAAAACCTTCTTGAAGAAACCGTAGGCGCACTTTTTTCCGCATCGAAAGAAGTTAAAAGCGAAGAACTTTACAGAGTTGTGAGAAACGGCGGAAAAGAACTTTGCGATCATGAAAGCACGCTTACGGAAGAATCCCCGCTTTTCGGTAAGGATTACATTCGTTTTTGGGCGGATCCCATTATGCCTTTTGTTGACGGAAAAATAGCCGAAGGCGAAACCGTAAGCCTTATGACTTACAGAAAATCCGTCAAGGAAAATCCGCTTGCGCTTCTTCTTGAAGGATTTCCGGAAGATTCCAACGTTTTTGATATTCTTGAGAAAGACGGACTTTCCGAAAACGGAAGGAAAAACTATCTTTTCGTCGGAAAATTCATCAAAAACGAGCTTATGAAAGACGAAAAAGACGGCGAACTTATCAGAAAGATAAAAGACCTTCTTGAAGGGGAAGAACAGTGCACCGCACTTTGTTATTCCCATGACGGCGCGGATTATGTCGCCATGCGAAAAGACGTTGCGGATATCTATTACATCTGCACCAGTGTCATTGTCTGCCGCCTTGACTGGATGGAAAACAAAGGCGAAATGGTCGAAGTCACTCCGCTTTCTCACAGCTGCGGATTTGTTGTTCCCGGAAAAGAAATCAAATATGACGAGTTCGGAGAAGTGGGAACTTTCACTTTTGAAATGGACGATTACAGATAAAATTTTTTAATAAAACACAAAGGTGTATAAATGAATGTCACATATAAAAATCCCGGATATCAACATTCCATAGAAAGCATAATGCTTTTTCAAACCGATGAACAAACACCTTTCTGGAGCGATTCAGTTCTGTATTTTTATCCTCAGATAGATAAAACGGAACTTGAAAAAAGAAATTTTGAAGAAAAGAAAGAATACATCTGTAAAGTTCTTGAAGAAGTTTATGGCGATATAAAAGATGAGCTGGAAAGTAAGATAACCCGGTATAACGAGCATTTTCAGAACCACAAAAGTCAAATCGAGGATGCACTTTCCGAAGCGTTTGAACTGGATTCCGGACTGCTTTTTAATGACCTTACGGGAAACATAACAATGAACCCGGTTTGCCCAAGGTTTTTGCAGGAAAAGTATTTTGATATTTTTTATCTCAACAGCGAAAGAGGAGCATTGGGATTATCCATTCATGAGGTCATTCATTATTTTTGGTTTTATGTATGGAACAAACATTTCGGCGACAACTATGAAGAGTACGAAACTCCTTCGCTTAAATGGATATTAAGCGAAATGGTTGTGGAAGCCATAATGAGTGATGAAAGATTAAGCTTGATAAATCCGTATTTTCCAAGAGAAGACGGCGGCTGTGTCTATCCTTATTTTTTCGATATGATTATAAACGGAAAGCCAGTTCTTGATAAAATAAGCGAACTTTATAAAAATAACAGCATAACGGATTTTATGGAAGCTTCTTATGCCTATTGTCTTGAAAACGAAAATGCGATAAGGGACCATATAGGAGAAGCAGAAAAAGAATTTTAATAAAAAAATCCCGCCGGAAGGCGGGATTTTTTGTTTTTATTTTAAATTTATAAATTTATCTATTCGCTCGTTTCTTTTTTTAACAAACTTGAGTTGGTTGTTTATCCAAGTGATATATTCTTCAACACTTTCAGGCAATGGATATTTTTTGAAAGAATCATTTTTAATCCAAAAGGTTACAGACTTATAGTCGGAAGAAACACAATCCTGAAGAAAGAAAAAATCAACATAACCTCTAAAATCAACGAACAGGTCAAAAAATTCCCTATTGTCATTTAAAACATTGTACAATGGGCTATCTTCATTGTTGTAATACTTTCTTATACATTCAAGAGTTAAGTCCCATCTGTCACATATGAAGGGATTTATTCCTCTTGCACGGTTAATACTATTATTTTTGGGAAATATTATGGTACCGCCGATTGTATAGGCTTTTCGCAGAAAAGTTTCAATAAACAATTTGTAATCAGGAACAACAGATGCAACTTGCTCAAGATGACTTTCATATTTTTTATATCTAAAACTGGCTAAAATAGAATCGCTTCCAAAAGAAATGCTGTTCCAAACAAGATAATTATTATCCGAGCGGATTTTTAAATCCAAAATTTCTCCGTTTGGAAGTTGACGGTTCCACACTAATTGATGATATTTTTGTAAAGTTTTGCTTTTGGAGTCGGGATCATTTTTACCGCCTCCGATTCCATATGGATTATCCCAAAAATTATCCCAATAATGGGGAGTATCCGTTGTGAAATCGAAATTGATATTGATAAGTTCCATAAAATTATAATAAAAAAACAGTAATAAAATTACTGTTTTGTGAAATAGTGGTTGAGGTGTTTTTTGTTGTTATAGACTCTTATGAAGAATCCGGCAATGAAAAGAACGAGGGAAGCAACGGAAAGAACGGTGCTCAAAAGTGCGTTGCTGTCCATAAAGGTTGCAGAAACACCGAATACGATGAATCCAAGTCCCATAAGAGTGCAGCCGGTGGTTTCGCGGCGGCACCATTCTTCGTACTGTTCCATGGTTTTCTTAGTTCTGAGGGTGTTTTTTACCTCATAGGGAATGTATTTATGGTTTTTGGTGTTTTTTCCTCTTCCGAGAAAAACAAGACCAAGAATAACGCCAAGAATAAGATATATGTAATTCATTTCAAAAATCCTCCGAAAAAATTCTTTATATAGCATATCACAAAAACAGGATTTGTAAAAGCCTTTTGACCAAAATTTCGCAAAAGGCTGTTTTTGACGAAAATTTTGCCGAGGATAAAAATATCACAAAAAATGAAAAAATTTTCACCGTATTTGGATATATTCATAGAAACAAATCAAAAAGCCTTGAAAATGGAAAAATATAAGTTTATTATTCATAGTGGCATGATTTTTGAGAAGGAGGTAATTTTGTGGCTTCAAAAAGCGGAATGCTTATGACCGAAGGCAATATCTGGTCGCGCATCATAAAATTTGCACTTCCTCTTGCGCTGGGATACGTTTTTCAGCAGTTTTATACCACCGTTGACAGTATCATCGTCGGAAACTTTGTAAGCAAACAGGCGCTTGCGGCAGTTGGAACAACAACGCCGATAATCAACATGCTCATTGGTTTTTTCACCGGACTTTCAAGCGGTGCTTCGGTTGTTATAGCAAGAAGCTTCGGCGCACAGAACAAGGAAAAAGTTCAGGATGCGGTACATACTGCCATAGCGCTTATTTTTGTGCTGAGCGTTTTTGCAACGGCCATAGGCGTTTTTATGGTGCCGTATATGCTCAACTTTATGAAAACGCCGGCGGACGTTTTCGGCGAATCGAAAACCTACCTTACCATTTATTTCGGCGGAATCGCATCGCTGATGATCTATAATATGGGTGCGGCGATACTTCGTGCGGTGGGCGATTCAAAAAGACCGCTTTATTTTCTTATCGCGTCCTCCTTCGTAAACATCGTTTTCGATCTTGTTTTCGTAATCATTTTCGATATGGGAGTTGCAGGCGCTGCTTATGCGACGGTGCTTTCCCAGATAGCTTCCTCTGTGCTCGTTCTCATGACTCTTACAAGGGAAGAGGGAATGTTCAGGCTCCACTGGAACAAGCTGAAAATACATCAGTATATATTTAAGGAAATATTCCATATCGGTTTTCCCACGGCTATTCAGCAAAGCATAACTTCCTTTTCGAATGTTTTTGTTCAGTCCTATATAAACTCCTTCGGTTCTTCCGTAATGGCGGCGTGGTCAGCTTATATCAAGATAGACCACTTTGCGATAATTCCGCTGGACAGTATTTCCATGAGCATCACTACCTTTGTGGGACAGAACCTGGGTGTTCGCGACGTAAAAAGAGCGGAAAAGGGAACAAAAAACGCGGTAATTCTTGCCTTTGCGGCCACTGCTGCAATAACCGTTCCGATACTTATTTTTGCGCCGCAATTCATTGCACTGTTCAACAAAGAGATTGAGGTTGTGGAATACGGTGCGTTCCTTTTAAGATTCATGACGCCGTTCTATTCGCTGGTTGCGGTAAACTCGGTGCTTTCCGGTGCTCTTTGCGGAAGCGGCGACACAAGATTCCCGACGGCGATAAGGCTCTTTTCCTTTGTTGTTTTCCGTCAGATATATCTTTATGTGGTCACCCAATATACAGATTCTTTCACCGCGGTGGCGTTCGGATATCCTTTGGGCTGGCTTTTGAGCGCAATGCTCGGCACCATTTATTACCTGCACAAAAAACGGGAAATAGAGATAAGATTTTCGGATTAAAGACTTTAAAAACCTCCCGAAAGATGTTACAATATATGTATCATCTTTTAGGAGGCTTTTTATTTGTTTACCGGTAAATATTTTGTAGAAAAGCTTAATATGAAAGAACATCCCGAAGGCGGATATTATAACGAATGCCTTCGTTCCGAAGATATGGTAGATGCTTCCGCAATAGATTCAGCATTCGACGGAAAACGCAAACTTTGGACCAGCATTTATTTTCTTCTTAAAGACAGAGATATTTCCCGTTTCCACCGTCTTAAATCAGACGAGATCTGGTATTATCATTCCGGCGTTCCGATGATCATTTTCATCATCAACAAGAACGGCGAACTTGAAAGAGTAAAACTCGGTCTTGACGTTGAAAGAGACGAGCATCCTCAGGTGCTTATCCCAAAAGGCAGCATCTTCGGTGCAGTTATGGACGGCACCGGTTATTCTCTTGCAGGATGCATGGTTTCTCCCGGTTTTGAATTCGGAGATTTCGAACTTCTTGACAGAGAGACCCTTCTCAAAGAGTATCCTCAGCACGAATTGACCATTAAACGACTTACAAAATAATAGTTTTAAAGAAGCAATATTCCGACGGCAAGTCCTATGCCGGCGGATATTGCCATTTTAAGAAGAACTTTTGACGTTTCACCGCCCGAAAAGCTCTTTTTGTATTTGAGCAGCTCCTTTTCGGAAACGTATTTTTCTGCCTGACGGCTGAGCACTGAATCAGGTTCGCTGCGCCTTTCTTCATTAACAAAAAATAGCACCTTATCGAAATATCCGCCCTCGACGTTGTTGATTTCGATGATTTTTTTATTGACTCCGCGAAGCATTATGCACTGCACCTCCGAATAAAATTATCCATATATATTTTCCATTTTTGTTTTCGGATTATACATCATATTTTGGACATTTTTCTTGTTAACAAAGATTATACTGAATGGATAGTTTTTGGGGTTGAGCAGTTGAAAACTTGGTGGAAAACGTTGAAAACTCAAGTCAAAAATGCCTTATTTCAAGGGAAAAAACGCAGTTTTTACATTTTTGAAACAGTTTATTCACAATCATACAAACAGTTTATTAGACTTTACGTAAATTTTTCTTGAGCATTTGTGCTCAAAAAATGAGCACAAAAAACGTCGGAAATGCTCGAAAAAAAGGTTGAAAAACCATTTGCAAAATTATACAAAATCCCAAGCGAAAAGAGAAATTTTTTATGAGAACAGAGAAGACAAGAGAAGGAATAAGAGTAAGAGACATAAGTTCTCTTTCTCTTCCGCAGACCCTTGACTGCGGACAGTGTTTTCGCTGGAAAACCGACAGCGAAGGCAACTGGTGCGGCGTTGTAAAAGGCGTTTACAGAAAGATTCGTCAGGAAGAGGACGGAATAACCATTCTTGGCGCGGACGAAACCGAGTTCAGCGAAATATGGCTTGATTATTTTGATTTTTCAAGGGATTACGACGCGCTTAAAAAGGATTTCAGTGCAAACGAAATGATAGGCGCTGCCTGTGAATTCGCACCGGGAATAAGGGTGCTCCATCAGGAACCCTGGGAGGCCTTTATCACTTTTATCATCAGCCAGAATAACAACATAGCAAGGATAAAAGGTATTGTAGAGCGTCTTTGCATCGCCTTTGGAGAAGAGATAGAAGAGGGAGTTTATGCTTTTCCTACAGCAGAAAGACTTGCGGCTGAGCCTTGCGAAAGCTTTGCAAAAATAGGCTGCGGTTACCGTGCGGAATATATTTCTTCGGCGGCAAAAGAGGTTTATAACAAAAGCCTTGTGCTTGAGGAACTTATGACCGCACCGCTTAACGAAGCGCGCGAAAGGCTTTTGAAAGTTCATGGCGTAGGCCCAAAAGTTGCGGACTGCGTTCTTCTTTACGGATTGGGAAGGGCAGAAAGATGCCCCGCAGACGTCTGGATGAAGCGTGTTATTGCGGCGCTCGGTGGTGAAATGCCGCCCTGTGTTACGGAATATGCGGGGATTGCTCAGCAATTTCTTTTCCATTACGCAAGAAATTTTCCGGAAAAGTTTGTGGGAATAAAATAAACTCGTTTATCTATTGAAAACATAAAAGTTTTGTTATAAAATGGATATGTAAAAAATTGCTTTGAAAGGAATGAATTTTTATGCCGCTCGTCGGAACAAAAGAAATGTTTGCAAAAGCTTATGAAGGCGGATATGCAATCGGTGCTTTTAACGTAAACAATATGGAGATCATTCAGGGTATCACCGAAGCAGCAGCGGAAGAAAAAGCCCCGCTTATTCTTCAGGTATCCGCAGGAGCAAGAAAATACGCAAAACCTATCTATCTTACCAAACTTGTTGAAGCCGCTGTTTATGACACCGGTCTTCCTATCGCTCTTCACCTTGACCACGGCGCAGACTTTGAAGTTTGCAAAAGCTGCATCGACAGCGGTTTCACTTCCGTTATGATCGACGGTTCCAAATATGATTTCGAGGACAACATTGCTCTTACCAGACAGGTTGTTGAATATGCTCACGCACACGGCGTTTGCGTTGAAGGCGAACTTGGAACCCTTGCAGGTATCGAAGACGATGTTAACGTTTCCGCAGAGGATTCTTCTTACACCAGACCCGACCAGGTTCAGGAGTTTGTAGAAAGAACCGGCGTTGACTCCCTTGCAATCGCAATCGGAACTTCCCACGGCGCTTATAAATTCAAACCCGGCCACAAACCGGAACTTCGTTTTGACATTCTTAAAGAAGTTGAAGAACGTCTTCCCGGATTCCCGATCGTTCTTCACGGTTCTTCTTCCGTTCCGCAGGAATGGGTAAAAATCGTCAACGAATTCGGCGGCCAGATGCCCGATGCAATCGGTATTCCCGAGGAACTTCTTCGTGAAGCCGCAAAAATGGCAGTTTGCAAGATCAACATCGACTCCGACCTTCGTCTTGTTTGCACCGGTTCCATCCGTCAGCATCTTGTCGAGCATCCGGATCACTTTGACCCCAGACAATATCTTAAACCCGCAAGAGAAAACATCAAAGAAATGGTTCGTCATAAAATCGTTGATGTTCTCGGCTGCAACGGAAAAGCATAATCCAAAAAAGTTTAAAGACCGCCTTTCGGCGGTCTTTTTTTATCGGATAAATGGTAGTATAATAAAAGCGAAAGGGGGCGAAGCCGTTGAAATTTGATTTTAAGAAAGCGGTAATAATACTTCTTTTTGCATCGGCTTTGCTTGCAGGATTTATTTTGCTCTTTTTGGGAATAAAAGACAGTATCGCTCTTGCAATAAAAACGAAAGACTGGTTCGACGCGACGGGATATTTTCGTGATTACAGTATCTATGACGTTGACGACGACGGCGAAACCACGTATCGTCTGAGATACGTTTTTTATTCCGGCGGAGCGGAATATTTTGTTGAAACGGATTACGGCAGCGGAGTTATTCCGGAAACAGACAGCGTCAGAACCGTTCTTTATGAACCGGAAAACCCGCAAAACGCCATATTAAAAGGCGGAACGGCTTCGGCAACCTATCTTACAATAGGTTTTATGTTCACTTTTATTCCGATTTTTATGATAGTTTGCTGGCTTTGGATAAACGGAAAAATAAAACTGCACGTAAAGATATTTGACTTTACAGCTGGTTTTCTTATATTTGCAGTGGGCGAACTTTGCGTTTATATGATGGGTGGAAGCGTTTTTCCGTGGAAAGCCTTCGGTTCAATGGGATTTTTGGCAATTATTCCTTCGATTATGGTCGCCGCAGGAATTTTGCAGATGGTAAAAACGATCGTTAACGGCGTTAAGGAGAAAAAATGAGAAACAAAGACTGCGTTAAATTAACAGAAGAATTTCTTAAAAGAAAATTTGACGAAAGCGAATATTTTTCGGATAAAAAATCGGAAAAGGATTATCGCTTTGAACATTCCGTCCGCGTTGCGAATATCGGAAAAATAATTGCGGAAAAAGAGGGTATGGATATCGAAGCAATGGTCATCGCCTGTCTTCTGCACGATATTGCTTATATAAACAAATTTGAAAGCAGAGAAGAAGCCCGAAACCACGGAAGATATTCCGCAAAAATTGCAAGACCGTTCCTTGAAGAAATAGGCATGGAGCCGGAAACAATCGGGGATATCTGTTACGGAATTGCCATTCACGTTGACGATAAGGCGGATTTTCCCGGGGAAAGAACAGCTTTTGCTCTTTCCATAGGCGATGCGGATAATATCGACCGCTTTGATGCTTACCGAATTTTTGAAAACCTTAAATGGGTGAAATATGACGAAATGGACATAAGCGAAAAGAAAGAGCACGTCCAGAAAGTGCTTGAAAGGCTTGAAAGCTATAAAAATCTTGATTTTGCCACCGAAACGGGAAAAAACATGTGGCTCGAAAAGCTTGATTACCAGATAGGTTTTTATGAAAAACTTCTTTTCCAGATTGAAAACAGCGAACTGAGGTGAAAAAATGAAAA
Source organism: Oscillospiraceae bacterium (assembly GCA_017468365.1). Taxonomy (GTDB): domain Bacteria; phylum Bacillota; class Clostridia; order Oscillospirales; family Ruminococcaceae; genus UMGS1668. Next base: position 7,844 of record JAFUIS010000016.1, on the reverse strand, counting down.
GACTTGCGGCTTTTTTGATTTGTGTTCTTATGATGTTTTCCGGCTGCGACAGTTACAGGGCTTTTTTATCCATTGAAAGCGCTACCGCAAAAAGTTGGGAACAAAGACACGAAATGCTTGACGGAAGAAAATCGCATACCCTTGATCTCGGAGCGAAAACGCAGGAAATGGAAATCGAAATAGTCACCGAAAAAGGCGAAGTGGACGTAACCGTTGAGGATACTTTCGGAAACACGGTTTTTGAAATTGATGACGCAAAAACAGGTATTTATTATTTTTCCGCCGAGGGAAAAATAAGGATAACCGCCGAAGCAAACGAACATAAAGGAAGCATATCTGTAAAAAGAAAGGAATCTTAAACTTTGTTTAAGATTCCTTTAACTTTATGGAAAAGAAAAAATACAGCGGTATAATAAAAACAGAAATTGCCGAAAGAGGTGTTTTTATGAAAAAGATTCTTGTTTTTATTATGGCGGCAATATGCGCTTTTTGTTTTTCCGGCTGCGGAATTCCTTTTACGGCGGAAAAAATAATCGGTGATTCCGAACTTTTCAGAAAAAGCGAAATCGACCGGGCAATGGATGAAGTATATAAACAGTTCCTTACTTTCGAAGGCTGTGTCCTTCTTGAAATCGAATATGACGAAAAATATTCAAAACCAAGAGGAGACGATTGGGCGAAAAATTACGGCTATGATGAAGGAATCGTTCTTCTTTCAAAATTTTACGTTGCAGGGGATAACCCCAGCCTTGCAAAAGGAGAAACCTATGCAAAATGGAACTGGGTATTGGTCAGAAACGAAGGCAGCGCCTGGAAGCTCATGACCTGGGGATACGGCTGATAAAATAAAAAAGCACCCGCATTGCGGGTGCTTTTTTTATTTTATCTTGCAATATCGGAAAGTTCCATGCAGGCATAGGAGAGATATGTATCACTTTTTATTGCGTCGGGATTTATTACTCCGTCGGTCTCAAGTTTTTCCATAAAAGCGCCGAAGGCTTTTTCGGCTTCTTCAAGATAGGCTCTGTCCTCTTCGGACAAGACCGGATCTTCCGAAAGGTTTTTGAGAATTTCATCGAACCTTTCGCCGACGTGGCGAAGATTATAATAAAAATCCGAAGCGCCGCCGAAAAATATTTTTACGTTAAGAAGTTCGTTATATTCAAAGCGGTAAAAACTTGCAACGTGCGCGGTATCGGTAAGAGCATCGAGACAGACCTTTGCCGAACCGAGGGAAACGGAAGGATCATTTTCATCAAGGGCGGTTTTTATCCATTCGTGAACGCCTTCGGTCTGGGCGCAAAGGGTGTTTACGTAATGAGCCTTTCTTTCAAGCATCATACGGTTGTCGACCATTATATGGATGCCGCAAAGGATACAGACGGCAAGAAGAACGGCAATTACCGAATAAAGAAATTTTACGTTTTTGAGCATGGAAAAACCTCCTTTTACGTCAGTATACAACATTAGTTAAACTTGTTCAATATTCCGCGGCGGAATATTCCGAAAAGGTATTTTTGGGCATGGACTTTTATTAATAAAAAAATAATGTTATAATAACAATGTATTTTTTTAAGAAAGGAGGAAAAAACGTGAAAAAACTCGTAATGGGAATTCTGGCGCACGTTGACGCGGGAAAAACCACCCTTTCCGAAGCGCTTTTATATACCACCGGAAAGATAAAAAAGCTCGGAAGGGTAGACGACAGAAACGCTTATCTTGATAACTATGAACTTGAACGCGAACGCGGAATCACCATTTTTTCAAAGCAGGCGGTCATGAAGACCGATAAAACCGAGTTTACGCTTCTTGATACCCCCGGTCACGTTGATTTTTCCTCCGAAACGGAACGCACCCTTCAGGTGCTGGACTATGCGGTTCTTGTTATCAGCGCAAGGGACGGGGTGCAGGTGCATACCGAGACCCTTTGGAAACTTCTTTCGCGCTATAACGTGCCGACTTTTGTTTTCATAAACAAAATGGATCTTGAGGATACCGACAAGGCCGTGATTATGAAAAATATCCGCAAAGACCTTGGCGAAGGGTTTGTTGATTTTTCTTTGGAAGACGATGAGTTTTATGAGAATATTGCCCTTTGCGATGAAATGAGCATGGAAAAATATATGGAAGAGGGAACTTTAAGCACCGAAGAAATTTCCGTGCTCATAAAAGAGCGAAAGATTTTCCCTTGCTTTTTCGGTTCTGCGCTCAGGCTTTTCGGCGTCGAAGAATTTATCGGCGGAATAGAAAAATATACCGAAGAGCCGAAGGCAAAAGATGAATTCGGTGCAAAAGTCTTTAAAATTTCCCGCGATAATCAGGGAAACCGCATGACTTTTATGAAAATAACCGGCGGAAGCCTTAAAGTTCGCTCGGTCGTTTCTTATCTTTAAAAAGACGGTTTGGAAAAAATTGAAGAAAAAGCAAACATTTTGAGAATATACTCCGGTGCGAAGTTTGAACCAATTGACGAAGCACCTCAGGGAAGCGTTGTCGCGGTTTTGGGATTTTCAAAAACCTATCCCGGCCAGGGACTTGGTTTTGAAGAGGGCGGATTTGAGCCGATTCTGGAACCTGTCCTGACCTATAGAATAATTCTTCCGGAAGGATTGAGCCCGGCACAGTTTATGCCGAAGCTAAAACAGCTTGAGGATGAAGACCCTCAGCTAAATATAATCTGGAACGAGCAGCTTAAAGGAATTTACGCCTGCCTTATGGGTGAAATTCAGGAAGAGATCCTCAAAAGCATGGTACTTGACCGTTTCGGCGTTGAAATTGGGCTTGACAGCGGAAAGATAATCTATCGCGAAACGATTTCGGAACCGGTCGAAGGTGTGGGACATTTTGAACCGCTTCGCCACTATGCGGAAGTCCACCTTATTCTTGAACCGGGTGAACCCGGAAGCGGACTTCACTTTGAAACAAGATGCAGTGAGGACGTTCTTGACCGCAACTGGCAAAGGCTTATTCTTACTCACCTTGAAGAAAAAACTCATCTGGGAGTGCTCACCGGTTCTCCTGTGACGGATATGAAAGTTACCCTTGTTGCAGGTCGTGCCCACGTCAAACACACCGAAGGCGGCGACTTCCGCCAGGCAACTTACAGAGCACTTCGCCAGGGACTTATGAAGGCGAAAAGCGTTCTTCTTGAGCCGTATTATGCCTTCCGGCTTGAAGTGCCTTCGGAACAGATAGGAAGGGCGATAAACGATATCCGCGAAATGGAAGGGACCTTTTCTTCGCCCGAAACAAAAGGGGATATGGTAGAAATAACCGGACGCGCGCCGGTTTCGACGATGCGTTCTTATCTTAAAGACGTTCTTTCCTATACACACGGAAGGGGAAAACTGGTTTGTTTTTCCGACGGATATTCACCTTGTCACAATGCGGAAAGCGTGATAGCCGAAACCGCATACGACCCTTGTGCAGATATAGAAAACACGCCGGATTCGGTCTTCTGTTCTCACGGTGCGGGGGTTACCGTCAAATGGAACGAAGTTGAAAAGCATATGCACGTTTCCAGCGGATTGGATTTTGAAGCGGGAAACGGCGTTCTTCTTATTCCGAACGTAAGGGTGTTCCGCCGCAATTTCAGCATAGATGAAAAAGAACTTGAAGCGATAATGGAGCGCGAATTCGGCCCCATTCGAAGAAAACAGTATTCCGAAGCGGTGATGGACCGCCCGAAGGAATATAAATCCGTTCCGCAAAAGAAAAAGGATTACCTTATCGTTGACGGATACAATATCATCTTCGGCTGGGAAGAGCTCAACAAAATTGCAGAGGACAACCTTGATGCTGCCCGCCATATCCTTATGGACGTTTTAAGCAACTACCGCGGATATACGAAATGTGAACTGGTGCTCGTTTTCGACGGTTACAAGGTAAAAGGAAACTACGGTGAAAAATCCGACTATCATGGAATCCACGTTGCCTATACCAAGGAAAACGAGACCGGAGATATGTATATCGAAAAGCTTATCCAGGATATCGGAAAAAACTACAACGTAAAAGTTGCCACTTCCGATAACCTTATCCAGGTGGCGGCGGTGAGAAACGGCGTTCTTCGAATGAGTGCAAACGAGCTTAAAGAAGAAGTGGAATGGATAAACAAACAAATTCGCCAGACCATTGAAACTTACGGCAAAAAGAGCTTTTACCGCCCGTTTGATTCAATGCTGAAATGACATTCTACCAACGGTTTACACCGATTCCACCGGTAAAATATTGAAACAAAAAACCTCCCGGGGTATAATTTTCCTCGGGAGGTGATTTTTTTGGATTTTGAATTGAATAAAGAAAAATTTGGAGAATTCATAGCGGAGCTTCGCAAGGAAAAAGGAATGACCCAGCGCGAACTTGCGGAACGCCTTTTTGTTTCGGATAAAGCCGTGAGCAAATGGGAAAGGGGACAGAGCCTTCCGGATATCACGATGCTCAATCCTCTTGCGAAGGTTCTTGACGTTACGGCGGCAGAACTTTTGAACTGCGGAAAACTTGAAGAAAACAAAAACATAGACGTTTCGCAGGTAGGAGAACTGGTAGAAAAAGCCATAAGTCTTTCCGATGAAGAAAAAGAAGCGGCGGGAAAAGCAAAAAGAAAAAGATTTTTTGTTTATCTTGCCTGTTTTATAATCGGCGCCGCGGCAACTTATTATTTTTATCTTAACAACGGAGCGCAGTATTACCAAAGTCTTATTGTAATAGAACTTCTTGCGGCGATTTTCGGTGCATATTTTATGTTTTTTGTAAAAGAACGGCTTCCGGCTTATTTTGATGATAATAAAGTGGATTATTATACGGATGGATTTTTTCGACTTCACACTCCGGGAGTTTATTACAACAACCGAAACTGGTCATATGTAATAAAAAATACAAGAATCAGTCTTATGGTCATAATGGTCGCTTTGCCGATAGCGGCAATTCTTGTAAGAACTTTTTTTAAAGGAAGCCTTTCATACGCACTCGTTACGGTGTTTTCAATAAGCGCGATCATGGGGATATTTACTCCGATATATTACGGCGCAATAAGGCATAAATAAAAAAAGAAAAGCTCTTCCCAAAAGGGAAGAGCTTTTTTATTTCCGTTTAAGCAGAAATTATTTAACTTCAACAGAAGCGCCTGCTTCTTCGAGTTTCTTTTTGATTTCTTCAGCTTCGGATTCGGAAACGCCTTCTTTAACTGCTTTGGGGCAGCCGTCAACGATCTCTTTGGACTCTTTGAGGCCAAGACCGGTGATTTCTTTAACTGCTTTGATAACAGCCATTTTGGTTTCGCCAGCGCCGGTGAGAACAACGTCCCAGCTGTCTTTGGTTGCAGCAGCAGGAGCAGCACCAGCTGCAGCGCCAGCTACCATTACGGGAGCATCAGCGGAAACGCCGAATTCCTCGCAGATTGCGTTTTTAAGTTCGTTTGCTTCGAGAAGAGTAAGAGCTTTGATCTCTTCGAGAATGTTCTGGATTTTTTCAGAAGCCATTGTAGTTTACCTCCTGTAGATAATTTGATGTAATTCTTAATAAAATAGTTTTGCGATCAGGCTGCGCAATTATGCTGCTTCGCCGTCGCCTTCGGGCTCGCCGTCATTTCCGCCGTTTTCTTTCTCGACATATTTGTCAAGCGCAACAGCAATACCTTTGATGGGGCTGGAAAGAGCGATAACGAGCATGGTAAGGATCTCTTCTTTGCTGGGAGTTTTGGAAAGTTCGATAACTTTTGCTTCATCAAGAACTTCGCCGTCGATGAAACCAGCTTTGAGAGAGAATTTACCGTTGGAACCTTCTGCAAATTTGCCAAGGATTTTTGCGGGTGCTACGGGGTCTTCATTAGAGATTGCGAGTGCGGTGCTTCCGGAAAGGTAAGCATCGAGTTCGCCGTAACCTGCTTCCTCAGCAGCGAAACGAAGAATGGAGTTTTTGATTACGGTGTATTCAACACCTGCTTCACGGAGTTCGCGACGAAGTTTGGTATCGTCTGCAACGTTGATACCGACGTAGTCTACGAGAACACCGGATTTTGCAGCTTTAAGCTTTTCAACGAGCTCTGCAACAGCTTCTTTTTTCGCTTGCAAGATTTTTTCACTGGCCATTTTAAAAATTCACCTCCTGCTTTGTGATGGGAGCGAATTTTGTATAAAACAAAAGCTCCCTCCGCGAGCCGTGGAAGGAGCGTAATAAATCACATTAAAACACTCATCCTCGGCAGGCCGGCTTTTTTAAGCCGTTTAAGCGCAGAAACGCACCTGCTGTCTTTGGACAGCGTTAATATTATATACAATATGATTTATAATGTCAATAGCTTTTTTAATATTTTTTGATATTAAAGACGTTTTTTGCGTTTGAAGTTTCCGTATTTTCTGTGGTTATAGTTTCTGATGATCATCAGTGCTACATAAAGTGCAACGAGGATGAAGAAGGTGATGACGATGAACTTGAACCAGAAAGAACGGGTCATATCGGAGAAGTTTTTGAGACCGCTGAGAAGTTCGCTCTGTTCAACGTCCTCTGCGGAAACAAGCGGAACGCTGCCGATGACTTCACCGGAATGGTAGAAGTTGAGTTTACCGATGGTTTCGCCTTTTTCGATAGGTGCTTCAACAACTTCCGGAACATCGTATTCATAGGTGATGGAAGCAACGTCGATATCGATAGGGAGAAGAACGCGGTAGGTTTCGGAAATCATGAGCTGAAGGTGATCTTTCTGCCATGCAAGTTCAAGCGGAACTTCGCCGATCTGGGAACCGGCTTCGACAATGGTTTTTACCTCAAATTCGGTGAATGCCCAGACGTAAAGATCCTTTGCGTTTTTGAGAGCGAGGTTATAGCCTTCGTCAAGCTCGAACGGTGCGCCCATGTTTACCTGATAATAAGAGAAGCCTTCGTATTCAGCATAGGAAGAAACGTTTCTGCCGATTTCGGCGCTGTAACCGGATTTGATGCCGGTTACAGGAGAGTAATAATGAGCATTGCCGCTGGCAAGAAGTCCGTTGTCGGTATTCCAGGTGAGTTTTTTGTGGGTATCGGTGGCTTCGCAGGTATATGCGGTTTTAGAAACAGTCTCTTTGAATTTATCAAGGCTCATGGCGTATCTGGAGATAAGATACATATCATAGGCGGTGGTATAGTTTGCGGTGTCGTGAAGACCGTGGCAGTTGGTGAAATTGGTTTCTCTTGCGCCGATCTCGATAGCTTTTTGGTTCATGAGCTCAACGAAAGCGTCCTGACCGCCGGCGATGAGTTTTGCAAGAGTCATGGCTGCATCATAACCGGAAGCGATGACCATTGCGTGGAAAAGTTCATCTGCGGTAAAAACGTTGCCTGCGAGCATACCGGTGGATACGATTCCGTGGCGGTTTTCATAAAGGAAGTTCTGGGTGCTCATTTCATAAGCCGCTTCTGCGGTCCAGCCGCCGACAGCGTCTATGTTTTCAATAACGATAATAGCGGTCATGATCTGAGTAAGTTCGGCAGGATACATACGCTGGTGAGGATTCTGTTCAAAAAGAACATTTCCGCTTTCATCAGCGAGATAAACGGATTCGCAGTCCACTTCAAAAGAGGGCTGATATTTTGTTGCGGCAAAAGCGGTGATGCAGCAGGAGAGTGCCATAATAAATGCAAGAACAAGAGATAATGCTTTTTTCATAATTTCCTCCGAAACCAAATATAAAAATCAAAATATGACGAAATTTGAATTTTCATGTATTATATTGATATTATAGCAAAAAATGGTGTATAATGGAATAGGATATTTTTTAATTTTATGCCGGTTTGACCTAAAATTAATCTTTTCTTAATTTTTGACCGGCTTTATTCTTTAAATTCCGGAGGAAAAAATGATTTATTTT
>JAFUIS010000015.1 GCA_017468365.1 Oscillospiraceae bacterium | reverse complement strand
ACTTCGACAACAGTTCCTTCCAAAATTTCGTCAGTTCCGGCTGCTTCTTCAACAACCTGGAAGTTTTTCTCTGCATCGACTTTCTTTTTGGAAAGGGTCATGGTGCCGTCGGCATCATTTACGTGCAGAACTTTGAGGGTGATTTCGTCGCCTACTTTAACGATATCGGCAGGTTTTACGCTGGGATCTTCGGAAAGTTCTTCAGAAGAAACGAATCCGGTGTGTTTGCTGCCAACGCTGACAACGATTTCGGTGTCTTTGACTACCATAACGGTTGCCTGGACTTTTTCACCGTTTCTTACATATTTGGATTCTTCGTCTCTGAAAGACTGTTCCAGCATTTCCTCAAAGCTGAATTCTTTGTTTTCACTCATGGTTTGTAGTACCTCCTTAATTATGCCGTATGGGGTTGATGCACCGGCAGTGACGCCTATTACTTCGCAATTTTTCCAATCATTCGGCTTTAGTTCTGATGGATACTCAATCAAAACAGTCGGACAGTTGGCCGCACAGGTCTCCCATAACCTTGCGGTGTTGGAACTATTCCGCCCACCGACAACAATCATCCCATTGCATCGGCGCGAAAGAGCGTCCGCCTCGCTTTGTTTAGTACAGGCATCATTACATATTGTATCAAAAATTAATAAATTTGTATATACCTTTTTTGCAAATTTTTCGCATTTTTCCCATTCCGTTCGCAAAAAAGTCGTTTGGGACACAATTGTATGGCATTTTGCACAAAGATTTTTTTCGGAATTTACAAGTTCTTCCAATTCGCCCAAATTACGCACCACGCGGACATCTCCAACAGCGTGTCCGACTATGCCTTTTACCTCGGCGTGGTCGGGATTTCCCGTGATAATTACAGTATCTCCGGCCTCTGTGCGCTCCTTTACTATGCGGTGTATCCTTGCCACAAAGGGACAGGTGGCGTCCGCGTAGGGAATACACTTTTCTTCAAGCTCGCGGATTACCGAAAGAGGCACTCCGTGGGAGCGGAGTATAAGGGTGGCACCCTTCGGGCACTGTGAAATGTCCTCGATAGGGTATATTCCCCTTGCTTTCAGGTCATCGACCACCGCCGGATTATGTATGATTTCACCAAGAGTTACTGCGGAGATGCCTTTTTCGGCAAAATCCTCCGCGATGCCCACGGCACGTTTTACTCCGAAGCAAAAGCCTGCGGAATCTGCTACTATAACTTCTCTTTTCACGCTCTGCGCTCCTTGGCAAGTGTGATTATTTTGTTTACGGTCTCTTCAAGCGGAAGCTCGGTGTTATCCATAAGGATTCCGTCTTCGGCAAGTTTGAGGGGACGGAATTCCCTGTGGGAATCGTTATAGTCCCTTTGGATAACGTCCGCAAGAACGTCGTCGAAGGATTCGACAACGCCTTTTTCGGCAAGCTGTTTAACTCTTCTTTCTGCTCTTGTTTCCGGTTTTGCGGTAAGGAAGATTTTGAGTTCCGCATCCGGAAGAACGACGGTTCCGATATCTCTTCCGTCCATTACGACATCGTTTTTTTCGGCGATGTCGCGCTGCATATCAAAGAGAAAATCACGTACCGCGGGAATTGCGGAAACGTCGGAAGCGGCGGAAGATACGGCTTCGGTGCGGATGAATCCGCTGACGTCCTCGCCGTTGAGGAAGATATGCTGTTCGCCGTCGATATGGCGCATTTCGATATTTATTTCGGCAAGAAGGGGAACGACTTCTTCGATAGCGCTGGGTTTTGCGCCTTTTCTGAGGACGTAAAGTCCTATTCCTCTGTAAAGTGCGCCGGTATCAACATAAATAAAATCGAGCGCTTTTGCAAGGGCTTTTGCGGTGGCGCTTTTTCCTGCTCCGGCAGGACCGTCTATTGCAATTTTCATTGTTTTTCCTCCTCAGATCGCCGTTCCGGCAGCGTAGCCGGTGGCAAATGCTATTTGAAGATTATATCCGCCGGTTTCCGCATCGAGGTCGATGACTTCGCCCGCAAAATAAAGTCCGGGGATGAGTTTTGATTCCATGGTTTTGGGGTCGATTTCCTTTACGGAAACGCCGCCGGCGGTTATTACCGCGCCTTCGATGTCGCCGAGAGCGACGGGCTTTATTCCGAAGGATTTTATGGAAGCCACAAGGTCAAGGCGCTGCTGTTTGGTTATCTGGTGGACCTTGGTTTCGGGGTCGATGCCGCTTTTTTTAACCACATAGGGAATGAAGCTTCTGGGAAGGAGTTCATCGAGGGCATTGGCAAAATCGCGGTTTTTCTTTTCGGAAAAGTCACGGAGAATTCGCGCATCAAGTTCTTCGGCGGTAAGACCGGGCTTGAGGTCGAGCTCAAGGCGGTAGTTTTCCAAATCCGTGCTCATGAAGGAACTTGCGCTGAGCACCAGCGGTCCGGAAACGCCTTCATGGGTGATAAGCATCTCGCCCAATTCTTCATATATGGGTTTCTTCTTTTTGGCATCATAAAGCCGCAAAGTGACGTTTTTGAGCGAAAGTCCCGAGGCTTCGGAAAGGTCTTCGGCGGTGGAAATTCCTACGAGAGAAGCCCTTGTGGGGATTATGGTATGTCCCGCCTGTTTGGCGAGTTTATAACCGTCACCGCTGGAACCGGTTGCGGAATAACTGAGCCCGCCGGTGGAGATTATCACTTTTTGAGCACGGAAAAATTCTTCATTTTCTGTGAGCACGCCTTTGAGCACGCCGTCTTCAAAAACAAGGTTTTTGGCTCTTCCGTTAACGATTTCGACGTTTTTGTTTTTTATAAAAAGCTGAAGAGCATCGGCAATATCGAGCGCTCTGTCCGAAACGGGAAAAACCCTTCTTCCCCTTTCGGTTTTGAGCGGAACGCCGAGGCTTTCAAAAAGCTCCATGGTATGTTTCGGGGAAAAGCGGCTGAGGGCGCTGTAAAGAAAGCGCGGATTGCTTCGCACGTGGCGGAAGAATTCTTCCGGCTCGCAGTTGTTGGTGACGTTGCAGCGGCCTTTTCCGGTGACGAGTATTTTTCTTGCGGGCCGGCGGTTTCTTTCAAGGATAAGCACCTTTTTTCCGTTCTGGGCGGCATATCCTGCGGCAACGCAGCCTGCGGCGCCTCCGCCGACGATTATTGCATCATAAATTTTCATGTCCGTCGCCCTTCTCATAAACTTCGTATTCTGCCCAGATTCTTTCGAGCTGGTTGAAAGTTGCGGAAATTTCGTTTCTTCTTCTGATGCCGATGGCAACGATGAGCGCGTTGATAAGAGAAAGGGGCGCAACAAGGGAATCCGCAAAGGAAGCCATGTCGCTTCGTGCAAGAAGAACGCGGTCGCTGTATTCGATTATCGGAGCGCTGTGGCTGTCGGTGAGGGCAATTACGGTGGCACCTTTATCGTGGGCATATTTTGCGGCTTTTATGGTACGCTTGCTGTAACGGGGGAAGGTTATGGCGATGAAAACGTCCCCTTCTCCTATGTTCATTATCTGTTCAAAGACCTCGCTTGTACTGGAAGTTGCAACGTTGCGTACGCTGTCAAAAATCTTGTAAAAATAGAAGCTGAGGAAGCTTGCGAGAGAAGCGGAGCTTCTTACGCCGAGGATATAGATATGTTTTGCGGAAACGATAGTATCGGCAACCTTGTTGAATTCCTCGCTGGAAGTATCTTCGAGGGTGCGGCGGATCTTTTCGATATCCATATTGAGAATTTTGGTAAGAACGTCGGCGTTGCTCATGCGGTCGCTGGTTATTTCGATTCGCTGAACGGTGGTAAGGCGGTTGCGGATCATTTCCTGAAGGGCATGCTGGAGTTCGGGATATCCGTCGTAACCGAGTTCGGAAGCGAAACGGACGACGGTGGATTCGGAAACTCCCACCGCTTCACCGAGTTTTGCGGCAGTCATGAACGCGGCTTTGTCATAGTGGGAAAGTATGAAGTTTCCTATCTTTTTCTGACCTTTTGAAAAGCCGTGCATGCTTTCGGATATTTTATGCAAAAAGTCTTTGTTCATTTGAACATCTCCTAAAATAAATTCAAATCATATAATTCATTTTATCAGCGCTTCCTGCAAAAATCAATATAATTTATATTAAAACAAGTTGTTTTTGCAAGTTTTATGCCGAAACTGAACGTTTTTATGCAAACTTGCAATTTTAAAAAACCTATCCGTTTTCAAGTCCATGCTGTCTTCCGGTATGGTCAACAGTATAATTTTCGTGATAAATAAGCTTTGAAACTTCGACGGATTCGTATCCGCCGTTTTTCAGTATCTCGAAAATCTGCGGAAGGGCTTCGAGAGTGTTTTCTTTTCCGGAATGGAAAAGGATTATGCTTCCGCTTCGGACATTTTTTGTGACGCTTTCGACCATTTCTGCCGCGGTCTTATCTTTCCAGTCGCGGCTGTCAACGTCCCATTGGATAGTCATAAAGCCGGCATTTCCCGCGGTTTTTATAAGGGTTTCGGAATAGGAGCCGGAAGGCGCGCGGAAAAGCTTCGGCTTTTCGGCGCCGGCTTTTTCGATATGCTCACAGGAGCGATAAAGTTCCGCAAGGATCTCGCTTTCGGAAAGCTTTGCCATATCCGGGTGGGTGTTGCTGTGGGTACCGATTTCGTGACCGGCTTCTGCAATCATTTTTACCGCGGCAGGATTATCTTTTGCCCATTGGCCGAGGACAAAAAAAGTTGCCTTTGCTTCGTATTCTTCGAGGATTTCGAGAATTTGCGGGATATCTTCTGCGGACCAGGCGCAGTTGAATGTCACCGCAACTTTTTTCTCGGCGGTTTCAACCGAATAGATAGGCAAAAGGCGGCTTCCTTCGCCGAAGGCAACGCAGTTTATCACAAAAAGCGCAAGGGCGGCAAAAATCAGCAGCGAAGCAAAAATTGCCCAAAGGGGTCTTTTTCCCAGTTCATAATCTTTTATATCGAATGTCATTTTTAAAACCTCCGAAGTCGTTTTCTTAAAATTTATTGCTTTTTTGGCAAAAAAATTCTTGACTGCGGCGGCGGATATAAAATATAATAGATATCCTGAAAATCCTTATATCAAAGAGGTAAAACAATGCACGAATTTTTTCATATTTTCTTTCACACCCTCGAACATACCGCCTCTTCCCTTCCCTTTCTTTTTGGCGCGTATCTTCTTATAGAGTTCATTGAACACCGCCACGCGGAAAAATTTGCCGCATGGCTTTCAAAATTCGGAAAAGCCGGTGCCGCAGTGGGAGCACTTTTGGGAATCGTTCCCCAGTGCGGTTTTTCCGTTGTTGCTGCAAACCTTTATTCCAACAGAATAATCACCGCCGGCACCATGCTTGCGGTTTTCATTTCCACCAGCGACGAAGCCATTCCTGTTCTTCTTTCGAACCCCGGAAACGCCGGAAAGATCCTTCCGCTCATAGGCGCAAAGCTTGTTCTTGCGATAGTTGCCGGATTCATGGTTGACCGCTTCGGTCTTTTCAACATTACCAAAGAGGAAATCGAAGCCGTTGAGGAAGAACATTCCCACTGCCACACCGAGGGTCACAACGGACTTCTAAAAAGTACCGTTCTTCACACCCTTTCCACTTTTGCGTTCATCTTTGTGGTGATGTTCGTCATGGAGCTTTGCATCCACACCATCGGTGAAGATGCCTTTGCTTCGTTCATCGCAAGCGAAAGCTTTTTCCAGCCTTTTGTTGCAGGAATTGTGGGCCTTATTCCCAACTGCGCTTCCTCCATCATCATTGCGCAGCTTTATGCCGAGGGTGCCATCACTTTCGGCGCCGCTTTTGCGGGACTTTCTGTCGGTGCAGGAACCGGTCTTTTGGTTCTTTTCCGCAACGACGTTGACAAGATCGAATGCCTTCGCCTTACCGGATTTCTTTTTATCGTTTCCGTTGCGGTGGGCACCGTTCTTCAGTTCATTCTTTGATAAACAGGCTTGCAAAAGCCATTTATATATGTTAGAATAATCTGTAAACTAATTTTCCCGTTAAGGAGAGATATATAATGTCCGGACATTCCAAATGGAGTACCATCAAACGTAAAAAAGAGGGAATCGACGCAGCCCGCGGCAAAGTCTTTACCAAAATTGGCAAAGAAATCACCGTTGCTGTTCGTGAAGGCGGTCCCGATCCTTCCAACAACAGCAAACTTCAGGCTCTTATCCTTAAAGCAAAAGCCAACAACGTTCCTAACGACAACATCGAAAGATCCATCAAAAAAGCTGCCGGCCTTGGCGACAAAACCACTTTCGAAGAAATCACTTACGAAGGTTACGGCCCCTGCGGCATAGCGGTTATTGTAGAAACTCTTACCGACAACCGCAACAGAACTGCCGGCGACGTTCGCAGCTATTTTTCCAAATACGGCGGCAACCTTGGCCAGACCGGTTCCGTTTCTTTTATGTTCGACCGCAAAGGCCTTATCGTAATTGCTGACGAAGACCTTGACGAGGACAAACTTATGGAAGACGTTATGGAAGCAGGCGGCGAAGACTTCAAATATGAAGACGGCATCGCTGAAATTTACACCGCTCCCAACGATTTCCCCGGCGTTCGCGACGCACTTTATGAAATGGGTTACCGTTTTGAAAGCGCCGACGTTGCTTACATTCCCCAGACCACCACTGCCATCACCGATCCCGACACCATCGTTAAAATGCAGAAGCTTCTTGCTGCACTTGAAGACAACGACGACGTCAACAACGTCTGGCATTCCTGGGAAATGCCCGAAGAAGACGAAGAAGATTAATTTTAATATCGGAAGATATAAAAGCACCCGCTCATTTGAGCGGGTGCTTTTTGTTTGCAGTTAAGTGTACGAATTACAGTAAATATATAAAAAATCAGATACTTATTTTGAAAAATTTTATTTCAAATACTATGCAGCCAGCTAATCGTATTTTGACTTTTTTTGATATATTATGAATATAACATGGCACTTATGCCTCTGTTAGACATGCAATGAGACGAAGCGGGGCAGCTGTTACGAAGTTTATAAAAATGGAAAACGTCCCGCGGTCAATCAAAATTGCGGTTGAGAATTTGATAAAAGAGTAAAAGAAGGTGAAAAGATGAAAGCCTTGCAATGTGAAATGTGCGGAAGCCAAGATATGGTTAAACAAGACGGAATGTATGTATGCCAGAATTGTGGTACAAAATATTCTGTTGAAGAAGCACGAAAAATGATGATTCAAGGAACGGATAATATTTATTCTGTAAATGAAGTTTCTTATGAAGATATCATTGAACGCGCAAAAACATCGTTTAACGAAAAGCGTTTTGATCTAGCATATAATTACTATAATCAAGCGGTAGAAATGAAACCAAGTGTTGCGGAAAACGTACTGCGTTTAGGATTGTCGTATCTTGCAAAAGATAATTTTGGTTTAGAAGTACCAGAGTTTACTGTAAATCGTACAATAAAGGCAATTGAAATATTGAAAGAAATGCCGGAAGGTGAAGAAAGAAACAACGCGGTACTTTCTGCAATAGATGATATGAATTCAGCAGTTAAATTTGTGGATAAACAAAAATATGCTGAAATCAAAGACCTTAATCTTGAAAAAAGAGAAACAAGGTCTGCCGCAGAAGCTGTTATCGATTTTATCGCAACTCCTTATCTTATTGATGAAATGAAACGTGTTGACGACAATAAGATAAGGAAGCATAACGAAGGAATAAACAGGAAAATCAATTATGTAAATGACCGTTTTTCTTCGATTGATGATTTCTTATGGAAATACAGAAAAGAAATTATTGATTGTGCGGACATTAACACCAGATTTAAACAGTATTGTAAATATAATATGTTTGATGAAGCAACGGAAGTATTTTCACAAATTACTTTGAGTTATACCGAACAAAAAAAGCTTACTGAAAATCTTTTGGATACTGCAATAATGATAGAAGATGTCAAGGCGGTAAAAATGCTTTTAAGAATGGGCGCAAGTCTTTATAACGAAGATGGAGAATCGGTACTAAATACAGCTGCATTTATAAACAATATGGGAATATTTAAATTGTTGCTTGATGTCGGAGCAAAACCAGATGTTTTAACTTTAAATACAGCTATATCTGTAAAGAATATTGAAATGTTTAATATGTTGCTTGATGCCGGAGTAAAACCAGATGACTCGACAGCAACAATAATTGTAAATGATTACGAAGCCGGAAAATTCAAAAAAATATTGATAGAGAAAGACCCTTCTTTTATGGATAAACTGAATCTTGTTCCGCCAGACGAAAGAACCGGTGGCTGTTATGTTGCAACCGCAGTTTACGGTTCCTATGATTGCCCCGAGGTTTGGACTTTGCGCAGATTCAGAGATTTCACTCTTGCAAAATCTTTCTTCGGACGTCTTTTCATTCGTACCTATTATGCAATCAGCCCTACCCTTGTAAAATGGTTTGGTGAAACCAAATGGTTTAAAAACCTTTGGAAACCGACCCTTGACAAAATGGTTGCTCGTTTGAATGAAAAAGGCGTTGAAAATACCCCTTATGACGACATAGTTTGGTAATAGTAAAGAGCGGGACGTGTTCCCGCTCTTTTTTTGTGTTCGCAAAAGTACACTTTTGCAAACAAAGTTTGGCATTCCTGGGAAGAGCCCTCCGAAGAGGACGAAGACTGATTTTAATCGAAATAAAAAATCCCGCTCTTGCGAGCGGGTTTTTTTAACAAGCGTTTTTATCAGCCCTGAAGGCCTCTGGACTGGCGGTCCATATCTTCGACGACGATGTCGAAGATTTCGCCCTTGGTTGCGCAGTATTCAAGCACTTTCCAGGGGGTGTTGGTGTGGTAATGAAGTTTGATGAGTTCTTCGTCGCCCACTACGATAAGGCAGTCGCCGGGGATCTCAGTCATGAGATAATCGTGGATCTCATCTTCATCAAGGTCGGTACCTTCGATAAGGAGCTGTGTATCGTATCTGTACTCGGTTTCTTCCATGGAATTATTCCTCCTTGTTTTCTGCTTCTGCCGCGGCTTTCTCTGCGGCTTTCTGAGCTTCATATTCATCGCGTTCGCGGCAAATCTGGGCCATAACTTCCTTGATAGCCTCTTTTCTTGCCTCGTCGGTAACGGTGCGCTGGAATTTTCCGCTCGCTTCATCTATTTCGCGACCGCGCCTTTCGCTGAAAACTTCGCCCGGAAGTCCCATTCCGCAGGAAAGTGCGGTGAGAAGGGCGTTGCCTTCGGCTCTTGCTGCATCGACAAAGCCGGATTCAAAACCTACTTCGTCACGCTCGACGATAGGGGTATAGATGTGGGGAGAAACGGTTGCGTCCTCGCTTACGGCACCTTTGGTGACCATCTGGAGAAGAACGACGCGGATGGCGTCGGTTCTGTTAGGGGTAACAGCGTTGCCGAGAGCGGCTTTGGTCAGTGCATGAAGGGTCATCTGACCGTTTTCCCAAAGAATTTCCATCAGCTCACGCTGAGTTCCGGTAAGTTTTAACATTTATTATTCCTCCGTAAAATGAATTGTTTTTTCAAATGACGGAACCGCCGTTCACATTGATGACGGCACCGGTCATGTAGCTTGCTTTTTCGGATGCGGCAAAAAATACCGCTTCGGCAATTTCTTCCGGTTTTCCGATATAGCCGAGGGCAGATTCTTCCGCCACCGCTTCAAGATCCTCTTTTGTGAACCTTGCGTTCATTTCGGTATCCACCGCACCGGGTGCAATGCAGTTGATTCTTATTCCGGAAGGGCCGAGTTCTTTCGCCATGGCTTTTGTATAGCCGATGACGGCGGCTTTTGTTGCGGAATAGTGACATTCGCAGCTTCCGCCGGTAACTCCCCATATAGAAGAGATGTTGACGATGGAGCCGCTTTGGTTTTTGAGCATATTTCCGACGGCGCGTTTTGAGCAATTGAAAACGCCTTTTACGTTGACGCCGAAAATGCGTTCCCATTCTTCGTCGGTGCAATCCTGGAAAAGTCCGAAGGTGGAAATTGCCGCATTGTTGACGAGTACGGAAACCTCGCCCAGCTCCGCTTCGATTTTATCGAACATGGAGCAGACGGCAGAATAATCCGAAACGTCGGCGCAATAGGCTTTTCCGCCGATTTTTTCCGCAAGGGACTCGGCTTTTTCCCTGCTTTTTTCATAGTTTACCGCAACGGTATATCCTTCGGCGGCGAATTTTTCGCATACGGCTTTTCCGATTCCGCGGCTTCCGCCGGTTACAAGAACGACTTTTGCCAAAAAACCGCCTCCTCCCGATAATACATTTATATAATAACACAAGCGATTATTTTTATCAATTGTCATTTTTATAAAATGGTGGTATACTCATTTCAGATACCGAAAAAGAAGGTGAGTTTTTTGGACGCCACAAAAAGGCTTTTTGACGAAGACGCATATCTTACCGATTTTGAAGCGACGGTGCTTTCGTGCGAAGAAAGCGAAAAAGGCTTTTGGGTCATCCTTGATTCCACCGCGTTTTTCCCTGAAGGCGGCGGTCAGTTTCCGGATTCCGGAACTATTGGTGACACCGAAGTGCTTGACGTTCAGGAGGACAAAGGCGGCGTAATACGCCACCTTTTGCCGAAGGCTTTTTCCGTCGGCGAAAAGGTTTTCGGAAAGATAAACTGGACCCAGCGCTTTGATTTTATGCAGCAGCACAGCGGTGAACATATTTTTTCCGGACTTGCCCATTCCAAATTCGGCGCAAACAACGTTGGCTTCCACCTTGGATTTGCGGAAACCACCATCGACCTTGATTTTCAGCTGAACGAAGAACAGGTCCTCGAAC
Organism: Oscillospiraceae bacterium; assembly: GCA_017468365.1. Lineage (GTDB taxonomy): Bacteria > Bacillota > Clostridia > Oscillospirales > Ruminococcaceae > UMGS1668. Next base: position 44,748 of record JAFUIS010000015.1, on the reverse strand, counting down.
TCGAACTTCTTGCCAACGAGGCGGTTTATAAAAACTTTCCTATTGAGATAAGCTATCCCACGGCGGAAGAGCTTGAGGTCCTTCCCTACCGAAGCAAAAAGAAGCTTGAGGGAAAGATCCGCATCGTAACTTTTCCGGGATACGACATCTGCGCCTGCTGCGGAACTCACGTTAAGCGAACCGGCGAGATCGGTCTTATCAAGATAACCTCTTTTCAGAATTACAAGGGCGGCACCCGTCTTTTCATGCTTTGCGGAAAGCGAGCCTTTGAGGATTATCAGGCGAAGAATCTCAACGTTGTGAGGGTCACTAACGGACTTTCCGTTCCGCCTTCCGAAATCTGCTTTGCGGTAAAGCGCCTTGAAAACGAGATAACCGAACGCAAAATTTATGAATCTTCTCTTAAAAAAGAGCTCTTTTTGCTGAAGGCGGAAAAGCTTGGAAGCGGTGAAAAGATATGCGTTTTTGAGGAAGATCTTACCCCGGACGAACTTCGCAGATATTGTCTTACCCTTTGCGAAAATTTCAGAATTGCCGGAGTTTTTTGCGGCACCGAAGGGAATTATAAATATGCTGTTGCCTCGAAAACCGAAAACTGCAGCGCCCTTGCAAAGGAAATGAACGCAAAACTTTGCGGACGCGGCGGCGGAAAACCCGAACTTATTCAGGGCGGATGTGCCGCAAAAGCCGAAGAAATCAAAGATTTCTTCAACAATTTGTAAAATTCGACATTTTTTATACAAACCGTAAACAAAAAAGGAGCGTTATTATGAACCAGTTCGATATGATCGCCACTGTTAAAAAGCAGCTTGCAAAAAATTATTTTTGCAGCGAAAAGGATTTCGATTACGGAAAACTTATTGTCACCGAACATCCCGACGATTCCGGTGCGGCAATGAGGGCGGTATGCTTCGGCGGCGGCGCAGTCTTTTCCGTAAAGCCCAGCATGGTTTCCGACTTCAAGCGCATTTTTGCCGGAAAAGAACCGGACTGGGTTTTTGAGACCAACTCCCTTATCATGCTTGCTGAAATTCTTTATCTTCACGGCCACAACGTTGACAACATTTATGAATATTATATCCCGGATCCTTCCCTTCCCAAGACCGCGGCAAAATTTGACGTTGAACTTATCGAATCCGGATTTGACCGTTTCAAAGGCGAGGAACTTGCAAAAGAGGTTTTTGACCTTGAGGCGCACGGTCCCATTGCTTTCGTCATCCGCGGAAAGAAAAACGGAAAGACCGTTGCAATGGCTGCCGCTTTTAAAGAAAGCGACGAACTTTGGAGAATCTGTATTGGCGTTGCACCGGAAGAAAGATTCTGCGGCACTGCGGAAAACATTCTTGCCCTTGCAAAAGACGCAGTTCTTGAACGCGGAAAAATCCCTTATTACGGCGGCGCTTTTTCCCGCAACATTTCTCCCAGCGTAGGTTCCTCCGCAGGTTTCTTCCCCTGCTGGAGTCAGATCCATTCCCGTCCCCGCGACGACGAATTTCTTAAACTTCACGAAATGAGATAATTAAAAACGCAAAAAAGCCTCCCAAAAGGGAGGCTTTTTTGTTTTATAAATTTTCGTTTTATATTGACAATTATCAAGCAATATTGTATCATTTGATACAGAAATGAGGGATTTTTTGTGACTTTGAAAGACAAAGAGGTTTTTGCCGAAAGCGAGCTTTTTTCATCGCTCGACATAAATAAATATAAAGACGAGATAGAATTCGTTTCTGCGAAAAAAGGCGAACGGGTCATGGGAAAAGATTCCTTTCGCCGCTGTCTTGCGCTTATAATCAGCGGCGAAGCGGTGGTTTTGAAAAAAGGCCTTGACGGAAAAGCGACTATTATGAACACCTTTCATAAAGGCGACGTTTTCGGAATGGCGACGCTCTTTTATGAAGAGGCGGAATTTCCTTCGGAAATAACCGCGGGAACAAATCTTAAAATCGCCGTGCTCGGAAAAGAAACCGTTGAAAAAGTCATCTTTGATAATCCCGATTTTGCAAGGGCATATATAACTCTTCTTTCCCAAAAGATCCATTTTCTTAACAAAAAACTTTCGGCTTTTTCCGAAAGCGAAGCCCATGAAAAGCTTCTTCGCTGGATAATGAGCACCGCCGAAGGCAAAGAGGAATTTATTCTTCCCTGCTCTTTGACAAAGCTTTCTTCCATGCTCGGAATCGGAAGAGCTTCGGTTTACCGTTCTTTCGAAAGCCTTGAAAAACAGGGCAAAATCAAAAAAGACGGCAAAAAAATTGTTATATTAAAGCCTTGAAAAGGCTGTTTTATACGGAGGAAACCATTATGAAAAAACTGCTTTCCCTTATCCTTGCGCTCATCATGGTGATGAGCATGGCTGCGTGCTCAAACGAAGCACCAAAACCCGAAGAACCCGCCGCCAGCGAAGAAAACGCTGAAAACGTCGAGCCTTCCGAACCCGAAGAACCCGCCGAACCCGAATTTGAGGGTGCCGACGTAAGCGTTGGCATGCTCAAAGGCCCCACCGGAATGGGTGCCGCATGGCTTATGGACCAAAACGAGCAGGGACTCACCCTCAACCGCTATGAATTCACCGTTGCCGGCGCAGCGGACGAACTTACCGGGCGCCTTATTCAGGGGGATCTTGATATTGCCGCACTTCCCACCAACGCAATTTCCGCGCTTTATAACAAAACCGGCGGAGAAATAGTCTGTCTCGGTGTCAATACCCTCGGCGTTCTTTATATTCTTGAGAACGGTGAGAGCATTGAAACCATTGCCGATCTTGAAGGAAAGACTGTCCTTGCTTCCGGACAGGGCAGTACCGCCGAATCCGTGCTCAACCATCTTATCAACGAGCACGGACTTAACGTTGATATCTATTGGGCAAGCGAACATACCGAAGCTGCAACCCTTGCGATCACCGGCGAATATGACATTGTTATGCTTCCGGAACCTTTTGTAACCAACGTTATGAGCAAGAGCGAAAACTTCCGCGTAGCTCTTAACCTTTCCGCCGAGTGGGAAGCTCTTACCGGCGGCGTTCTTACCATGGGCGGCATTGCGGTTCGCAAAGCTTTTGCCGAAGAAAACCCCGAGGCTGTTGCCGAATTTGCAAAAGATTACGGCATGAGCATCGAGATGATCAACGGCGACCCCAAAGCTGCCGGCGTTCTTATTGAAAAATACGGAATTGCCGCAGCAGCGGTTGCCGAAAACGCGATCCCACGCTGCAACATCGTATGGCTTTCCGGCGACGATTACAAAACCGTGCTCGGCAACTTCCTTTCCGTGCTCTTTGAAGCAAACCCCGCAAGCATTGGCGGAAACATGCCCGGCGAGGATTTTTACAGCTGATTTTTAAAGTTTGAACCATGTTTCGAAAGGAGTGACGATATTTGAAAAAAGCCTTTATCTATGCGCTTTCTGCGGCATTCTGGCTTCTTCTTTGGCAGGGACTTTTTGTCCTTATCGGAAAAGAGATCCTTATTCCGTCGCCCCTTTCGGTTTTTGAAAGACTTTTTGAACTTTGCCTTACTTCAAAGTTCTGGGTAGCGGTGGGAACGTCGCTTTTTCGGGTTTTGACGGGACTTTTTCTCGGCACCCTGCTCGGAACTTTTACTGCGGTGCTCACCGCAAAATCTCCGGTGCTCAGAGCTCTTTTTTCATCGGCTTTACATGTGATAAAAGCCACCCCGGTGGCATCTTTCATCATTCTTGCGATACTTTGGCTCAGCGTTGAAAACGTTCCGGCGTTCACCTCGATGCTCATCGTTCTTCCGGCGATATGGGCAAACGTTGAAAAGGGAATCCTTTCCGTCGACCCAATGCTCACGGAAATGGGAAAGTCCTTCGGGCTTTCAAAAAGCGAGGTCTTTTTCCGCATCACCGTTCCGTCGGTGAAGCCTTTTTTCTCGGCGGCAATGACAAGCGCCGTAGGAATGGCCTGGAAAGCCGGAATCGCCGCGGAAGTCATCTGTCCTTACCGCGATTCCATGGGTTCCGCCCTTCACGATTCGAAAATTTATTTCGAAACCGTTGATACTTTCGCCTGGACCGCTGCGGTCATCGTGCTAAGCGTGGTTTTTGAAAAACTGATACTCACCCTTGCCGCGAAAGGAGGCAGTCGTCATGCTTGAATTTAAAAACGTCTGTTTTTCCTTCGGTGAAAACATCATCATGAACGATTTTTCCTTTGCGGCAAAGGAAGGCGTTTCCACCGCTTTGCTGGGCTCTTCCGGCTGCGGAAAGACGACTTTCATGGAACTTGCTTGCGGACACAAAAAGCCTTTGAGCGGCGTTATAACGCCCTTTGACGGCAAGGTTTCTTCTTTTGTTTTTCAGGAGGACAGACTTCTGCCCTGGTGCACCGCCCTTGAAAATCTTACGGCGGTGAACATAAAAAAAGAAAAAGCAAAGGAATATCTTGCAAAAGTCGGCCTCGGCGATTCCCTTGACAAATATCCGGATGAACTTTCCGGAGGAATGCAAAGGCGCCTTGCCATTGCAAGGGCTCTGGCTTTTGGCGGCGACGTTTTTTATTTTGACGAACCGCTTCGGGGACTGGACATAAAAACTTCGGCGGAGATTCTTGAACTTATCCGAAAGGAAACCGCCGGAAAGACCCTTCTTATCATAACTCACAACCCGGAAGAAGCTTTTCTTCTTTGTGACAGAATAGTCCTTTGCAGAAAAGAGCCGCTTGAAATTGTTTTTGACAGACCCAAAAGCGATTTTGGAAGTGACGAAGAACTTTCGGAGTTTCTTAAAAAACTGATATAAAAAAGGAGCGCAGAAGCGCTCCTTTTTTTATTGGGTTTCGATATCCGCAAAGGCAATTTCGAGAAGATGGTTCCTTTCGCCGAAAATTTCGGAAACGGAAGCTTCGACGGCAACCTTCGTACTTTCTTCCATCAGGGGCAAAAGCAGCGAAACGGCGGTGCCTTTTCCCTTTTCGGTGCGGATATTCATTCTTCCGCCGCTTTCTTCGGCAAAATGACGGGCAAGGGTAAGCCCGAGTCCCATTTTGTTCTTTCTTCCGACGGTTTTTCCGAAGAAAGGTTCGAAACAATGTTCGGCTGTTTCTTCATCCATTCCAAAACCCTTGTCGCCAACGGTTATTTTGGCAAACTTTTTGGTAACGGAAAGGGAAAGACGTATTCTTGAACCGGCGGATGAATTTTCCATGGAGTTTCTTACGAGATTTGCAAGCACTCCAAGAAGTTTTTCGGCGTCAGCTTCGATAAAAACGTTTTTCACGGGAATATTGCGAAGCACCGCAAAGCCCTTTTTTATCAGGAAAGGTTCGGCCTTTTCGCAAAACATCGCAAGAAAATCCGAAAGCTCGATTTTTACCGGAGAAAGAGAATATTTTCCCGCAACGGCGCCCAGGTAATCGTTGATATCCGAAGAGGCGCGAAGAAGATAATAGCCGGAAGAACGTATCTCTTCGGCGGTTTCTTCGCTTTCTTCCGAAAGTTTCATAAGGGAAAGATTCTGGAATTTTACCGCTTCCTCGGTCTTTTTTCTTGCTATCAGCGAAATTTCAAAAGCTTTTTCGCTTTCAATGGTTTTTCCTTTTCGCAAACGTTTAAATGCCAATATATTTCACCTGCTGTTACATTTTATACAAATATAATAGCAAGGCGGTTTTTATTAATCAAGCATTTTTGTCAATTTGACAAAAAGCCGAGTTCAAAAGAGAATTTTTTAGTATCTGTTTGCAAAATAATTGAAATTTGCTTGTTTATAAAGCAAAAATAGTATAAAATGATATTCGTAAAAAATTGATTTATGGAGGTAATCCCAAATGATCAGAATTGGCATTAACGGCTTCGGCCGTATCGGCAGACTTGTTTTCCGCATTGCGGCAGCACAGCCCGAAAAATTTGAAATTGTTGCAGTTAACGATCCTTTCATCGATCCCGACTACATGGCTTACATGGCAAAATACGATACCGCACAGGGCAGATTCAACGGCGAAATTGCTGAAAAAGACGGCAAACTTGTTGTTAACGGCAAAGAAGTAAAAGTTTACGGATTCAAAAATCCCGAAGAAATTCCCTGGGGCGAAGACGGCGTTGAATACGTTATCGAAGCAACCGGCGTTTTCAAAGAACTTGAAACCGCTCAGGCTCACATCAACGCAGGCGCAAGAAAAGTTGTTATCACCGCTCCTTCCAAAACCGCTCCTATGTTCGTAATGGGCGTTAACAACAACACCTATAACAGCGACATGACCATCGTTTCCAACGCTTCCTGCACCACCAACTGCCTTGCTCCTCTTGCAAAAGTTATCAACGATAACTTCGGCATCAAAGACGGCCTTATGACCACCGTTCACGCAGTAACCGCAACCCAGAAAACCGTTGACGGTCCTTCCAAAAAAGACTGGAGAGGCGGCCGTGCTTCCTGCGGCAACATCATTCCTTCTTCCACCGGCGCAGCAAAAGCTGTTGGCAAAGTTATCCCCGCTCTTAACGGCAAACTTACCGGTATGGCATTCCGCGTTCCCACCATCGACGTTTCCGTTGTTGACCTTACCGTTAACCTTGAAAAACCCGCAACTTATGATGAAATCTGCGCTGCAGTAAAAGCTGCTTCCGAAGGCGAACTCAAAGGCCTTCTTGCTTACACCGAAGACGCTGTTGTATCTTCCGACTTCCTCGGAGATCCTCACGGCTCCACCTTCGACGCAAAAGCAGGTATAGCACTTACCGATACTTTCGTAAAACTTGTTGCATGGTACGATAACGAATGGGGTTATTCCAACAACGTTCTTAAACTTACCGAATACATCGATTCCGTCGATAAAGCATAATTTTGCAAAAGAAATAAAAGGCCTTCCGAAAGGAAGGTCTTTTTTTATTAATCTTTTGTTAAGCTTTCTTCCTTTTGTTGCAACATTCTTCGGTATTTGATACACTATATTTATAAAAGGAGGGATTTTTTATGTATAAGGAAATCACCTGTGCAAGATGCGGAAAGGTCCTTGAATTTGTAAAACAGGAAAACCTTCAGTTCGGTACCGAAGGAATGTTTTTTGACCGGGATTATTCAAAAGGCCATATGCCCGTTGATATCTATCTTTGTCCTGATTGCGGCGAACTCCATTTTTTCAAAGTTGAGCCCTGCGAAAAGGAAAAACTCATAAAATGCAAGTGGTGCTGCCACATGGTCGACCCCTCCTATCCCCATTGTCCCGATTGCGGACACGACCCGACAAAATGGTAATTTTTTTCTGAAAGTGACTTTTGAAAAATGGCAGAATTAAAACTTTGTAACGTTACAAAAATTTTTCCCTGGGCAAACCAGTCGGAAAAAGACAAAGCAAGAGAATCCCAGAATCCCCAGTTCACCGAGGAGGGCGTTATTGCGGTAAAGGATTTTTCCGTTGAGGTCGCGGACAGAGAATTCATCGTTCTGGTCGGACCTTCCGGCTGCGGAAAATCCACCACCCTTCGAATGATCGCGGGACTTGAGGACCCGGACGAGGGCGAAATTTTTATCGGCGGCGAAAATGTTATCGGCGTTGCGCCGAAAAAGCGCGATATCTCAATGGTTTTCCAGAACTATGCGCTTTTTCCCCATATGACGGTTTATGAAAACATGGCCTTTGGTCTTAAAATGCGCAAGGTTTCAAAAGATATCATTGACCGAAAGGTGCGCGAAGCTGCGGAAATTCTCGGTCTTACCGAATATCTCGGAAGAAAGCCGAAAGCGCTTTCCGGCGGTCAGCGCCAGAGAGTCGCTATCGGAAGAGCTATCGTTCGCGAGCCGAAGCTTTTTCTTATGGACGAACCTCTTTCAAACCTTGACGCAAAACTTCGAAACCAGATGCGCGCCGAGATAATCAAACTTAGGAAAAAGCTGGACACCACCTTCGTTTACGTCACCCATGACCAGACCGAAGCCATGACCTTGGGCGACAGGATCATTATCATGAAGGACGGATTCGTTCAGCAGATAGGAACGCCGAAGGAGATTTTTGAGCACCCGGCAAATCTTTTTGTTGCGGGATTCATCGGACTTCCCCAGATGAACCTTTTCCCCGCAAGGCTTATCCGAAAAGATAATGAATACAGCGTTCTCATCGGCGGAGTCATCTTCCCCCTTTCCCAAAAAACGAACGAGGCTCTTCTTGCAAAAAATTCTCCGGACAGGGATATCACCCTTGGCGTAAGACCCGAGCACCTTTTCGTTTCGGAAAAGGGTATTCCGGCGGAAGTTGAGCTTTGCGAGATGATGGGTTCGAGCCATCATATCCACGTCACCTTTGACGGAAATGAAGCGGTGGTCGTCATTCCCGCCATCGAGGACCACGGACTTTCTTCCGGCGACAAAATCAGACTTTCCTTTGACGGAGCGAAGGCTCACCTTTTCGGCGGCGACGGAAAGAACCTTATCTGAGGTGGTTTTATGAAAAAGAAAACGGCAGTAATTATTGCCCTTTGTCTGCTTTTTGCGGCGCTCTGGCTTTTGGATATCCTTCCGCCCGAGGTTGCAAAAATTCCGGCGAGGATACATATGAACGCCGAAGAATTCGGCGAAACTTACCGGATAGAATATGCAGAATACTCCCCCGCCCACGACAGTTATTTCGTTTATTTCAGCGGCGGACCTTCTTCCGGCGGCGAAAACGAAATAACGAGGAACGTTGGGGTATATTACCGGTATTTCCCGTTTTTTGTGTGGTATGATTCGATGTATCCGGGTTAAAACCCGCATAAACAAGCCATTTGTCGATTTTGATAAACTATAATTATATAATCACAAGTATTATAATTATAAATAATTTTATTCAAAAACAGCCGCATTTTAGGTGCGGCTGTTGATTTTTTGCGGCGGTTTTTATATAATTGCGATAGACGGAAACAAAAGAAAAGAGGCGCTTTTTCAAAAATGACAGTCAACGAATATCAGAAGCTCGCCATGGTCACATTAAACCGCGGCCTTGACAAAAAAGAGATGCTTACGAACGCGGTGATGGGGCTTTGCGGCGAAAGCGGCGAAGCCTGTGACATTGTGAAAAAGCATCTTTTTCACGGACACGAACTTGACCGGGATGCGCTCATAAAAGAGCTGGGCGACGTTGCCTGGTACCTTGCGGAAGCGGCGGAAGCGCTTGACGTTTCCCTTGACGAGGTGTTTGAGCGCAACATCGAAAAGCTCAAAAAAAGATATCCCGAAGGTTTTTCGAGCGAAAGATCGATCAACAGAGAAGATCGATAAATCTTCGGCAAAAAATCCCTCTATTGATTTTTATAGAAATTATTCGGAGGATAGCATGTTACTTTTTAAAAAAGGTTTTGGCTGGAAAGCCTGTTTTGACAGCAACAGCGGACGATATTTCGGCGAATACGGCGGTTTTCAGGATTATCATCTTTTCGAGATAACAAAAGAAATATTTGACCGGCTCGACAAAAAAATGACCGAAAGTGCTGCGGGCAGCATTATGCATGAAGGAAGACACTTGTATATGGCTGTCGACGATAGGTGCGGACCGCCTTACACTATTGTTTTTGATGATAATTATGAAAAGCTGTGTCCTTGGGCTGATGTTATAAAAAGCGGAGAAGTCTGGCCCGATGAACTGACCGATGCTGCAGCTGAACTGTTTGAATCCGAAAAAACGTGAACTTAAATTTTTATATAAAAATCACCGCCTTTTCGGGCGGTGATTTTTTATTTCATGGCATTTCTTTATAGGTAACGTAATCCGAAATGTCGCTTACTTTTTCGACGCTTCGGATTATTTCGCGGACCGTTTCTTCATTTGTATCGAGTCTTGTTTCAAGCACGAAAAGATTATATCCGTCCGACCAGAAAACCACTCTTGTTCCGAAAGGGTCACCTCGGAAGCCGTCGTAACAGGGCTGGAACTCGACGCAGAAAAGTTCTTCTCCGTCAATTTCAAAAACGCCTTCCGAAACTTCGGTTCCCTCCGGAACTCCGTAGCCTATCGATGCGCCGTTGTCATAATTCCAGGCGGGATACTGAAAGAAAATCGCATAAAGGTTTTCGCCGTAGTTGTCATAGCACATTATGTTATAGTATTTTCCGGCTTCGCCGCCGCAATCTGTCCAGTTTTCGTTTTCTTCAAGATAGGTCGGAACATAATACTCATGGATAAACCGGTCGGCATCTTCCGCAATGTCGATATTAAAATTTATGTTGTAATGGTCGCCGCTGTATCCGCCCAAAGCTTCCATGAAAACGACGTCGCCGTCGTTTACGGTGTTAAAAAAACTTGCGGCCGCAACCGAAGTTACCGAAAGCAGAAGAACGAGTGCCGCCGCAATCACAAGGCTTGTTTTTGCCTTGAAGTTCTTTTTTGCGGTAATTTCGCTTTCTTCGATATATTTTTCATCAATGAATTCCATTGCGGAAAGAATCTCTTTTTCGCTTATCAAAAAAATCCCTCCTTTTCAAGGTGCTTTTTAAGCTTTTTTCTTGTTCTGTGCAAAATCACCGAGACGCGGTTTTCGGAAAAACCGAATTTTCCCCCGATTATTTTCGGATTCTCAAAAAAGAAATAGCGGCGGATGAAAATTTTTCTTTCCTTTTCCGGAAGTTTTGAAACAAAGGAATTTATGCTTTCGCCCAGTTCCTTTGCGTCATAGCTTTCTTCGACGTTTTCTTTTGAGGGAAGAAATTCCGAAAGTTCCTCCGCTTCAAAAACGCAGTTTCCTCCGCGCTTTTTTGCGTTTTCTTTTTCGAGCATTCCTATAGCAAGGTTTCTTGATATTTTTGCAAGATAAACTTTAAGGTTATTGGGTTCGTTAGGCGGAACGGAATTCCATACCCCGAGCAAAGCGGAATTAAGGCATTCTTCCGCTTTTCCCGAATCGCCGAGAATATTTTCCGCCGTTTTAAAAGCATATGCGCCGTATTTTTCTTCGGTTTTTCGGATAGCCTCTTCGTTTCGTTCAAAATAAAGACGGATTATTTCGCAGTCTTCCAATTTTCCGCCTCCTTTCGCTTTTTTTGAAAAGCTTTTCATCTTTAAAGACAGTTTTTTCGCCGGAATATTACACCGAAAATCAAAAAGAGCACCGCAAAAGCGGCGCTCTTTTTTTTCAGCTTGCGAGTATTCCGAATTTTTGTTTGACCCTTCGAAGTTTTGCCCCCCAGGAATCGGAAAGCAAAAGCAGGAAGATGACCGTTGCCGTTCCGTGAACGGCGTCCGGCAAAAGGCTTGTTATGCAAAGGCTGATATAGCTTTGCCATGAAAGTCCGTAAACAAAGCCTGCGCCGGACCAGATGTTGAGGATCCAGCCATAGATGAATCCGCAGGCGGCACCGAAAACGATGAGCTGCCATTTCTTTTTGAGCAGGCCCCGCTTTGAAAGAAGTCCGGCAAGAAATCCGATAAGTCCCCAGGCGAACATCTGCCACGGGGTCCAGGGACCCTGGCCAAAGAAAAGGTTGGACGCCAAAGCGGAAATGGCTCCGGTAAGAAAACCGGCTTCGGGTCCGAAGACCATTGCGGTTATTATGATTATTGCGGAAGTGGGTTTGAAATGCGGCACAAAGGCAAAAGCCGCTCTTCCGACTGCGGCAATGGCTGCCATTACCGCAAGGGGTATCCATTCCCTTGCCTGTGGCTTTTTCATCTCATAAAGCATCAGGAAAGGTATCAGCGCAAGAATTACCATGACCATGCTGATAAGACCGTAGTTTTTTGCGCCGGTCGCCATGAATATCCAAAGAGAAAGCGGAAAAAGCAGGCAAACAAAAACAAAAAGCGCCTTGGTGCGATAGTTTTTTAAAGAAGGCTTCTGCAAAGCTGTTCACCTTCCTCACAGGTTATGATATTGCGCACAAGATGTCTTGTCATGCGGCTTGCGGCGGTTGTATAAAAGCTGTTTTCGGAGAAGAACTTTTTGGGAGAACCTTCGGAAACAATGTATCCATCGAAGAAAAGCATGCAGTGATCGGAATATTTTGCGCAGAATTCGATATCGTGGGTGACCATAAGAACGGTTGCTCCCTCGGAAGCCAGTTCACGAAGGATATTGCCCATGTTTTCTTTTGAAAGGGCATCCATTCCCTTGGTGGGTTCGTCAAGAAGCAAAAGCTTCGGTTCAAGAAGAAGTATTTTTGCAAGGGCGGCCTTTTGCATTTCGCCGCCGGAAAGATCGTAGGGATGGCGGTCAAGAAGAGAATCCACTTCCATTTTTTTTGCAATGGAAAGGACTCTTTCGGAAATTTCTTCTTTCGAAAGTTTTTTTCCGACGAAAACCTCTTCGAGGTCGCGGCGGAGGGTTTCGAAAACAAAAAGGGACTGAGGGTTCTGAGGAAGAACGGCCATGTTTTTGTCAAAAAGTTCGACGCCTTTATATTTGCTGAGTTCTTTTCCGCAGATTTTGATGCTTCCGAGGTTGTATTTTCGTTTTTGGGAAACGACTGAAAGCATTGTGGTTTTTCCGGCGCCGTTTCCGCCAAGAACAGAACAGATTTCGCCTTTTCTTACGGTGAATGAAAGATCTCTGAGCACCGGGTCGGCGCCTTTTTCATACTGGAACCAGACTTCGTTTATGTCGATGACTTTTTCGGAAGGGCGTTCGTGCTCAACGAGCACCGGGGATTCGGGATGTTTTTCATCCACAAGGCGGCTGAACCAACTTCTGCCTTCGACGATGCTCAAGGGGCATTCGCCTTTGAGCACGCTTCCGTACATTCTTGCGGGAGTGGGAAGGGCTTTATACATTCCGTCCATCTCTTTTTCCGCAAGATACTGCGCCATTTCTTGTGGAGGAAGGTATTTTTTGACTGTACCGTTTTCCATGAGCATGACCTTATCGGCATAGCCGTAAACCTCTTCAAGGTTGTGCTCGGTGATGATTATGGTGGTGCCCAGTTCAAGGTTTATCTTGCGGACGTTTTCAAGAAACTCCCTTGCGGCAATAGGGTCAAGCTGGCTTGAAGGTTCGTCGAGAATGATGAGCTTTGGCTGCATGAGCATGACGGAAGCAAGGTTGAGAAGCTGCTTCTGACCGCCGGAAAGTTCGGCGGTCTTTTTGCGGAACCAATTATGGATTCCGAAATAGTTTGCCATTTCGGCAACTCGGCTTCGGATTATGGGGGTTTCGACACCGAGATTTTCGAGTCCGAAGGCAAGTTCATGCCAGACCTTATCGGTGACGATCTGGGCATCGGGATTCTGCATTACGAAACCGATTTCCGCGGCGGTTTTTTCGTCCGGAAGGGAATAGACGTCCTCGCCGTAAAATTCGACAGTACCTTCGGTGGTACCGAAGGGTTTGAGCTGTGGTTTAAGGCTTTTGAGAAGGGTTGATTTTCCACATCCGGATGGACCGCAGACCACAATGAATTCGCCTTCGTTTACGGTGAAATTGATGTTGCGGAGGGCCGTTTCGTTTCCGACGGCATAATTAAAGCTGAAGTTATTTACTTTAATCGCTTCCATTTGAGGTCCTCCTTTATCTGAATTGCCGCCGGAAGGATTCCGAGGGCTGTATATGCGGCGTACATAAGAACGTCGATAAAATCCGTTTTCGGCGCTATCATCGCCGGGTAAAATTCCATGGTGCCGCGCCCGCTTATATAAGCAAAAATTTCTGCGGCAAGAAGGATGAGCACCAAGGCCATCATTACGGCATCGCGTTTTCCGAACCGGAAAATCGAAAAGGTGCTTCGCTTATGCTGACCGTATCCTCTTGCGCGCATGGAATCGGCGGTTATTACCGCGTCTTCCAGCGCCCAGCTTACAAGAATGGAAAGTATCCTTGCGCCGGAGCGTATCCTTTGGCCGAGGGTACCGCTTTTCCAGTCAAGACCGATGCTTCGCTGGGCATCGGCGATGACCTTTATCTGGGCCATGAGCCGCGGTATCAGCGAAAGTGTCATCGAAATTATAAGAGCCACGGAGGGAAGTATCCTTCCGAAGATATAGATGAATTTATCCGAAGTGACGACGGTGTTGTAACAGGTGAACCATACCACCGCCGCAAACATCATTCCGGCGGAAACGATTCCGTAAACGAAAGCTTCAAGTGTAACCGGGTTATCCGAAAGATAGAAAAGAATGGTCGCGCCGCGGTGGTTGAAAAGCGGGTTTGCAAGGGCGATGAAAACGAACATCGGAAGTCCGAAGCCCAAAGTTCCCAAAAAAGCTTTTTTTCCGTTTATCATTGCGGCGCAAAGAAGGGCGCATCCTAAAGAAATCAGCACGAAATAAGGGTGGATAAACAGGAGGGTTCCCGCTATCACCGCGACAAAATAGCAAAAGCTTACCAGCGGATGGTAAAGGCTTAAGCCGGATTCTGTTTTCAGTGCTTTTTTCTCGGTCATTTGTTTTCGTTTCCTTTTTTTACAGTTTATCAGTGGCCGTAGGTATCGCCCACGTCCTCGCCCAGGTCACAGGTATAGACCATGGAAATATGGTCGCCGCGTTCGACTTCGAACTGGCCCATGGAAAAGCTGGGGAACCAGCCGTTTACCTGATACATCCAGCCGGAAAGAGGTCCGCAGTCGAATTCATAAAGGTTTGCGATGCCTTCGACATAGGGAACGACGGAAGTTCCGGTGTGTTCCATATGGATCTTGTTTTCTTTTACTGCGGCGGCAACAACCTCGAAAACAGTGTCGCCGTCTTCATATTCCATTTCGAACTCTTCGAGAACGATTCCGTCTTCCGGAAGAATGGAGAGCATGGATTCGGAAAGTTCGCCGCTTTCTATTGCGGTGTTGCAGAGGATGCTTACGTAACAGACGTTTTCATCCGGGCGGTTTTCAAGTTCGACTTTTCCCGAAGCCATGGCATTTTTAAGTTCCTGTTCGGTAAGTTCCTGGGTATAGCCTTCAAAACCGCTGAAGGTATCTCCGCTTGGCGGAAGGTCGCTTTGGCATCCGGCAAGGAAAAGCAGCGAAACGAGCATTATGGCAATAATTTTTTTCATTTTTAAAAAACCTCTCTTTTTTGAACAATAAAAAAGCAGTCCCGAAAAAGGACTGCATGCCGAGCAAAAATGCCTGGTATTCATCCTTTCCCAATGAATTCCCCTGCGAAGTTTTTATGGCAAGTCTTCTGGCTTATGCGTCATCCGAAAAAACGCCCTTCCCGCAAAAGCAGTGGGATAAAATGTTTTTCCGTCGGCAAATACAGCTGAGGGAGCAGCCACGGATTTTGACCGTGTTCCTTTTTACCGCAAAAAAATGCGGCCATAAAAATCGTTTTATTAAATTTTCCAAAGGATATTATATCCCCTATCGCCGATAAAGTCAACCGAAAGGTCGATTTTTGAAAAATCCGGCAAATTCAGAGTGTTGTGGGCGCAAGAAAAGCGAAAAGCGGAAAATTTCGCAAAACGCCGTAAATTATTGCGGCGCCGATGAAAAGCCAGATGGGCCACATAGGAATCTTTTTTGAAATTTCGTCCTTTCCGAAGCGGACAAAGCTTATTGCAAGCGCGCCGAAATATGCCGCCATGAACGGCAGCGCAAGAGTAAAAACCGCGTTATATCGCAAAGCCTGATAAAAATCGAGGTGCAGAACCGAGCGAAGCGCCCTTGATGCGCCGCAGCCGCTGCAAAAAAGTCCTGTGAGCTGATAGACGGGACAAGGTATCCCTGCGCCCTCGCCTTCTCCGGTAAGATAAAGATATAAAAGAGCGGCGGCGGCAAAAAAAGCCGCCGCCGCAGTTATTGCGATTCGTTTTTTCATCAATAATAGAGCATTTCTTCGGTTATGCCTGCGGCAACGCCGATGGCCACAAGAACCAGATAAGCAACGACAAAGAG
Organism: Oscillospiraceae bacterium; assembly: GCA_017468365.1. Taxonomy (GTDB): domain Bacteria; phylum Bacillota; class Clostridia; order Oscillospirales; family Ruminococcaceae; genus UMGS1668. The sequence goes on along the minus strand of JAFUIS010000015.1, from coordinate 29,007 downwards.
AAGTCCGAGTGCAAGGCCGATCCAGAAGAGGGTCTTTGCGATTTTGACTTTTTTGTTTGCGTCTTCATAGTCGCCTTTTTCTGCGGAAAGATGACCGATGATGGCAAAGATAAGGCCGATGATACCGGTGATCTGGCAGCAGGTGAAAATTTCTATTGCGGTGAGAACAATCCAGAGAACGGTGTTGGGTTTTTCGCCAACGGGAACTTCGGGCTGAGATGCTTCGGTATATTCGGGCTGTACCGGTGCGGTATAGGTTCCCTGTTCCTGATATTCGGTATGTACTTCCTGGGTGAATTCGGGCTGTGCGGGTGCTTCATAAACCGGTTCAGCAGGTGCTTCGTATGCGGGTTGTTCGATTTCTACTCTCATTCCGCAGTTTCCGCAAAATGCGCTTCCTTCGTGGAGCTCTGCTCCGCAGTTTTTACAATTCATGATATTACCTCCTTAAAATCGGTTTATCGGGAACGTTTAAAATGTTTATCTTACGTCTTATGTGTTTATAGTATAACAAAATATTTTTTTCATTACAATAACCAAATGATTAAGATTTTATTATTTTCGTCAAAAATTAACTTTTTCTTCATTGTAAAAAGCCTTTGCGGATGTTAATATATACTATATTGCTGATTTTTATGAAACGGAGGTGTTTTTCGGTGCTCAAAAGAATTATATGCGCGGTGCTCGTGCTCATGATGGCTTTTTCCGGCTGCAGCGCACCGAAGACCCTCGGTTTTGATATTCCCCGAGGCGTCGATTCCTTTGACCCCCAGCTTGCCGAAAGCGACCCGGAACTTATCATCGTTGAAAACTGTTTTCAGGGGCTTGTTGACAAAGACCCGGGCGGTGCCATAATTCCCGGTGCGGCACAGGGCTGGGAGGTTTCGGAAGACGGACTTACCTATGTTTTTTATCTTCGCACCGACCTTTATTGGAGCGACGGCGAGACCCCCGTTACCGCGGACGATTTTCTTTTTGCGTTCCAGCGGCTTTTCAGTCCCGAAACTTCCGCCCCTTCCCGAAGCGACTTTTTCGGCATCAAAAACTCGGAGGCGGTTCTTAACGGCGGATATCACCAGAGCCTTCTTGGGGTCGAAACAGTCGGCGATTACCGCCTTGTCATCACCCTTGAAAACCCGGACCCGCTTTTTCTTGATCTTCTTACCAACGCGGCGGCAATGCCCTGTAACCGCAAGTTTTTTGAAGAGACCAAAGGACGTTACGGACTCGGACTTTCGTATATGATGTTCAACGGCGCATATTACGTCCGCAGAATCAATAACTACAGCTACGTTCTTTCGCCCAACGAATACAGTCCTTTTGCCAACGAGGAATATGAAAACGTCTATCTTTTCGTAAAGGACGACCCGAAGGCTGACGCGGTTTCAAGACTTCTTGACGAAACTGTCGACGCCTCTGTTCTTTACCCTGCGGACAAGGACGTTCTTGAAGAAGAAGGCTTTTCCATTCTTGAAAGTGAGAACACCACCTGGGCGATGGCTTTCAACACCGAGGACGAAATTCTTAAAAACCACAAAATAAGAAGAGCCTTTGCCTATGCCATTGACAAAAGTCTTCTTGCGCCGAAGCTTGAAGAAAACTTCCGCATTGCAAACGCTTTCGTTCCGCCGTCGGTAACCCTTAACGGAAAGAACTATCGCGATACCGTCGGCGAAGATTTTACGGGTTTTGAATTTGACCCGGAGATGGCTTCGGACCTTTTTAAAGAGGGGCTTGAGGAACTTGGGCTTACCAAACTTCCGACGATTACGGTCATCTGTACCGAAGAATTCATTCCCGCCATGGGATTTTTGCAAAAGAGCATTCAGGATAACCTTGCGGTGTTCATAAACCTTATTCCGGTCACCGACGATGAACTTACCGCGGCGGTATCTTCCGGAAACTATGACCTTGCGCTTATTCCCATAACCCCTCAGTACGACAACCCGGGTGCCATTTTCTCGCTTTTTACCGATACGGAAAACATCACCGGTTTTTATCACCGCGAATTCAGTGCCGCGGTGACCGACGCTTCAAAAGAAGAGGACTTTGACGACATGGCACATTCCTATGCGGTGGTCGAACAGATGCTTCTTCAGGCGATGCCCGCGCTTCCGCTTTTTTATGAGACTTCTTATTTTGCGGTTTCGCCGAAGATTTCGGGACTTGATTATTCGGTTTACGGCGGACATATCACCTTCCGGTTCTGTGAATAAAACGTTTTTTGAACGGCTCAAAAGAGCCGTTCTTTTTTTGTTTTTTCACAATTCCGTCATTTTGTTTTTAACGGATAAAGAAGTGCACAAATCCGCAGGGATTTATTGTTTAAAATGACTTGATTTATAAATATTTTCCTTCAAAAGAGGAAGTAAAACGGTTACAATTCTGTCAAAATTATTGACATTCTCTTTATAAAATAGTATTATTTACTATGAAATATGGGGTACGCTCCATATTTACTAAAAAGAAGTGTAGAAACACGAAAAATGTAAGGAGTGTCACTATGAAAAAACTTCTCGCAATGCTTCTCGCACTCGTTATGGTTCTCTCCTTCGCAGCTTGCGGCACCACCGAAGAGCCTGTTGAAGATCCCGTTGATGAACCCGTTGACGAGCCCGTAGAAGAACCCGTAGCAGAACCCATCCATGTTGAACATGAAGATTGGTCTGATGAAGTCAAAAAAGCTATTAACGATTTCGTTGATACCTATGGCAACACCGAAAACGCATACGTAGTATTCGACTTCGACAACACCACCTCTATCTTCGACGTTGAAGAGCAACTCGCTGTTTACCAGCTTCAGGTAATGGCATTTGCATTCACCCCCGAAGAAATCTCTGACATCCTCTTCACCGAAATCGGCGATCATGATGAAGACAGAACCGACCTTGGTTACGGCAATGGTTCCTATGCTGACTGGGTAGCAGACATCACCGCTGCTTACACCTATCTCTATGAGAACTATGGTCCTTTCACCGCTGCTGGTCTTGACGAAGCTGCACAGGCTGAAATCCAGGCTGACGCTCAGTGGCTTGAATTCGCAACCAAAATGCGCGCAATGTATGACCTCGTTTACGACGCAGAGTCCCCTGCAGTTGCATATCCTTGGGTACTTTATTGGTTCACCGGCATGACTGAACAGGAAGTTTATGACCTCGCTGCAGCATCCCACGCTAAATACGGCGCAGTTGAAACCTCTGAAGTAACTTGGGAAACTGCTGGCGAAGGCACCAAAGTAGGTCCTGTATCCTACACTTGGACTTCCGGTACCGGCGTTTCTGAAAACCTTGTAGAGCTCTACAAGGTTCTCGACGAAAACGGCATCGATGTTTGGGTATGCTCCGCATCCGCAATCGATCCTATCCGTGCTGCTGTTGACGTTTACGGTCTCCACGACTATGTAACCGGCGTTATCGCTATGGCTCGTTGCATGGACGAAGAAGGCAAATATGTTAACGCATACGACTATGAAACCGGTTATGGCTGGCTCATCGAAGACGGCGAATGGGTAAAAGACGACGTCGCTCTTGGCGCACAGACTCAGGGTGTTGGTAAAGTTCAGGCTATCAACGCTGTTATCTATCCTCGTTACGGTGTAGGCCCTCTCGCAGGCTTCATGGATTCCACCGGCGACTACAACTTCTGCACTGAATATGCAAACCTCAAACTCGTTATCAACTTCAACCGCGCATCTCGTAAAGTTACCGACGGCGGCGGCGTTATCGCTGAACTCGCTGTATACCAGAGAGATACCCTCGGCTATGACCTTGCAACTGCAAACGCAGCAGGCGATACCTACTACGTACTCCAGGGTCGTGACGAATACGGCCTCCGTGGTCTCCGTAACTCCGACAAAACCATGAGATACGGCAAAGACGAAGAACTTCTCTTCAGAAACGAAGATAACGAAGCTCAGCTCCAGTACATGATCGACAACGCTATGACCACCGAAGACATCATCAACACCTTCGCAGTAAAAACTGCAGCAGATGCTGAAAACAACGTTCTCGGCTTCAAATATGGCTTTGTTTCCGAATATGCTGGTTACCACAACATCGGATAATCTTATTTGATGTAAATAAAAAAGAACGGGCTCTGCCCGTTCTTTTTTTATGCCTTTTTTCAACTTTTGTTGTTTTGAGTTTTCCCTTTCTCCGTGATATATTATTATATGGAATAATTTATTTTAAAGGGGGAACGGCAGAATTGATATATTACATTATTCTTTTTATAAGCTTTTATATTGCCGTTTCCACCGTTACCGTTTACGGAATTCTTGACCGCTGGTTCTGGCCCTGGATAGCGCTTCTTGTTTTTATAAACGTATTCATGCTTTGCGTTGCGGCGCACCTTATTTATTGTGCGGTGCTTTCGGTTTTTGTTGACAAAAAGAAGCCCATTCTTCACCAGAACAGATATTATTATCACCTTCTGGTCCAGACGGCTTTTCTTATCATAAGAACCTTAAGGGTAAAAATATCGGTATCGGGCAAAGAACTCGTTCCTGAAAACGGAAATTTTCTTTTGGTATGCAACCATATCCATTGGCTTGACCCGGCGGTCCCCCTTCTTTTATTCAAAAAGCGCCATATCGCCTTTGTCAGCAAAAAAGAGACCCACTCCTACCCCGTTGCGGGTTCGTTTTTGCACCAGGCCGCCTGTCTTCCCATCGACAGAGAAAACGACCGTGAAGCTTTGAAAACCATCAACAAAGCCGCGCAGTTCATCACCGACGGCGTTTGCTCCATCGGAATTTATCCCGAAGGCTGGGTTAGCCGGGACGGCACCCTTCAGGATTTCCGCCACGGAGCTTTCCGCATTGCGAAAAAGGCGGGATGCCCCGTTGTGGTTTCTCATATAACCGGAACGGATAAGGTTTTTGTGCCTTTCTGGAAAAAGCGGAAAATAAACTTTGAAATAAAAGGCGTGATACCTTCGGAATTTGTTCAAGCGCACAAAACCATTGAAATAAGCGATCTTGCAAGAGAAATAATGGAAAAATAAAAAGCACCTGCATTGCAGGTGCTTTTTTTATTTATCGGTATTGAGCATTTTTCGAAGTTTGAGTTCGTTTGCTTCCTCGTCCATAAAGGATATTCCGAGGATCATTCCGCTTTCGTCAAAAACGGCGATATTTCCTTTGGTCCCGCCCCAGCCTCTTTTCTGAAGCTCCAGAGGCACTCCGCTTCGATAGAGTCTTTTATCGAAGTCATCAAGAACAAGCCTTGGAAGGTCCTCAAAGAGCCTTTCAACAGGGATGAGATGTTCTTCGAAGGTTCCGTTTTTCATCATTTCCTCAACGTCGGAAATGGTGCAGCATTCGGAAATATCAAAGCCGCCGGCCATTGTTCTTTCAAGGGAACTCATGGCGGCACCGCAGCCGAGTTTTTCGCCCATATCGTTGATAAGGGTGCGGATAAAAGTGCCTTTTCCGCAGGAAACTTCGATTTTTGCGGTCTGGGCATGCTCATCGAAATCAAGCACTTCGATAGAATAGACCTCGATTTCCTTTTGAGCACGTTCCACGACCTTGCCCTCTCTTGCAAGGTCATAAAGGGGTCTTCCGTTTATTTTCACCGCGGAATACATAGGCGGAGTCTGCATCTGTTTTCCGATAAATTCGGAAACGACTGCGCAAAACTCTTTCTTGGTCACGCGGCTTTCTTTTTCTTCAAGAACTTTTCCGGTGGTATCCTGGGTATCGGTGACGATGCCAAATCTGAGGTTTGCGACATAGCGCTTGTCCTCATTGGGAAGGATATCGCAGCATTTTGTTGCACCGCCGAAAAAAAGCGGAAGAACGCCGGTGGCCATTGGGTCAAGGGTTCCGGAATGGCCTATTTTTCTGGTGTGAGTCACGCCCCTGAGCTTTCCGATAACGTCAAAGGAGGTAAAACCCGCAGGTTTTTTTACCGGAAGGATACCCGTCATCTGGCATCCTCCTTTTCGATAAGTTCACCCACAACTTTGAGAATTGTCTCTTTTGCGGATTCAAGGTCGCTTTCGATATAGCAGCCCGCGGCACAGCGGTGTCCGCCGCCGCCGAGTTTTCCGCAAATGGCTGAAGCATCAACTTCCTCACCGCTGCGGACAGAAACTTTGTATCCATTGTCCCTCCAGCGAAGGGTAAGACCAACTTCAACGCCTTCGACTTCACGGGGCATTGCGGCGATGCCTTCGAGTTCGGATTCTGCGGCACCGGTGCGTTTAAGCATCTCGTCGGTGATATAGACAAGAGCACAGCGTCCGTCATAGTGAAGTTCAAGGGTGTTGAGAGCCTCGCGCTCTATCGCAATTCTCGAGAAAGATTTTACCTCAAAATTGAGGCGGTTTATCTTTACAAAGTCGCAGCCGGCTTTAAACATTCTTCCTGCAACAGCATGAGTGTGGCCGGTGGTGTTGGAATAGCGGAAGCAGCCGGTATCGGTGGAAACGCCGGTATAAATGCAGTCGGCGATTATCTTGCTGAGTTCCACCTCTTCAAAGCCGTAACAGATATCTTCGATAACTTCACAGGCCGCTGCGGCGTTTTCGCGTACGAGCCAGTTTTTTGCATAGTGTTTGTTGGAACCGTGGTGGTCGATGCAAAGGTCGACCTTTCCGCAGTATTTTTCGAGATTTGAACCGAAAAGTTTTTCGTCCGCTATATCGACGGCAACAATATTTTTCGGTTCAAATTCCTCGGGTTTATAGTCAAGGAGCAGATAGGAAAACATCGGCGGGATAACGTCGTGGCATTCCACCCTGCTTCTTTTTCCAAGCTGGGCAAGGATATAGTGAAGGGCAAAACCCGCTCCGAGGGTATCTCCGTCCGGGTTGCGGTGGCAAAGAATTACGATATCATCCATTTCGCGAAGAATTTCGCAGCATTGCTGTACGTTTATTTCCATATCGGTTTTCTCCTTTCTTATAATTTATTCTTCTCCGATCTCGCGGAGGAGTTTCTGGATGCCTGCGCTGTATTCGATGGAATCATCGGGAATGAAATGGAATTCCGGAACTTTTCTAAGTTCAAGGCGCATCATCATTTCGCGGCGGACAAAACCGCCTGCTTTGGTAAGAACGGTAACGGCTTCTTTTGCCTTTTCCATTCCTTCAAGGGAGCTTATATATACTTTGCAGTGGGAAAGATCGTTGGTAAGATCGATTCTGACGACGCTTATCATTCCGCCGGAAATTCGCGGATCTTTCATGCTGCGGAGGATATCCATCAGCTCGCGGCGGATATCCTCGCTGGTTCTGTTAAATTTAAATCCTGCCATAGTTCCTCCGAATTAGTCTTCGCGATATTCTTCGACGATGTAAGCTTCGAAAATGTCGCCCTCTTTGATGTCGTTGAACTTGGTAAGAGCCATACCGCACTCGTAACCGGAAGCAACTTCTTTGACGTCGTCTTTGAAACGTTTAAGGCTGTCGAGTTTGTCGTCGGCGATGATGATACCGTCGCGGACTACGCGGATATTTGCGTTTCTGGTGATTTTGCCTTCAAGAACATAGCAGCCTGCAACGGTACCGACGTTGGAAATTTTGTAAACCTGGCGGATCTCTGCACGGCCGAGGTCAACGTCGCGGTATTTGGGTGCAAGCATACCTTTCATTGCAGATTCGATCTCTTCGATAGCATCATAGATGATTCTGTAAAGACGGATATCAACGCCTTCGCGCTCTGCGGTATCTCTTGCGGTGGTTTCGGGACGTACGTTGAAGCCGACGATGATAGCGTTGGAAACCTGGGCAAGCATTACGTCGGATTCGTTTACCGCACCGACGGCGCCGTGGATTACTTTTACGCGGACTTCTTCGTTGGAGATCTTTTCGAGGGACTGGCGAACTGCTTCGACAGAACCCTGAACGTCTGCTTTGACGATGATGGGAAGTTCCTTGATCTCGCCTTCTGCAATCTGGTTGAAGAGGTTGTCGAGGGTAACTTTCTGATACTGTTTGAAAGCTTCCTGTTTTGCTTCATATTCGCGCTGTTCAACAAGTTCGCGTGCAAGTTTTTCGTCGGAAACTGCGTTGAACTGGTCGCCGCCGGTAGGAACGGAATCGAGGCCGGTGATCTCAACGGGAATGGAAGGACCTGCTTCGGTAATGCGGTTGCCTTTGTCGTCGATCATTACGCGAACTTTACCTACGGAAGTACCTGCGATGACAATATCGCCGGTATGAAGAGTACCGTTCTGAACAAGCATGGTTGCAACAGGACCGCGGCCTTTATCAAGACGGGATTCGATAACGGTACCTTTTGCCATACGGTCGGGGTTTGCTTTGAGTTCGCGAACTTCTGCAACAAGGGTGATCATTTCGAGAAGAGTATCGATGTTTTCACCGGTTTTTGCAGAAACGGGAACGCAGATAACGTCACCGCCCCATTCTTCGGGAACAAGACCGTATTCGGTAAGTCCCTGCATAACTTTGTCGGGGTTTGCGGTGGGTTTATCGATTTTGTTGATTGCAACGATGATGGAAACCTCTGCTGCTTTTGCGTGGTTGATAGCTTCAACAGTCTGGGGCATGATACCGTCGTCTGCCGCAACAACAAGGATAGCGATATCGGTGCAAAGTGCGCCGCGGGCACGCATTGCGGTGAATGCTTCGTGTCCGGGGGTATCGAGGAAGGTGATGGAGTTTCCGCTTTCGGTGGTTACACGGTATGCGCCGAGGTGCTGGGTAATGCCGCCTGCCTCACCGGAAGCAACATGTGCGCTTCTGATATAGTCGAGGATGGAGGTTTTACCGTGGTCAACGTGGCCCATTACACAAACAACGGGATCGCGGGTGATGAGGTTTGCTGCATCGTCCTCGCTGTCGTCGATAAGGCGGTCTTCGATGGTAACAACAACTTCGTGCTCAACTTTTGCGCCGATATCCATTGCGATAAGAGCTGCGGTATCGTAGTCGATGACTTCGTTTACGGAAACCATCATACCCTGCATCATAAGGCGTTTGATGATTTCGGAAGAAGCGATTTTGAGTTTGAGAGCAAGGTCGCCGACGGTGATCTCATCGGGAAGGGTGATCTCAAGTTTCTGACGGCGCTGACGCTCCATTTCGAGTTTCTTGAGTTTTTCCTGCTCCTGCTCACGTTTGCTCTTCTGGGGTTTGCCCTGCTGTTTGCTGCGCTGGGTGAGCTTCTGTTTATTGGTGTAGCTGTCGCTCATGGAAGCGGCAGGTGCGATCTGTTCGTATTTGTCGTTATATTTATCGAGGTCAACGGAAACCGCGCTCATATCAACATGTGCTACGCCGGCTGCAAGTTTTTCTGCCGGAGGCTGGTTTGCGGGACGGGGTTTGCGTTCAACGGGTTTTTTCGGTTCGTGGCGGTGGCTGTTATCCTCTTTATCCTTATCGAAACCAAAGTTGTTTCCGCCGAAGCGGTCGTTCTTCTGGAAAGGTTTGTCACCGAAACGGTCGTTTTTCTGGAATCCGGGTTTGTCGCCGAATTTTCTGTCGCCGTTCTGCTGAGGACGGTCACCGAATTTTCTGTCACCGTTCTGCTGGGGACGGTCGCCGAATTTTCTGTCGCCGTTCTGCTGAGGACGGTCGCCGAATTTTCTGTCGCCGTTCTGCTGGGGGCGGTCGCCGAATTTTCTGTCGCCGTTCTGCTGGGGACGGTCACCGAATTTTCTGTCGCCGTTCTGCTGAGGGCGGTCACCGAATTTTCTGTCGCCGTTCTGCTGGGGACGGTCGCCGAATTTTCTGTCGCCGTTCTGCTGATTGCGGTCGCCGAATTTATGATCAGCGGGTTTCTGTTCGTTTTTCTGAACAGGTTTTTCTTCAGCTTTGGGTGCGGGTTTTGCTTCGGGTTTCTTTTCTTCTTTTACTGCGGGTTTCTGCTCGGCTTTGGGTGCGGGAGCAGGTTTTTCTTCCGCTTTGGGAGCCGGTTTTTCGGCAGGTTTTTCAGCAGCTTTCGGAGCTTCTGCCTTGGGCTCTTCTTTTTTCTTTTCGGGTTTGGGCTGACCGGCCATTGCGAAATAAGGAGCGAAGCTGGTCACTTCGTTTTTCTTGGTGTAATGTTCAAAAACGAAGTTGAGCTCCTCTTCGGTGAGTGCGGCCTGGGCCTTTTTGGGCGGGAATTTGTCGCCAAGAATATCAAGAACGTCCTTTACAGGCTGTTTAAGGTCTTTTGCGACATCCGCCACTTTATATTTAATGTTTTCTATCATCTATGCTATTCCTCCCATAGTTCATGCTGTGTGATTGCCGTTATCAAGCAGCTCTTTTATTTTTTTTGAAAAACCGCTGTCGCAAACGGCAAGCACTCCGGCGCGTTTTGCAACGGCATAACCTATTTCATCCATAGTAAGGGGCAATATATAAACCTCAGTTTCACAATCTTCGGCAATTCGCTTTATGTTGCGCGAGGTACGTTCGGAACAATCGCTTGAAAGAAGTACCGAATTTGCAGTGCCTTTTTGCATGGCTTCGACGGTCATATCGAAACCGAAGACAAGTTTTCCGGCTTTTCTTGAAAGTCCGAGAAAACCGCAGAGCCTTTCGTTATTCTGCATTGTTTTCCAGCTCCTTTTCAAGCGCTTCATAAACTTCTTCCGGAATCTGGGTTTCGAAAACACGCTCGATGCGTTTTGTTTTGCGCGCCTTTTTAAGGCATTCGATATCCGGACAGACGTAAGCGCCTCTTCCGGGTGAGCGACCGGTTTTATCAAGAGAAATAACGCCTTCGGGGCTTTTTACAACGCGGATAAGTTCGCGCTTGGGTTTCATTTCGCCGCAGCCGGTGCACATTCTCATAGGTATCTTTTTCATAAAAAGGCTTCCTCCTTTCGGAAAAGTTTTTTAAAACGTTAATTATTCTTCTTCACCCCAAAAGCCGCTTTCGGGTTTGATGTCGATCTTCCAGCCGGTAAGTCTTGCTGCAAGGCGGGCGTTCTGACCTTTGTTGCCGATAGCAAGGGAAAGCTGTTCGTCCGGAACTTTTACTTTGCAGGATTTTGCACCTTCGGGGTCAACCTCTACGGAAACGACCTTTGCGGGAGAAAGTGCTGCTGCAATGAATTCTGCCGGATCTTCGGAATATTGTACGACGTCGATTTTTTCGCCGCCGAGTTCATCAACGATTTTTGCAACACGGGCGCCGCGGGTACCGATGCATGCGCCTACTGCGTCAACGTCGGGATCTTTGCTCCATACGGCAAGTTTGGTTCTGGAACCTGCTTCGCGGGATACCGCTTTGATTTCAACGGTGCCTTCGTAAATTTCGGGAACTTCGATTTCGAAGAGACGTTTTACAAGGCCGGGATGAGTTCTGGAAATCATGACTTTGGGGCCGCGTTCGGAAGCGGTTACTTCTACAACGTAAACTTTGATTCTTTCGCCGCCGACAAATTCTTCGCCGGGGATCTGTTCGGATTTGAGAAGGAATGCTTCGTTGTGGTCAATTTCAAGAGTTATGCTTCCGCGAACAGGATCGGTGCTCATAACGGTTGCGGTGATGATCTCGTGCTCACGGCTCTGGAACTCTTTGAGCACCTGGCCTCTTTCGGCTTCGCGGATGCCCTGTTTGATAACGTGTTTTGCGGTCTGGGCAGCAATGCGTCCGAATTCTTTGGTTTCGAGGGGGATATCAACGATATCTCCGAGCTGTGCTTTTTTGTTGTATTTTACTGCTTTGTCAAGAAGGATCTGGTTTGCGGGATCTTCAACTTCCTCAACAACAAGTTTTCTGATTGCAACTTCAAAAGCTTTGGTTTCGGGGTCGATGATGACTTTTACGTCTTCGGTGCCGACATAGTCACGGCGGATAGCGATTGCGATGGCGTTTTCGATCTTTTCGCAAAGGTATTCGACGGAAATGCCTTTTTCAACTTCGAGAAGCGCAAGGGCTTCAAAAAATTCTGCGTTCATTTTTTTATAATTCCTCCTCAGTCGTCGTTGGTAAAATCGTAGTAAAGTTTGATGAAAGCGGTTTCGCTTTTGTTGAAGACCATTTCGGTTCCGTCTTCAAAAGAAGCGGTGATGACGCCTTCGTTTATGTCATCGAGCTGAAGAAGGAATTCGCGCTGGTTATATCCTTCGGGAGCACGGATGAATTTTACGGTTGCAAGATAGCCGAGATAACGTCTTACATGTTCTTCGGTAACAAGTTTTCTTTCAATTCCGGGGGAAGAAACTTCGAGAACATAGTTTTTTTCAATGGGGTCCGCCTCGTCAAGAATGGGGTCCATTGCACGGCTGAAATTTTCGCAGTCTTCGATAGTAAGACCGTCTTTGTCAATAAAAAAGCGCAGGTACCACTCGGTGCCCTCTTTTTCAAAACGGACGTCCCAAAGTTCGACGCCGATTTTTTCCGCTACGGGAAGGGCAAGTTCAGTGCAGATCTGCGCGGTATTTTTCTTTTTTCCGTCTGCCAAAAAAACACCTCCAAAAAGTTTTCGGTAAATAGAAAGGAGCGGGTTTTTTCTTCCCACTCCTTAAGTCTAACATATTACTTTAATAATATTAACATAACAAATATAAAAATGCAAGAGTTTTATCAATAAAAATTACCGTTTTTTCTTGATTTTATGCGATTATTTCTCTTATCAGCCACAAAACGAAAAGATGTATCGGATAGAACCAATAATAAAGAGCCTTTATTCCCCTGTTATAAAAGCCCTGTTTTCCTCTGTAAAGCCAGATCGGAACAAGCGCAAAAATTGCAAATCCCTGGCGAAGAATTTCGATTTCTCTTCCGAAAACTTCCCAAACGTAATAAAAACCGGAAATAATTTCAGTATTGATATACCAAAGGCAAAGCGCCTGAAGAACAAAGTTCCACCATTTTCTTCCGCGAAAAAAATAGAAAACCAATATAGTAAAAACGCCTGCATAATGATAATCGCAAAAACTTAAAAGGCCAAGAACAAAACCCAAAGCAACCGTTCCCGCGCAGACGAAAACTTTTATTAAAAGTGATTTTTCTTTTGCCTTTTCGTTAAGCCACATAAGGCAAACGCCGATTAAAAAAGTCCAAAGCACGTTTTGGTGCAAAGGATAAAAAATTCCGCCGCCAACAATAAGGTTAAACGGAATTTCCGAAACAAGCGCAAAGATAAAAAGTCTTTTTATATATTTTTTTAAATTTTTTGTGTGGAAAAAGCCTTCAACGTTCATAAAGGCAAAAATCGGAAAAGCAATTCTTTCTATATCCGTAAGCCAATCGTTTCCGGGAATGACGGTTACCCACATATGGTCGCAAAGCATAAGCGCCATTGCAAGAATATGCAGATGGAAAGAAGTGATTTCAATTTTTGATAATTTTATAAATTTCTCTGTCATTTTGAATATCTTAAAACTCCGCTTTCGGTTTCGGGGTTCCACAAAACCGCTTCGCCGGCTTCAATGCTTTTTTTAACGTCAACCAGGCGCTGGTTTTTTGAACCGCGGAAAAGAATGTTCAGGGAACGCTCTTCAAGAACGAATTTTCCGTCGATAAGAAGGTCTGTCACCGAAAGAAGTTCATTCCAGCCGGGAACGCCTTTTTTTGCGCCTTCAATAAGCTGTTCAAAAGTATAGCCGGAATAAGTCGTTATATGAAGGCCTTTTTTCTTTATTTCGGCGCCGAGCATTGCAAAAGCTTCAGCCTGAAAAAAAGGTTCGCCGCCGGAAAAGGTAACTCCCTGCAAAAGGGGGTTCCGGTCAATGGCTTTAAGGATATTTTCCGGGTGGCTTATATATCCGCCGGCGGGGTCGTGAGTTTCGGGATTATGGCAGCCTTTGCAGTGGTGGGGACAGCCCTGACCGAAAACGGTCATTCTTATTCCGGGGCCGTCAACGATAGATTCGCGCATGACCCCTGCAAGGCGAAGGGTTTTCATTTCCATTTTTATCTCCGTTTGCCGAAAACCCGAACGCAAAAAGCGTTCGGGTTTTTGTTTTTTGATATCAGATTTCTTCTGCCTGGGTCTGGATAGAGTGTTTTACTCGGTCTTCGACTTCGGAACGTTTTGCGTTGTTGAAGTTATCAAGGGTACCTACAAGGTAACCGGTGATGCGGCGGATTCTTTCAAAATGTTCGCCCTCTTCTTCTTTTCTTCCGCATTTGGGACATTCGTCGCCGATGATTCCGGTGAAGCCGCATTCTGGGTCGCGGTCAACGGGGTGGTTGACGGAACCGTAACCTACGCCGGATTCTTTCATGCAGCGGATGACCTGTTCGAAAGCGTCAAGGTTCTGGAGCGGGTCGCCGTCAAGTTCGATGTAGGTAATATGGCCTGCATTGGTGAGTGCGTGATAAGGTGCTTCCCTTTTGATTTTGTCAAAAGCGGAAATGGGATAATATACCGGAACGTGGAAGGAGTTGGTATAGTAATCTCTGTCGGTTACGCCGGGGATCTTGCCGAATTTTTCGGCGTCCATACGGACAAATCTTCCGGAAAGGCCTTCTGCGGGAGTTGCAAGAAGGGAGAAGTTGAGGCCGTATTTTTCGCTGGCCTCGTCCATTCTCTTTCTCATGAATGCGATGATTTCAAGACCGAGGTTCTGTGCCTCTTTGCTTTCGCCGTGGTGTGCGCCCACAAGAGCTTTAAGGCATTCGGCAAGGCCGATGAAGCCCATGGAAAGGGTTCCGTGTTTAAGGATATCGCCCACTTCGTCATCGGGACCGAGTTTTTCGGAATCGATCCAGATTCCCTGACCCATAAGGAAGGGATAGTTTCTTACGTGTTTTTTCTTCTGGATCTCGAAGCGTTCGAGAAGCTGTTCGATAACAAGGTTGATGCGGTTATCGAGCTGGTCAAAGAAAAGATCGATATTATGGTTGGAAAGGATGGCAAGACGCGGAAGGTTTACGGAAGTGAAGGAAAGGTTTCCGCGGCCGGTCACGATCTCTCTTTCGGGGTCATAGATGTTGCCGATAACTCTGGTGCGGCAGCCCATATATGCGATTTCGGTTTCGGGATGTCCCTCTTTGTAATACTGAAGGTTATAGGGAGCATCGATGAAGGAGAAGTTCGGGAAAAGGCGTTTTGCACTTACGCGGCAGGCAAGTTTGAAAAGGTCATAGTTGGGCTCGCCGGGATTATAGTTGATGCCTTCTTTGACTTTGAAGATATGGATCGGGAAAATGGGAGTTTCGCCGTTTCCAAGACCTGCTTCGGTTGCAAGAAGGACATTTTTGATAACGAGTCTGCCTTCGGGGCTGGTATCGGTACCGTAGTTGATGGAGCTGAACGGAACCTGGGCGCCCGCTCTGGAATGCATGGTATTAAGGTTATGAACAAGGGCCTCCATTGCCTGGAAGGTTGCGCGGTCGATTTCTTTTTCGGCGCGGCGGAAGGTGAAAGCCTGGGCTTTTTCGGCAATTTCGGCACCGTATTTTTCGGTAAGGATCTCGATTTCGGCGGATTTATATTTTTCGCCGTCTTCAAGTCTGGGCCATTCGCCGCAAACTTCGATTGCTTTATCCATTATCTCTCTTGCAACGCAGTCGCCGCATTCTTCGCCGGCGATGAGTTCAAGAGCACGGCCCATATTTTCGCGATAGATCTTTTTATAGCTTTTTGCAACGCCTGGTGCCATTCCGTAATCGAAGTTAGGAATGCTCTGGCCGCCGTGCTGGTCGTTCTGGTTGGACTGGATGGCGATGCAGGCGAGAGCCGCATAGCTTGCGATATCCTGGGGTTCACGAAGGTGACCGTGACCGGTATCGAAACCGTCTTTAAAGAGTTTGAGGATATCTATCTGGCAGCAGGTGGTGGTGAGGGTAAGGAAGTCGAGGTCATGGATATGGATATCGCCGTTGCGGTGTGCTGCTGCATGACGGGGATTGAGGATGTACATCTCATAGAACTGTTTTGCCGCTTCGCTTCCGTATTTGAGCATGGTGCCCATGGCGGTATCGCCGTTGATGTTTGCGTTTTCGCGTTTTACGTCGTTTTCCTTTGCGGACTGGAAGGTAAGTCCTTCCAAAGTCTTCATAAGGCGGGTGTTCATTTCACGGACTTTGTTGCGGTTTGCACGGTAAAGGATATAGCTTTTTGCGGTGCGGGCATGTCCGGTTTCGATGAGCATTTTTTCGACAACGTCCTGGATATGTTCAACGGTGGGGATCTCAATGAATTCGGTGTTTTCAATATAATCAACAACCTGGGCAGCGATTGCTTCTGCCTCGGCGTAGTCGCTTCCTCCGTTTGCTTTTGCGGCCATGAAGATAGCGTTTGCGATCTTGTCAATATTGAAATCAGCTATTCTTCCGTCACGTTTTACGATTGTTGTGATCATAGTGAAAACCTCCTGAAAAAATTTGCGCGTTGCACTTTTCTGCACAGAAAAATGTATTATAGATATTATAAATTATTGTGCATTAAAGGTCAATTGACGGAAATGTAAAATTATCAGTCGATTTTTGCGATAATATTTCCACTTGACTTTTAAGGCAAAAAATGCAGTAAAAAAGCCCGGCTTTTGCCGGGCTTTTTTTATCTTTTTTGGTTTTTAAATCATGCTTCTTTTTCTTTAAGGAGCTGGTTTACGATAATACCGACGATAAGAGATGCGGCAATGGAAGTGACCTGGAGTGCGCCGAAGTCAAGAACGAAGCCGCCGATACCGAGAACGAGGATGGAGCTTACTACGAACAGGTTATGCTCTTTGTTGAGGTCAACGGTCTGGATCATTTTAAGACCGGAAACAGCGATGAAGCCGTAAAGTGCAACGCAGATACCGCCGAGAACGCAGCTGGGAATGGTGTTTACGAATGCTACGAAGGGGCTGAAGAATGCGAGAAGGATAGCAAGAAGAGCGGCAGTTCTGATAGTTACAACAGAAGCGTTTCTGGTGATTGCAACGCAACCGACGGATTCGCCGTAAGTGGTGTTGGGGCAGCAGCCGAAGAATGCGCCTGCCATGGAACCTACGCCGTCGCCGAGAAGAGTTTTGTCAAGGCCGGGATCTGCAAGAAGATCGCGTTCGATGATGGAGGAAATGTTTTTGTGGTCGGCAACGTGCTCTGCAAAAACAACAAGTGCAACGGGAGCATAGAGAAGAGTGAGGGTGCCGAAATCAGCAAGGGTCATTGCAAAGTTGCCGCCGGTAAGCTCTTTAAATGCTTCAACGAATGCAAATTTGGGCATATGGATGAAGCTTCCGAGGGTGATGTTGCTGAAGTTATTTACAAGTGCGGTATAGTCGATGATTTTAAGGCCTTCAACGCCGGTGATGCTGCCGATAAGAGTGAATACGGAAGCAAGAGCATAGCCGGAAAGAACACCGATGATGAAGGGAATGAGTTTTGCAAAGCCTTTGCCTTTTGCGGAAACCCAGATGGTTACGCCGAAGGTGAAAAGTCCGCAGACGATTGCCGCAAGGCTGTATGCTGCGCCGGTTGCGGAAGCTTTGGTAAGGTCTGCAACTGCATTGCCTGCAAGAGAAAGTCCGATGAGGGCAACGGTGGGTCCGATTACGACGGTGGGCATGAGTTTATTGAGCCAGCCGGAACCTACCGCTTTGATGATAAGAGCGATAACTACATAAACAAGGCCTGCAAAGCATGCGCCGAGAACGATTCCGAAGAAGCCGAAAACGGTTGCGGAATACATGGAAGAAAGGAATGCGAAGGAGCTTCCGAGGAATACGGGGCTTTTGCCTTTGGTGAAAAACTGGTAAACAAAGGTACCTACGCCTGCACCGAGAAGTGCTGCTGCGGGGTCCATTTCAAGGTTGACAACGCCGAATGCGTTGACAAGGATCGGTACTACGATGGTTGCGGTGATGATTGCAAGAAGCTGCTGGAAAGCAAAGACGATAAGCTGGTTGAACTTGGGCTTATCTTCTACGTTGTAGATGAGTTTCATCTGCTTTTTTCCTCCTCAAAACTGTTTATTTTGTAAAAAGCTTTACTCCGAACTCGCCGTCAACGGAAGGGACGCGAACGGAAATAAGCTCCTCACGCGAAGTTGGAATGTTTTTGCCCACAAAATCCGGGCGTATCGGAAGTTCGCGGTGGCCGCGGTCGATAACCGCTGCAAGCTGGATATGAGCGGGTCTTCCCTGCTTTAAAAGGCAGTCGATGGCCGCTCTTGTCGTTCTTCCGGTGTGGATAACGTCATCAACAAGGACGATGGTTTTTCCGGTGACATTAAAAGGAAGATCGGCGCCGGTTATCTTCGGGTCGTAGTAAACGGGCTCGATATCGTCGCGGTAAAAGCTGATGTCGATAGTTCCGACGGGTACCTCTTTTCCTTCGATGGAAAGGATGTTATCGCGGATTATTTCCGCCAAAGGAACACCGCGGGTTTTTATTCCCACAAGGCAAAGGTTTTCGGTTCCGCCGTTGCGTTCGAGTATCTGGTGAGAGATTCTTATCAGACAGCGCTTTAATGCATCGGCATCCATAAGGTCGGATTTGAATTCCATGACAACGCCACCTTTCAGGCAATAAAAAAAGTCCTGTCTCGGTTTTTGAGGCAGGACACAGATTCTCATTTTTTCGGCTTTTTCGGCCGGAATTTTGGGATCTTGCCGGTCTCTCTGTACCGTCTTTAAAGATCTTTTTTCTTATTTTACCACCAATTACGACGGATTTCAACATTGCGGACAGTTTTTGGAGGTTAAAAATTTCGGGCAAAATCAGGTGATTTTTGGTTATTTTATGGGTGTTTACAAAAAATTTACTTTGTTTATTCCAAAAAAGCCACCATATTTATGTAATATCGGTAAAAATTGCTTGCAGTATTTTGTGATTTGTCGTAAAATAGTATCGTATCAAATTATGCCTTTCAAAAACTTAAGGAGGATACTAAATGAAAAAAAGAATATTCAGCGCTTTTCTTGCAGCGCTTATGATCGTGATGATCCTTCCGATCCAGGCTTTTGCTGCAACCAAGATCAGCGGAGCATATGTTGGCAGAGCCTTTGACCAGGTCATCGGTTCCGTCACCGATTCCAAAGCATTCACCTATTCCGGCACCCTTCCGGACGGAATGAAACTTACCGGTAAATGGAAATATGACCACAACCTTGAAGCAAACGTCATCAAAGTTTCTCTTGCCGGCACCCCCACCACCGCAGGCACTTATACCTTTGACGTCAACTACAAAAAAGAGGACGGCAGCGTAAAAGAAAAAATCAGCTATACCGTAACCGTCGGTACCAAAGCTCCTTTCGATTACATGCACTCCATCGAAGTTGAAGTATGGCCCACCAAAACCGAATATTACGTCGGCGAAGCCATCGACCTTTCCGGCATGAAAGTTCTTGCAACTGTTTATAACCTCAACGAAGAAGGAACCCTTTATGAGCCGGACGAGATGTATGTAACCGAAATGGCATGGGTCGAGCCCGCTGTCATCACTTCCGACAACGTTGACTCCATGAACATCAAAGTTTTTGTTTCCGCTCCCGGAGATAACTTTGGCACCGTAAAAACTTTTGAAAGCCACTTCCGCGTAAACATCAAAGCTGCAAACCCCAACGACATCACCCGCATTGAGGTTTATAAAAAGCCCACCAAGCTTACTTATACTGTCGGCGAAAAGCTTGATACCACCGGCATGAGCCTTCGCGTTCACAAAGGCGACGGCAGCGCAACCGACGTTACCGAAGGTTTTACTGTCGATACCGGCAAGCTTGAAACCGTTGGTACCAAAACCGTTACCGTAACTTACGGCGAAGGCACCAAACAGTACACCGCAACCTTTGACGTTACCGTAACCGAGGCTGTTTCTTCCGCTCCCGAAACTTCTTCCAAACCGGAAAGCAGCGCTCCCGAAACTTCTTCCGAGCCGGAAACCTCTTCCGAACCCGAAACTTCTTCTGAACCCGAAACCTCTTCCGAAGAGGAACCGGTAGTTGATGAACCCGTCGACGAACCCGTTGACGAGCCCATCTCTTCCGAACCCGAACAGATCGAAGTTATCGGACCCGAAGTTGAGGAACCCGCAGACGATGACGACAACAAAGCCGGAATCCCCTTCTGGGTATGGATCATTGTTGCACTTCTTGTTGTCCTTGTTGGCGCAGCAGTTGCACTTTTCCTCATCGGCAGAAAACGTCTTGAAGATGACGACGACGAATAATTTTAAGGCATAAACAAAAAGAGCACCGCAAGCGGTGCTCTTTTTTTCTTGCTTTTTCGTCATTTGCTTGATTTTATCTGTTTGTTTCGGTATTATTATTAATATATCATTTTATTTTTTGGGGAGAATATGATGTTTTCTGTAAAAAAGGCTGTTTCTAAATTCAGAAAAATATATGAATTCAAATTCCTGTTCCGATGCGCGGTTCTTATCGCTTCGCTCATCGTTCTTTGCGTCGCTCCGGAACAGTATGATATCATGGAGGGCTGGAACTTTTTCAAAAGTTTTTCCGTTTTCCATATCCTTTGGGTCATCTGGCTTGCGGATATGCTTTTACAGATTTTCCCCAGCAGAAAATTCCTTCCCATCGGTTCAACAAAATTCAGCCTTAAAGATTTTGTTCCCGCCGAAATCAAAAACATCCGCAACGTACAAAACCTTGTGGAATACATAAAAAAATGCAACCGCGACACCATAAAAATAGGACTTGCGTGGTTTGTTCTTTGTGCTGCGGTTGGCGCACTTTATTTTACCGGAATAATCGACCGCAACATTCTTCTTCTTTTCTCGGTGGCTTTTTACGTTTGCGACCTTATTTGCGTGCTTTTCTGGTGCCCTTTCAGGGTGTGGTTCATGAAAAACCGCTGCTGCACCACCTGCCGCATTTTCAACTGGGACCATATGATGATGTTTTCGCCCCTGGTTTTTGTTCCGGGATTTTTCACCTGGAGCCTTTGCGCCGGCGCTGTCATCGTTCTTGTTATATGGGAAGTTTCTTTTGCGCTTCACCCGGAACGTTTTTATGAAGGTACCAACGAAGCGCTTAAATGCTGCAACTGCACTGACAGACTTTGCGGCGAGCGCAACTGTCACGCGGTGATACCCTCCATCGACAACATCACGAAAGGAATCTGAAATGGCAGCAAAAGCAATTCTTTGGGACTATGACGGCACCCTTATGGATTCTTCGAAAAAATCCATTGAGGTGAGCCTTGAAATTCTTTCGAGATTCATTCCCGACGTTTATGAAAACGTACCGGAGCCTCTTTCTTCGAGGGAGAATTTTCAGGAGACTTACGGAAGAATTTCCGACTGGACTGTGCTTTATAAAACCTGTTACGGACTTACCGACGAACAGATACGAGTTGCGGTAAAATCCTGGGGCGAACTTCAGCTTAAAAACAAGACCGAGGCGGAACTTTATCCCGGAATCGCCGGCGTTCTTGAACATTTTAAAGACGTGAAAATGGGCGTGTGCTCACAAAACGGCGCCGGAATTATTGAAAGGACTCTTGAGCACCGCGGCGTGCTCAAGTATTTCGGCGCGGTAATCGGAATCGACGACGTTCTTTTTGATGAGCAAAAACCCCACCCCGCCGCATTTATGAAAGCGCTTGAAAAGCTCGGAATAGATGACCAAAACGGCACCTTCGTTTATATCGGTGACCACAGCGTGGACGTTGCCTTTGGCAGAAACGCCGAAGCCATGCTCAAAAAGGATTTTCTCGACGCGAAGGTCGTCTGTGTCGCAATGCATCACCCGGGGGATTATTGCGAAGAGGATGAAAACTTCCTTCCGGACTATATTGCCCGCAATTCTTCCGAACTTTTTGAGATACTGAACGGAATTTAAACCTTCTTTGCCGTGAAGGAAGATTTAAGTTCTCCATTTGGCGATTTTTCGCCGGAAAGGACTTTTTTCTTGTGAAAACCGATTACAGTAAATTAAGCGAAAAAATTTTTGAACTTGCCGAAAAATTTGGTGAAAACGGAGCTTTTCTTATAAATCATAAGGGAGAAACCGTTTTGAGCACCGTTTACGGCAAAAATCTTTCCACCGAAGAACCGATAGAGGTCGAAAGCCGTTACCTTTTGCCTCTCGAATGTTCTTCAATGCTTTCCCTTTGCGCTTTTGTCCTTATTGATCAAGGAAAGCTCCGTCTTTCGGACAAAATCTCAAAATTCATTCCGGAATTTGAGTACGCGGATAAAATCACCGTTCGCCATCTTCTTTCCGGAAAAAGCGGAATCCGCGATTTTTATTTCGGCGAGATTCGCAGAACCCTTGATGATGACGAAGAATACCGCGGTCTTTCGGATATCGACCGCCGAAAAAAGGATATGGAACTTTATCTCCAGGATTATTCTTTCGAAACGGTGCTCGATTCCATAAAGGGAAAAGAACTTGAGCACGAACCAGGCACTTCCGGCGATTTTTCCGCCAGCAACACCGTTTTTCTCAAGGAAATTATCAAAAGAGTTTCCGGTGTTTCCGCAAAAGATTTTATAAAACGCAATATTTTTGAAGAACTCGGAATGGAAAACACCCAAATCGGAATTTCCGAAAAGGCTCTTTTGCTTCATACCCTTTTCCGCAACGAGAAATATATCGTATTCGATACTGAAAACACCGATTATCCGTTCTTTACAACAACTGTTCCCGACCTTGAAAAACTTATGCTTGGAATTTTTGAGCACCGCCTTTTCTCCGAAAAAATATGGAAAGCCGCAACAAAATTCGATTCCGACAACATGGGGCTTTGTTTTGAAAACCTTAACGGATATCCGGTTTTTTACTTCGATTTTGAATCTTTTTCTCCCGTAATTTTCTATTTTGACAAGAAAAACGATTTTTGCTGGTTCTGGGCAACCCCTTCCTGCCCGAAATATATTATGGAAGGCGACAACAAATACCTCACTTTTTCCAAGGAAACAAGAATGGAAATCGAACCGATTTTTACCCTTCCGGAAAACACAAAAATGGTTCCTTACGGAAGCAAAAACTGGCTCCAGGCCACCGCACTTGAAATCCGCCCGGATCAGCGTGAATTTGTTTCCGGCGCTCTTGAAACCATAGCTTATGCCTGCGCCCACAAAAACCACAAACTTTTTGTTGAGACCGAAGGCGGAAAAGCCGTTGGCCTTCTGGAACTTTCCATAGACAGAAAAAAAGGCGATTACTATATCGAAACTGTTATAATCGACCGCCGATATCAGGGTCGCGGCTTTGGAAAATTCATGCTCCGCTTTGCGGTTGACTATCTTAAAAAAGCCGGCGCAAAAAAACTTTCCATCGGCGTAAACCGCTTCAACATACCCGCACAGAGACTTTATAAATCCGTCGGATTCAAAGAGGACTGCGTTTATGAAGAAGGCATTTTTATGACCCAGAATCTTGAATAATATCAAAAAACAACCGTCCGTTTCATAAAAAACAACGGACGGTTGTTTATTTTTGCTTTGAAACAACTTACGGTATCTTCTTTTTTGGGAATTTTCGTGATAAAATCAAAGCGTACTCCGGAGAATCATCAAACGAAAGGAACTTTTTTATGGATACTGTCGGAAAAAGAATTGCCGAATCAAGAAAGGCAAAAAACATAAATCAGAACGAACTTGCCGAAATGCTTTCTGTTTCGCCCCAGGCGGTGAGCAAATGGGAAAACGATATTTCCTGCCCGGATATCTCGCTTCTTCCAAGCCTTGCAAAAACCCTTGGAATGAGCATTGACGAGCTTCTTTGCGGAAAGCAGGAACCTGCCGTTTCTTTTGTTCCCGAAGGTCAGCGAAAAGATATAAGCAAAATGATGTTCCGCATCGTTGTGGATTCGAGCGAGGGCGACAAAGTAAGGGTCAACATTCCCTGCTCTCTTGCAAAGCTTGCCCTTGACTGCGGAATGGATTTGCCGCAGGTTTCCGGAAGCGATTCGCTGAATTCCGCTTTCAAAAGCATCGACCTCGGAAAGATCCTTGAAATGGTCGAAAAGGGTGCCGTAGGCAACCTTGTGGAAGTGGAAACCCACGAAGGCGACGTAGTCAATATTTTTGTGGAGTGATATCATGAGGATAGAGATAACTTCCGAAGGCAGAGAGCCTTTTGTGATAAAACTTCCGGAGCGTATAGTCCTCAACGGATTTTGTGCGACGGTTGCGCCGGTTTTTGCCCGCAAAAAACTTCGGAAAAGCGGAATAAAGCTTACCGGAAAAATGTGCCGGAAATTTGTCCGCGGATTTTATAAAACGAGAAAAGATTTTGGCGGAACGCTGGACCTTGTGGACGTTGAGGCAAAAGACGGCACGAAAGTTAAAATCACGGTTTAAAAAAGCCTCCCATTTGGGAGGCTTTTTTCTTTTTTCAGATCCTTTCGCTGAGCCAGCTAAGGATATATTCGTAAACTTCCTGTTTGCAGTCCTCGTTAAGAATTTCGTGGCGAAGTCCGGGATAAAGCTTGCAGGTAAGGTCTTTTACGCCCGCTTTGTCAAAAGTTGCAAAAGCGGCTTTTACGCCCTTTCCGCAATCGCCCACCGGGTCTTTTTCGCCGGAAATGAAGAGAACGGGTTTTTCGGTATCCATTTTATCGACGTTTTCCTGCTTGCGGATAAAACCGATTCCGCCGAGCATATCGAGGAAAAGTCCGACGGTGGCGGGGGCACCGCAAAGAGGATCGGCGATATATTTATCGACGTTTTCTTCGTTTACGGAAAGCCAGTCATATTCGGTGCGGACGTTTTCGATTCCGTTGTTATAGCTGCCGAAGGCAAGCTTTGTTACAAGGTCGTGGGGTTTATCGAAGCCGTTCTTTTTTCCGACGAGGTTTCCGATGAATTTTCCGCCGGCAACAAGGGCGCCGCTCTGGTGACCGGTTCCCATGATTATTGCGCCGTCGACGTCGCCGGGATATTTTATGAGATAGGTCCTTGCAAGGAAGGAACCCATGCTGTGTCCCATAAGAAAATAGGGAACGCCGGGATATTTTTCGCCGTACATTTCGCGTACGGTATGGATATCTTTTACGACCTTATACCAGCCGTTTTTTTCAGAAAAATAGATCATCGGCGCGCCTTCGGCAACGGATCTTCCGTGGCCGAGGTGGTCTTCGCCCACCACGGCAATTCCGTTTTCGGCAAGGAAATTGGCAAAACCGTCATAGCGATGAACGTATTCGGCTACGCCGTGGGCGATTTGAAGGACCGCTTTCGGTGCGCCTTCGGGCAGCCATTCTTCACCGTGGATAGTGGTTTTTCCGTCGGAAGAAGGAAAATAAAAAGAATTGTGGATTGTCATAGAAAAATCGCCCTCCTTATGTTATAATTATGTTGAATTTTACAGTATCATAATATCACTTTTGAAATAAAAAAGATAGGGGGATATTAAAATGAAAGAATATGTTCTTTCGCTTGACCAGGGCACCACAAGTTCCCGTGCCATAGTATTCAACAAGGCCGGAAAAATCGTTTCCGTCGGACAGTTTCCTTATGACCAGATCTATCCCCAATCCGGCTGGGTCGAACACGACCCGGAAGTTATCTGGGAAACCGAAAGAATGGCCGCCGAAGAAGCGATAAAAAAGGCCGACGTTCAAATTTCCGCCATTGGCATCACCAACCAGCGCGAAACCACCATTATTTGGGACAAAGCCACCGGAAAACCCATTTATAACGCCATTGTCTGGCAGTGCAGACGCACCGCCGCAATCTGTGATATGCTTTCGGCAAAAGGTTTTGACGAAATAATAACCGAAAAGACCGGTCTTATGATAGACGCTTATTTTTCCGGAACGAAAATAAAATGGATTCTTGACCACGTTCCGGGCGCACAGGAACGGGCAGAAAAAGGCGAACTTCTTTTCGGAACGGTTGAAACCTGGCTTATCTGGAAGCTTACCGGCGGAAAAGCGCACGTCACCGATTATTCCAATGCTTCGCGCACAATGCTTTTCAACATCCACACCCTTGAATGGGATAAAGAACTTTGCGAAATGCTTGATATCCCCATGTGCATGCTTCCGAAACCGGTGGAAAACTCCGCGCTTTACGGAACCGTTGCCGAAGGCATTCCCGGACTTGAAAGTCTTGCGGGAGTTCCGGTTTGCGGTGCGGCAGGCGACCAGCAGGCTGCGCTTTTCGGCCAGGGCTGCTTTGAAATCGGCGAAGCGAAAAACACCTATGGCACCGGCTGCTTCACCCTTATGAACGTGGGCGAAAAACCGGTAAAATCAAATTCCGGACTTGTTACCACCGTTGCATGGAGCATCGGCGGAAAAATCACCTATGCTCTTGAAGGAAGCGTTTTTAACGGCGGTTCCACCATTCAGTGGCTTCGCGACGGACTCAGAATCATTGATTCCGCGCCGGAAGTCAACCACCTTGCGGAATCCGTTTCGGATTCCGGCGGCGTTATCCTTGTTCCGGCATTCACCGGCCTTGGCGCACCCCACTGGGATATGTACGCAAGGGGTGCTCTTTTGGGAATAACCCGCGGTACCACAAAAGCGCATATCGCGAGGGCGGCGCTTGAAGGAATCGCCTATCAGGTAACGGATATGATAGACGCCATGAGAAAGGACGCAGATTGCGAAATCGCCGTTCTTCACGTTGACGGCGGCGCTTCCGTAAGCAACCTTATGATGCAGATACAGTCCGACCTTCTGAGGATTCCCGTTGAGCGTCCGGAAGTTGTTGAAACCACCGCTTTCGGTGCGGCGGCTCTTGCGGGACTTTACGTCGGAGTCTGGAACAGCCTTGAAGAAATTGCCGAAGCGCATAAAAGCGAACGCACTTTCTATCCGGAGCGTCCTGCGGCAGATGCCGAAAAGGATTATAACCAGTGGAAACGCGCGGTTGGAAGAGCCTGCGGCTGGGTGGAAAAATGATTTTTTAAAAGGCGGCGGATTTTTGCCGCCTTTTTGCAACTTTTTCCGCTTTTTTATACACTATATGTATGTACGGAGGTGATAAAATGAGGAAATTCGTTTTTATTCTTGTTTTGCTGATTTTGTTTGCAGGCTGCGGAAAAGAACCGGTTTATGAAGAACCCGTTGGATATCTTCTTCCCTGGTCGGATCTGAGCATTGAAAACAACGAGCGCCCGGTCATCATGGTCGGCGGAGAACTTTATTATTTTGACGATTACGTCGGTAAAGGAAAGATTCCGGAAGAATATTCCGAAATCGGAAAAGCCGTTCCGGTGGCGGATAATATTCCAAAAAAGGATCTTGAGATTTTTTGCAAAGACGGATTTTCAGGAAAAGTTTTTGCCGGCGGCGAAAACAACACCACCGTTTACATCGTTGCTGACGGCGAAAACGGTCTTTGCATCCGCTTTGCATGTGAAAAAATGGTGCAGAATCCGAACGTTGTGGGTCATAACGGAATGGTTTCCTACGGCGGAAAACTTTATATGATAAACTACGGATACGGCGAAGAATATTTTGAGGAACTTTCGGCGGGATTCGAACTTTCGGGCGAACTTGAATATATCGGAATTGACAACGTTCCGCAAAACGATTTTGAAACCAACATGTTTTATGACGGCTACGGTTCTTCGGTAAACGAAAAAAAGGTTTTTACAAATCCCGTTGACACCTCGATGATACTTATTGAAAACACTGTGCACTGGGCCGAAGGCAGTTATATAAATTATCTTTGCTGTCCGGTTTTTGAATGACGGAGGTGACAAAATGAAAAAGCTTATCTTTGTTTTTGCGCTTCTTTTTTTGTTTTCAGGATGCTATGCGCTGGCCCCTACAGGTTATAATTCTCTTCCCTGGTCGGACATCAGCCGCGAAAGACCTGCTATAATGGTGGGCGGTGAAATTTATTGTTATGACGATGATTTCATCACGAAGTACATTCCGGAAAATTACACCGAGGTTGGAAGATTCGTTCCCGTTCCGGATGAACTTCCGGACGAGGAACTTGAAATGCGGTGCAAAAAAAGTTTTTCCGGAAGGGTTTTTGCCGGTGACGAAACGAACACCACCGTTTACGTTATTTTTGACGGCGAGGACGAAAAATACTGTCTTCGCTTTGTCCACGAAAAAATGACGGACGGTTCCGTCGGACACAACGGTTTTATTTCCTATGGCGGAAAGCTTTATCTTCTTCCCTCCGCAGGATATGACGGAAACCTTTTTGAAGAGCTTCCGGAAGGTTTTGTGTCCGCCGGAAAACTGCATTATATCGGCGTGGACAATCTTCCGCAAAAGGATTTTGAAACAAATCTGAAATATCACAGCGGCAGCGACCACACCGACGGAAACGAAATTTTTGCAGATCCCGATGACCAAAGCGCCGTTTACGCCCACTTCACAAGGTACACCAAAGAAGGTCCGGTGGTGCTTTATCTGAAATGCGAACTTATTGAAGAATAAAAAAATGCTCCGGTATTTCAACATTCTGTTGAAATACCGGTTTTATATTTGTATAATATTCGCATATGAAAGGAGGCGGTTTTTTGGAAAAAGAACGTAAAAAAAGCTTTTTTTACGCGGTCAAAAAAGCTTTTCCTCATACCGTTCCCGTTCTTACCGGATATCTTTTTCTCGGAATGTCTTATGGCATTTACATGAACCTTTCCGGGTTCAGTTTTGTCTATCCGATGCTCATGGCCATAACCATTTTTGGCGGAAGTCTTGAGTTCGTTGCGGTAAGCATGCTCACGGGCACCTTTGCCCCGCTCCAGACTTTTTTGATGGCGCTGATGATCCAGGCGCGCCATCTTTTTTATGGGCTTGCAATGCTCGAAAAATATAAAGGCCTTGGACTTAAAAAGCTTTATCTTATCTTTGCACTTACGGACGAAACTTTTTCCATAAACTGCTCTGTTTCCGTTCCCAAAGGCATCGACAGAGGAAAATTTTATCTTGCGGTTTCGCTTCTTGACCAGAGTTACTGGGTAACGGGCGCGACCCTGGGCGGAATTTTGGGTTCGCTGATGGATTTCAACACAGAGGGAATTGAATTCATCATGACGGCGATGTTTGTGGTGATTTTTCTTGAACAGTGGCTTAAAGAGAAAAAGCATTACACCGCACTCATCGGAGTTTTTGCTTCGGTTTTCTGCCTTCTTGTTTTCGGCGCGGATTCCTTTATCATACCGACCATGGCCTGCATTCTCTGCATGCTTGCGTTTTTCAGAAAACCCATTGAAAAGGCGGGTGGTCTTGCATGACGGTTTCGCAGCATATTATCACCATTGCTCTTTGCGTTT
>JAFUIS010000014.1 GCA_017468365.1 Oscillospiraceae bacterium | reverse complement strand
CGGTGGACATATCATAAGTATATTCGCCGGGCTCTGCGCAGATATCAACTACCTTGCCCTGCTCGACGATGATCATTGCCTGGCCGTCTGCAATTGCAATAATGGAACCGTTGGAAATGATATTCTCTTCACCCTTGGTGTTGCTGCTTCTTCCGCCGGTTCTCTTCTGGCATTTTACTGCAATTACGTTTGCCGGAAGTGCTTCGCAATAGAAATACTCTCTCCACTGGTCCGCAAGTACTCCGCTTACTGCTCCTCCGATTGCTTTAATAAGTCCCATGAAAAACATCTCCTTTTCATTCGCTTTATAAAAACATTATAAAGTTTTTCGGTACATTTATCAATAGTTTTTTAACACAAAAGCCGCCTCCTTATAAAGGAAGCGGCTTTTTTTCATGAAAGTTCGGTCATGTTGGTATAAAGCTGATAATATTTGCCCCTTTGTGCAAGAAGGTCGTCATGGTCGCCTCGTTCAACGACTTTTCCGTGTTCAAGAACAAGGATGGCGTTGGAGTTTCTTACGGTGGAAAGTCTGTGGGCAATAATAAACACCGTCCTTCCCTTCATAAGTCCGTCAAGACCTTTTTCGATAAGTTTTTCTGTTCGGGTATCGACAGAAGAGGTCGCCTCGTCAAGAATAAGAACAGGCGCTTTCGAAACCGCCGCTCTTGCTATTGCAAGAAGCTGGCGCTGACCTTGAGAAAGGTTTGCACCGTCGGAATGCAGCATCGTGTCGTATCCCTGAGGAAGATGTGAGATAAAATAATGCGCGTTGGCAATTTTTGCCGCTTCAATGCAGTCTTCGTCGCTGGCGTCAAGCCTTCCGTAACGGATATTTTCCATAACCGTTCCGGTGAAAAGGTGCGTATCCTGAAGAACGATTCCCAGCGAACGGCGAAGGTCGTTTTTTCTGATATCCTTTACGTTTATTCCGTCATAAATAATCTCACCGCCCTGAATATCATAAAAGCGGTTGATAAGGTTCGTAATGGTGGTTTTTCCCGCACCGGTGGAACCTACAAATGCTATCTTCTGTCCGGGTTTTGCAAAAAGTGAAAGGTCGTGAAGAATGGGTTTTCCTTCGACGTAGGAAAAATCGACGTTATTGAAACGAACGTCGCCGCGAAGCGGAACTCTTTTTCCGTCGGGAAGCACCCAGTTATAATCTTCGCCATCTTTTTCAAGGGTGACTTTTCCTTCGTCGGATTCCGGTTCCATATCAAGAACGTCAAAAATTCTTTCAGCACCCGCAAGAGCGAGCATTATGGAGTTGAACTGCTCCGAAATCTGGCTTACCCTGTCCGCAAAGGTTCTTATATACTGAAGAAAAGCGATAAGGATTCCGCCCACTTCTTCACCGGTAAGCCAAAGAACACCCACCGCGCAGGTAAGTGCATAGAACATGTGAGAAAGGTTATTGAGAAGGGGTCCCACAACGGAAGTTGCGGTGGTCGCTTTTGTTGAAGCGGCATAAAGTTTTTCGTTTATGGGTTCAAAGTTTTCCATTACTTCTTTTTCATGGGTAAAAACTTTGATATCCCTCTGTCCCGAAATCATCTCTTCGATATATCCGTTTACGGAAGCCGCGTGTTTTTGCTGTTCGCGGTAGCTCTTGCTGCTTATCTTTGTGGTGGTGCGAACGATAAGCACCACTATAACCGCAAGAACGACCATTATCGAAAAGAGCTTCATCGAAAGGGCAAGCATCATTCCAATGGTACCGATAAGCGAAAGAACGGATATCATAAGCTGAGTAACGCTGTGCTGCAAAAGTTCGTTGGTCGCCTCAATGTCGTTGGTAAAATAACTCATAAGGCTTCCGTGGGTATTGTTGTCAAAATAGCTTATGGGAAGCTTCTGCATCTTCGAAAAAAGCTCGGTGCGAAGTTCTCTCATTATAACGGTGCTGCATTCAAGCATCAGCCTGTTGAGAAGATAGTTCGTCACCGCCGAAAGAACGTAAAGCACCGCAAGGCCGACAAGAAGCGAAATATATTTTGCAAAAGTCTCGTTCGGGGCTATCTCACTCTCTTCAAGAAGATTTACAAGAGGCTTCATGCAGTAAGAAGCTCCGATAGTAGCCGCGGCATATACGGCAATGGAGGTAACCGCCGCCACAAGAAGCGGAATGCAGTGCCTGAAATATTTGAAAAGGCGGAAAAGCGTTTCCATGGGTGATCTTGCAGCTTTATAGTTGCGCAGTTCAACTCTCGGCATTCTGCTCATCCTCCTCTCTCATCTGGCTCTCATAAACATCGCGGTAAATTGCGCTTCGTTCCATAAGTTCAGAGTGGGTTCCCACGTCGGAAAGTTTTCCTTCGTCAAGAACCGCAATTCTGTCGCAGGTCATGATGGAAGCGATCCTTTGGGCGATGATTATCTTGGTTGTTCCGGGCATAAAATTATGAAGCGCGCGGCGGATATGTTCATCGGTGGTCATGTCGCAGGCGCTGGTGGAGTCGTCAAGAATAAGGATCTTCGGATGCTTTACGATAGCTCTGGCAATGCGCAGTCTTTGTCTCTGGCCGCCGGAAAGGTTCATGCCGTCCTGTTCGAGCATGGTTTCATATCCGTCCTTGAAACTGTCGATAAATTCGTCTGCGCAGGCAATATAGCAAGCCTCTTTCATCTGTTCCATGGTTGCGTTCGGGTCACCCCAGCGAAGATTCTCCGCAATGGTTCCGGAAAAAAGCGAACCGTTCTGGAGCACCATCGAAACTCCGTCGCGAAGGTTTTCAAGGGTATATTCCTTAACGTCCCTTCCGCCGACTTTTACGGTACCTGAAAGGGCATCATTAAATCTTGGGATAAGGTTGACAAGGGTGGATTTTCCTTCACCGGTTCCGCCGATTATTCCCATAGTCTCGCCGCTTTTTATGTGAAGGTCGATGTGACAAAGTTCAAGGTTGTTTTCGTCCTTGGTATAGCTGAAACAAACGTCGTCAAAATCAACGCTTCCGTCCATAACTTTTTCGCCGGAAGTTCCGTCTACTATATCCACCTCTTCGTCAAGCACCTCGTTGATGCGAACAAGAGAAGCCTGGGCTCTGGACATGGACATGATGAGCCACGAAAGCATGGTAAGGGAACTTACCGCCTGGGTGGTATAGGAAACAAGGCTTACCAGTTCACCGGTAAGAAGTCCGGTATTTTCAAAAATAATTTCTTTTCCGCCAACGAAAAGGATAGCAACCGAACATCCCCACATGATAAGCATCTGGATAGGACCGGTAAGGTTGAAAAGCATTGACGAAGCAAGCTGGGCGTTTCTCAGTTCCTCGGCGGTGTTTCTGAATTTTTCCGATTCATAATCGCCTCTTACATAGGCTTTTACTACTCTGCTGCTCACAAGGTTTTCCTGAACGGCCTTATTCATTCCGTCCATTTTGCGAAGCATTTTTTTGAATCTCGGCTGACCGATTTTCATAAGTACCGCAAGAATGACCGCAAGAACAGGAATGCATAAAAGGAAAATTGAAGCAAGATGCGGTGCCACCGCAAAAGCCATAACGCTGGACATAATTATCATTATGGGCGAACGCATGAGTATCCTCAAAACCATCTGCATGGTCATTCTCATGGTGTTTACGTCGGTGGTCGCTCTGGTTATAAGACTCGAGGTGGAAAACTTATCGGTATTTGCAAAAGAAAAGCTCTGGATTTTTTCAAGAAGCGAACTTCTGAGATTTTTCGCAAAACCCTGGCTTGCAACGGCGCTTGTTCTTGCGGCAATAAGTCCGCAGGTCATAGAAACTATCGCAACTATTATCATAATAAGTCCGACGGTTATTACAAATCTGTTTCTGTCATCGATAAGCGTCTGAGAGAAAAGTTCTCTCAGCATAAAGTCCTCTTCCCTGTAAAGTCCGCCGTCAACAATGACGGACATAAGCATAGGAATAAAAACCTCAAGCATTACTTCAAGACATCCGAAAAGCATCGTGAAGCCGGTCCATTTTTTATAACCTTCAAGGTTTTTTCCGAAATGTCTGAAAATGCTTTTTTTCTGTTCTTCTATGATGGCTCAGCTCCTTTTTGTTTCATATCCAACAAAAATTATATCAAAAAAACCCTCTCTGTTCAATATTTACATATAATTAAAAAGATGCCGCGCCGCACCGTCTTTTTGTATATTTTTATAACAGCGGTTTCTTTTTTCAACAAACAAAAAATCCCCTTCTTCCGAAGGGGATTTTTTAAAATTAAAATCAGATGAGTTCTTCCATCTCTTTGATAAGTTCGCCGAAAAGTTCGAGTGCGGAGTTTACGGGGTCCGGAGTGCTCATATCAACGCCGGCAATCTTGAGAAGAGAAATGGGGTCTGCGCTTCCGCCGCTGGAAAGGAATTTCTTATATGCGGCAACTGCGGGTTCACCCTCTGCAAGGATCTTGTTTGCAATGGCAACTGCTGCAGAGAAACCGGTTGCATACTGGAATACGTAGTAGTTATAGAAGAAATGCGGGATTCTTGCCCATTCAAGAGCAATGCCGTCATCGGAAACCATATCCGGTCCGAAATAAAGTTTGTTCAGCTCATGATATTTTGCGGAAAGAGCATCCGCGGTAAGAGCTTCGCCGCGTTCGGACATTCTGCCCATTTCTCTTTCAAATTCCGCAAACATGGTCTGGCGGTAAACGGTACCTTTGAAGGAATCAAGGAAATGGTTGATGAGATATGCTCTTTCGTGCTTGTCGGTGGTTTTTCCGAGAAGGTGGCGCATAAGAAGAACTTCGTTGCAGGTGGAAGCAACTTCCGCAACAAAGATAACGTAACCCGCGGTGTTTACCGGCTGATATTTGGTGCTGTGATAGCTGTGAAGAGCGTGGCCCATTTCATGAGCAAGGGTGAACATGCTGTCAAGGGTATCTTTGTGGTTAAGAAGAACGTAAGGATGGGGTTTGCCGTGGCCGGTGGAATATGCGCCGCCGCGTTTTCCTTCGTTTTCATAAACGTCGATCCAGCGGTTTTCAAAGCCTTCTTTAAGAAGCGCGGTGTAATCTTCGCCGAGAACTGCAAGAGCTTCAAGAACGGTTGCTTTTGCTTCGTCAATGCCGATTTTGGAAGCTGCGTCAGCTACGATAGGAGTATAAACATCGTACATATGGAGTTCGTCTACGCCAAGCATCTTTTTGCGAAGAGCAACGTATGCATACATTTTATCAAGGTTCTGGTGAACGGCTTCGATAAGATTGTCATAAACCTCTTCCGGAACTTCGG
Organism: Oscillospiraceae bacterium; assembly: GCA_017468365.1. Lineage (GTDB taxonomy): Bacteria > Bacillota > Clostridia > Oscillospirales > Ruminococcaceae > UMGS1668. Next base: position 68,228 of record JAFUIS010000014.1, on the reverse strand, counting down.
TGCGGTCAAGAGCTGCTTCACGAGTGGTGTTATATTTTCTTGCTTTTGCAAAGAAGTTGCGTTTTTTAAATTCGCCGTCAAGGGTCATGGCAATGGTGTTTTTAAAATCACCGTAACGGCCGTAGAATGCTTCGAAAGCGTTTTTGCGAAGAACGCGGTCGGAACTTTCTTCAAGCGGAACGAAAGAGCCGTTGGTAAGAGCGTGTTCGTTGCCTTCGGCGTCGACTACGTTCGGGAATTTAAGGTCTGCGTTGCGAAGGATTCCGCCAATTTTGTCTGCGGAATCTGCCATTTCCTCTGCGGAAGCAAGAAGTGCTTCTTCCTCTTTGGAAAGGATATGTGCGGCTCTTCTGCGGATCTTATAGATGCTTCTGCGATAGGTTTCGAGTTCGGGACATTCTTCATAGAAAGCATTGAGTTTTTCTTCCGGAATAGCCATGATCTCGGGAGTTGCAAAGGCGCCGGCTGATTCGATTGCAACAATGGTTGCCATTGCTTTTCCGCGGAAATCCTGATATTTTGCGTTGCTCATATCCTGGTCGCCGCTGCAGCTTGCATAGGTATAAAGGGTTTCAAGTCGAACGGAAAGTTCGTCTTCTTTTTTAAAATATTCAAGAAGATTTGCGGCGGATTCACCGAGGGTTCCCTGATATTTTGCAACCTCTGCGGGGAAAACTTTGAGTGCCTCATATTCGGCAAGCCAAGCTTCGTCGCTTTCAAACATATCTTTAAGGTTCCAGGTATATTCTTCCGGAACTTCGCTTCTTTTAAGGATCTTCTGTTCTGCCATAAATTCAAAAACCTCCGTAAAAGTAATAGTTTTTATAATGGGAATTTTTCCCACTGACAAAGGTATTATACTACATATCACAATCAAATGCAAAGCATAATACTTTTTAACTGGCCAAAACCAAAAAAACAGAGACTCTTCACTTAAAAGCATCTCTGTTAAAATATTTCATTTGTTTCCAACACTGTAACAATCTTCGGAAACAATTTCAAACGGCTCTTTTTTAAAGCAAAAGCAGTTTACTTGTTCGCTTCCGGAAAGCATATTCTCCAATCTCTTTCTTGTCAGCGGAAAAGTAATCATTTCCAAGGCTTTTTCTTTATTTACCCACATTACTTCTGTGCTTTCGTCGCTCGTTGCCAGTCGTCCGCCAATAGGTTTACAGGTAAAATCAATATTAACACTGTCTTTCTCAATGTTTTTACATAAACCGATAAAACCTGTGATTTTCACCTCGATGCCCGATTCCTCTTTGATCTCACGGATCAAAGCGTCCTGAAACGTTTCACCCGGCTCAACCAATCCGCCCGGATATTCCCAGCCCCGTCTCGGACTTTTGACTAACAGTATATTTTCTCTATCATCTGTCACCAACCCCGCAACAGATACAAAATGCGTGTAATTCATTTTTACTTCCTCATAAAATTCAGATTTATCGTTCTGTCTACAAAGCTATGCTTTATCCACCCATTTATCTATTATTCCGCTTCCGCAACGAGTTTTTCAATTCCCTCCACCGTTCTTAAAAGGTTTCGGTCTATTCTCGTTATCTGAATTTCCGTTCCTTCGTCCTCAAGGCGGCAAAGAAGCTCAATGGTCGCGTAAGAATCAAGTATCCCGCTTTCAAAAAGGTCGACGTCCTCTTCAAAAACTCTTTCGTCTTCACAAATATCAAAAAGTATCTCACGAACCGGAATCATAAACTCATAAGCTCCTTTCTGTTGGTTTTTCCGTTTTCGTTTACCGGAAGTTTTTCAAGAACGGTGATTTTCGGGATCATATATTCCGGAAGTTTTTCCGAAAGACCCTTTCTTATCTCCTCTTCCCCGATTTTTCCCGAAACGAAAGCTTTTATCATTCTTACTTCGCCAATGGGATTCTTTTTTGCAACAACGGCGCAGTCTTCCACTCCGGGAATATCGAGAACGTTTTTCTCGATTTCCATAAGTTCAATGCGGTAGCCTTTGAATTTTATCTGACTGTCGTTTCTTCCGATGCAGTAAAGAAGTCCGTTTCTGATATATCCAAGGTCGCCGGTACGGTAACCTTTCTCAAAATATCTTTCGTCCTTTCTTCCGACGTAACCGGAAAAGACGCTTTTTCCTTTGAGCACAATTTCTCCATCGTCGATAAAAATCTCCGTCGCGGAAGAATCTATTTTTCCCACCGGAAGGATATCTTCATGCTCAATGGTTTCTTTCGTTATTTCCACGGCGCAAACCGCCGAAGTTGCTTCTGTCGGTCCGTAAGCGTTTATTATCCTTACGTTCGGAAAACGCTCAAAAACGGCTTTGACAAGGCTTTTCTGAAGTGCCTCACCGCAAAAATAAACGCATTTCAAAAACGGATATTCCTTTTCGCAAAAAGATTTTTCAAGAAGGCAAAGCCTCATAAAAGTCGGGGTTATGACGAAAACCCCCGTTTTGTTTTTCTTTATGGTTTTAAAAATTCCGCAAAAATCGTTTTTGTCCTCGATCTGCACAATGTTGTGTCCCTTAAAAAGCGAATAGAAGATCGCCGCGGTGCTCAAATCAAAACTGAACGCCGCCTGGTTGAGCACAGCTTCGTGCTCAAATCCGTCCATCGGTTCAAGCGCCGTTATCCACCTGATAAAATTATCAAGATTTTCATACGAAATCGGAACACCTTTCGGTTCACCGGTGCTTCCGGAAGTAAAAATAATATATGCGGTTTCGTTTTCACTTTCCGAAAAAACACCGTTTTCCGTTTTTTCACAAGTGATTCCCGTATCGGTGCAATCCAGAACAATACTTGCATTCGATGCCTTGATTATGCGGTTTTTCCGCTCTTTCGGCGTTGAAACATCTATCGGAACATAGGCTCTTCCTGCAATAATACATCCCAATATTGCCGCCATAGTGTCGGCGCTTCTTCCGCCCACCACCGCCACCGGGAATTTATCTTTTCCGCCAAGTTCTTTTGCGATTTTTTGAGCACGCTCAAAAAGCCCGCCGAACGAAACCTTGTTTTCCCCAACAGAATATGCGATCCTGTCTTTGAATTTTACTGCAAGTTCTTCGATTTTTTCAATCATTCAATCATCCCTGATCTGTTCTTTCGGTATAAGAGAATGGTCATACATAACAAGCGAATGGTTATCAAGAATAAGTTCCTTTCTTATCTGAGCACCGCTTTCTTTTTCAATGACCAATCTGTAAACCTGCGAAATTCGGTAATATTTTTCGCCTTCTTTTCGGAAGTGGTGGTTTTCTTCAATAAGTCTGTATCTGCAGGGAAAAGGTCTTTCGCTTCTCAGTTCTCCGCAAAGTTCCCCTTCCTCTATCCAAACGTTTATCTGCACTGTCTGGTCAGTGTTGTTTTTAAATCTGTAATCAACGTAGTTATTGACAACCGATGTTCCCGTTCCGAAAGGCACCCTTCTTCTCTCGTCCGGAAAAAGCGCATCGGAATGGTGATGAAGTTCCGTCACCGTCAAAGGACTGTTGAGAACGAGCCAGTGCACCATGTTCGCCATCTGGCAAAGTCCCCCTGCAATATCCGCCCCAAGTTTTCCGCCCCTTCGAATGACCAGTCCCTCTTTATAGCCTTCCTTTTCGGTGGTCTTTCCGATGGTCTTCCAAAGCGAAAAGGTCTCTCCTGGCTTTATAACGATTCCGTTTATCTTTTCCGAAGCAAGGCGGATGTTGGTCACCTTGTTTTCCTGAAGGCGTATATCAACGCCCTCAAGGCGCCTTACAAGCACAGAACTGTGGCTTTTCACTATATTCGGAAGAAGTTCCGCCTTTCTTTCTTTCGCAATTTTTTCGCTGCTTAGGGCGTCTTTTACGTTGCGAAGAAAAGTTTCTTTTTTTACCGAAATTTTATAGCAAGTTGGGTTTATATCGCAAAAAAGTTTTCTTCCCATGTCTCTTCCTCCCAAAACCACTTTTCAACCGGCTTTTTGTCTTTCAATATTAAAGTAACCTTTCTCCTCAATAATGTTGCAGTTTTTTATAAAAAATGCCCCTCGAAAAAACGAGGGGCGGATTCTTTATTTTGCAAAGAGCATTCTGTCGTTGGAAAGTTCTTTTCCGCTGACCTCTTCGAATTTTGCAAGAAGGTCGGAAACTTTAAGGTTCTTCTTTTCTTCGCCGGAAATATCAAAAATGATATGTCCGTGGTCCATCATGATAAGGCGGTTGCCGTATTTAATAGCGTCGTTCATGTTGTGGGTGACCATAAGGGTAGTAAGATTATTTTCGGTTACCACTTTGTTGGTCATATCAAGAACGGTCTTTGCAGTTTTAGGGTCAAGAGCCGCAGTATGTTCGTCAAGAAGAAGAAGCTGCGGTTTTTTGATGGTCGCCATAAGAAGGGTCAGCGCCTGACGCTGACCGCCGGAAAGAAGACCGACCTTGGAATCAAGTCTATCCTCAAGACCGAGATCAAGGGTCTTGAGAAGTTCAACAAACTGTTCACGTTCCTTATTGCTGATTCCCCAGCGGAAACTTCTGTTTTTTCCGCGGCGAAGCGCAAAAGCAAGGTTTTCTTCTATCCACATATCCCCGGCGGTTCCGCGAAGAGGATCCTGAAAAACGCGGCCGATATATTTCGCGCGTTTATATTCCGGGTCTTTGGTAACGTCGTGCCCATCGATGGAAACGTGGCCTTTGTCAAGTTCAAAAACGCCTGCCACCGCATTGAGCATGGTGGATTTTCCTGCACCGTTACCACCGATTATGGTAACGAAATCGCCCTCTTCAAGATGAAGGTTAAGGTCGATAAGCGCCTCTTTCTGCACGGGGGTTCCTTTGTTGAAGGTTTTATAAACGTGTTTTATGTCCAGCATTTATTCGCCCTCCTTTGCAGAAGTTTTGGCAAGGGCGGCATCTTTGAGCCCCGGAACAACAAGCGCAATAACAACGATTATTGCGGTGATAAGTTTCATATCGTCTGCGGTGATCTTGATGACGGTATCTGCGGTAAGGCTGATACGAAGAACGAACGCAATGATGATCCTGTAAACGACAGAGCCTATTACAACGCCCGCAAGGCGGTGGAAATAGGTCTTTTTGCTGAAGAGCACTTCGCCTATCATAATGGCTGCAAGGCCGATTACGATGGTTCCGACGCCCATATTGATATCAGCATAGCCCTGGTACTGTGCAAGAAGCGCACCGGACATTGCAACAAGTCCGTTGCCTACCACAAGTCCAAGAACGATATAGACCTTAGTATTTGCGCCCATGGCTTTTACCATATGGGGGTTGTTGCCTGTTGCGCGAAGTGCACAGCCTATCTCGGTTCCGAAGAAACAGTAAACGCCGATGATAAGCACTACCGCAAAAACAACACCGATAAGAAGTCCCGCCCATTTGGAAGGAATTCCAAGGTCTTTTATCTGGCTGAAAAGGGTAACTTCGTTAAGAAGTCCGAAGTTTGCTTTTCCCATGATTCTAAGGTTGATGGAATAAAGCGCAAACTGGGTAAGAATTCCCGCCAGAAGGTCCGGAATCTTGAATTTAGTGTGGAGGAAGCCGGTAACGGAACCCGCCATCATTCCGCCTACGGTTGCAATAAGAATTGCAAGAATGGGCTGCACTCCTGCGGCAACACATACTGCGGAAATTGCTCCGCCGAGGGTAAGGCTTCCGTCAACGGTAAGGTCTGCATAGTTAAGTACTCGATAAGTGAGATAAAGGCCAAGCGCCATAATAGCCCAGATAACACCGAGGGTGGCGCCGCCTTGAATATCCCAAAGCCAGCTGATAATGTTCATTTTCTACATCCAATCAATAAATTAATAAACGGTTGCAGCACTTTCAAGAAGTTCTGCGGGAATTTCAACGCCAACGCTTTCTGCGAAGGTTTTGTTGACAACAAGAGCGCACTCTTTCTGGGTCTCTACTGCGATTTCGGAAGCGGATTCGCCGTTAAGAACGCGAACAGCCTGTGCTGCGGTCTGTTTTCCGAGTTCGTAATAGTCGATTGCGGTGGTTGCAATACCGCCTTCGGCGATCATTGCTTCAACTGCGCAGAAAACCGGAATCTGGTTTTCGGTTGCGGCATGGTTTACGGTTGCCATTGCGGAAGCGAATGCGTTGTCGGAAGGAATATAAATTGCGTCAACGCTGCCGACTACAGAAGAGATTACCTGAGGAATGTCGTTGGAGGAAGAAGAAGTCTGGATAACAACTTCCATTCCAAGATCTTCTGCTGCAAGTTTTGCTTCGTCTGCCTGAATAGCGGAGTTAGGTTCGCTGGAGGTATAAAGAATAGCAAGTTTCTGTGCATCGGGAAGAACGTCTTTGATAACTTTGATCTGGTCGGCGATAACGGGCATATCAAGAGTGCCTGTTACATTTTTGCCGGGAGCTTCGTTGGATTCAACAAGTCCTGCACCAACCGCATCGGTTACTGCGGTAAAGAAAACCGGAACGTCGGTTTCCTGGAAAACGTTAACTGCGGACTGTGCTGCGGGAGTTGCGATTGCAAGAGCAAGGTCAATGCCGCTGTTCGCAAAAATATCGCAGATCTGCTGGCAGTTGCTGACTTCACCGGAAGCGTTCTGGAAATCGATTTTAAGGTTTTCGCCTTCGACATAGCCGGCTTCTGCAAGGCCGTCCACAAAGCCCTGATATGCTTCGTCAAGAGAAGCGTGCTGCATAAACTGAATAACACCGATTTTAACGGTTTCGGAATCGTTTCCGCCGCAGCCGGCAACTGCAAGCATCATTACAAGAGCCATGATTGCACAAAGGATCTTTTTCATTTTGGTTACCTCCAAAATTTTAAAATTTGGTTTTAAAACCTAAAAAAAATCCCTGCAAATATGCAGGGACGAATAAACTGATTCGCGATACCACTCTGCTTTCGTACCGGCTTCGCAACCGGAACCTCAATAGGCTTAAAAGTCTTAGCGATGTAACGGTCGCACCCGTTGTATCTACTGCAATTTTCAACACACTGCTCGCAGAATGAACTTCGAAACGGATATCATGCTGTTGCCTCGCACCCACCGGCAATTCTCTGAAGCTTTTCTCCGCCCTACTCTTTCTGCTCAGACGCATTTAGTTGGCTATGAAATTATGTATCTAATGTTAACAATATTCACCGCAAAAGTCAAGCCTTTTAGCAAAATAAAATCGCTTTTATTTTTATACATTTTTCATGTATATGCAAACCCGCTCAGACTTCTTTTCCGACGGTTTCAAGAACGTCATCAAGATAAAGTTTCACTCTCGAATAAATTTCCGCGTTGTTTTCAAAGTCTTTCGGAATTTTTTCAAGAATGTCAAAGGCCTTTTTTCTTACATCATTCTTGTCGCCGCCCAAAAAAGTCTGCATCGAAACATAAACCGCTTCGGCATAATAGTATTCTTTTTCAAATTCCTCATGAATAAAAGACTTTTCACCTTTAGGTGCAAAAATCTTCATAACTCCGTAACGTGCTTCAATGGCTTCTTTGATGCTTTTATCCCAATCAGGACCGAAATCCTTATTTATTACCGCTTCCAGAATATCAAGGCGTGCTTTATTAAACGTGATATATCCCTTCCAGAGAACATCGTTCGCGCTGGATTCCTCTGCTTTTTCCAAAGCCTCTTTCGCCTTCGAAAGATAGAGCGAAAGCTCCTTCATCTGTTCGCTTGAAAAATCGTGATCTCTGATTTTCAAAAGGTTTTCCTGCAAAAATTCCATTCCCTCGAATCCCACCACCGAGCGCAGAAAACCGGTGGCTTTTTTGTGGAATTCAAGTCCGAGGTAGTCGTAATAAATGGTTTTCGAAACCGCGTTCTGGAACATTCTTCCCCTGATGTTCAACATCTCTCTGCTGGAATCGGTTTTTTCGCCTTTGTGAGTGACCGACTGATATTTAAGAACGTTCTTGATGAGTTTTATATGTTCGCTCAGAATATACTGGTTTCCGTTGCTTATGGCATTGAAGTTTTTATAACTTCTGTCAAGCTGCTCAATTATGGCCGCGGTATGTTCTTTATATTTTTCTGTTTTTGTGTCCGTATAGGCGTACCAGAGAATGCAGTCGAGTATCTCCTGGATACAGTCGGTGAACTGCATACAGGTGCTGCTCCGTTCATTAAGGCTTTTGCTTATTTTTTCAAAAAGCGCCTCTTCCAGCATCGAAGCATCGGAGCAGTCGCTGAATTCGTCCACAAGGCTTGCGTATTCCGCATTATAGTTCTCGTTGCAAAGCACGTTTCCCTCCATGGAAGAAATCATATTCGCCGAGTCTATGGAAAGATAGGTGAACAGCGCAAGGAAAAGTGCAATTACCGAAATAAGAAGAGAAAGGATATTGAAAGAAAAAGAAAGAATGGTGTTCACACTGTCAAAATATTCTTCCCTGTATAAAAGCATCGCAAAATATACGATTATGATTCCGACAACAATAACCACCGCCAGGAAGGCTATTGCTTTTTTGTTTTCTCCCGCTTTCATATTTTTCACCTTCTTAGGTCATTTCTTTTTAAACGGTTTTTTATATGCCGGTTTTTCTCCGAAATTTTTCTTCGAAAAATCTTTTCCGCTCTGTTTTTTGAAAGGCTCTTTCTTTCCCTCCTTTGTAAGAAGCACCACCGTCTCACAGTGGTCGGTGAACGGGAACATATCCACCGGCTGGATCTTTCTTACCTCATAACCGTTTTCGGTTATGAATTCAAGGTCCCTTGCAAGGGTTGCAGGGTTGCAGGAAATATAGACAAGCTTTTTCGGCGAAAGTTCCGCCACGGAAGAAAGAAAAGCTTCGTCACTTCCGGCTCTGGGCGGATCCATAAAAACAACGTCGGCCTTTGCGCCTTCCGCCGCCATTTTAACCATAAAATCTCCCGCATCTCCGCGGAAAAATTCGATGTTCCTGATGCCGTTTTCCTTTGCGTTCATTCTTGCGTCACGAACCGCATTTCCGTTGAGCTCGATTCCGATAACGTTTTTCGCGTGCTTTGCCGCAACCATTCCTATGGTACCGATTCCGCAATAGGCGTCGATAACGCTTTCCTTTCCGGTCAGGCCCGCAAACTCAATGGCCTTGTTATAAAGAACTTCGGTCTGGAGCGGGTTTATCTGATAAAAAGAGCTGGGCGAAATGCGGAATCTGCATCCGCAAAGTTCGTCGGTGATATATCCTTTTCCGTAAGAAATCTTTTCCCTGTCGCCAAGCACCATGCTGGTCTTTCTGTCGTTGATGTTGATTACGACTGTGGTAATTTCCGGATGAAGTTTAAGAAGTTCCTTTACAAAGTTGTTTCCCGAAGGGAAAATATGCGTTCCGAGAACAAGCACCACCATAACTTCTCCGGTCTTTATACCTCTTCTTACAAGCACGTGGCGAAGAAGTCCTTTTCCGGTATCCTCGTTGAAAGGCTCCATTTTAAAGCCTTTAAGAAGTTTTTTAACTGTGCGGATTATCTCCTGGCATTTTTCATCCTCAATAAGACATTTGTCCACCTGAACGATATAGTGGGTGCCTTCCTGATAAGTTCCGCAGATGATGTTTCCTTTTTTATCCTTGCCGTAAGCGGCAGTTACCTTGTTGCGGTAAAAACAAGGGTATTTCATGCCGATTATTCTTTCCACTTTGCCGAATCTTCCAAGAAGTATCTCTTCGGATTCCTGCTTTTTGGAAAGCTGTTCCGGGTACGGCACACCCGTATACTGGCATCCGCCGCATTTTCTTGCCACGACGCAAACGCTCGGCATAAAAACACACCTTTCATTGATGATTCTTCATAAAATTATATCATGGCGGTGCCTTTTTTACAACAAAAAAAGCGGCAGGATATCCCGCCGCAAAGGTTATTTTTTATCAAAGCTGTTCCGCCAGAGTTCCGATTACACCGCGTCTTGTGATGATTCCGCAAAAAACGCCTCTTCCGTCAACTATCGGCACAAAGTTCTGGTTCATCACCGCATCGATGACGTCCTTTTGTTCCGCCGCAATAAGAAGCGACGGACAAAAATCCTTTCTTACGATGTCTTTTATTCTGTAAACCTCGTGGTCCTTCATTTCAGTGCTTTGCACTTTCATGATGTGGCGCAGAAAGTCACCCTCGGTGACCGTTCCGACGTAAATTCCGTTTTCATCAAGGACCGGCACCGCGGTATATCCGTAACGGGTGAATTTTTCAAGTCCCTGGCGAACGGTGTTGTTTTCGCTCAAAAACGCAGTGGATACTTTCGGAATCATAATTTTTGCGATGTTCATTTTGTCCTCCCACAATATTCATGACGTTTCGATATTTGTATTATAGCATACTGCTGTTATAATTTGGTGAAAAGCATGTCAATTTTATATGAACAAAAAAAATTTTGTTTTCGCTATATAAGTAACCTTCCGCTTTAAAAAAGCAACAAAAAAACACCCGGACAAATCATCCGGGTGTTTTTTGTTTAATCTTCGAAAATATAATCCAAATCGCTGCTGTAATCTCTTGCTTCGTTTTTATAATCGTTTATGGTGTCTTTAACCTGTTCAAAAGAACCCGTCGGGTCCTGACAGAAATCAAAGAAAGAACTTGTTGTTGTATAATATCCTTTAAGGTTTGGATAATGCTCATAATCGGAATATTTTTCACTGAGCTCTTTCATATTTGTTTTTGCCGCATCAAGAGCCGCCTGCGCTTCTTCCAATTTTCCGTTGACCTCATAAGCATTCTTTACGGACAGTACGCAGAAAGTAAACATTTCATCTTCAAAAAGTTCAAAGAAAGTATCTGCACTTTCGGCAAACTCTTGCCTACTCTCTTCGGACATGGTTGCCCAGTTACTTCCGAAAATTTCCGCAAATGTGCATCCCACTCCGGCTCTTATTTCATCTTCACTCAAAAACAATTCCGAAGCAAGATGCTCAACACCGTTTTCCACAAGTTCATCTTTGTCGTAGATTCCAAGCATCCATGCGTCGTAAATATCGCTTCCGATTTGTTCAACGATTTCATATGCCACGTCAACATTATCATATGCGGCTTTTGACATTTCAAAAGCTTTTTTATTTCCTCCACTGCAGGCAGTTACCGAAATACAAATCACAAAAGCCAAAAATACGGCCAATACTTTTTTCATTATTTTACCTCTCTCATTTAGTTATGAAAAAACGGCAAGCCGTTGGCTTGCCGTTTTTTATCAGCCAATCAGTGCTGCATAAAGTTCAAGAACATCTTTTATCATGTTTTTATCCTTCTGAGAAACGGTATAGTCGTGATGATAATCGTCTCCCTGGAACCTGATAATGGTTTCTTCGGAATCCGCTATATGCTGAAGCATCTGAATATCTTCGTCATCCATTCCAATATCAGAGTACAAAACTTCATCCCAGTATTCCCAAACCTCAGTATCATTATCATGAGTGATATCAAAGTAGTAGGGCATCTTATAATAAGTCTCTCCGTCAGAAACTATTTTCATGCTTTCCCAGAAAATCCAGCTATCTGCAGTATAGTTATAGCGAATACAAATCCAAGTGCTGCTTCCTCTGACTCCAATATAAGGAATCATATAACATCTTGTATCAATATATCTAGGAAGATTTTTGGGCATGTACCAAGTAAGATTTTCAACTTTGTCATGGGTAATTTTAAAATTCTTCGATGCGTTTTTGATAACTCTCTGTTTTTCAGCCTCAACAAGGGTCTCATATTCATCTTCGGCAGTTTCAAGTACGTTATAGTTCTCTACAAGTTTTTTGCCTTCGGAAGAAAGCTTTTCATAAAGGCCTTTCACTTCATCGATAACAGCTTTGGAATCAAGAGTTACGGTACCGATTTCGTTGATTTTTGCAATAACTTCATCAGCCATCTCTTTTGTTACGACAGTGTCGTACTGTTCACGTGCCGCAGCAAGAACCGCTCCGCTTTCGGCAATGATTTCTTTCTGTGTTTCAGAAAGAGCACGATATTTGGTTTCTGCTTTCATGATTGCATCAAGGGAATCTCTTCCAACTTCACCGATGGAATCAATAAGTTCCGCAACTTTAAGAGCATCAAGTTTTTCTTCAGCTGCATCAAAAACATCTTTGGTTTTCTGAACAGCTTCTTTTTCTTCGGCAGTAAGGGCTTTATAAGCTTTTTCAGCTTCAGAAAGAGCTTTTTCAGAATCAACGGTTACCTCGCCGATTGCTCCGACAAGTTCTTCATAAGCAATAACTGCTTCACTTTTTCCGCATCCGCAGAAAGAAAGGCAAATCATCATTGCCAAAACGACAGCAACAAATCTTTTCATTTGCACATCCTCCGTCAAATTAAAAATGGTCCGAAAGACCTTATTATGTTAAGATTACATTATAATTTTTTTTAAAACAATCAACTGGCTGCATACCTTTTTACATTTTATACAAAAAAAGACAGGAACAAACCTGCCTTTCGTTTACGATATATAACAAAAAAACCGGAAGACTTTCGTCTTCCGGTTTCAGCTGGTCGAAGTGGCGAGACTCGAACTCACGGCTTCCAGTACCCGAAACTGGCGCGCTACCACCTGCGCTACACCTCGATAGCTTTATTATTATACAGGAAGAGCAAAGCTTTGTCAAGGTGAAAAATTTTATTTTTTATTTCTATGCGTTCATTTTTCTCCGTGGTTTTTCGCCGAACTTTTTTTCATAAGCCCTTGCAAAACCACTGGGTGTTTCAAAACCAAATTTATAAGCCACAAGCGAAGTCGGCTCGCCGTTTTTTATCTCCTTTTCCGCAAATTCAAGACGCTTTCCCCTCACATAATGCATAAGGCTTTCGCCGGTATATTCTTTAAAAATCCTGCAAAAATGAAAAACGGAATATCCCTCGTGCGCTGCTATCTTTTCCGCAGAAAGATCTTCAGTCAGATGAAAACGTATATATTCTTTTGTTCTTTCAATGCTTTCGCTGTAATCCATTCTTTAAAAGCCTCTTTTCGAAAATTTTTTCGGGAGGAGGCGCGGTACAAAAGGCGGAGTGAGAAACCTTTTGTCCCGCGCCAAAAAACGGGCCTTTGCTCATAAAAAAGCAAAAACGGACGCTTCTGAAATAAGAAGCGTCCGTCATCTTTCAAAAAATAAAAGGCTGTCAGCTAACCGACAGCCCATTTCGCTTTTATCGAACAATTATGTGGACTCCCCTTAACCCGAGAATTCGATCCTGCGGAAATTATCCTGACTTATGCTTCATCCTCCGAAGACGCCTTCCCATCTTTCAACAGTGGCATTCTGTCTTCTTCGTCGGCAAATACAGTTGAGGTAACAGTAACGGATTCACACCGTTTTCCCTTTCGCTTTCGCGAAAGCCACAAAAATTGGCAACCGCAAGACCCACATTATTCAGTTTTCAAACTGTGATTATATTTTATCACTGCAGATTTTAACATTCAAGTCCAAACTTGCTATATTAAAGTTCCGGAACGTGTTTCGGCATTTTTTCGCTTTCAACAACGGTGACCATGTCGCAAAGCGCTTTAAGTTCTTCCGAAGCGTATCTTCCTGTGAAAACAAGTTCCGTTCCGGGAGTTTTAAGTGAAATAAGTTCCCTTACTTCCTCAACGGTAACAAGTCCGAAATACATCGGAATGGTTATCTCGTCAAGCACTACAAGTCCAAAACCTGCACTTTTAAGAGCCTGCCTTGCCCTTGCAAGACCTTTTTCCGCACATTCTTTATCAAGTTTATCCGGCTCTCTTCCCTGGATGCATCCGGTTCCGCAGCCAAACTGTGCGGTAACAACTCCGGGTATAGCTTTTCTCAATGCAGCAATATCGCCTTTGGGATCGTCTTTGATGAACTGTCCGATGAAGACGCGTCTTCCCTCGCCTGCAACGCGAAGAGCAAGTCCCAACGCCATGGTAGTTTTGCCTTTTCCGTCTCCGGTATAAAGCCTTACAATTCCTTTATTCAAAAAGACGCACCTCCTTTACAGATTATCACAAATTAAATATACACCCTTAAAAAGAAAAATTCAAGATTTTTTATATACCGGAACAACAAGTTTTTCCGCGGTTTTAAGAAGCTTGAAATCCGCCTTCGCAATTTCAATATTATCGCCTTTTTTAAGCGCCGGTCTTATCGCTTCCGCAACTTTCGGAAAGAATTCCTCCCGTTTTCCATCAAAATCTATGACTACAAAAAGGTGCGGTGCAAGGTCGTCTTCCTTCTGTGCCCAAAGAACGTATGCCGCATATACTTTTTCGCAATCGGAAAGATAGCTTTTAAGCGCCGAAACAACCGCATCCGGAACAAACGCCGGCTTCATAAGCTTAACGTTTCCTTTAGGAACCTGATCCGGAACTTTTGCGTCGCTGTGCTTGAAAACCAACGATTTCCCGTGTGGGTTGATAATGATACCGGCTATATTTCCGCCGCTGTTTTTCACAATATCGTTTATTTTGTCAAAATGCATTATCGCGGCTTTGTCTTTCGGAAGGGGGCTTTTTTCAAAAGCTTCAAAGCTGGAAAAAATCGGTATAAGTTTAAGTCCGTCCTTCGAATTAAAAAGCGGTATAACGTTAACGTTATCTCTGTGCGGAACAATAAAATTTGCGTTTTCCGCGCGCATGAAAAAATTCCTTACTTTTTCTTTGTCATATCCTTCGGCAATGGAATCCACCGCTTCGTCAACTTCAAGTCCGTTGTTGAAATTTTCAATTTCGGTGCTCACAAAAAATCACTTCCTTTTATGCTTTTTATTTTATCGCATAAATATGAATAAATAAAGCGGTTTTTGCTAAGATTTGCAAAAACCGCTTTATTTCATTATCTCTTCCATAAGTTTTTTCATATCTTCCGGAAGTTCGCTTTCAAATTCAAGCATCTCACCGGTGACCGGGTGCTCAAACTTCATTCTTCCTCGGTGAAGCGCCTGCCTTTTTATGTGCTCAAGGCTTCCGCCATAAAGTTCATCACCGCAAAGGGGGTGACCGATATATGCAAAATGCACCCTTATCTGGTGAGTCCTTCCGGTCTTCGGACGAACCCTTACAGCCGTGAGCACGCCGTTTGTTCCAATCGCCTCATATTCCGTAACAGAAGGGTATCCCGTTTCAGCAATAAAGCTTTTGTGAAGCGCCGGGTCACTGTCGTCAATGGGCGCATCAATGATTCCTGCCGGTTTTTCGAGCACACCTTCAACTATGGCGATGTATTCCTTTTCGCCGCCGTTTTTCGTGAGCACCGCCGCTGCATGGGAATGTCTTCCGATAACGATTATTCCGGAGGTATCCATGTCAAGGCGCCCCACAACGTGGAATTTTGCGTTTCCGTAACGGGCCGCGCAGTAATTTGCCACCGTATCCGTCTGGTGGTTCTTCGAAGGATGCACCGGCATATTTACCGGCTTATCGAAAACAACTATGTCCTCGTCCTCAAAAAGCGTCGTTATTTCAAGATCCGGGTTGGGAGCAAAATAGCTTTCGCCCTCTGGAATATATGCTTTGAGCACGGCTCCCGCTTTTATCCTGTCGATGGTGCGGATAGGTACCCCATCGAGCAAAAGCGAGTTTTTGGTGTGACGCATTTTAACGATAAGAGCATAGGAAAAATTGCAGCAGTACCTAAGATAGTGATAAGCCTGTTTTCCGTCGTGCTCATCGGTTATATCGAAAACAAGTTCGCGCATTTTTCCTTTCGCTCCTTTCATGCAAAATAAGGCGCCCGTTTTTCGGGCGCCCGTTTCAATTTTTATTTTTTGAGAAGATCGCGGATCTCCATAAGAAGTTTTACTTCGTCGGAAGGTTCCGGTTCAGCAGCAGCTTCTTCGGCAGCAGCTTCCGCTGCGGCTGCTTCTTCTTCGGCTTTTTTCTTTGCTTCGGCTTTTTCTTTTGCCTTGTTGAAAGTTTTTACAATAAGGAAAACAACAAAAGCGATAAGGATAAAGTCGATAATGGCGGAAATGAAAGTTCCGATAGCCACAATGACTGCGGGGTCGGTAACTTCGCCGGCTTCGTTAACAACTTCCGGAGAAAGAACGATGTTGAGTTCGCTCAGGTCCACGTCGCCGATGATCCAGCCGATGAAAGGCATGAATACGTCGTTTACAAGCGAGGTGGTGATCTTTCCGAAAGCGGTGGCAATGATAACGCCGACTGCCATATCAAGGACGTTGCCCTTGGCAATAAAAGTTTTGAATTCTTCGATAAATTTTTTCATCGTTCTTTATCCTTTCTTTTTTTATAAAATCAATGTTTTCTCCATGTGGAGGGCATAAAGAGTATCAGAATGGGGAAAATCTCCAGTCTTCCCGTAAGCATTAAAAGTGAAAGAAAAAGTTTTTCCGCTCCGCTAAACATATTATAAACGCCGCCGTGACCAACTTCGCCAAGTGCGGGACCAACGTTATTAAGACAAGAAAGCACCGCACTGAACGCCGTTTCGTAATCGTGACCCATTACCATCACTATAATACTTGAAACTGCAAGAATCACAAAAAACGCGCTCATATATACCATTATAAAGCTTCTGGTTTCCTTGTCAACAAATTTGCCTTCGAATTTTATGGTTGTTACCTCGTGCGGGTGAGCAAGGCGATGCGATTCTTTTCGCAGCATCTTAAAAGTCATAATAATACGGCTTAATTTAATTCCGCCGGCGGTGGAACCCGCGCAGGCACCGGTAAACAGAAGTATCAGGAATATTGAATGGCAAAGCATCGGCCAGTTCATAAATTCCACACCGCCGAAACCGGTGGTGGAAATGGTTGCCGTGGTCTGGAAGAACGCTTTTCTTATAGCAACGCCTAAATCGCCGTAATATTCCGCGCTGTTAACGCCCATAACAACCGTGCAGACCGCGACCATTGCAAGAAACACGCGCAGTTCTTCGCTTTTGAACACAATTTTGATTTTTCCTATCAGCATAAGGAAATAAAGGTTAAAGTTCACGCCGAAAATAAGCATAAATATTGCAACTACCCATTCGACATATGCACTGTTATAGGCGGCTATACCCGCATCACGCACGCTGAATCCGCCGGTGCCGGCGGTGGACATGGCCGTTGTGACCGCATCAAAAACGCCCATTCCGCTGAAAAGCAGCAGAACCGCTTCCAGTATGGTAAGTCCGGTATATATTCCGTAAAGAATATGCGCGTTGGAAGAAGACTTCGGCGCGATTTTGCCGACAGAAGGTCCCGGGACTTCCGCCCTCATAATATAAAGTGTGTGGCCTTCGCTCATCTGGGTAAGCATCATAAGAAACATGATGATTCCCATACCGCCTATCCAGTGGGTAAACGCGCGCCAGAAAAGTATTCCCTTCGGCAGATGCTCCACCGTTTCCAGAATAGTTGCGCCTGTGGTGGTAAATCCAGAAACCGTTTCAAAAACCGCATCGATCAAAGACGGAATGGCACCGCTTAAATAAAAAGGCATTGCCCCGAAAACAGAAACCAGAATCCAGCCTGCGGCAACGGCAATATAGCTTTCTCTTGCAAAAACAAGGTCATACTTCGGTTTTTTAAGTCCAAAAATCGAAGCCATGCAAAACGTGGTCATAATGCTGTAAACAAAAGGCATTATTACATCGTATTCACCGTAAATTACAGAAACAAGCATCGGCAAAACCATAAAAGCGGATTCCGCCATCAATATCATGCCGATGATGTAGCGAATCATTTTATAGTTCATATTTACCTCATAATATCGTTAAGTTCTTCTATACTTGCAATATCCGGAGTTATTACAACAACAGAATCGCCTTTTTTTATGGTATCTAAACCGCCGGGGATAATTGCCTTTCCGTGGCGTACTATTGCCGCCACAAGAACATTGTCTTTTATAGGAAGATCCTTTAACGGAATTCCTATAAAGCTTTCGTCTTCGCGCACGATAAATTCCAAAGCTTCTATGCGGTTATCTACTATGCGGCGCAAAGATTCCACTTTATTTTTGCTGTAAGAGTTCTGAATTGCGCGAACATAGGAACTGATGCGTTCCGCCGTAATAAGTTTTGGTGAAACAACGCTTTCTATCCCGCTGCTTTCAATAACCTCCGGGAAAGAAAGATGATGTACCTTTGTTATAACTTTTTCCACGTTTTTGGTTTTTGCGTACATACCGTAAATAATATTCATTTCGTCAAGACCGGTAAGCGCAACAAATCCATCAAAATCCATGATGCCTTCTTCCAGCAAAAGGTCGTTTTCCGTTGCGTTTGCACAAACTATGGAAGCCTTTGGAAGCATTTCGGAAAGTTCTTCGCAGCGTTTTGTATTCATATCAACGATCTTTACGTCGATATTCATATCGATAAGCTGATTTGCAAGATAATACGCGATCATGGAACCGCCGACTATCATAACGCTTTTTACCGGGCGTTTAAAGCTTCCTATGGCCTCAAAAAAGTCGTGAATATTTTTCGGCGAAGCGGTGATGTTTATTTTATCTCCTTCTTTAAGGACAAATTCACCTTTTGGAATGGTGATATCATCGCCGCGGCGAACCGCACAGATAAGAACTCTTATTTTATATTTGACGTATATTTCTTTCAAAGAAAGTTCGCAAAGCGGACAGTCTTTTCCGATAGTATACTCAACCAGCTCAACGTGGCCACGGCAAAAAAGCTCGACGTCGTTTGCGGAAGGAAAACGCAAAATCCTCGAAATTTCGCTTGCGGCAGAAAGTTCCGGATTGACTATCATGGAAAGTCCCAGTTCTTCTTTCATAAGCTCCAGCTGATTTCTATATTCCGGGTTTCTTACCCTTGCGATGGTTTTTGAAGCACCTATCTGACGTGCGATAAAGCAGGAAAGAATATTGACCTCATCTGCAGAGGTCGCGGCAATAACAAGATCGCTTTCAGCAACTTCCGCTTCTTCAAGATATTCTTTGGAAGCTCCGTTTCCGCAAAGGGTCATAATATCTATGCGGTTCTGAAGTTCGTCAAGCCTTTCCTGATTTGTATCCATCACAACTACTTCGTGACCTTCTTTTACAAGCTGAGAAGCAAGCGTACTGCCGACTTTTCCGGCACCGATGACGATTATCCTCATTTATACAAATTCCTTTCGGATTTTATTTTTATATTCTTTCAAAATCAAAGGGTTTATATTGGTCAGAAGCTTCTGCTTTGTTGTCAATAATTTTTTTGACAACAGCCGGAACACCTGCCACAAGGGCGTTTTCCGGAACGTTTTTTGTAACAACAGCGCCGGAAGCCACCACCGCACCTTTGCCGATAGTAACGCCGGGATTGATAAAAGCGCCGCCGCCTATCCATACGTTATCGCCGATGGTTATGGGAAAGGCAAGTTCGTTGCCTTCTTCGTTTATTCTTTCGCAGGCCTTTATCGGATGCGTTGCGGTGCAAAGGGTAACACATGGTCCGATCATAACGTTATCACCGATATTTACCGCGCAGGAATCATAAATTGTGCAGTTAAAATTGCAGTAAAAGTTATCGCCAACAGAAATATTAGAACCTTGATTACATTTAAAACCGTTTTCCACAAAGCAGTTTTTTCCGGTTCTTGCAAAAAGATTTTTTATAAATTCAACTCTTTTGTCAAATTCCGAATAAGGAATATTATTATATTCCGTGCATTTATCTCTTGCTTCGAACATTTCTTTAAGAAAGCTTGATGCCTGAAACATCATTCCTGCATCACGTTTTTCTGCTTCTGTCATTTTGTACCTCTTATGTCTTATTAATACAGGATATAATACGCTTTTTCACAGTCAAAATCAAGTGGCATTACGCCGGGTTTTTTTGTGCAGTTTTCTCCATAGTTTTCTCTTCGGTTGACAAAAAGACAAATTTTTACTATATTTGTATATGTGGAAATTTTATTTTCAGAAAAGAAAAGGAGAAAACAAAATGTCCAACGGTACAAGAATCGATCCCGAAGAGCGCGAACCCCGTGCCATAAAGTTAAGGCACCCAAAACATACCGGAAGAAAAATAGTTCTTTCCGTTCTTTCCGCCCTGCTTATCATTGCCATCGGCGGCGGTGTTTTCGCTCTTATTGAATATGGTCCCGACCTTGGTTTTTCTATGGTATCCGGAGAAACTTCCAAAGATTCCGAATCGGAAAAACCGGCAGAGGACGAACCTCTTCAGTCTTCCCAACCGGAAATTCCGGAAGAGCCGGTTTCTGAACCGGAACAGGTTGTTACCGAAGAACCTATTGAGGAAGATCCGGAACACGAAGAAGATGTGGATGAACCGGAAGTTCCCGCAGAACCGCCGAAGCCGGAAATTCCCAAGGACGAATGGTATATGCTTTTGGTAAACAAAGAAAACGTTCTTCCCGAAGATTTCAAAATAACCGGTGCTATTATTGACCAGGAAAATCATATCGTAAACGAACTTATTTACGACGACCTTTCCGAAATGGTCGCCGCCGGAACAAGCGAAGGCCTTCGCTTCACCTTCTATACCGCCTATCGCACCTATGAAAAGCAAAAAGAACTTTTCGAAGCCGGAAAAACCGATGTTCCACCCGGCGCAAGCGAACATAACAGCGGTCTTGCAGTCGATATCGGCTGCTCTGTCGGCGAATTTGAAGGTTCCCCCGAAGAAGCCTGGCTTCTTGAACACGCCCACGAATACGGATTCATTCTCCGCTATCCAGAAGGCAAGGAAGATATCACCGGCTTTGCCCATGAACCCTGGCATTTCCGCTATGTCGGAAAAGAACAGGCAAAACTCATCAAAGAATCCGGACTTTGCCTTGAAGAATATCTTGCTCAGTGATCAAATCAAAAATAAACCCCCGACCTTTGCAGTCGGGGATTTTTTTATTTTTCATATCCTTTCGGGTTGTTTTTCTGCCAGTTCCATGCGTCACGGCACATATCCTCTACCGAAAGTTCAGTCTTCCAGCCAAGCACC
This sequence comes from Oscillospiraceae bacterium, assembly GCA_017468365.1. Taxonomy (GTDB): domain Bacteria; phylum Bacillota; class Clostridia; order Oscillospirales; family Ruminococcaceae; genus UMGS1668. Next base: position 47,454 of record JAFUIS010000014.1, on the reverse strand, counting down.
TTTTCCGCTTTCGAAGCATCGGCATAATATTCCGCAAGATCGCCTTCCCTTCTGGGTACGAACTCAAAAGGAATATTGTGTCCGCAGGCTTTTTCATAAGCTTTGAGCATTTCGAGAACGCTGATGCCCTTTCCCGCTCCAAGGTTAAAAATTTCCGTTCCGCAATGATTTTCCGCATATTCAAGCGCCGAAACATGACCTTTTGCAAGGTCTGTGACATGGATATAATCCCTCACTCCGGTGCCGTCTTTCGTGGGATAATCGTTTCCGAAAATGCTGAGCTTTTCAAGTTCGCCCACCGCCACTTTTGAAATATACGGCATAAGGTTGTTCGGAATGTCCTTCGGATCCTCACCGATAAGTCCGCTTTCGTGCGCACCCACCGGATTAAAATATCGAAGTATCACCGCGGAAAAATCTTTGTTTGCGGTTGAAAAGTCACTTATTATGCGTTCAATAAAAAGCTTTGTCCAGCCGTAAGGATTTGCGCAGTTTCCGGTTTCCATATTTTCTTTATATGGTACCGGTGCCTTCGTTCCGTAAACAGTTGCGGAAGAACTGAAAACAAGCTTTCTGCAACCGAATTCTTCCATAACTTCAAGAAGCGAAAGGGTCGTGTCGATATTGTTGCGGTAATAGGAAAGCGGAACTTTAACCGATTCTCCGACGGATTTGTAACCGGCAAAATGGATAGCGGCGTCGATTTTATTTTCTTCAAAAACCTCTCGCAAAGCGTTTTTGTCCGCAACGTCAATTCCGTAAAGAACAAAACTTTTTCCGGTTATCTCTTTGAGCCGCTTTATTACCTTTGGACTGCTGTTGCAAAAATTATCCGCTATTATTACGTTATATCCGGCTTGGGCAAGTTCCACTGCCGTATGCGAACCTATGTATCCGGCGCCGCCGGTCAAAAGGACGTTCATTATTCCGTCCTCCCTTCACAAAGAAATATATATCTAAGCAATTTTTCCGCTTTTTCGTTTTTCACAATAAGATAAACCGAAAAGGCTCCGCCTACATTCAGAATAAGGTCGTCAATATCGCAGCTTCCCGCAAGGGTCAAAAACTGCAAAATCTCCACCGCCAAAACAATAACCGCACAGGTGACCAGAAAAATCGCCGGACGCTTTTGTTTTTCAAAATTGAGCGGAAGCAAAATTCCAAGGGGCATAAGGCAAACGACGTTTCCCGCAACGTTTACGATAAACTGCCGAAGATCCCCTTTTGTAAAATATTCCGCTATTGTTCTGAACGGCACAAGATTAAGGCTGTTTTCCGTATATGCATCAAAAAGCTCTTTTGTCCACACAAAATCCCCATTTCCGCTTCTTCCCCAAAGGGGATCGAAAAGCGTGAGCGTTACAAAAAGCAAGAGAAAAAGCACAAGATATACCCGAAGGTTTATCTTCATCGCTTTGTTTCCCCTGCCGGATCTGTAAAAAAGGTATCCGCCGAGCCACATCGAAACGCAGCAAAGGCAAAGCAAAACAAGCCTTCCTTCGGTGGAAAGCAAAAATCGCGGAACGATGTCCGCCGCAATATAGACTAAAAACAATGCAGCCGCCGCAATATACATAAATACGGCGGCCGTTTTTTTGATATCAGAATTTTTCTGCAAGTTCAAGTCCCTCGTCAATTGCCGAAGCTATCTCTTTTTCTATCTCTTCCTGAGGAAGATAGTCAAAATTGCATCTTGCCACAACTTCAAAACCTTTTATTCCCCAAAGCCAGGCAAGAGCTTTAAGGTAAGAAGTTGCCTGTTCAAGCGCGTCGCCGGTCTCTATTTTCATTCCACGGGTGGTGATAAACATAAAGTTTTCCGCTTTGCAAAGTCCAAAGCAGGTTTTGTCGTCGCTGTCAAAAGTCACTCCGAAAAGGGAGCAAAGTTCAAAAAAGGTTTTGAGCGCCGCGGGAATCGACATATCCCAGAAAGGCGCGGCAACAACGATTCTGTCGGCGTTTTTTATTTTGTTTGCCCAACAAATTGCTTCTTCCGAAACGGTACCGCCCGCTCTGCGGCGGTTTTCGTCATACTGCACCGGCGCAAGGTCAAGGTCGTTTATGGTTATGGTTTCCACCTCGTAACGCTCTTTAAGTTTTTCGATAATGGGCGTTGCAATGCGCTTTGTGCGCGAAAGTTCGTTTCTGATACATGAATCGATATAGAGAAGTTTTTTCATTTTTATCTTCCTTTCTTTATTTTTCAAAGGGATAAAACGGACAGCGCGTTTTTATGCACTGATTATTTTTCTCATAATGTTCACAGATTATTTGGTGTTTTTCCATTTTAATTCCAAAGTTTTTATAAACAAAATCCACCGCCGCTTCGATTGCAAGGTGGGAATCTCTTTTACAGCATCTCGGTCCTTCGATTTTTCCGCAAGACAAAGCGAGATTATGCTGTCCATACCTTTCGTATGGCACTCGTCACACACATAATGTCCGTTTATGCAAGCCGTACGGCTTGCTTCTTTTTTATGGCAAAGAGCGCATTAAATCATCGCTCTTTCCAAAACTCCCACGCCTTCAACATGTGCTGTTCTCGGGAACATATCCACCGGCTGAACCTTAACCGGTTTATAGCCGAGCCCATCAAGGATTTTAAAATCCCTTGCCATGGTGGCGGTGTTGCAAGAAACGTAAACAACGCGCTTCGGTGCCATTTTTGCCACGGCTTCAAGAGTATCTTCGCTGCAGCCTTTTCTCGGCGGGTCGAGAATGACCACGTCCGGTGCGGTGCCGCGTTTTTCAAGTTCCGCAGCGGCTGCTCCCGCATCTCCGCAGATAAATTCCGCGTTCTTAACGCCCATTCTTTCTGCGTTTATCTTAGCGTTTTCAATCGCCTCGGGAACGATCTCAACTCCGATTATCTTTCCTGCTTTATGCGCCATGGAAAGGCCTATGGTACCCGCTCCGCAGTAAAGATCGAGCACAAGTTCTCCTCCGGAAAGCTCTGCAAAATCCGCCGCAACGCCATAAAGTTTTTCTGCACCGGAATGGTTCACCTGATAAAAAGCCGCCGGAGAAATATCAACAGTCACTCCGCAAAGAACGTCGGTGATGCCGTCTTTTCCAAAAATCGTTTTCGATTTCTTTCCGAGCACAACGTTGGTGCGTTCCTTGTTAGTGTTGAGCACGATGCTCACGATATCTTTAAACTGCGTGCTCAAAAGCGAAACCAAAAGTTTTTCCTGAGGAAGTTTGTCCCCGTTGAGCACAAGGCAGATTCCGACCTCGCCGGTTGCCTCGCCTTTTCTTATGTAAACCGCGCGCAAAAGTCCGCTGTGGCTTTTTTCGTCATAGATGGAAATTTTATTCTGCTTTACAAAAAATCCGATTGCCGCAAGGATATGCTCAAACTCCTTCGGCTGAAGGCGGCAGTTTCTGCAATCCATCACGTCGTGGCTTTTTTTGCGGTAAAAACCGAAAACCGGTTCACCGTTTTTGCCTTTTCCAACCTGATAAATGGCCTTGTTGCGGTATTCTTCGATTTTCGGCGAAGCCATTGCCGGAAAAGGTTCGATATCGAATCCGCCGATGCGCTGAACATGGTCGCGCACCCAATCGGTCTTTTCTTTAAGCTCCGCTTCATAATCCATATGGCGAAGCGAGCATCCTCCGCATTCGCCGAAAACCTCGCAATCCGGATCTATGCGGCATTTTGCCGGTTCGAGCACCGAATCAAGTTCGCCATAGATGCAGCTTTTTCCCACCTTTGCGATTTTTACCTTTGCAACGTCGCCCGGTGCGGTAAAAGGGGTAAAAACCACCATTCCTTCATAACGCGAAACACCGCTGCCCTCGTTGGTGACAGCGGTTATTTCGGTTTTTATAATAGTATTTTCTTTTGCGATAAGTTTTTTATCCATTTCTTCACTCCGTCGGGTAAGCAATTGCACCGGAATAAGTCTGGGTAAGAAGACCTTCGATGTTTCCGATATGGAATTTGGTGTTTGCCGCGGCAACGTTGTTGATAACAAGAACGTCGGTGATTCCGCGGGAATTTACAAGGTCAACAAGGTTTCCGTCATAGTAACGCTCGTCCACAACGTAAGTTTCCTCAAATCCGGAAGCGATATAGGTTGCGGGGGCATTGCCGTAAGATTCCTTGATGATAACAAGTTTTCTTCCGTTGTTGACGTCGGTCTTGATAACGGTAAGCGGGAAGTCTCCGCCGAGGAATACGCCGTAAGCATTTGCGCCTTTTGCATATCCAGCCATGACGGAACTTGCAAAATAATTTGCAAGGTCGCCCTTGTTATACTGCCATGTTTTATTGGATACCGGGAATTCGCACCATTCAACGTGGTCGGGGTTGTCATACATGCTCTGGTCGTTGGTACCCGCATAAAGAGTTCCGCGGAAGTTTTCGATAACGTGTTTGGTGTAACTGTCGTAATCGTAATAAGAAAGTCCCGCAGCATCCATAAATGCGGTGTATGCGTAATATGCGCCGAGACCGGTCCAGTGGTGGTCGGTATTGAAATAGATATATTCGTCGGAATGTTCCTCAAGAACGCTGTAAGCATCAACAGTCGTTACGTCGGAATCCACCATGGAATAGATGTAATCGATGCTGTCCTTTTCGGAATTGGAAAGGTTTGCGTATTTTCTCGGGAAAGGATAGAATTCCGCGTGTTTGGGAATAAGCATATTATAAACATTTACGGAACTTCCGAAAGCGTCGCCGTATTTGTTGATAACAGAAGCGTAATATTCCGCAGCGGATTTGCTTCCGCCGAAAAGCTCAAATCCGATGCCTTTATAAACGAAAATTCCCGCAACGGTTTCGCCGGTGGCTTCTTCGTCTTCCGGAACTTCAGGTTCGGAAGATTCTTCCTGACTGAAAGAATCGTTTTCGGAAGAAACTCCTGAAGAAGGAACCTCCGGCTGGCTTTCGGTGACGGAAGAAGAATCGGTGCTGGGCTGACTTTCGGTCTCGGAAGAAGGCGGAACGATCTCGTCTTCGGTGTTTCCGGGAACGGGTCCGTAAATTGCCGCACCCTCAACGCGGATTCCTCTCGCCTCTTCAATTGCCGCCTGAAGTCTTACAAAAGCCTCGCGGAAGGTGAAGGTGTCAGCATATGCAAGCTCGACGCCAAGGGTATATTCGCCTTTAAAAAGCGATTCGACGCTGAATTCGGGCATCTGGTTAAGGTCACGTTTTTCATATTCGGAATAGGTCGGCTGCGGAAGAGCCCACGCAAGGATTCCGATAACAAGAATAAGGAGAACACAGACGGCAACGCTTGAAACTTTTACTATCATGTCGTTGCGCTCTTTGTTATAGTTTTCGCCGTAGGCGCTTTTATCGATTTTCATGGTCTGCCTCTCCTTTCATCAGAATTTATAATAAAGGAACGGGTTGTAGCTCATGCCTACAAGAAGTGCCGTGTTGACAATAAGCATCACTGCATTTGCGGGAATCATTGCAATCTTTGCGGGCATCTGGAGTTTCGGACGGTCTGCAATAAACTTTTTGACCGTCGGAAGTATGGGCATGCAGAATGCCACCGCAAGAATGATCCAGAAGATATTGTTAAGAAGCGTGATTTCAAGGGCAACGTCCCAGAATCCGGTGCCTTTTGCGCCGAACATTACTGCAAAGCAGTCCATCATTCTTCCCATATCCTCAAAATAGAACATTACCCAGCCCATAACTGCGATAAAGAGAAGATAGATGTTCGAAATGACCGGAAGCTTTTTGAGCCATTTGAGAAGGAAGAGTTTTTCGATGATGATAAGAACACCGAACCAAAGTCCCCAGATGATGAAGTTCCAGCTTGCGCCGTGCCAAAAACCGGTAAGGAACCAGACGATGAAAAGATTGAGTATCTGGTGTTTTCTGTTGCCGCCAAGAGGAATATAAACATAGTCGCGGAAGAATCCGCCCAAAGACATGTGCCACCTTCTCCAGAATTCGGTGGCAGAGCGGGCAATATAAGGATAGTTGAAGTTTTCGAGGAAGTGGAATCCGAATATCTTTCCAAGGCCTATCGCCATATCGGAATAACCGGAAAAGTCATAATAGATCTGAATGGAGAACATCAGAACGCCGAACCATACCGTGGCGGTGCTTTGCTGATTAAGGTCTCCGGCAAGATAGGTTTCGGCAAACTGTCCCGCAACATTGGCGATGAAAACTTTTTTGGTAAGACCCACAAGGAATCTTGCGGTACCGCTCCAGATATCATCAAGGTTTTCCTGACGGAAGTTAACTTCTTTCGCAACGTCGATATATCTTACGATAGGACCCGCAACAAGCTGGGAATAAAGCGAAACGTACATGAAGAACTTCATATAGTTATGCTGAGGTTCAACGTTTCCTTTATAAACGTCAATGGTGTAGCTCAGGGTCTGGAAGGTGTAAAAGCTGATACCGATAGGAAGCGAAAATGCCGGAACCGGAAGGTCGAGTCCGGTAAGGAAGTTGAAATTCTCGACAAAAAATCCGCTGTATTTGAAAATTCCCAAAAGTCCCAGGTTGAGAACGAGCGAAGATATAAGCGCAAGTTTTGCGCCGATCTTTCCTCTGTTTTTTTCGATGATAAGACCGTGGAAATAGTCTATGGTCGCGCTGAAAATAAGAAGAGTTACCCAAACGGGTTCACCCCATGCATAAAAGAAAAGCGAGAAAAAGATGAGTACCGCATTCCTGAAAGCTCTGTTCTTGGTGGAAAAATAGAGTATCAGGTTGAGCGGCAAAAACAGATAAAGGAAAAATAAGTTTGCAAATACCATTGTTTTTGTTTCCGTCCTTACGTTTTGTATTATCTATAAAATGTCGTTATTCACGAACTTTTTGTCACGACAGCAAGATAATAATAACTTATTTTTACACCTATTTCAATATAATTCTTGCGTTTTAAGATTTTCATCAGAAAATATTAAAAATCGGCATATTATTTAAGCCGGAACAAAAGCGTCATAATTCCCTTTGCCGAAAAAGGAACGATGGGAGAAAAATACCCTTTTTTTCCGTGAATCTTCGTCGTGAGAAGAAGATAAAGCGTAAGAACGATCCCGCCGATAAATCCCCATATTCCAAAAAATGCAGTTCCCAAAAGAAGCACCATTCTCATGAATTTTATGGCATAGCCAAGTTCATAACCCGGCTGGCTGTAATTCGCCATGGCGACAAAAGCCATATAAAGCATTGTTTCAGAAGCAAACCAGCCGCTTTTCACCGCAAAATCACTTACGATTATACCCGCAATTATCGAAAAGGTCGAAGAAAGCATTCCCGGGGTGTTGAGAGACGAAAGTTTAAGTCCGTCGATGACGAATTCCAAAATCAAAAGCTGCCATATTATCGGAATATTCTGGTTTTCGGTCACAAGCACAAATTTAAAAGTTTCCGGAACAAATTCCGGATATTCCAGCGCCAGAAGCCAGACCGGAGTTACAAAAAGCGTCACTATCATCGTCAGAATCCTGGTTATCCTAAGATATGCACCGGTAAGCGGCGGAAAATAATAATCGTTCGCATCCTCCGCAATATCGAAAATCGTCGCCGGCATTATCATAGCTGTCGGCGTGTTGTCCACAAGAACGATAAGGTCACCCTGCATTATCTGCGCCGCGGCAACGTCCGGTCTTTCCGAAAATTTATATTTCGGAAAAGGATTCCACCGCTGTTTTCCGTTGATAACGTTTGCCATATCCTCCTGGCTCATGGTCAAAGCTTCTATCTTCGAATTTTTTATCTTGTTGCGGACGTCCTCGAGCATGGTTTTGTCCACCTTGCTTTCAAGATAGCAAAGAGCGATATCGGTTTTCGAAACGGTTCCTATGTTTTTATATTCGATGCAAAGGTCACTGTCCCTTATTCTTCGTCTTATCAACGCGGCGTTGAAAAGCATGGTTTCCGTAAATCCGTCCCTGGACCCCCTGAGCACTTTATCTCTGTCCGGTTCCGCATTGTCCCTTTGAGGATAGTTCCGAAGTTCAAAGATATATGCACACGGAAAACCATCCACCATAAGCGCCGTTCTTCCGCTGAGCACCGCGGTTACTATTTCGCCGTCGTCATACATTCTGTCAACTCCTCCGAAAGGAATGTGGTGCTCAAAAAACTCTTTTTCGTCGTCCGCATCGCCTTTTTTAAGGAAAGAAAACTCCGCCAGAATACGTTCCAGAACGTCGCTTCTCAAAAATCCGTCTATCATATAAAGCACCGCTTCTTTTCCCGCAAAAGAAAGCTCCCGCTTTTTTAAATCAAAGTTTCGGCCGGTGCCGAAAACCGCATCAAAATGCAGTTTGTTCGCTTCAATATCCGTTGATATATTCATAAAAAACGCCGCCTTTCCAAAGGATATTTTTTCTTAAAAATCAAAAAATATACAAACACAAAAAGGTTTTTGAGCACCGTTTTTTGTCCTGTGCTCAAAAACCTTTTTTCTTTTTCCCCTTGACCTTTTTCCGTCTCGGCCGTATAATAGTTGCATATACAACTGTTGCATTCACAACCTTTTCAGAAAGGAGATATGCTCTTTGAAAAGTCTTAATATCATAAGCCGCTGCCAAAGTATCTTCCGCTCCAAAAAAATGGGTGAAGAACTTTTGGCCTGCCACCACCCCTTCGTGCTCACGGTCTGTCGTTTTCCCGGCCGCTCCCAGGATGAGATTGCGAAAGACCTTTGCCTTAACAAAAGCACCGTAACAAGGGCTCTTGCACAGCTTGAATCCCTCGGTTACGTAACAAGAAACCCCAACCCTTCCGATAAAAGACAGACCCTTGTTTTCCCCACCGAAAAAATGCTTTCAGTCCTTCCGAAGGTGCGTGAAATCACCGCTGAATGGAACCGCCTTATTTTTGAAGGCATTCCCGAAGAGGAACTTGCGGTATTCCGTTCCGTGACCGAAAAAATCGAATCCAACGCAAGAAAAGCCATTGAAGAAACGGAGGGAACTTTTAGAAATTGAAATTTCTTATAAATTATCTCAAACCTTTTAAATGGCGAATGCTTCTGGGCTTTTCGATAAAAGTTTCCGGAACCGTCGCCGAACTTTTTCTTCCCTATATCCTCACTCATATCCTCGATAACGTCATCGGTACCCTTCGGGTGGAAAAGGTCGTTTTTTTCGGCGTTCTGATGATAATCTGCGCAGCACTTGCCTGCGCGGGAAACATCACCGCAAACCGAATGGCTGCAAAAGTTTCCCGCGATTTTTCAAAAAAAATGCGCCGCGACCTTTTTGCAAAAACACTTTATCTTTCTTCTTCGGATACCGACCGTTTCACCGTTCCTTCCCTTGAATCAAGGATAACCACTGACACCTATAACGTCCATAATTTCGTAAGCATGATGCAGCGAATGGGTGTCCGCGCCCCCATTCTTCTTATCGGCGGACTCGGCATAAGCTTTTTCATGGATTCCACACTTGCCCTCGTAATGCTTGCAACCCTGCCTTTTATTTTCATCACCGTCTATTCCATTTCCCGAAACGGCGTTCCGCTTTATTCAAAAGTCCAGAATTCCGTTGACAAAATGGTGCGTGTTGTCCGCGAAGATACCCAGGGAATCCGTGTTATCAAGGCTCTTTCAAAAAACGATTACGAAAACCGCCGCTATGATGCGGTCAACCTCGGCCTTTCAAAAGATGAACGCCGCGCCGGAATAATCATGGGAAGCGTCAACCCCATAATGATGCTTCTTATGAACCTCGGTATCACCGCTGTTGTCGCCCTCAGCGCTTTCACTGTTGCAAAAGGAATTTCCACTCCCGCAACAGTCATTGCTTTTGTTCAGTATTTTACCCTTATTTCCATGGCGATGATGGTAATTTCCCGAATTTTTGTAATGTATACCAAATGTGCCGCTTCCGCGGGAAGGATTGCCGAAGTTCTTGAAACCCCCGATAATTTTTACGTCACCGAAGATAATTCTCCTGCCGACGATAAAAATTTCATCTCTTTCGAAAACGTTTCTTTTTCCTATCTCGGAAAGAAAAACAATATTGAAAACCTTTCCGTTTCCGTTCCAAAAGGCGGCACCCTCGGAATAATCGGCGCCACCGGAAGCGGAAAATCCACCCTCATAAAACTCCTGATGCGTTCCTATGAAGCTACCGGCGGAAAAATAAAAATCGGCGGAAGGGATATCACTTCCTATAACCGCGAAGCGCTCACCTCAATGTTCGGCGTCGCCCTCCAAAATGATTTTCTTTATGCCGACAGCATAGCTGAAAACATCCGCTTCGGAAGAGATATCTCCGACGAAGACATAAAACGCGCCGCCGATATCGCCCAGGCTTCCGACTTTATCGAAGCCCTTCCCGAAGGCTATGACCACGTCATCGCTCCAAAAGGAACCAACCTTTCCGGCGGTCAGAAGCAAAGGCTTCTTATCGCAAGGGCCGTTGCCGCAAGACCCGATATCATAATCCTCGACGACTCTTCCTCCGCCCTTGACTATAAAACCGACGCGGCTCTCAGAAAAGCGCTTGATTCCGAACTTTCCGGTTCCACCGTCATAACCGTTGCCCAAAGGGTAAGTTCCGTCAAAAACTGCGAGCGTATCCTTGTTCTTGACGACGGAAAAGTCATCGGAAACGGAACCCATGAAGAACTTCTCGAATCCTGCCGCGAATATCGCGAAATAAGCGATTCCCAGATGGGAGGTGCTTTTGTTGACTGAAAAAAAGAACACCAAAGGCGTACTTTTAAGACTCGGCGGATATATTTTTAAGGAATGGCCTCTTTTCCTTTCCGCCCTTGCCTTTACTCTCGCTTCGAACCAGCTTTCCCTTATGGGACCGAAATATTCCGGCGCCGCCATCGATGCAATCGAATTTTCCAAAGGAACGGATCTTGCCCCTGTATGGGAAAACGTCATAAAAATGGCCGTCTGCTACGTTCTTTCGGCTGTGCTCTCTTATTTTCTTGCGGTGATAATGATACACCTCAGCCAAAGGATAGTTTACACCATGAGAAAACAGCTTTTTGAAAAGCTGAACACCCTTCCGGTCGGATATTTCGATACCCACCCCACCGGCGATATCATAAGCCGAATTTCCTATGATATCGACACCATCAACAGTTCCCTTTCCCACGACCTTGTTCAGGTCATGACCAGTATTTATACCGTCGTCGGCTCCCTTGTTTTCATGTGGAATATTTCAAAGCCGATGATACTCATCTTTGCTTTCACCGTTCCGGTTTCAATTCTTTTCACCCGCTACCGTTCAAAAAAAGTTCGCCCGCTTTTCAGCGAACGTTCCAGAAAACTGGGTGAACTCAACGGCTTTGCGGAAGAAATGCTTTCCGGAAACCGCACCATCGAAGCTTACGGAAAACAGGACGTCATCTCCCAAAGGTTCAACGACCGCAACGAAACCGCAATGAACGCCTATTATAACGCCGAATATTACGGCGCTACCCTCGGTCCCTCGGTCAACTTCATCAATAACCTTTCCATGTCCCTTGTGGCAATGCTCGGCGGAATCCTCTATATGCTTTCCGTAGGCGGAAAAGTTTCCGAATCCTCCGTTTTCTTCATCACCCTCGGCGGCGTTGCTCAATTCGTCCAGTATTCCAGAAAATTCGCGGGACCCATAAACGAATTCGCAAATATCCTTCACGAATTCCAGTCCGCATTTTCCGCCGCCGAACGCGTTTTCAGAATCATCGACGAAGAACCTGAACCCGCCGATGTTCCCGATGCTGCCGAACTTTCCGAAGTTGAAGGCGACGTTGGATTCAGCGACGTTTCCTTCGGCTATACTCCCGAAAAAACCGTCCTTCGCGATATAGATTTTCATGCGGAACCCGGAAAAACCGTTGCGATAGTCGGTCCCACCGGCGCCGGAAAAACCACCATAATCAACCTTCTGATGCGCTTTTACGACGCGAATTCCGGTGAAATAACACTCGATTCCCTTCCTGTGGAAAACATAAAACGAAAAGACCTTCGAAAAGCCTATACCATGGTTCTTCAGGATACCTGGCTTTTCCACGGAACAGTTTTTGAAAACATCGTTTACGGAAAAGAAAACGCCACTTTTGAAGAGGTAAAAGCCGCTGCAAAAGCAGCAAGGATAGATTCCTATATCGAAAGCCTTCCGGACGGATATGACACCGTTCTTTCCGACGACGGAACGAACATCTCGAAAGGCCAGCGCCAGCTCATCACTATTGCCCGCGCCTTCCTTTCCGATGCGCCGATGCTTATCCTCGACGAAGCAACTTCGAACGTCGACTCCCGCACCGAAATAAAAATTCAGGAAGCCATGTCAGAACTTATGAAAGGCCGCACCTGCTTCGTAATCGCCCACCGCCTTTCCACCATTCAGAACGCAGATAACATTCTTGTGGTCCTCGGCGGAACCATTGCCGAACAGGGCACTCACAAGGAGCTCATGGAAAAAGGCGGTTTCTATGCATCGCTTTATAATTCACAGTTCAGCTGATGCTCAATGCTCAAAAAAGAAAAAGGACGGCAAAGCCGTCCTTTTTTTGCATGCTCATGCGTTTTTTTATTTATCCATTCCGCAGGGGAACTGGCTTTCCGAAAGCGCCTTATCGTTCATCACCGCATCATAGAACCTGAATCCTCCCGCAAAGTTATAAGCTTCAAAGCCGTTTCCTTCAAGGATTCTGCTTGCAATATAGCTGCGAAGTCCGCTCTGACAAATTACGTAAACGGGTTTTCCCTTTTCAATTTCGTCAAGGCGACTTCTGAGCGAATCAACGGGAATATTGATAAAATCCTCAATATGTCCGCGCTTATATTCGCCTTCGGTCCTGGTGTCAAGAAGAGTTACGCTCTTGTCACGGGGAAGATTTTGAGCATCCTCAACAAACCACTGTTTAAGCGTTCCGTTTGAAACGTTGTCAATCATAAATCCTGCCATGTTTACGGGGTCCTTTGCGGAAGAATAAGGCGGAGCATAGGAAAGATCTATGTCTTTAAGCTCCCTTGCGTCAAGCCCCGCTTTTATCGCAGTTGCAAAAACGTCGATTCGTTTATCGACTCCGTCATATCCCACAATTTGGGCGCCGAGAAGGCGGAATGTCTCTTTTTCAAAAAGAACTTTTATGGTCATCACTTTTCCGCCGGGATAATAACCCGCATGGCTCATGGGCGAAAGAATGACTTTTTCAAAATCTATCCCCGCTTTTTTAGCGGCGCTTTCGTTGATTCCGGTGGATGCCGCGGTAATGTCAAAAACCTTTACAACCGAGCTTCCCTGAGCGCCTTTATATCTGCTTTCGATTCCGCAGATGTTGTCCGCGGCAATTCTCGCCTGTTTGTTTGCGGGACCCGCAAGGAATATAAGCGCATCCTCACCGGTAACGGAATTTTTGATCTGTACCGCATCGCCCACAGCATAAATATCCTTTTCAGAGGTTTCCATACGCTCGTTTACAGCAATGCTTTTGCGGATTCCAAGAGAAAGTCCCGCTTTTTCCGCAAGGTCGGTTTCGGGTTTTACTCCCACAGCCATCACCGCCATGTCGGTACGAAGCGTTTTTTCTCCTTCAATGGCAACCTCAAGCATTCCGTCTTTTTCCGCAAAGGCAGAAACGGTTTTTCCGAGAAGAAGATTGATTCCGTGGCGGCGTACCTCCGCATGAATAAATGCGGCCATATCGCTGTCAAAAGGAGAAAGAAGCTGTTTTGCTGATTCAACAAGGGTAACTTTTATTCCGAGCGCCGAAAGGTTTTCGGCCATTTCGACTCCGACAAAGCCTCCTCCGACTACAACTGCGGATTTCGTAAGTTTTTTCTGAAGATATTTTTTAATTTCAAAAGTATCCTCGACGGTTCGGATGCTGAAGATTTTTTCCGAATAAGCTCCCGGAATATCAGGAACAAAAGGCTTTGCGCCCGTCGCAAGAATAAGCTTATCATAGCTTTCCTCAAAGGTTTCGCCGCTTTCAAGGTTCTTTACAGAAACAGTTTTTCTTTCCTTATTGATTGCGGTGACCTCATGATGAATTTTTACGTCGACATTGAACCTTCTTTTAAATCCTCCGGGAGACTGAAGAGTAAGCTCGTTCTTATCGGTGATTACGTCGCCGACATAATAAGGAAGACCGCAGTTTGCATAGGAAATATATCCGCTTCTTTCAAAAACGGTTATCTCAGCCTTTTCGTCAAGCCTTCTTATCCTTGCAGCTGCGGTTGCGCCGCCGGCAACACCGCCGATAATAACGATTTTCATTTTAATATTCCACCCTTCCGTTATATCCGTTTATTCCTCCGAGGTTTTTTACGTTTTTGTATCCCATGCTTTTAAGCATTTCCTGCGCCATGCTGCTTCTTCCGCCGCTTCTGCAATATACAAAAACGGGTACATTTTCATTATCGATAAATTTTCCCGCTTTGTCAATAACCTGAAGCGGAAGATTTTTGCTTTTAGGTATATGTCCTTCGGCAAATTCCTCACGGGTACGAACATCAAGAAGAACTGCATTTTCTTCTTTTTCATATTCTTTAAGATTTTCATTTATATCAGGTTTTCCGAAAATATCGAAAAGTTTCATAATTTACACCTCTTTTTTAAGTTTAAGGATTTTTCCTTTGACTTTATTATATCCCGATGCATTTGCTTTTTCTGTGATTTTGTCACCATAATAAAAAAAGAACGAAAAAAATTTTTTCGTTCTTTTTATTTGGTCAAAGAGTTTTATAGGTTCCGTTTCCGTCACCTCGGATGAGATTTCCGAGAACGGATTCAAGCATAACGCCGTGTCTTGTGTCGCTTCCGTAACTGAAAGTGGTCTTTACGCAAAGTTCCGCAAAATCCGTCGCCCTTCCGATAGCGATAGGCAGACTTGCGCCCCCAAGCATCGCACCGATAAGCACCGAAGCAAAAATATCTCCGCATCCCGGATAATGCACCGGAATATATTCGCAGGGCGAATACCAGAACGAACCCTGTTCGCCGTCATATCCTATATTCGCAAGAATTCCGCTGGCAAGTTCCACCCCGGTCACAACGATGTTTTTCGGACCGAGCCCGTGAAGTTTGAGAAGAAGGCTTCGCGCTTCGCTTACGGTCATTGGTTCGGTGCGGTAACTTTCGCCCAGAAGCATCGCCGCTTCTGTAAGGTTCGGAGTAATGATATCCGCCACCGCCACAAGTTCCTTCATTCTTTTCTGAAGGCTCGGGGTGCAGGTTTTATATGCCTTTCCGTTGTCGCCCATTACCGGATCGACAATTTTAAGGCTTTCGGGATAATTTTTAAAAAATTCAAGGCAGGAATCCACCTGTTCCTCACTTCCCAAAAATCCTGAATATACCGCCTCAAAATCGATATCAAGTTTTTTATAATGTTCCAGCGCCGGCTTGATATAATCGGTGAGATCGCGAAAAACAACTTCGCCTAAACCGCCGGTATGAGTTGAAAGCACCGCAGTGAGAACCGGACAGACCTGAACTCCCATTGCGGAAAGCACCGGCAATATTACAGATATGGAACATCTTCCGAAACCGGAAAGATCGTGTATCGCGGCAACTCTTGCCGGTCTTTTTTCCATCGTTTCGCCTTCTTTTTTCAAAAAAATTTTTCTCCATTTTTATTGACCTTAAAATTCCGCGTATCGAAAAAACTTCTTCGGTAAAAAATAAGATCACAAAAACGGATTGGAGGTATTTTTAAAATGAATAAAACAGTTTCGGCACTTATGTCCGGTGCCGCAGCAGCCGCAGCAGTGGGCACCGCGGTTTATATGATGAACGGCACCAAAAGAAACAGCGTACGCAAGGTGCGCAAAAGCGCGGCAAAAACCGTAAAAGCCGTCGGCAATATCGCAAACGGCATTTCAAGCATCATGCGTTAATTGAGTTCGTCAATGGTAAGCCCATAACTGGGTAAAAATTCGCTGAGGAAGGTCTCCGCCTCGGGAAGCTCCATCTTGTGAATGGAATCCGCAATGCTTATCTTTGCTTTTGAAAATTCGCGGTTTCCGGAATTTTCCTCTTCAACGCATTTGATAAGTGCGGAAATTTTATCAGCCGCTTTAAGAAGTTTAAGAAGCTGCGGATCTTCGTTTTCATGGATAAAAAGCGGTCTGTAATCCCCGCGGAGATCTTCCGGAAGCATTTCAAGAAGTTTTTCGTTCGCAACGACTTCAACTTTTTTATAAGCTTCCTTGATTTCGGGGTTATAATATTTTATCGGCGTGGGCATATCGCCTGTAAGGATCTCGCTGCAATCGTGATACATCGCAAGCATGACGAGCCTTTCAACGTCACAGTTTCCGCCGAATCTTCTGTTGCGAAGAAGTCCCAGACAGTGCGCAATTACAGCCGTGTCAAGGGTATGCACCGAAAGAGATTCTTCCTGGCTGTTTTTCATAAGCGACCAGCGAAAAATATGTTTCATTCTTGAAATATATGCATAAAATCTGCTTTCCTGCATTTTTTATCCTCCTTAATGCAACAAAACCGAAAAATTTTTACACTTAATAAACGGAAGTCGCGATTCCTAAATCCGAATAACCCGCCTTGGCAGCCACCAAGCGGAGCGTACATTAAATACATTATACGACTTTTTCTTCGAAAAAAACAGTACTTTTTGTATGTTCCGAGCCAGGACGGGTTATTTTTCTTTCTCGCCACTTTAAAAATCGTTTAAAAAGGTATATACTATAATAGATTTATTATAATCATCTTTAAACTTTTGACAATACTATTTTTGGGGATACAGAAAATGATAAAAGGAATTCAGAAAACAAGCAAAAATCTTCACTGGTGGACGCTTCTTCTCGCAGTCATCTGTGCGGTGGCGACCATCGGTACGATAGTTTACCGCAACGGAGGAATATTTACATATTACGGCGACTATAACTGCCAGCAGATAGCGTTTTATATGCACGCCCACGAACTGGTAAAAGAGGGTGCCATAGGCTGGGACTGGAACACCGACCTCGGAGCAAACTTCATCGGCTCCTATTCATTCTATCTTCTTTTCAGCCCCTTCTTCCTTCTCACCCTTCCTTTCGATACCGCGGCGGTGCCCTATCTCATGGCGCCCCTTTTCGTAATAAAATTCGCAACCTGCGCCCTTGCCGCATATTTCTATCTCATCCGCTTCGTAAAAGACAAACGCTTTGCCGTGGTCGGCGGACTTCTTTATGCTTTCAGCGGCTACTGCATCTATAACGTTTTCTTCAACCATTTCCTCGACGTCGTGGCGTTCTTCCCGCTCCTTCTTATCGGAATCGAAATGCTCATCACCGAAGATAAACACGGTCCTTTTGCCGCAGCGGTTGCAATAAACGCCATCGTAAACTATTGGTTCTTCATCGGCGAAGTGGTCTTTACCGTTCTTTATTTCTTCATCCGCATCACCGACAAAAACATCACCAAAAAACTCCGCTGCTTCGTTTTCGTCGCAGTGGAATCCGTTATCGGTCTCGGAATTTCCGCTTTCGCGGTGCTTCCTTCCGTCCTTGCAATCCTTGATAACCCAAGAACCGGTGCCGATAACTTCATCAATGGCTGGAACCTCTGGCTCTATTACAGCGAACAGCGCGTCCCCGCAATAATCGCAAGCTTCTTCTTCCCGCCCGATCTTCCTTCAAAACAGAACATGTTCACCAACCAGGGTTCCCAGTGGTCTTCCATGGCCGGCTGGCTTCCGCTTTTTGGAATGACCGGCGCTATCGCCTATGTCCGCTGCGTCAAAAACGACTGGCTCAAAAAGCTCATCATCGCCTGCACCGTTTTTGCTCTTGTTCCCGTTCTCAATTCCCTTTTCATCCTTCTCAACCATTCCTACTATGCAAGATGGTTCTATATGTTTGAACTTGTCCTCGTTCTCGCAACAATAAAGGCTCTTGAATCCTCCTGCGAAAACGAAGAAAATTCCATAGACTACAAAAAAGGTCTTATCCCCTCGGTCTGCATCGTCATCGGTCTTACGATGATACTCACCCTCACTCCCGTCCATTACAACGACGGAAACTGGGAAATGGGTCTTCTTTATGAAGATACCTGGTTCATTCTCGGTGCCGGCTTTGCTATTGTCTGTCTTTTCCTTTCCACAATGCTCTGGTTTCTCAACCGCAAAAAATATTATAAAAGCCTTCTCATCTTCATGACCGCCGCAGTCTGCGCCATTTACGGTTTCGCCTATATAAACCTCGGCTATACCTTTGCCGGCGACCATGAAGAAATTATTGACGACGCCGTGGGCCTTGCGGAAAAAATGGAACTTCCGGAACACGACGGCCTTGCAAGAGCGGATTTTTACGAATGTTTCGAAAACATGGGTCTTTACTGGAACGTTCCTTCCATTCGCTGCTTCCACAGCATCGTTCCCGCTTCTGTAATGGAATTTTACCCCACCGTTGACGTTACCCGCGACGTTTCAAGCAAGCCGGATTATCACATGTACCAGCTCCGTTCGCTCCTTTCCGTAAGATATCTTTATTCCGACGCGGACGAAACCACCCCCGAATCCGAAATAGTCGAAGGCTTTGAATATCTCACCACCGAAAACGGCTACCATATCTTCCGCAACCAGAACTATATCCCCATGGGTTTCACCTTCGATCAGTACATAACCGAAAACCAGTATTATTCCGTTGCGGAACATCAGCGCGCCGAACTTCTTATCTCCTCGCTTGTTCTTACCGAAAGCCAGGCACTTCGCTACGGCTCCGTTCTTGAACATCTTGAAGAGACCGACCCCAAGCTCACCTATGACGAATTCCGAATCGAAGTAAAAGAAAGAAGAATGTCTTCCGCATATTCCTTCGAATATGACCACAAGGGTTTCACCGCAAAGATCCACCTTCCCGAAGACAACCTTGTTTTCTTCTCTGTTCCCTATGACAAAGGCTGGACCGCCTATGTCAACGGTACCGAAACCGCCATTGAAAAAGTCGACGTCGGCTTCATGGCTGTCTATGCCGAAGAAGGCATAAACGAAATAACTTTTGAATACCACACCCCCGGTCTTCTCGGCGGCGGAATCATAAGCGTCGCTTCCCTTGCGATACTTATCGCATATTCCGTTTTCTTCCATTATGATAAAAAACGCCGTTCCGATGACTACGAACTTATTACAAGGCTCTATGACAAAAACGGCACCGAACTTCATGAAAATTCCGAACCCGAACTTACCGAAGAGGAGGACATGACAATAGTCAGAACTCCCGACGAAGTTCCGCCCTATACCGAATATACCGGTCCCGAAGAAAAAATATATCCCGAACTGTAAAATTTTTGCAACAAAAACGGATTTTTTTGACACTATATAGTTGTAAAGGAGGTATGACAAAATGAAAAAAGTAAAAATCATTTCCCTTGTGCTTGCCCTGATGCTTGTTTTTGCCGGCTGCGGTGCTTCCACCGAAATGGCCTATGACGGTTTCGAAAGCGAATTTTTCGATAACGGAAAATATTTTGAGCCCATGGCGGAAGAACCCATGGAATCTCCCGTTACCGAAGAAGTTTTCGACAGTGTTTCCGACTCCCTTTCCGAGCAAAAATATGCCGGAAACCGAAAACTCATCCGCACCTTCGACCTTGATGTCGAAACCCTTGAATTTGACGATTTCGTAACTGCTGTCAAAAACGAAGTCGTTTCTCTCGGAGGCTATATCGAAAGTTCCGGCGTAAGCGGAAACTCCTATAACTATACCTCCAACCGCAGCGCGGATTTTGTCTGCCGCGTTCCTTCCGATAAGCTCGACTCTTTCATTAATACCGTCGGCGGACTCGGAAACGTAACTTACAGCTACGAAGACACCACCGACGTCACCCTTTCCTACGTTGACACCGAAGCAAGGATAAAATCCCTTGAAACCGAATATGATCAGCTTCTCGAACTTCTTTCCGAAGCTGAAAACATCGATACCATAATCCTTCTCCAGCAGCGCCTTACCGAAGTCCGCTACCAGCTCGAAAGCTATAAAAGCCAGCTTCGCACCTATGACAACCTTGTGGATTACAGCACCGTAAACCTCACCGTCCGCGAAGTAAAACGCGTAACTTCCCCCGAACCCGAAAGCGTATGGCAGCGCATCAGCAACGATTTCGGCGACAACATCTATGATATCTGGGTCGATGCCGAAAACTTCTTCGTCTGGTTCGTTTCCAACATCCCCTATTTCATCATCTGGGGAATCATCATTGCGGTCATCGTCGTTATCGTGAACCTTGTTTTCAAAAACAACCCCCGCTGGAAAGAACGCAAAGCCGCAAGAAAAGCAAAACGCGAATATAAAAAAGCCCAGAAGCTCGCAAAGAAAAACTCAGCCGCAAACCCCTCTGAAAACGCCGAAGAAAAATAAAAGGCGGTGAAAATATGAAAAAAATTTTCGCGCTGCTTTTGATTTTCGCTTTTCTTCTTTGCGGATGCCGATCCGAACCGGAAGACGCTGCCGGCTAAACCTGTGACGTCCGTCCGATGATGTATTATAACGGCATCTATTGGACAAATCCTTATATCCCCGTTTCCGAACTTCCGGAAGGTTATGAATATTCCGGAACGGTCGATGAAGAAATGGCATATAACACCGGCCTTGAAGGAATCGAATATTATGCAAATCCCGAAACCGATGATTTTTATACCTACCAACTGACCGGAACTTTTGCCGGCGGCAACACCATCGATACCACAAAAATGGCTATGCATTACGTTCAATGGATACCCATTGATGAAGAATAATCGCAGCAAAAAATCCCGTGCTCAAAATGAGCACGGGATTTTTTTACATTTCTTTTCCCATATAGATGATTCCACGGCTGCGGTCAAAACCGCGTTTTTTATAAAATTCCTCATCTTCAAGGTTCGTCATAAGCACCGTTTCACGAATTCCCATTCCCTTGAGCCTGCGTTCAAATTCCGCAAGAAGCTCAGTGCCTATCCCTTTTCCGCGAAGTTCGTTTTTTACGCAAAACTCTTTCACGTTAAAGATGACTCCGTCAAAATACTGTTCGGATTCCCCCATTATCATTCCGGTGATTCCGCTTTCATCATATGAAAGGATTCCGAAAAATCCGCCGTTATTCGCCATTTGATAAAGGCGTTTTTCAGCGGTTTTCTGGGTCCATTTGTCATACCACGGGTCGGAGTTGAAAGTTTCCGCATATATTTTTGCAAGTTCCTGAATGTCTTCCAAAACGATCTCTCTGTAATCCATTCTGCTTCCTCTTTTTCTTTTATTCTGCCTTTTATATTATCTTAATTTCCCTTTTCAGTCAACCGCTTTTTGCGTTCCGTCAATATGGTTTGCAACGTCCGCCGCAATTATCTTTCCCTCAAAAACAAAAACCGTTGCAAAGGTCTCTTCCTCATCCTCAACCGAATAAACAAAGACCTCTGCGGTTTTACCAAGGTACTTTCCGATATCATAACCGGCATTTTCCTGCATCCTGCAGTATTCATCAAAAACCGGGTCACCTTCCGGCAAAAGCACCTCTTTTATTTTGCACGGTTCCAAAGCAGTCTGTATGCCTTTTAAAGCAAGGTATTCCCTTCTTGCTTTGTTATCCAAAACCCTTCGTGAAATCGATTCCTCGGCGTTCTGGGTTCCCTCGCCGCCAAAGAACAGAATAAATCCTATCACCACCGCAAGAATAACGCAAAGCGTCCCGATGATTTTAGTCCTTGTGGTTTTTATCGACGCGGTTATCATAAAAAATCATCTCCGAAACAAAAAAATAAAAGCCCTGTCAATGTTATGACAGGGCTTTTAAATTTATTCGGAAAGATTATTCTTTCTCTTCGGTCATCCACTGTTTTGCTTCTTCGATAACAGCCTGTTTAAGGGTCTCATCGCGGAGCTCTTCATAATGATCGAATGCGAAGGTGAAGGAACCTCTGCCCTGGGTGGAGGAACGGAGGGAGGTGGTGAAGTCGTGCATTTCGCTCATAGGAACTTCTGCTTCAACTTCGGAATAACCGTCTTCGCCTTCAACGGGGTTCATACCGAGAACACGGCCGCGGCGTTTGTTGACGTCGCCGATGATATCACCGGTGTTGGAATCCGGAACGATAACTTTAAGGGCGCCGATAGGTTCAAGGATTGCGGGGCCTGCCTGCGGAATACCTGCTTTGTAAGCAAGTCTTGCAGCCATCTGGAAGGACATATCGTTGGAGTCTACGGGGTGGTAAGAACCGTCAACGAGTCTGCCGAGAACGCCGACCATCGGATAACCTGCAAGCATACCGGCTTTGCAAGCTTCACGAAGACCTTTTTCAACTGCGGGGAAGAAGTTTCTCGGAACAGAACCGCCGAATACTGCTTCTTCGAATACCATCTCTTCGGAATCGGTGGGTTCAAATTCGATCCAAACGTCACCATACTGGCCGTGACCACCGGACTGTTTCTTATGTTTACCCTGAACTTTGACCTTTTTACGAATGGTCTCACGGTAAGGTACGCGGGGTTTTTCAAGACCGAGCTCTACGCCGAATTTGGATTTGAGTTTGGAGCAGATTACGTCAAGATGCTGTTCGCCAAGACCTGCAAGGATCTGCTGTTTGGTCTCTGCGTTGTTCTCGTAAGCAACGGTTGCATCCTCTTCCATAATTCTTGCGATTGCGCCTGCAATCTTGGAATCGTCGGTTTTGCCCTTGGGATACATTGCCATTCTGAGACATGCATAGGGGAATTCGGTCTTTTTGCAGGAAACTACACGTTTGGGATCACAAAGGGTGTCGCCGGTCTGTGCTTCTGCAAGTTTGGTGATTGCGCAAATATCGCCTGCACCCACTACTTCGGTGGGTTCCTGGTTTTTGCCGTGCATGATAACAAGTTTACCAAGACGCTCGGGGTTACCGGTTCTTGCGTTGGTTACTGCGGAAGTTGCGGTAAGAACGCCGGAAACAACTTTTACGTAAGAAAGTTTGCCAACGAACGGGTCAGCAACGGTTTTGAAAACATATGCTGCAAGAGGTTCGTCTTCGGTGCAGGTAAGTTTAACGTCTTTGCCGTCAGCATCGGTTGCAACTTCGGAAGCAACTTCTTCTGCAGAGGGGAAGATTTTTTTGAATTCATGAAGGAGCATTTCAATGCCGCGAAGGGTTACGGAGTCACCGCAATATACGGGAGCAATGATACCGGCTGCAACGCCTTCTTCAAATCCGCGGAAACGTTCTTCTTCGGTGAATTCTTCGCCGTCAAAGAATTTTTCCATGAGTTCATCATCAGCTTCAGCGATTGCTTCGTTGATTGCGTCTTCAAGTTCTTCGATGATGGGGTCATCGGGCATGTCAACTTTGGTGCTCTTGCCTTTTGCGTCAAAAGTGAATGCTTTTTTGGTGATAAGGTCAACATAAACGTTGCCGACAGGAATTACTGCAGGGCAAACTGCGGTGCCGAATTTTTCTTTAAGAGCTTCAAGAACTTTGTTGAAGTCTGCGTTCTCAAGATCCATTTTAGAAACGTAGAATGCTTTTGCTTTTTTCTGTGCGGTTGCAAGTTTCCAAGCTTTTTCGGTACCTACGAGAACACCGGATTTTGCAGAAAGAGTAATGATAACTGCATCTGCTGCGCGAACGCCTTCATGGAATCCGCCTGCGAAGTCGAAAAGTCCGGGGGTGTCGATGATGTTTACTTTAACACCGTCATACTCAAAAGGAGCTACTGCGGAGCTTACGGAAAGTTTACGTTTGGTTTCTTCGGGGTCGAAGTCGCAAACGGTGTTTCCTTCGGCAACGGAACCGAGTCTGTCGGTTGCACCGGCCATAAAGAGCAGGGCTTCTGCAAGGCTGGTTTTACCGTCGCCGCCGTGACCTGCGAGTGCGATATTTCTGATATCTTTTGCTTTGTACTGTTTCAAAGTTGTTAATCCCCTTTCACAATGTGTCGTACAACGCTATTATAACAAAATATCAATATAATTTGCAACAAATTCGGTGAAAAAAGTTACTATTAATATAGAACTTTTATTCAAAAGTGCCCGATACTGACAAATTTTGCAAAAAAACCTGCAAAAACGGTTCCCGTATTCAAACTTTTGATAAATCTGACTAATTTCAAGAGGTGAAAATTATGCTTACCATGCTTAAAAAACTCAGAAAACAAAGAAAATTAACTCAGCGCGAACTTGCCGACGCTTTACATATTTCCCAAACTTCCGTAAGTAAA
Source organism: Oscillospiraceae bacterium (assembly GCA_017468365.1). GTDB lineage: Bacteria > Bacillota > Clostridia > Oscillospirales > Ruminococcaceae > UMGS1668. Next base: position 23,395 of record JAFUIS010000014.1, on the reverse strand, counting down.
TACGAACGCGGAGAATCCGAACCGGATCTTGCCATGGTCATCGAAATGGCTGATTTTTTCGGCGTTACCGTCGATGAATTCGTAAGAGGTATCAAATAAATTTCATCCAGTCATCTCCTGCGCAAAAATCCCGCGGCGGAATTTCCGGAACAAAATAAGCTCCCGGCTTTTGCAAAAAAGCAGCCCGCATTGCCAAAACCAAAAGCTGTCCCGTCAAAGCCGGATTATCTCCTGAAATTTTAAACGAAAGCCTGTTTCCGCCAATGCCGCAGGCATTTCCAAAGCGATTTATTTTTGCACAGTGTCCGGTCGAAAAAAGCTCTTTTACCGAAGGCAAAAACTCTATCGGGCATTCGTCGTGCTCAAAATATCCGTCGCTCAAAATTTCGTGCTCAACCGCATATTTATCGGCATTTTCTTCGAGCACGGCATATATTTTCCGCCGGTGTCTTCCATATCCCAGCGGCAGCGTGAACGATACCGCATCTGCCACTCCTTCAACTGCTCTCACTGCCGCTGAATGTCCCATGCTCATTCCCGGACCGAAATCAGTGAAGGTCGTTCCCTGAGGCAAAGCGGCGCTCATAAGCGCCCTTATTGCCGAATCAAGCCCCGGGTCCCACCCTGCTCCGATAACGGCGGAAACTTTTCCCTTTTCCGCCGATTCTGAAAGATGCTCTCTCATTCCAATAAGCTCTTCGTGGATATCAAAAACGTCTGCCGTAAATATTCCATTTTCCAAAAGTTCCGCTTCCGCCGTTTCGGCAAGCCTTGACGGAAGACATATCATCGCTCCGTCAGGTTTTTCCGGAAGATCAAAAACACTTTTGGCAACCGGGATATTTTCGAACCCGTGAACGGGTCTTATTTCTCTGCGGATAAATCCGCAAAGTTCCATATCCGGCGAAAGTTCAAGCGCTTTCGCCGCCATAATTCCGATATTTCCCGCTCCGATTGCTGCGATTTTCTTCAAACAAAAACACCTCCGTAAAAATATACGGAGGTGTTTTTGTTTTTATACATAAAAAAGCGCAGCCTTTCGGCTGCGCTTTTTATTCCTTTTAAGATTATCTTTCAACGATGTATTTGTGTACGCGTTCGGGAAGATCTTCTTTTTCGCAGGAAGCGGTGAAGGTCATGGTGATGTTGGATTCATCGCAAAGTCTTTTGAGCTTGTCAGTCATTTTTGCGAATGCATCGTAGTCACGGCCGCCGATTTTGAAAGTTGCGTCAACAAAGATATGGCTGATATCGTAGTTGCCTGCGATAAGGCCGGAAATAAATCCATAGAAGGAATTGAAGTCGGAAATATCATATTCATCGATGTCGATAAGACGTACGTCATGGCTTACGTCGAAACGAAGGGTTGCACCGCGTTCGATTGCTACTACGCAGCCGTCGCTGGTTTTTACTGCTTCGTCGATGCTGTCGATGAGGTATTTGGTTTTGCCGGAGCCTTTAAGGCCAAGGATAAGATTGATCATGGTGTTTTGTCTCCCTCTGTTCAAAATGTATTATCATTGCGCGAACGCAGTTTGACCGAAATCAGTCAAGTTTGGCTTCAATAGCCGCTTTCATGTCCTCGTATCCCGGTTTTCCGAGAAGCGCGAACATATTCTTTTTATAGCTTTCAACGCCGGGCTGGTTGAACGGATTTACTCCGAGCATATAACCGGAAACGGCGCAGGCTATTTCAAAGAAATAGATAAGCTTTCCGACCTCTTTAGGAGATCGTTCCTCACAGGTGATAACGATGTTGGGAGCACCGCCCTCGGTGTGTGCCACCAAGGTTCCAAGTCTCGCCTTTTCGTTTATCTCCTGCATGTCCATTCCGGCAAGGAAGTTAAGTCCGTCGCCGTTTTCTTCGTCAAACGCAACAGCAAACTTCTTCTGGGCCTTTTCAAAACGAACTACCGTTTCAAAAAGGTTTCTTGTGCCGTCCTGAACAAACTGTCCAAGGGAATGAAGGTCCATGGAGAAAATCGCGGAACAAGGGAAAAGTCCCTTTCCGTCCTTTCCTTCGCTTTCACCGAAAAGCTGTTTCCACCATTCCGCCATCTGAGTAAAGCTGGGCTCATAGCTTACAAGAAGTTCAAGAGCCTTGCCTTTTTCAAGAAGAATGTTTCTTGCAGCGGCATACTGCATGGCTTCGTTTTCTTCGAATACTGGGTTTTCATAAACCTTTTTGGCTTCCGCCGCACCTGCCATCAGTTCGTTGATATCAACGCCTGCGGCAGCAATGGGAAGAAGTCCCACCGGAGTAAGAACGGAAAATCTTCCGCCGATGTCGTCCGGAACAACAAAGGTTTCCCAACCCTCTTTGTCTGCAACTGCTTTAAGAGTGCCACGCGCTCTGTCGGTAGTGCAGTAAATTCTTTCTTTTGCTTCTTCTTTTCCGTACTTCTTTTCAAGAAGTTCGCGGAAGAAGCGGAAAGCGATAGCCGGTTCCGTGGTGGTACCGGATTTAGAGATAACGTTTACCGAAAAGTCTTTATCTTCACAAATCTCTGCAATTTCAGCCATGTAATCAGGGCTGAGGTTGCATCCGGCAAAATAAACCTCCGGACCGTCCTTGCAAAGTCTGTTGCGAAGAGGCGAAGTGCAAAGTTCAATGACCGCTCTTGCGCCAAGATAAGAACCGCCGATGCCTATAACTATAAGCACATCGCTCTGTTTTCTTATCTTTTCTGCCGCCTTAAGAATACGGGAAAATTCTTCCCTGTCATATTCTTCCGGAAGTTCAACAAAACCGGTGAAGTCGTTTCCCGCGCCGGATTTGGTCATCAAAGTGCGGTGGGCTTCTTCAGCTTTCTGAACTTTTGCGGCGAATTCTTCGTCGGAGATAAAATCTTTCAGGTACCGAAAATCAAGCTTCGGCATAAAGCACCTCCTGAATAATGATATTATCCTGAATATATAATAACCGAAAATGCGCTTTTTTGCAAGTGCCAACAGGCGGAAATATCGCCCCATATAAAATTTTTTTAGCCGAGCGAAAGCGCTTCTTCAAAAAGAATTTTCAAAGCGGCCGAAAAGCTCATTTTTTCTGCCGTTTCTCCGGCAAGAATATCGTATTCCCCTATCTCTCCGCCGTTAAGGCTAACCTTTACTTTTCCTATAACGTCGCCTTTTCTGATCGGCGCATCAATGCTTTCCGGAAGGATGACCGTCTGTTCAATGGAATTTTCCTGCCCCTTAGGAAGAAGAAAAACTTTCGCTTTTCCAAAAACAGGTTCGATACTGTCCGCCGTTCCGTGGTTCACCGGAATATCGAAAAGCTGTTCCGCAGGCGGAATCGGTTTTGCCACAGCAAAATTCGCAAACCCATAATCCAGAAGTTTTCTTCCCGCGGCAAAGCGCTCGTCAGTGTTCGGCGAACCGAGAGTCACCGAAATAAGTTCCATTCCCCCTCTTTCCGCAGAAGCCGCAAGACAACATCCCGCTTCGTCTGTGGAACCGGTTTTAAGCCCCGTGCAGCCTTTATAAAAGCGAACCAGTTTATTGGTGTTAGTAAGTTCCGTTTCGCCGTTTCTAAGGCTATCCATCCAAACCGTCGAATATTCCTTTATCTTTTCGTGCGAAAGAAGTTTCGCAGACATTACGGCAATGTCCCTTGCAGTGGAAACGTGGCCTTCGGCATCAAGTCCGCTGCAGTTTTTAAAAACCGTGTTCGTCATTCCAAGCTCCTCAGCCCTTTTGTTCATCGCTTCCACAAAAGCCTCTTCTGTTCCCGAAACCGCTTCTGCCAGCGCAACGCAGGCGTCGTTTGCCGAAGCTATCGCCGCCGCTTTAAGAAGTTCGTGCACCGTAAAAACTTCTCCCGGTTCAAGCCAAATCTGGCTTCCGCCCATGGAACAGGCGTGTTCGCTTGCGGTGACTTCCGTATCAAAATCAAGTTTTCCGCTTTCAATGGCTTCCATGACCAGCAAAAGCGTCATTATCTTCGTAATGGAAGCCGGCGGCATGGTCGTATCCGCTTCGTATTCAAAAAGCACCCTTCCGGTACTGCGTTCGATAAGGATAGCCGATTTTGCCGAGATGGTTATCCCATCCGCAAAAGCCACCGTTCCAAACGCAAAAACAAGGCTTGCCGCCAAAAGTAAAGAAACAAATTTTTTCATTTTTTCACCCCGTCTTTCTTTTACAAACCCTATGTGCCGGGTTTTGAAAAAATGCTCTTTTGTAACCAAAAAACGTTTTTTCACATAGGATATCATACAAAAACCGCAGAAAAAGAGGCGTTTTTATGAGAAAAAGAAAATGTGATTTTCAAAGTCCGGCAATGTTCTTCGCGGCGGGATTTTTCGTCGGACTTTTTGTCCGTTTTCTTCCGCTTTTCATTTTGCTGATGCTTCTTTTTCTTGCGGCTGGCGGAATAACAAAACTTTGCGATCGCTGACGGAGGTGTTTTTTATGAAAATAGTCGTTGTAAAAAGTCCTAAGTTCCTCGCTCCTTTTTTAAGAATGATCTTCAAAATAGGACGCGACGAGGCATAAAAAAACGCGGCTTAAAAAGCCGCGTTTTTTGTTTTTTTCTTATTTGCAAAAATTATCAACGTAGTTGTTGATGGTATATTCGATAATACGTTTTGCTTCTTTTGCGTCGCAAGCTTCGTCGACAACGGTCTGTTTGTTTTCAAGAGCTTTGTAAACCTCGAAGAAGTGCATCATCTCGCTGTAAATATGGCTCGGAATCTCGGAAAGGTCATTGTAACCGTTGTAAGTCGGGTCATCAACCGGAACAGCGATGATCTTTTCGTCGCCCGCACCGTTATCGGTCATTTTGATAACGCCGATAGGTTTGCAGCGAACAAGGGTCATGGGATAGATCTCTTCGGAACAAAGAACGAGGACGTCAAGAGGGTCGCCGTCGTCCGCATAAGTTCTCGGAATGAATCCGTAGTTTGCAGGATAGTGGGTGGAAGTATAAAGAACGCGGTCGAGCATAAGAAGGCCGGTTTCTTTGTCAAGTTCATATTTGTTTTTGCTGCCTTTGGGGATTTCGATAAGAGCCACAAAATCATCGGGTCTTACTCTTTTGGGCGAAAGTTCGTGCCAGATATTCATGATATATCCTCCTGTATGTAAATTTATTTATTATCAAATTCTTTAAGAATTTTAAGCTGTATCGGTATTGCGCAAAGAAGCGTTCCTATGTCGGCAATGGGCTGCGCAAGCTGGATTCCCGTAACTCCGATGGCGCTTGAAAGAATGAGCACTGCCGGAATAAAGAAAAGTCCCTGTCTTGCCGTCGCAAGAAAAGTCGCCGGCACGGTCCTTCCTATTACCTGTGTCATCATATTGCTCAGAACTATCCAGCTGTGTGTCACAAAGGTCACGCACTGCAAGCGAAGAGCAAAAGCACCTATTTCAATTACCTTGGGATCATCGCGGAAAAGCGAAATAAGCTGCGGCGCAAAAACAAAGCCAAGCGCCGCAATTCCCAAAAGGAACACCGCCGATGTTTTTACGCAAAAATAAAATCCCTCTTTAACGCGCTTATAAAGTCCCGCTCCGAAGTTGAAACCGCAAAACGGCTGAAATCCCTGTCCGAAACCTATCATCGAAGAAGCTCCGAACATGACAATGCGCTGAACGACACCCATTGCGGCTATCACCTCGTCGCCAAAAGGTCCCGCCGCATGGTTAAGTGAAATGGTCGCAATCGAAGCAAGTCCCTGCCTTGCAAGGGAAGGAAAACCTCCCCCGAAGATGTTTTTATAATAATAAAATTTGAACTGAATGTTCGAAAGTTTTATCTTTATATTTCCGTGTTTCTGCATTCCGTAAAGCAAAACGCAAAAACTTACAAACTGGCTTATGACCGTCGCATATCCCGCTCCGGAAATTCCCATATCGAATCCGAAAATGAGCACCGGGTCGAGCACAATGTTGAGCACCGCGCCAAAGGTTATTCCGAACATGGCATAAGTGGCATTTCCCTGAAAGCGAAGCTGATTGTTAAGAACAAAAGAGCTTGTTATCCAGGGCGCTCCCAAAAGGATAGCACCCAGGTAATCCTTTGTGTAAGGCAGTATCGTTTCGGTGGAACCGAGAAGATACGCAAGTTCCTCAATAAAAACTTCGCCCGCTATCATTATTAAGATGCCCGCGGCAAAAGCCGAAAAGAAACCCGTCGCAGCCATTTTTTCCGCTTCATGATAGTTCTTTTTTCCAAGCTCCCGCGAAATAAAATTTCCGCTTCCGTGTCCGAAAAAGAAACCCACTGCCTGGATTATCGCCATCATAGAAAAAACAATTCCTACAGCTCCGGTCGCCGAATTGCTTTTAAGCTGACCGACAAAAAACGTGTCGGCCATGTTATAAAAAGAAGTTACAAGCATGCTGACGATACAGGGCACCGCAAGCTTTGCAATAAGCCCGCCAACCGGCGCCTCCGTCATTCTTCGAAACTTTTCTTCAGATGTTTCAGCCATTTTCTTTATCAAGTTCCCATTCTTTTATCTGTTTTGCTTCCTCATACATCATGCAGTAACTTTTGTGGCGGCTTTCGGGAACAGTTCCCTCTTTCACCGCTTCAAGCACCGCGCAGCCTTTTTCTGAAACGTGGCTGCAGCCGGTGAATTTGCATTTGAGAAGATAGGGTTCGAACTCCCTGAAGCAATACTGAAGTTCTCCCTTGCGGATTATTCCCACTCTTTCCATTTCAATAGCGGAAAAACCGGGAGTATCCGCTACCCAGCCTCCGGTTTCCAGTTCAAAAAGTTCGGTGTGACGGGTGGTGTGGCGTCCGCGTCCCAGCTTTTTGCTGATTTCCGCGGTGGAAAGCGAAAGCTCCGGAAAAATATCATTGAGAAGGCTGGATTTTCCCGCGCCGGAGTTTCCGCAAAAAGCGCTTATCCTGCCTTTGAGCATCTCATAAACCTCTTCCGTTCCTTTATGCTCAAGAGCACAGACTTCGTAAACGCGAAATCCCGCCTTGCGGTAAATTTCGGAATACTGCGTCGGGTCATCAAGGTCGCATTTCGTGAATACGATGACCGGCTCCACTCCCTGCTGTTCCGCAACCGCAATAAGCTTGTCCATAACAAGAATATTCGGTGCCGGTTCCGCCACCGAAATGACCATTACAAGCTGATCAAGGTTTGCAAGAGGCGGACGCACAAGGGAATTTTTTCTTTCGTGTATGGCGTGGATATATCCCTTTTCTTTCGGAAGAACGGATATAGTCACCCTGTCACCCACAAGCGGAGAGGTCTCGCGTTTTCTGAAAACGCCCCTCGCTCTGCATTCATAGGTTGTTTCGCCGCTGCGGACGTAATAAAATCCGCCGGTGGCCTTTATGATAAGACCTTCCGCTTTGGGAAGGTCTTTTTCTTCGTTTTCAATTTCAGCTTCTGTTTTCTGTCTTCTGTCTTTCAAACTTAACCTCCGAAGTTTTCGGAATTATCCGTTACCATCATGGTGGTCTTTTCGGTGAAGTCAACGGAATAAGCTCTGTAAAGCTCTCCGTTATAGAAAATGCTGAGGGTGCCGAGTCCTTCGCCGAGGGCGCTTATCTCCCAATACTGTTCCTCCGAAGGAACGACGGTCTCGGTTGCAAAAGTGGAACCGTTAAGGTCGGCTCTCATGGTTACCGGATCGCTTACGTTGGGCAGCGGGATCATAAGTTCAACGGTGTTCTTTTCTTCTTCCTTGTCCATTACGATAACAAGGTCGATAAGAGTTCCGTTGGTAACGGTGCTGCCGGGGGTAAGACTCTGGCTGAGAACGGTGGTGCTCTCTTTGTTGCTGTCAACTCTTTCAACGTGACCGATGCGGATTCCCGCAGCGTTAAGTATCATCTTCGCGTCTTCAAGACGATAGTTGCGAACGTCGGGGACCTGGGTATAGGTGGTCTTTGCGCCTGCGCTGACGTAAATAACAACTACCGTTCCGCTGTCCACCTGGGTGTCTGCGCCGGGTTCGGTTCGGATAACGTATCCTTCGGGAATGGTGTCGTGATATTCGGTGACGGTGTTGAACTCGATCTCGTTGTCGGAAAGGATCTTATAAACCTGGTTTTCCTCAAAGTTGGCGTAATCCGAAAGGCTGAAATACTGAATACCGCTGGAGATCTTTACCTTAATGGTGGAACCTTCCTTAACGGTCATTCCGCCTTTTACTGACTGGTCATAAATGATATCCTTGTCGTACTGCTCGTGAAAAGCGGAAGATTCGATAACGATATCAAAGCCGGAGTATTTTTTAATAGCTTCATTAATGTCCATTCCGATAAGCTCCGGCGCGGTAGTATCGGGGACTTCCTCAAAAGGGCGGACCATCGCCATGATTCCGATAACAAAGACTATCGCAACCACAATAAAGGCGATGGTGATACCGGTAAGAACCGGAACAACGGGTGCGTTTCTCACCTGTTCGTCCTTGATTTTCTTGGTCTTTTTCTTTGTGTTCGAAACTTCCTTGCTGATATTTTCGGTTTCGGGTTCGCTGTATTTATATTCAAAGCTTATTGAAGGATCGCGTTTGAATTCATCAATATCGCGAAGCATCTCCGCCGCGGACTGATAACGTCTTGCGGGGTCTTTCTGCATAGCGCGAATGGTGATATCTTCAAGTCCCTCGGGAATATCCGGGTTGATGGCTCTGGGGCGTTTCGGCTGGCTCTGGATCTGTTTGAGCGCAACGGAAACGGGAGAATCCGCATCGAACGGAAGGCTTCCGGTGGTCATCTCATAAAGCATTACGCCGATGGAATAGATATCGCTCTTTTCGTCGGTGGTCTCGCCTTTTGCCTGTTCCGGGCTGATATAATGAACGGAACCTATTGCTTTATCGGTGACGGTGTGCTGGCTTGCTCTTGCAAAACGTGCAATACCAAAGTCGGCCACCTTGATGGTGCCGTCCTCAAGAAGCATGATGTTCTGGGGTTTGATGTCGCGGTGAACAATGCCTTTGTCGTGAGCGTGCTGAAGCGCGCGAAGAATCTGAACGGTAAAATGCACCGCTTCCTTCCAGCGAAGCACCTTTTGCTGCTCGATATATTCTTTAAGAGTGATGCCGTCGATATGCTCCATAACAATATACTGGATATCCTCGTTGAAGCTGACGTCATAAACCTTAACAATATTCGGATGAGAAAGCACCGCAATGGCTTTGGATTCGTTTCTGAAACGGCGAAGAAGCTCGTCGTTTTCCATATGCTCATCGCGGAGGATCTTGACAGCAACAACGCGGTCGTCAATGCTGTCATAAGCTTTATATACGTTTGCCATGCCGCCTACGCCGATAATTTCCTTTATCTCGTAGCGGCCGTCAAGTTTTTTACCAATGTATCTGTCCATCAGGAACCTCCCGCTTTATCTGGTTATGCAGACAACGGTAATGTTGTCCGCTCCGCCCTGTTTTTTTGCGGCGGAAACAAGTTTATCCACGCATTTGGAATATCCCGCGGATCTGATCATTTCGTAAAGTTCGGCGTTGGAAAAATAATTCGAAAGTCCGTCGGTACAAACGATTATCGCTTCGCCCTCTTTGATGGGGAATTCGCAGTAATCAAGGTCGATTATGGACATAACGCCGAGCGCTCTTGTAATAAAATGTTTTTTAGGGTGAAATCTTGCTTCGTCGGCGGTTATCTCGCCTCTGTCAACAAGAAGCTGAACGACGGAATGGTCCTTGGTCACCTGTTCAATTCCGTTTTCGGTTATGTGATAGGCTCTGCTGTCGCCGGCGTGAACGATATGTGCCATTCCGTCACAAACGATAGCTGCGACAATTGTGGTACCCATTCCGCGAAGGTCCGGGTCGCGCTGGGAACGGTCAAAGACCGAAACGTTTGCCGCGGTGGCGGCAGTTTGAAGAATACGTTTTATGGAGTTGTCACCGAAACCGCTTCCGTAAGCGGCGGTAACGCTGTCGGTAACGATATCGCAAGCGGTACGGCTTGCAATATTGCCGCCTTTTTCTCCGCCCATTCCGTCACAAACAACGGCAAAAACCGCTTCATCGCCAAGAACTCCGCAGTTGAAATCGTCCTGGTTTGTTTCGCGGACGTTTCCGATATCTGTTTTTCCGTAAGATTTAAGCATTTCAGTCTTCACCCCTCTTTCCGATTCCTTTAAAGTTGTGGAACCAATAATTCCAGGCTCTTCCTATCTTCCAGTTGTCAAAACCTTTGACAACAAGTTTTGCCACTTCGTTCGGAGGCTCCGGAGATTTATATTTTTCCTTGCGGATACTTCCGGCCATTTTTATATATTCGACCACGTGGTACAAAAATCTCCGCCTCCTTTTTAAAAAAATTACTTATTAAATTATTGTATCTCTAATTGCTTTATATGTCAAATTTTATTCCGAAAGAGTTCCTCCGGCCTCGGTTTTCATTGTGCTTCTTCTAAGCTGGCCGCAGGCAGCGTTGATATCGCTTCCCAGTTCGCGTCTTATGGTCGCGTTCTGGCCGTTGTCGTTAAGAAGCTTTGCAAAAGCCTCCACCGATTCCCTTTTTCCGCGTTTATAACCGGTTTCGTTAACTTTGTTGACCGGAATAAGGTTAACGTGGGCGCCCATTCCTTTAAGAAGTTTTATAAGTTCCATGGCGTGTTCCGGCTGGTCGTTGACTCCGTCGATAAGCGCATATTCAAAGGATATCCTTCTTCCGGTAATTTCGAAATAATCTCTGCAGGCCTTGATAAGTTCGTCAATGGGCCAGCGCTTTGCAACCGGCATGGTCCTTCTTCTGATGTCATCGTTGGGCGCATGAAGCGAAACCGAAAGAGTAAGCTGGAGCTTTCTTTCCGCAAGTTTATAGATCTTGTCAACAAGTCCGCAGGTGGAAAGCGAAATATGGCGCATTCCAAGGTTAAAACCGTTGTCGGAAGAAAGTATGGTCAGAAAATCCATAACGTTATCAAAGTTATCAAGAGGCTCGCCGATTCCCATAAGAACAAGCGAAGCGATTTTTTCGCCGTTTTCTTCCGCATCCTGCGCTGCAAGATAAACCTCGCTGAGCATTTCGGAAGGAGTAAGGTTCCTGCAAAGTCCGGTAAGGGTCGAGGCACAGAAGGTGCAGCCCATTCTGCAGCCGCACTGGGTGGAAATGCAAAGACTTCCGCCGCGTTTATATGCCATTCGAACGCCCTCAACGTGTTCGCCGTCCTCAAGGCGGAAAAGATATTTCACCGTTCCGTCAATTTTCGAAACCAACTTGCGTTCAATGGTAACTTTGGAAAGAGCATATTCCGAAGCAAGTTTTTCGCGAAGAGCCGCCGGAAGATTAGTCATCTCGGAATAATCGCGCACTCTTTTTTCGTGAAGCCAGGAATAAATTTGTTTTGCCCTGAAAGAAGGCTGGCCCATGGCTTTAACTTCTTCGCAAAGCTCTTCATATGTAAGCGAGCGCAGGTCCTTCATCATTTTCCTTCCTTCCTAAGTTTCGCAAAATAAAATCCGTCGGAGTTTATCTCTCCGGGCATTAATGTGACGGAAAATCCGTCTTTCGAATATTTTTTAAGTTCCTCCGGAAGTTCACACGGAACAAGCCCGTCCTCTTCCAAAAGGCGTTTTACCACCTGCTCGTTTTCCTCTTTTGAAAGGGTGCAGGTGGAATATATCATCGTTCCGCCTTCTTTAAGATATCCCGCTGAGGTGGAAGCGATCTTATACTGTACCTTCGGCAGGGTCGAAATCTCGCCCGGGTCTTTAAAACGAATTTCCGGTTTGCGGCGGATAACGCCAAGTCCGGAACAGGGCACGTCGCAAAGCACTCTGTCAAAGCTTCCGAGTTTTTCGTCAAAAACCGTCGCGTCGTTTGCTTTAGCCCTGACTATCGAAAGTCCAAGGCGCTCCGCACCGCTTTTAACAAGTCCCGCTCTCTTCGGATGAAGGTCACAGGCGACTATCTCACCCTCGTTTTCCATAAGCTGAGCAACGGTAAAAGTCTTTCCGCCGGGTGCGGAACAAACGTCGAGCACGCGCTCACCTTTTTGAGCACCGACTGCCCTTGCGCAAAGCTGGCTGGAAATATCCTGAACGTGGAAAAGGCCTTTTTTATATGCCTTCGTCGCCTGAGGTGCAACGGAATTTATCTTTATGCAATCCGGAATATCTTCGATGAGCATTGCGGTGATGTCTTCTTCCGCAAGGGTGCTCAAAAGTTCTTCCGGGGTTGTTTCGGTTGTGTTCACCCTTGCATAAATTGGCGTTCCGCCAAGGGATTCGCGAAGGGCGGTCTCGGTTTTTTCGTCGCCGTATTCACTGCACCACTTTTTGCAAAGCCATATCGGTGCGGAATATTCCGCCGAAAGCCTTCCGATTTTATCAAGACGCGAAAAATCGAATTTCTTTCCGTCGCGGATGAACGAACGCATGATGCCGTTAACAAATCCCGAAGCTTTTGCGAAGCCAAGCTGTTTTACCGCTTCAACTGTTTCGTTTGCCGCCGCCATATCCGGAACGGAATTCATATATATAAGCTGGTAAAATCCGATTCTTAGGCATTCAAGCACCGCCGGTTCCAAAGAATCAAGGGGCTTTGCCGAATATTTTTTTATAATTTTATCAAGAGTTATGCGGCGCTCAAGAACACCGTAAAAAAGCGCCGAAACAAAAGCTCTGTCACGGTGCTCAAGCTGAGCACCGGAAAGAAGCGCATCGAGCACAATATTTGAAAAGCCGCCTTCGTTAACTCTTAAAAGCGCCTTTACCGCAAGCGTTCTTGTGTTCGCCATAAATCAAAAACTCCTTTTGTCAAAAAATCAGTCTCTTCTTCTGCCGCCAAAAATAAGAACAAGGCGCAGAAGCTGTGCAAGGGAAGAAACCAGCGCCGCAACATAGGTAAGCGCCGCTGCGCGAAGAACTTTTTTTGCCCCGGTTATCTCTTCGCCGTAAAGAATGCCGCTTCCCTCAAGGGTGTCTATCGCTCTGCTCGAAGCGTTGAATTCCACCGGAAGAGTAACAAGCTGGAATATCGCAAGAGTGGAGAAAAGAAGGATTCCGAGGTTTACAAGGTACTGCGAAGAAAAGATGAAGCCAACAAGGATTATCGGAAGATAAAGCCAGGAACCTATCTGGGTAACGGGGATTATCATCTCTCTTATGCGGATAGGTTTATAGTTCACCGCGTGCTGCACCGCATGACCCGCTTCGTGAGCTGCAACGCCCACAGCAGCAATGGAAGTGCTGTTATAAACGCTGTCCGAAAGGTTAATGGTTTTGTTCTTCGGGTTAAAGTTGTCCGTAAGGTTTCCCTTTATGTGGCGAACCTCAACGTCATAAATTCCGTTCTGGTTAAGAATATATTCCGCTGCCTGGGCGCCGGTCATACCGCGCATGGTGCCAACCCTGCTGTATTTGTTAAAGCTGGAATTTACCTGACTTTGTGCCCAAAGTCCGAACAAAAGCGCAGGCAAAATCAAAATGATGTAATAAATGTCGATTCCGTAATAATAAGGCATATTATCACCTCTCAATTATTTTCCGAAGGCCGTTCCTTTTTCAAGGCGTCTGCCTCTGATAAAATCCGCACCGGACATTTTGTTTTTTCCTTCCGGCTGAACGGTCAAAAATTCAACTGCTCCGTATTTGCAACCGACGATAAATCTTTTTCCGTCAAGAAGCTCGCCTTCACTTCCGCAAAAACCTTCGGCGGTTGCCGCTTCGTGAACTTTCACGGTTTTTCCGTCAAGGAAAGTGTAAGCGGTGGGCCAGGGATTAAGTCCGCGAACAAGGTTGCGGATCTCTTCCGCGGTTTTTCCAAAATCAATCTCGCCCATCTCTTTTTTGAGCATCGGAGCATAGGTCGCTTCCTCGTCGTTTTGGGGAATTCCTTTTACCTCACCGTTATCAAAAAGTTCAAGAGTCTTTTCAATGGATTCCGCCCCGAGCTCTGCCATTCTGTCAAAAAGTTCGCCGGTGGTCTCGTTTTCGCCGATGGGAAGTTCAAATTTCATTATCATGTCGCCGGTGTCCATTCCCTCTGCCATATACATGGTGGTGATTCCGGTGACTTTGTCTCCGTTGATAACGGACCACTGAATGGGCGCGGAACCTCTGTATTTCGGAAGAAGGCTTCCGTGAACGTTGACGTTTCCAAGGGGTGCAACGTCAAGGATATCTTTCGGAAGAATTTTTCCGTAAGCAGCAACTACCGTAAGGTCGGGTTTAAGTTCCTGCATGATTTTAAGCGCTTCGCCGTCACGGAGTTTTGCCGGCTGAAAAACGGGGATATTATGTTCCATCGCAACAACTTTGGTTGCGGTTGGGGTGATTATCTGTTTTCTGCCAACGGGTTTATCCGGCTGGGAAAAAACGCCCACAACGTTTCTTCCGGTATCAATAAGTCTTTGGAGAATTGCCGCGGCAAAATCCGGAGTACCCATAAAGACTATTCGCATGTCTTTCATTATTCTTCCTCACCCGTTTCGATTCTGATTTCTTTTGCAAGGTCAACAAAGCAAACACCGTCAAGGTGATCGAGTTCGTGACAGAAAGCTCTTGCTTTAAGCTCTCTGCCGCTTATCTCGAACCATTCGCCGTTTCGGTCCTGTGCGCGAACGGTAACGGCCATGGGTCTTGTTACGGTGCCCCATTTTCCCGGGAAGGAAAGACAGCCTTCGTTTCCGGTCTGTTCGCCCGCTCTTGCAACGATCTTCGGATTGATAAGTTCGATAACGCCGTCCTCATCATAACAGTCAACAAGGCAGACTCTTCTCATAATGCCCACCTGAGGACCTGCAATGCCCACTCCGTCAGCGGCATGCATGGTTTCGGCCATGTCATCAAGAAGGGTCCAGAGTTTTTCGTCAAATTTTTCAACCGGGCGGCAAACCTTTCTGAGTATCGGGTCGCCGTCTTTAACTATATTTCTCAGTGCCATTATTTTTCACCTTTCTGCTCAATTTATATCATATGGGTCAGCCATGACCTCAATTTTAACAAAATCTTTATTTTTTGAAAATTCTTTCAAAGTTTCGCCCATGGTCTCAAAAAAAGCGTTGTCCGGACGATATTTAACAATAAGTTTCCAACGCCATTTGTCCGCAATTTTCGCAACGTGAGAAGGCGTCGGTCCGAGGATTCGAATTGGGATTTCGGTTTCTGCAACCTTTTCTTCAAGAAGTTTTAAAAAAGCCGCCGCTGCTTCCCTTGTTTGTTTTTCGTTCGTTCCGCTGAAAAGGACCGAACCCATGGAACAAAACGGAGGATAAAGCATCACCTTACGGTTGATTATCTCGTCCTCATAAAACATTCTGTAATCCTGTGCGCAGGAACGTTCGATAACGCTGTGTTCCGGGCTGTAGGTCTGGATATACGCTCTTCCTGAAAGTTTAGCCCTTCCGCATCTTCCGATTACCTGGGTAAGAAGTCCGAATGTCCTTTCATAGCTTCGGTAATCTCCTCCGTAAAGGCTCATATCCGCCGCAAGAACTCCCACCAGCGTGACGTTCGGAAAATCAAGTCCCTTCGCCACCATCTGCGTTCCGACCATTATGTCGTATTTTCCTTCGGCAAAATCCGCAAAATGTCTGTCGTGGCTGAACTTTGCCATGGTGGTATCAAGGTCCATGCGAAGAATCCTCGCCTCAGGGAACTGTGCCGAAATTTCGTCCTCGACCTTCTGTGTTCCGCAGCCGGAATACATAACGTATTCGCTTCCGCAGGAATCGCATCTTACCGTTGCCGGTTCGCTGTAACCGCAATAGTGACACATAAGCCTTCCGTTCGCTCTGTGATAAATAAGCGGGATATTGCATCTGGGGCACTCTTTTACAGTACCGCATTCGGCGCATCTTGCAACAGTGTTATAACCTCTTCTGTTCATAAGAAGAATGGACTGCTGTCCGTTATCAAGGTTATACTGAATTTCTTCCGCAAGAGCCTCGCTTAAAACTCCCGTTCTTCCGCAAAGGGTCTCTTCCTTCATGTCGACTATAACCGAATCCGGAAGTTTTGCGCCGCCGTATCTTTCGGTCATTTCAAAAAGCTTTGTTTTTCCGCTTTTTGCTTTATAAAAAGTTTCAACAGAAGGCGTTGCCGAAGCAAGAAGAAGCGGAATTCCCAGCTTTTTGCTTCTGAAAGCCGCCGCATCTCTTGCGTGGAATCTGGGGCTTCGGTCGGATTTATAACTTTGTTCCTGTTCCTCGTCCATAATGATAAGTCCCAGTTCCTTTGCAGGAGCAAAAACCGCCGAGCGCGTTCCGACTATTATCCTCGCCTTTCCGCTTGCAATGCGCTTCCATTCGTCAATGCGTTCTCCGGCAGAAAGCGCAGAATGCATCACTGCCACCGAATCTCCGAAATACGCAAAAAATTTATTCATCATCTGGGGAGTAAGCGAAATTTCCGGCACCATTAAAAGGACCTGATGACCTTTCGCAATTTCCCTTTGGATAAGCTTTATAAAAACCGAGGTCTTTCCGCTTCCGGTAACTCCGAAAAGAAGCGCCGTGCTTCCTTTTTCTTCGTCACAAAGCTTTGCAATGCCGTCAAAAGCCGTCTGCTGTTCTTCCGAAAGAACAATGCTTTCCGGATCGATTCGGCGAAACTCGTCTTTATAAGGTCTGCGGAAAGCTTCCTGTTCAAAAAACTCCACCGCGCCTTTTTTCTCAAGTCCCTCGACCACCGCTTTTCCCGCGGAAGTAAAATAACTTATCTCTTTAACGCAGGCCGCTCCGGCTTCCGAAAGGAATTCAAGAACTTCCTTCTGCTTTGGTGTAGGCTTTTTGAGAATCGAACTTCCCTCTTCGTTAAGTCCGGCTTCTTTTTCCGAAAGGCGGACCATTTTCGTCGTTTCGTCGCCTATTTTTCTTCTGGTGCTCTCTTCCCGACGAAGAAGTTTTTTCTCCGCCATGGAATCAATAAAAGCGGAATCCAAAAAACCGAAAGCCTTGTTTATCGCTTCGCCCTCTGCGCCGTTTTTCTTTTTTCGAAGCCAGTTCAGAACCCTCTGCTCCTCGTCGTCTTCCGAAGATTCCGCGTCTGCGAAATATTTAAAAACCGGTTTATAGTTAAGTCCCGGCGGAAGCATGGCTTTAACTGCTTCAAAAAGCGGACAAAAGGTATGCACCGCAAGGTGTTTTGCAAGTTCGGTGAGTTCATCGTCCACCACCGGCTTTTCGTCAAGAAGAAAAGCAATGCTTTTAAGCTTTTTCGGGTCGCCGTCAAAGGTATCGGAAAGTCCGAAAACCATTCCCTGCCTTTTTTGTCCGCCCGCTCCAAAAGGCACCATCACCCTGCAGCCGGTTTTTATTTTTTCTTCCATTCCTTTGGGAACGGAATAATCAAAAAGTCTGTCAAAGCCAAAGGCGGCCTTGTCAACAGCTATTTTCGCTATCAAACTTTCCGCCTCCCGCCTGAAAATCATTTTTTATGAAAGGTCCATATCGTCAAGATAAAGGTAACCGTTGGTCGCAATAAAATCTTTTCTTCCCTGAAGGTTGTCGCCAAGAAGAAGATCAAACATCTCCGAAGTTGCGGCAGCCTCGCTGGGAGTAACTTTTATAAGTCGTCTGGTTTCCGGGTTCATAGTGGTAAGCCACATCATATCCGGCTCGTTTTCACCAAGACCTTTGGAACGCTGAACGGTATATTTTGCCTTGCCAAGTTTTTCCGCAATGCGGGCTTTTTCGTCCTCGGTATAAGCAAAATAAGTTTCGTCCTTACAGGTTATTTCATAAAGCGGAGATTCCGCAATATAAACATATCCCTCTTCGATAAGTGTCGGAGTAAGTCTGTAAAGCATCGTGAGGATAAGGGTCCTTATCTGGTAACCGTCAACGTCCGCATCGGTGCAGATAACAACTTTGTTCCAGCGAAGGTTATCGATATCGAAGGAAGAAAGGTCCTTGTTCGCCTTGCTCTTTACTTCAACTCCGCAGCCCAGAACTTTAAGAAGGTCGGTGATGATGTCGCTCTTGAAAATCTTGTCATAATCCGCTTTAAGGCAGTTGAGGATCTTTCCTCGAACAGGCATTATCGCCTGGAATTCCGCATCTCTTCCCTGTTTGCAGGCGCCCAATGCAGAGTCGCCCTCTACGATATAAATTTCGCGTCTTGCGGTATCTTTGGTGCGGCAGTCAACAAATTTCTGAACGCGGTTGGTCATATCCATGGTCGCGGTCAGTTTCTTTTTAAGGTTCTGTCTGGTCTTTTCTGCGTTTTCGCGGCTGCGCTTGTTGATGAGCACCTGCTCCGCAACTCTTGTCGCATCGTCCGGATTTTCGATGAAGAATACCTCTATCTGATGTTTAAGGAATTCGGTCATCGCCTCTGCAATGAATTTGTTGGTAATGGCTTTCTTCGTCTGGTTCTCATAAGAAGTCTGGCTCGAGAACGAGGAAGAAACAAGAATAAGGCAGTCCTCAACGTCCTGGAAGTTTATCTTGCTTTCGTTTTTAAGATATTTGTTGTTCGCTTTAAGATAAGCGTCTATCTGGCTGACAAAAGCAGATTTGACCGCCTTTTCCGGAGAACCGCCGTGCTCAAGGTGGCTGGAGTTGTGATAATACTCAATAGCCTTTACCTTGTTGGAAAAACAGCAGGCTATCTGCATCTTAACTTTATATTCCGGCTTGTCCTCACGGTCGCGTCCGGTCCTTTCACCCTGCCAGAACTGGGTTCCGGTAAGAACGGCTTCGTTTCCGGCAATTTCCTTTACATAGTCGCTGATGCCGTTTTCGTAAACGTATTCATAAGTTTCAAATCCGCCGGTAAGCTTCTGGTCGCGAAGCACAAAAACAATTCCGGAGTTTACTACCGCCTGACGTTTGATAACCTCCTGAAACCATTCAAGAGGAATAGCGGTGTCGGTAAAAACTTCCTTGTCCGGTTTCCAGCGAATTTTCGAACCGGTCTTTTTTCTGGTGGTGGGCTCTTTCATAAGTCCGCCGATGTTTTCACCTTTTTCAAAATGGAGCTTATATATTTTACCGTCGCGGCAGATTTCCGCGTCCATCCATTCGGAGGAATACTGGGTGGAACAAAGACCGAGTCCGTTAAGACCGAGCGAAAATTCATAATCGCCCACTCCGTCATATTTTCCGCCCGCATAAAGCTCGCAGAAAAGAAGCTCCCAGTTATATCTCTGTTCGTTGTTGTTCCAGTCAACGGGGCATCCGCGTCCAAAGTCCTCAACTTCTGCCGAACCGTCGTTATATCTTGTAATGACGATTTTTTCGCCGTAACCGGCTCTTGCCTCGTCAATAGCGTTCGAAATTATTTCAAAAGCCGCGTGTTCGCATCCTTCGATTCCGTCCGAACCGAAAATGACCGCCGGGCGTTTTCTAACTCGTTCCGCACCCTTTAATGACTGTATGCTTTCGTTTCCGTATTCTTCGCGTTTCTTTGCCATTTTTTCCTCCGGTACATAAAATTCCAAGTTATATTATATAACTTTTCCCTCCGTTTTTCAATTAATATATTATTAAATATTATATAAGAGATTTTGTTTCATACACACAAAAAAAACACCGCCGGTTTTCCCGGCGGTGTTTTTTATTCAGCTGTCTGCCACGACAGATTCAAGTGCATTTATTTCTTCAAGAATCTCCGTCCAATTTCCCATGGTTCCGGCTTTAAGAACGTCTTTGAAATTCCAGGTGGATTCAAGCACTATAAAATGCTCGTTCGTTCCGTCGGTTATAAGGATTCCCGAAATAAATCTCGTAAGCGAAACGCATCTCGCTTCAATTTTATCGGCGTCATAAATATAGTCTATCTGTTCAAGAAGTTCCTTGTTCTCCGGGAACAAATGTGAAAAAGTTCCCCCGATCTGACCCACGGCGTAACCGCCGTTTCCGTCCTTCTTAAGAGTCACTCCGGTCTTTTCGCCGTTTTCATAACCTGCCTGCGCAAAAAAAGTTCCGGTCGGAACAAACATATCCCAGATTCCTCCGGCGGCTTTCGCATCTTCCATAAAAGCGTCGAACTGCGCCTTTTCTCTGAGCTGTCCGTATTTTTCAGCGGGAACAAAAAGTTCCGCCGCCCTTTCAAAATCCACCGTTCTTCCCTCAAGGATAGAGTTTTCAAGATAAAATTCCGAAACGTCAAAATCTCCGAGGTCGGCGTAATAGTTCTTTGCAAATTCCCCGTTCGAAACCTTCAAAGGTTCCTCTGTCTTTTCCTTCTCAGGCTCTTTTTCCGCCGGTTTTTCTTCTTTCGGTTCTTCTTCGGGTGTTTCCTGCGGTTTCGGTTCTTCTTCCGTTTCCAAAGGTTCCTCAACCGGTTCATCCGCTTCTTCCGAAATAAGGATATCTTCTTTCGAATTTTCAGCATCGTCTTTCGGAACATCCTGTACGGAACAAGCCGTCAGCGCAAATATCATAACAAAAATCAAAAATTTCTTCATGCTTCTGTCCTCCTGCTTTTCGTTTCACTTATATAGTGACCCAAAGGCACAAAAGTGCAGCACTTTTTAAAAAATCTTTGCAGTTATTTCATAATCGCCCGTTCCGATATGAATAGCGACCCTGATATTCATATTTCCGCTGTTGATTTTTTTGCCGACCTCAACAGAACTTTCATCAATAAAATAAGTTCCCTTTTCCGCGTCACCCGCCATCGGAAGCCAGTTTCCGCTTTCAAAATCCTCTTCGGTTATCTTTTTCGCAAGGTTTATAACGTAATAATCGTCTTCCTCGCCCGAACCTATGAAAGTTCCTTCCACCCAAAAAGCGGAAATAACTTCATTGCCCGCGGCCTTGTCGCGAAGAATTACCGAAACGGAATCTTTTTCCACCGAAACTTCAATCTCGCGTTTTTTGTTAAGGTCGGCGCCAAAGGAATCCACTGCAACGGAAGTTATGTCGTCGCCGTCATTTCCACCGGTCGGGGGATTTCCCGAAGCGGTCGCCGAATTTTCCCTGAAAAATTCTTCCAGCGCAGAATTGACGTTGCCGTCACTTCCGGAAATACTTTTTTGCTGTTCCTCATCTTCCGGAACGGTTTCTGTCGCAGCTTCATCAAAACCGTCTTTTGGAGCCGCAGAAGGTTCTTCCGTTTCTTCCTCAACAAAAGCTTCCGCCGGTTCGTCAAAAGCAGCATCCATAAGCGATTCATTCTGAACCGCTCTTGGTTCTTCCGCCGCTTCGTTTGCGGCCATATCCATCGAAACTCCGCCGACGGAGCCCAGCACCACCGGAATACTTACACAGATAAGAACAACGGCTGCAGCCACTGCGGCATATCTTTTGATTTTTGAAAAAGGAACAACTTTTGTTTCTTTTTCGGCAACTTCAAAAATCCCTTGAGCATCGGGGATTTCCGGTATTTTTATATTTTTGTCAAGTGCTTTGAATCTTTCCGAAAGTTCGTGCTCAAAATTCATATTTTCGTGCTCATCCATTGTTCTCACCTCCCAACATTTCTCTTAATTTAGCATAAGTGCGGTGAAGCTTGGAGCTGACCGTTCCCTGAGGCTTGCCGATCATTTCGGCAATTTCCTTATTCGTATAACCGTGGAGCACCGAAAGCACCACGATCATTCTTTCTTCACCGTCAAGTTTTGAAAGCGCAGAAGCAAGACTTGCGCTTTCGGCAATGTCCTCCTCTATATTTCCTGCGTCGGACGAAGGCGTCTCAATGAGATCGTCGATATTATAAATGTTGCGCTTTTTAATGATGTTTCCGATTTCGCGTTTGCATCTCGTGCTCAAAATACGAAAAGCCCATGAACTGAAAGAATCCGGATCCCGAAGTTTCGAAATACCTTTCCAAATCTCAACAAATGTGTCCGAAACCGCGTCAGCCGCATCCTCCGCATCTCCAAGGGTATAAACCGCAAATTTATAAAGATCTTTATAACAGGAATAATAAAGGTCGGAAAAAGCGTCTCTGTCACCTTTCGACGCTTTGACAACCAAATCATTTTCAATTTTCATAACCACACCACCAATCATGGCTATCATTATATTAGTGCGAAAAAAACTGCATTTTATTGCATAAAAAAGAAAATTTTTATAATAAAATTATATATCATATTGTTCCCCTTGCAAATGCTTTTTCGGAATATTTAAAGAAAGTTTAAAAATCAAAAAAAGCCCGTATCCGCGGGCTTTTTAAAATTAAAAATCTTCCATTTCGGTAAAAACAGCACTGTCAGGAGTTGAAACTCCTCCGTAAAGTTTGTCGTCAAAACGTCCGGTGCTCATATAATGTTCAAGCATCTGTTTTGCGGTAAATGGCATCTCCTTTTTGAGCACGGAATCATATTCCACCCATTCAAGTTTTCCTTCGTTGCAATCATCTTTGAGCACGGCATTTTCTTTCAGATTTGCAAAAAAGTAATAGTTCTGTCTTATCTCGCCGTTTTTGTTTCGAAGAGTGATATATTTAAATTTAAGGTGCTCAATATCGTCTTCCGTAAGACCTATTTCCTCGCTCATCTCCCGAAGCATCGCTGCTTTTGCATCGTTAAGCTCATCCTTTTCAAAATGTCCGCCGATTCCGCACCAAGAAGGAGAAACTACTCTTGAACCAATTCTGTAAAGCATCAGCATTTTTCCGTTTTGAGTAAGATAAATTGCGGTCATATTGCGAAGCTTGCCGTCCATTTGAGCACCACCTTAAAGTTCCTTTTCATAAATATAGCTATCAAAAGAAATATCCATATTATATTTCTTAAAACCCGTTTTTTCTCTTACCGTAAAACCAAGATTTTCGAGAAGTTTTCGGGAAGCAACATTGTTGGATGCGACTTCCGCCGTAACGATTTTACCTCCGCGCTGCTTGATCCATTCCATTAATAACAAAACCGCCTCTGTACCGAAGCCTTTTTTCCAAAAATCCTTATGGATACAATATCCTATATCATATTGATAATTATTTTCATCCGGAAAGGTACTTACAGAACCTATTCTTTCGCCGGAATTAAGACAAATTATAAAATAAAAACCATCAGCACAGTACTCAATACCGTCAAATGCTTTCTGAAAAACATCATCAATATATTCAGGCGTCGGGTCGCTAAGATATTTTCCGTTTTCTTCATCAAACCACATTCCGCTGACAAAAGAAACATCCGATTTATCATAACTTCGAAGAAAAATTCTTTCACCGCAAATTTTATCATCAATCTTCATGAAAACACCTCAGATAATTATCTGAAAATATTATAGCATAAAAACAAAAACCCGGAAAGAGATTTTCCGAGTTTTAAAACAAAAAAACAGCCCAGTCAAAAGACTGGGCTGTGTCGGCATCGACCTATTTTCCCGGGAGGCTGCCCTCCAAGTATTTTCGGCACGAACGGGCTTAACTACTGTGTTCGGAATGGGAACAGGTGGATCCCCGCCGTAATAAACACCGACTATATTGGTGACCCGAGGGGGATTCGAACCCCCGTTGCCGGCGTGAGAGGCCGGAGTCTTAGGCCACTTGACCATCGGGCCGGATTGGTGCACCATCAGGGACTCGAACCCGGGGCCCGCTGATTAAGAGT
>JAFUIS010000013.1 GCA_017468365.1 Oscillospiraceae bacterium | reverse complement strand
CAGCTCCTTTCTGTGTTGAATTTGTAGCGGTTATAAGGCTTTTTCTACTCCTTTCCTATAACTGCTTTTCAATTCACCACAAATGAGCCGCAGTCATATGTATTCGGGTGGAGAAACCACCCTTTACATATTACCTCTCAGCAGGCCATATTGGAAAAATACGCAAAGGAAAACGGATTTAAGAATACAAGAGTATTTATTGATGACGGCTTTTCCGGAACAAACTTTGCAAGACCTGCCTTTACAGAAATCATGGAGCTTGCGGAGCAAGGAAAGATAGGAACGCTTATCGTAAAAGACCATTCAAGATTGGGTCGTAACCGTTTGGTTGTAGGTCAACTTCTTGAAGAGGGTTTTGATGATTTGGGTGTAAGATATATAGCAATTATGGATAATATCGATACAGCCAAAGGAATCAGCGATATAGTTCCAATGCAGGATCTGTTCAATGAATGGCACGCAAAGAATACAAGTCAAAAGGTTCGGAACGTATTCAAGAACAAAGGAATGTCTGGACTTCCTTTAACAACAAATCCACCCTACGGATACATGAAGGATCCGGATAATCCTAAAGAATGGATAATTGATGAACCTGCGGCAAAAGTTGTAAGGAAAATCTATGCTCTTTGCATTGAGGGATTTGGACCCACGCAGATTGCGAACAGGCTGAAAACGGAAAAGATTATGACACCGAATGAATACTGGAGCAGTATAGGAAGAGTATGCTGCAAACCACCTTCTGTTCCATACCATTGGGGAACCTCAACCGTTTCGGATATTCTTGCAAAGCAGGAATACTGCGGAGATACGGTAAACTTCCGTACTTCCACAAAGTCTTTCAAGAACAAAAAGAAGATAGAGAAACCGGAGGAAGAATGGAAGATATTCCATGATACCCACCCGGCAATCATCGACAGAGAAACATTTGAACTTGTGCAGGAACTTCGGAAACATCGCAGGAGATTCACAAAGACTGGTATTACAAGTTGGTTTTCCGGATTGCTCTACTGTTCCGATTGCGGAGAAAAGCTCTATTACAGCGCCACAAACTGTTACAAGAGAGAACAGGCATATTTCTTCTGCTCCACCTATCGCAAGAATTCCGAAAACTGCTCTGCGCATTACATCAGAGAAAAGGCGGTATATGAAATCGTTCTTGAAAACATGAAAAGAGTTTTTATGAACGTAAATCTTTTTGAAGAGCAGTTTGCGAAGAAGCAAATGGAATCTTATGGAGAAGAAAAGAAGAAAGAGCTTTCCGAAAAGCGTAAAGAACTGAACAATGCCAAGAAACGAGTTTCCGAAATAGATAATCTTATTCAGAGAATCTATGAAGATAACGCAAGCGGAAAGCTTTCCGATGAACGTTATGCAACAATGTCTATGTCATATGAAAAGGAGCAACAGGAGCTGAAAGAATCAATTCCGATACTCGAAGAGTACTTGAGCACGGAAACAGACAAGACTGAAAATCTCCAAAGATTCATATACAAAGTCAAACGAATAACCGAAATCAAAGAACTCACACCCGAACTTATCCATGAATTTATTGAAAAGATAGTGGTATCATCTCCAAAATACTTCGATGGAAAAAGATATCAGATAGTAGACATCTACTACAACGGAATCGGAATTATCCGTGGACTAACACCGGAGGACATTGAAGAAGCCTTTGAACGTGAACTCGAACGAAAACAAAAAGAAAAGACGGCGTGACAAAATCACGCCGTCCATACCAAAACTATTCACTTTACAAGAGCCTGCCCGAATCCGCTCTTCCTTACGGAAGGCGGACCTTAGGCGGACAGTTTTTTTATCAGAGGTTTTCGACGGCGGCTCTTTCGACTGTGAGGAGTTTTTTATAGGTTTCGATATAGCTGTCGTAACCTTCGACGTCGGCTTTTTCAGGGGAGAATCTTTCGGCTTCGGCTTCGGCAAAAACTTTATTCTCGAGGTAATCTTCGAGTTTTTCGCCCTCTTCCCTATTGACCATATAGGAAGCAAGAACTGCGATTCCCCAGGCACCGCCTTCACCGGCGTTTTTCATTACGACGACTTCGGCTTTGGTGGCGGCGGCAAAGGCTTTTGCCGCAAAGGGAGATTTGAAAAGTCCGCCGTGACCGGTCATTCTTTCGATGCGGACTTTTTCTTCATCGAGGACATACATTCCGATCTTTACGGTGGCAAAAGCGGAATAGATAAGAGATCTTGAGAAATCCGCAAGAGAGAAACTGCTTTCAGGAGTTCTTGCGACCAGCGGGATTCCGTTTTGGAAGCCGGTGATAAACTCTCCGGAAAGATAGTTGCAGGAAACGGTTCCGCCGCAATCCGGCGCACCTTTTTCGGCGGCAGAGAACATTGCGCCAAGGACCTTTCCCCTGTCGAGTTCCACGCCGAGGGAATTTCCAAGTTCGGAGAACATATCGGCAAAGACGTTGAGTTCGGAGGAGCAGTTGTTGCAATGTACCATTGCGACGGGGGCACCGGCGGGTGTCGCGGTCACATCGATTTCGCGGTGAAGTTTTTCGAGTTCTTTCTCAAGGACTATCATTGCGAAAACTGAAGTTCCTGCGGAAACATTGCCGGTGGCGGGTCTTACGCTGTTGGTGGCGACCATTCCGGTTCCGGCATCACCTTCGGGAGGACACATGGGAATTCCGGCTTCGAGGTCGCCCTCTTCATCGAGGAATTTTGCGCCTTTTTCGGTGAGGAAGCCTGCATCATCACCTGCGGAAAGCATTTTGGGAAGGATGTCTTCAGCTTTGTAGGGAAAGCCTTTTTCCGCCATGAGTTTATCCATTTTATTGATAAGTTTTGCGTTATAGGCGGTTTCGGCGGCTTCTGCGGGGAACATTCCGGAAGCATCGCCGATTCCGAGAACGAATTCGCCGGAAAGAAGATAATGAACGTAGCAGGAAAGGGTCATGAGCTTATCAATATGTTTTACGTGCTCTGCGCCCTCGGTGACCTGGTGCCAGAAATGAGCGATGCTCCAGCGTTCGGGGATATTGAAATCGAATTCTTCGGTAAGGAATTCGGCGGCGGCACCGGCGGTGGTATTTCTCCAGGTGCGGAAGGGAGAAAGAAGGTTATCCTCTTTATCGAGGACAATATAGCCGTGCATCATTGCGGAAATTCCGAGAGAAGCAAGTTTTTTGAGGGTGACGCCGTATTTTTTGAAAACGTCGTTTTTGAGGGATTTATAGCAGCCTTTGGTACCGGCAAAAATATCTTCGAGGCTGTAGGTCCAGATTCCGTTTTCAAAACGGTTTTCCCAGTCGTAAGTACCGATAGCGACGATTTCAGCGCCACTGTTAATGAGGACGGCTTTTATTCTTGTGGAGCCAAGTTCGATTCCGAGGGTACATTCGCCGTTTTCGATTTGTTTTTTAAAGGTCTCGTTCATTTTATCTTCTCCTTTAAAGCGCTTTTATACTGTTATGTTAACACGGCGGAAGGATAAAAGCAAGAATCAAAAGGATTATTATTGCGGTAAACCCGGGGTAAACTTTCGGTTTCCTAAACTAAACCTTTCTTCGGTTGAGTTAGTTTTTCGAAAATGGTATAATTTAATCATCGAAAGGAGATGTTTTTTATGGAAAAACAGACACTTGGACAAAAAATCGCAGAACTTAGAAAAGCGAAAAACATGACTCAGCTGGAGCTTGCAACCAAACTCAACATTACGGACAAGGCGGTTTCAAAATGGGAACGGGATATTTCCTGCCCGGACATAAACACCTTTCCGAAACTTGCGGAGATACTTGAAGTTTCTGTGGACGAGCTTTTGCAGTCCAGTGCGGTTTCAAAAGAAGAGACGAAAAACGAGGATATTCTTGGGCTTGTGCTCAAAGCAATTCCTCTTGCTATGAGCGTAGCGGTAATCGTGCTCACTCTTATCGATCAGCTTTACTGGGAGGACGCTGCCGGTCTTTTGGGAGTAGGTGTTCTTGCTCTTGCCATAAAGGCTTTTCGTGATAAATAAAGCGTTTTTCGGCAAAAACAAACCCCGTGCTCAAAATTTGAGCACGGGGTTTTTATGTTGCTGTAAAAATTATTCTTCGGTATGGATAAAGTTTTCAAAACCGGAGGAATAATGAATGGTACCGTCCGGTTCCACCCACATGGCTTCGGTGTTTTCAATGGATTCTATAAGTGCCATGCCTTCTTCCAAAGGAAGATTAAAGCAGGCGGTGGAGACCGCATCGGCGACTCCCGAGTTGGGGGTGAGAATAGAGACAGCGGCGAAGGTATCCTTTGGGAAAAGGGTTTCGGGGTCGATAATATGGTGGTATTTGGTTTCGCCGACGTAATAGTAACGCTGGTAAGAGCCACTGGTTACGAGAGCAAGGTCGCCGAAGGCAACTTTGAGGATATAGGTCTGTTCAGAGGTGAGGTCCGGGTTCTGAATTCCGGCTACCCAACCGTTTCCGTCGGCTTTGGTACCAATAGTGCGGATGTTTCCGCCGATGTTGAGAGTGTAATTATCAACGCCCATGGCTTCAAGATCCTGTGCGATGCGCTCGGTTGCATAGCCTTTGCCTATTGCACCAACGTCGATTTTAAGATCGGGGTCGGCGAAGAAAAGGGTGCCGTTTTCTTTGTCGACGATGATATCGTTGATATCGCAGTGCGTTGCGGCTTTTTCAAGCATTTCCATGGGCGGAACTTCTGCACTGAAATAGTCGTAGTTTCCGTTTTCGCGATAGGTATGCCAGATGGAAAGGACGGTGCCCATGGCGATATTGGTTTTTCCGCCGGTGAGATCATACATTTCACGGCTGAATTCAATAAGGGCGATGATATCCTCATCTACTTTTACGGGTGCGGTGCCCGCCTCTTTGTTGACGTTATAGATATTGGTCACGCCGTCATACCAATGGTAGATATCGTAAAGTTCATGGTAGCGTTTGAGCTCTTTTTCGATGAAGGCACATTTTTCATCAAAGGCTTCCTGGGTCTCTTCATAGCCGACGATCGTGGAAGCGGTATCGAAATAATCCATATACGTTTTGGTAAATCTTGTTTTTTCCGGAGCCGGCTCTGCGCAGGCGGAAAAGCTAATAAGCATGAGCACGGAAAGCAAAAGAGCGATTACTTTTTTCATGTTTTCCTCCTTTGATAACGGGGCAGGTTTTTTCAAAATTTTGATAACAGCGTTTTAGAATTTAAAACGTTCTTATTAAAATTTTGAAAATATGTGGTTTTGGGCAAAGAAAGATTTGCGGGAATTAATAAAAAATAAAAGGGGGATTAAAATCCCCCTTCTATTATTTCCTACTTAGTTAAAATTATTTAACGTTGGTAAGGGATGCAGTGAAACCGGACTGGAAGCCAGTGATATCCATGGAGCAAGCTGCATGGAGGGTTTCGTCTGCAGGAACCTGATGGCCGTTGGATTCAACGGTTTCGATTGCAACAACTTCTTCAGCAGTCATGCCAACAACAGCTGCTTCGAATGCGGTTGCCTGATCCATCCATTCAACACCGATTGCAGATGCAGGAAGCATGCCGTAATCGCCTTTGAGTTCTTTTTTGGTTCTGAGGTCTTCGGGCTGAGTTGCTACGCCAGCAGCGTCGAATGCAACTTTAACCTGGATAACGTCGAGGAGGCAAGCAAGAACTTTGCCGTCTGCGTCGTATGCAACACCGGTGAAGTTGGTGTAGAGAGCAGCAAGACCAGCAGCGTCAGCAGTTGCAGCTTTGGAGGAAGAAACGGAAGTTTCTACGCCAAGGCCGAGGGTGAAGGAATCTGCAGAGAACTCTTTTGCATATTCATCGTTGCAAGCTTTAACAAGAGCAGCTTTGAAGCCAGTCATGTCCATGGTGCAGCCAGCATAGATGGTTTCGTTGGTGGTGATCATGTGGCCGTTGGATTCTACGAGCTCGAGAGCTTCGAGATCAGCAGCAGTCATGCCAACAACAGCTTCTTCAAGAGCGTCAACCTGGGTGTACCATTCTGCACCGATGGGGGAAGCTACGAGCATGCCGTAATCTTCTTTTTTGGTGTATTTGGAACGGGTGTCAACAGCGGTGAGGTCTTCAAGAGCGCCTTCAGGGAAGTTTACTTTGGTCTGTGCGCAGTCGATCTGAGCGGAAACGATTTTGCCTTCTGCGTCGAGAACAACAACAGCTACGGTAACGTCAGCCTGAGCTTTGCCGTCGGTGGTGGAACCGGTGGAAGCGTTTACGCCCATACCGAGGGTGTAAGTTGCTGCAGCGGGTTCTTCTACGGGTTCATCAGTAGGTTCTTCTACGGGTTCGTCGGTGGGTTCTTCAACGGGCTCTTCGGTGGTGCCGCAAGCTGCGAAGGAGAGAACCATTACGAGTGCGAGAAGCATTGCGAGAAGTTTTTTCATAATAAATACTCCCAACTTTCAATTTTTTTCTTTTTTTATTACAGCTTTACGCCGTAATTCAGCATATATTATAGTCATCAAAAACCGGTTTGTCAAGTATAACGTTAACGAATTATCATAAAATTACAGAAAATTTGTCCCTTTTTGCGATTTTATTTTTCATTTTGCATTACAAATCGAAAAGCTGTTGACTTTTTCGACAAAAACAAAAATCGGTCTTTGTCGAAATTCCTAAAAAATTTGATTTAAAATGTTGTAATAGGTTATATTTACTAATTGACTTTTATTTATATCTTGTAATATAATATACTCGGTTTAGATTGACTATATTATGTCAAAAAATAAACAAACCAAAGAACGCATAAATAGAAAAGAGGTTTTTGTCCATGTCTTTTTTCGGCATTAAAGGCGTTCACGTTCCGCACAGAAAGCACACCGCTGACTGCCATCCGGAACGCATGCCCATCCCGAAAACTGTAGTTATCCCCATGGCACAGCACATCGGCGCTCCCGCTAAGCCCGTTGTAAACGTTGGGGATACTGTTGGCGTAGGTCAGATCATCGGCGAAGCAGCAGGATTCATTTCCGCTCCTGTTCATGCTTCTGTTTCCGGTACTGTCAAAAAAATCGACACCATGGCCAACAGCAACGGCGGCACCATGACTGCCATCACCATCGAATCTGACGGTGAAATGCGTCCCCACGAAAGCGTTGTTCCCCCCACGGTCACAAGCTATGAGGAGTTCGTAGCAGCTGTTCGCGCAAGCGGCATCGTCGGTCTCGGCGGCGCAGGCTTCCCCACCTTTGTAAAACTTTCCGTTAAAGACCTTTCTCAGGTTCAGGAAGTTGTTCTCAACGGTGCAGAATGCGAACCTTACATCACTGCCGACACCCTTACTATGACCGACAGAGCTGACGATATCTTTGAAGGCATTCAGCTTCTCGAAAAATATCTCGGCGTAAAAAAAGTTATCATCGGTATTGAAGATAACAAACCCCAGGCAATCAAAGCAATGCAGGAGCTTTCCAAAAAGGACAGCGCCATCGTTGTTAAACCCATGCCTGCCGCATACCCCCAGGGCGGTGAAAAAGTTCTTATTTATAACACCACCGGCAAAACCGTTCCGGAAGGCAAGCTTCCCCTTGACGTCGGCTGCATTGTTATGAACGTAACCACCCTTGCATGCATCGCAGAATACGTAAGAACCGGTATGCCTCTTGTAGAGAAATGCCTTACCGTTGACGGTTCCGCAGTTGCAACCCCCAAAAACGTCATCGCTCCTATCGGTGCTTCCATGAAGGATGTATTCGATTTCTGCGGCGGCTTTAAGGAAGAACCCAGAAAAGTTATGTACGGCGGCCCCATGATGGGTATTGCTGTTCCGGATCTTGACCAGCCCATCCTCAAGAACACCAACGCGATCCTTGCTTTCAACGACAAAGACGCAACTCTTCCCGATGAGACCCCCTGCATCCACTGCGGCAACTGCATCAACCACTGCCCGCTCAACCTCAACCCGCCCGCAATCGCAAAAGCTCTTAATTCCGGCGACGGCGCTGAGATTGCAAAAACCAAAGTTAACATCTGCATGGAATGCGGCGCCTGCGTTTTCGTTTGCCCCGCACACCGCATGATCGTTCACAGAAACAAACTTGCAAAGGCAGAGCTTCGCGCTTACCAGACCAAGCTTGCTGAACAGAAAAAGAAAGAGGAGGAAAATAAATAATGGATAATAATCTTATTGTTTCCGTATCTCCTCACGTTCACGGAAAAAGAACCACCTCCAACGTCATGCTTGACGTTGTCATCGCTCTTCTTCCCGCAGCTATTGCAGGCACCGTTATCTTCGGCATGAGAGCCGCAGTTCTCTGTGCAGTATGCGTTGCTTCCTGCGTGGTTTTCGAGTTCCTTTTCACCAAACTCTGCAAACGTCCCACCACCGTCGGCGACTTTTCCGCAGTAGTTACCGGTCTTCTTCTTGCAATGAACGTTCCCGCAACTCTTCCCATCTGGCAGGCAGTTGTAGGTTCCTTCATCGCAATCGTTATTGTTAAATGCCTTTTCGGCGGCCTTGGCTGCAACTTTGCAAACCCTGCTATCACCGCCCGTGTTGTAATGCTCATCGCATTCACCGGCACCATGGCAGCTGCTGTTCCGCCCCAGGCTATTGCTGAAACTGTTGATCTTGCTACATACGCAACTCCCCTTTCCGTACTTCCGAACGGCGTTCTTCCTGAGGCAACCCTTATGGATATGTTCCTTGGCGTACGCGGCGGTGCACTTGGCGAAACTTCCGCAGCTGCACTTCTTGTGGGCTTTGTTTACCTTCTCGTTCGCAAGGTCATCACCTGGCATACTCCCGTAGTTTTCATCGGCGCTGTTTTTGCTCTTGCATTCGCAATTACCGGTGACGTAACTACCGCTCTTTACTACACCCTTTCCGGTGGTACTTTCATCGGCGCTATCTTCATGGCAACCGACTATGTAACTTCTCCTTCCACTGCAAAAGGCAAAATCATCTTTGCTCTCGGATGCGCAGTTATCACCACCCTTATCCGTTTCTACGGAAGCTATCCGGAAGGCGTATCCTTCTCTATCCTCTTCATGAACGTTCTCAATCCTTACATTGACAAATGGACCATGAAAAAACCGTTTGGAGGTGTTAAAGCATGAAAGAAAACATTAAAAGCGTAGTCGTTCTGACTGCCATCTGCCTTGTTGTTGCAGTTCTTCTTGCATACACCAACTCCATTACCGCTCCTATCATTGAAGCTAACAAAGCTGCAAAAGCAAGCGGTTCCCTTCTTGAAGTAATGCCCGAAGCAGCAGGCTTTGAAAACATTACCGAAACTCTTGCAAACCTTCCCGCAACCGTTAAAGAAGTTCATGCTGAAACTTCCGGTCTTGGCCACGTTATGATCCTCGGCACCACCACCCAGTTCTCTTCCGATGAAATGGGCATCACCGTTGCTATCGGCGCTGACGGCAAAATTTCCAACGTTCTTCTTACCGGTTACTATGAATCCAAAGACTTCGGTGCGGATTATCCCGCAACCTATATCGGTCAGGACTCTGCTCTCGGCGGCGTTGATACCGTTGCAGGAACCACCTTCTCTTCCACCGCATTCAAAGACGCTATCACCGATGCATTCAATGTTCTTATCGAGAACAACCTTGTTGCAGCAGGCCAGAAGAGCGAAGAACAGCTCATCGCAGAGACCATGCCTCTTGCACTTCCCGGTTGTGTCAACAGCCTTGGCAACCCTGTTACCGTTCCTGTTGAAGGCGTTGCTGCTCCTATCACCCAGGCATTCAAAGCAAAGAACAACTGCGGTTACATCTACGTTGTATCCACTGACGCAGGTTCCGTTGTTGTCGGCGTGAACGCATTCGGCGTTGCACAGGCATTTGACCTTGAAGGCAACGACGTTACCGCAACCGCAACCGACGCTGTTGCTGCTGCAGTTGCTGCTGCTCCTGCAATTGCAACCGAAAACCTTGAAGCAAACCTTGCAACCGTTACCAACTCCTTCCCTGAAGGCGCTGAGATCGTTGCAATCGAAGGACTTGGAACCTTCACCGACGTTGTTGCAGCATTCTCCGCAACCGCAGGCGAAGAGACCCAGTATGCTGTAATCACCATGCCTCTTGGCTATGGCGACGAAGCAATGAAGATGCTCACCGTATTCAATGCAAACGGCGAAGTTCTTGCTTACAAGACTCTCTCCGAAATGATCATCCACGGCGAATATTATGCTGATCATCAGCTCACCGACGAAAGCGCATACAAAGCTCAGTTTGTAGGTCTTACCGAAGGAACTTATTCCGACGACATGACTCTTGTTGCAGGCGCTACCATGACCGCAAATGCTGTCAACAGCTCCTTCCACAGCGCATTCGAAGCTTTCAATCTCATTAAGGAGGTTGTTGCATAATGAAAAAATTAGGAATTCTTCTTAAAGGCATCATTAAAGAGAACCCCGTTCTCGTACTTCTTCTCGGCACCTGCCCCACTCTTGCAACCACCACCGGAGTTGTCTCCGCACTTGCAATGGGCATTGCCGCAACCGCAGTTCTTATCTGCTCCAACATCGTAATCTCCGCACTTCGCAAAGCTATCCCGGACAAAGTTCGCATTCCCTGCTACATCGTTGTTATTGCAGGTTTTGTTTCCGTAGTACAGATGCTTATGCAGGCTTACTTCCCGGATCTTTACGATATGCTCGGCGTTTACCTTGCACTTATCGTTGTTAACTGCATCATCCTTGGCCGCGCTGAGATGTTTGCACGCAAAAACGGCATCATCGATTCCGCTCTTGACGGTATCGGAATGGGCATCGGCTTTACCCTTGCTCTCGTCGTAATGGGCTCCATTCGTGAAATCATCGGCGCAGGCACCTGGGCAGGCATTGAGCTTACCGCTCTTAAACCTTATGCAATTTCCATCGTAACCGCAGCTCCCGGCGGCTTCCTCGTATTCGGCTGCCTTATCGCACTTGTTAACAAACTCTTCTCCGGAAAATCCAAGAAGACCGAGTTTTCCTGCGAAGGCTGCCCCAACGCTGCAGCTTGCAACAAAGCAACCTGCGAAACTGAGGTAAAGGAGGAAACTAAATAATGAAAGAACTTCTTATCATCCTCATGAGCGCTGTTCTTGTTGACAACTACGTTCTCAACAAGTTCCTCGGAATCTGCCCCTTCCTCGGCGTTTCCAAAAAATCCGACCAGGCAGTCGGCATGGGTGTTTCCGTTATTTTCGTAATGCTCGTTGCAACCGCTGCAACCTGGCCCATCCAGACTTACCTTCTTACCCCCAACGGTCTCGGATATCTTCAGACCATCGTATTCATCCTTGTTATCGCAGCTCTTGTTCAGTTCGTAGAGATCTTCCTTAAAAAGTTCATCCCCGCACTGCACAGATCCCTTGGTGTATATCTTCCTCTTATCACCACCAACTGCGCTGTTCTTGGTGTAACCATCAACAACATCACCGATGAATACAACTTCATCCAGTCCATGGTAAGCTCTCTTGGCTGCGGCCTCGGCTTCCTTCTTGCAATGTGGATCTTTGCAGGCATCAGAGAACGTCTTGAAGAATCCGATGCTCCCGAATGCTTCAAAGGTATTCCGATCACCCTTGTTGCAGCATCCATTCTTTCCGTTGCCTTCATGGGCTTCGGCGGAATTATTGATAAACTCTTCGCATAAGGAGATAATAAAAGATGACTGACGTTATTGTTACCGCTGCACTTGTTGTAGCTGGAATCGGCCTTGCATGTTCCCTTCTTCTCGTTCTTGCATCCCATTTCATGGGCGTTAAAACAAACCCGGTCGAAGGCGAGGTTCGTGATTGCCTTCCCGGTGCAAACTGCGGAGCCTGCGGTTTTTCCGGTTGTGATGCTTATGCAAAAGCTCTTGCCGAAAATCCCGAAACTCCCGCAAACCTTTGCCGTCCCGGCGGTGAAACAACCGTAAAAGCAATCTGCGAAATCCTCGGCGTTGAAGCCGAGGCTGCAGAGCCCGTTGTTGCTTTCGTACATTGCGGCGGCGACTGCAACAAACAGGTCTACAAGGAAATTTATCAGGGTCTCAACTCCTGCGCTGCCGCAAAAATGCTCTATGGTGGAAAAGGCTCCTGCCTTTATGGCTGCCTTGGCTGCGGCGACTGCGCAACTGTTTGCGATAACGATGCAATCTGCATTGTAAACGGCGTTGCAAAAGTTGACCCCAGAAAATGCGCTGGCTGCGGACTTTGCGTAAGCAAATGCCCCAACCACATCATTTCTCTTGTTCCCAAAGCAGAAAAAGCAGTCATCACCTGCTCTAACCACGAAAAAGGCGCAGTCGTTCGCAAAGAATGCAAAAACGGCTGTATCGGCTGCATGAAATGCCAGAAAAACTGCCCCGCAGAAGCAATCACCGTTGTCAACGCCCTTGCAACCATCGATTACGAGAAATGCATCGGCTGCGGCAAATGTGCTGAGGACTGCCCGGTAGGCTGCCTTGAAATGCTTAAAGCATAAAGCAAAATCTCTTTAAAAGGATAACGCTCCGCCGCAAAATCTGCGGCGGAGCGTTAAAAAAACTCTATGGAAATGTTCAAAGATAAAAAGGTAAGAAACGACATAATCCTTGCTCTTGTTGTGGTAATTGCCGCGGCCGGAATCTGGCTTTTCAGCGAGGTCACAAAAGAGGACGGCGCTTTTGCCGTTGTTGTCGTTGACGGTGTTGAAACCGAAAGGTATCCTCTTGATACCGACGCAGAGATCCGCCTTGAATCCGAAAACGGCGGATACAATATTCTTGTTATCAAAGACGGAAAAGCCGACGTTACCGAGGCTTCCTGTCCCGACCACGTTTGTGTTGACCAGCGTGCCGCAGGCAGAACCGGCGAAGCCATTACCTGCCTTCCCAACAAAACAGTAATCACCATTGAAGGACCTTCGGATTCCGAAGTTGACTTTGTATCTTAAAGGAATTTATGAAAACTAAAAAAGTTGCTATGCTTGGGCTTACCATTGCCCTCGCGATGATAATGTCGTATATAGAGGTTCTTGTTCCCCTTTCCTTTGCGGTTCCGGGAATTAAGATGGGCCTTGCAAATATAGTTATAATCTTTGTGCTTTATAAGTTCGGCATTAAAGAAGCTGCTCTTGTTTCGCTTATCAGGGTCATTCTTGTTTCGCTGCTTTTCAGCAACGTTATGGCCATGTGGTACAGCCTTGCGGGTGCGGTACTTTCCCTTTCCGTAATGTGGGTACTTAAAAAGATCGACAAGTTTTCCGTTATCGGTGTTTCCGTTGCCGGGGGAGTCATGCATAACGTCGGACAGATAATCATGGCGATAATCCTTTTGGGAACAGAACAGATCGCGATTTATCTTCCGGTCCTTATCATCACCGGTACTGTCACCGGAATCGTTATCGGAATCGTTTCCGGACTTGTTATAAACCGCTTTAAGAATATAAGGTTATAATACATTATAAAGAGCATCCGTTTTCGGGTGCTCTTTTTTTATTTTTGGAACAGACTTACATAGCGGTCCCGAAGGACGTCTGAGGCATGATAAACGGAAACTTTATGTTCGTTCAGAAAGTTTGCAAGGCACCTTGCTTCCGATTCGGATTCGGTAACGGAAGCTATCGTTACCACTTCGCCGGTGGTGGTTTCGGTACCGATTATTCCGTATTTTTTATCCCTTTTAAAGACCTTATACTGCGGGGCGATTTTCATGGTTTCCATTTATATCCTCCGGTTTCGGCAATCTTTTCCAGAACAGTTTATAAGGATTTTCGAAATTCGGCAATGGAAAAAAGGACGGTTTTTCAGAAGGATTTTTGTTAAAAGCGGTCAGTTTTTCGTTTTTCGGCGGTTTTTTCGGGTTATAAGAAAATTTTTATTGATAAAAAAATCCCGTGCTCATTTTTGAGCACGGGATTTTGACTTTTAATTTATCAATATGCGACGCCTTGGGCGATCATTGCTTCGGCAACTTTTTTGAAGCCGGCGATGTTTGCGCCTGCTTCAAGGTCATATCCGAAACCGTATTCTTCTGCGGCATCCACGCAGCTCTTATAGATCTTTTTCATGATGCTTTCGAGTTTTGCATCGACCTCTTCAAAGGTCCAGCTGAGACGCTCGCTGTTCTGGGTCATTTCAAGACCGGAGGTTGCTACGCCGCCTGCATTGGAAGCTTTTCCGGGTGCATAAAGGATTCCTGCGTTTTTATAAACTTTGATAGCTTCGGGGGTGTTGGGCATATTTGCGCCTTCGGCAACTGCCATTGCGCCGTTTGCGATGATAGCTTTTGCGGCTTCTTCATCGATCTCGTTCTGGGTGGCGCAGGGAAGGACGACGTCCGCTTTGATGTCGAGCCACATATTGCGGGGGCCTTCGACAAATTTTGCGGTGGGAACATATTCGAGATATTCGGAAATGAGTCCGCGGTGCTGATAGATCTTTTCGACGATCTTATAATCGATTCCGTTTTCGTCATAGACGTAACCGGAAACATCGCTTTGGGCAACGACTTTTCCGCCGAGTTGGGTGGCTTTTTTATTGGCGTAGGTACCTACGTTGCCGGAACCGGAGATGATGACGCGTTTTCCTTCAAAGCTTTCGCCTTTGGAAGCGAGCATCTCTTTGGTGAAATAGCAAAGTCCGAAACCGGTTGCTTCGGTTCTTGCAAGGGAGCCGCCGTATGTAAGGCCTTTTCCGGTAAGGGTTCCGGTCCACTCGTTGCGGATGCGTTTATATTGGCCAAACATATAGCCTATCTCTCTTGCACCGGTGCCGATGTCACCTGCGGGAACGTCGGTATCGGGACCGATGTGGCGGTAAAGCTCGGTCATAAAGCTCTGACAGAAGCGCATGATCTCAAGGTCGGATTTGCCTCTGGGGTCAAAGTCGCAGCCGCCTTTTCCTCCGCCCATGGGAAGGCTTGTGAGGCTGTTTTTGAAGACCTGTTCAAAGCCGAGGAATTTGATGATGGAAGCGTTTACGGAAGGATGAAGACGGATTCCGCCTTTATAGGGGCCTATTGCGGAGTTATACTGGACGCGGTAACCGCGGTTGACCTGGACTTTTCCGGAATCATCGACCCAGGCAACACGGAACTGGATAAAACGCTCGGGCTCGGCGATTCTTTCCATAATGCCCCATTTTTCGATGTTGGGGTTTTGTTCCACAACGGGTTCGAGAGATACGAAAACCTCTTTTACTGCCTGGAGAAATTCTTTTTCACCGGGGTTTCTTTTTTCGATATCTTCATATACTCTTGCAAGGTATTCGCTTTTGAATGCCATTAAGATTACCTCCCATAAAAGAATAATATACCCTATTATATGCTTTAATGCTTTAAATTGCAAGTTTATCCGACAAAAATTTCAAATTTTTTAAAAAGAATAATTATTGTTTGACAGAACGGCGGCGATAGTTTATAATATTAACCCGTGAGCGGAAAGGACGGCAGCGGACGCAGTTCCGAAAGGACGCGCGCGAGGAAAGTCCGGGCTCCAAGGGCAAGGGTAGCTGCTAACGGCAGCCGGGGGTGACCCCAGGGAGAGTGCAACAGAGATATACCGCCATAAATTTTTATGGTAAGGGTGGAAAGGCGAGGTAAGAGCTCACCACGTCCTATGGTAACATAGGGGGTCTGTAAACCCTATCCGGAGCAACACCGTACAGAGAACAACACATCGGCCCGATGTGCTCGCAGAGGTGGCATTTAAGCTGCACGGGCGACCGGCAGCGAAGATAGATTGTCGTCATTACAGAACCCGGCTTATTTTCCGGTCACTTCAAAAAGGACTTTTTCGGTTTTTCCGAAAAAGTCCTTTTTGGAATATAACTTTACATTTTATTAAAATAATTTAAAAAATATGCTCATATTTTAAGATTATAATAAAGTCACAACAACAGAAACAAAAATATTTTTCATCGCTTTCCCCTCTTTTCTTTTCAAACTAATCCAAAAAAGCCGGCCCGCAGAAATGCGGGTCGGCTTTTTTATTGCTTTATATCACTTTGTGATGTATAATTTATCAAACAGCGCACCGGAGGAATCTATGGAAGAAATAATTTTTGTAAACAAAAAAGAATACCTCATCAAAAAACTTCTTGGGCACGGCAAAGGAGGATATTCGTACCTTGTAAAGCAAAACGAAGACTTTTTTGTGCTTAAACAAATTCACCACGAACCATGCGATTATTATACCTTCGGCAATAAAATCGAAGCGGAACAAAACGATTATTACCGTCTTGCAGATGCCGGAATAAACATTCCTCGTATGCTTGATATAGATATTCCCAACGAAAGGATAGTTAAAGAATATATTGAAGGCCCCACGGTTTTTGAACTTATAAAAGATGACGTTTTTGATGAAAAATATCTTGAACAGGTTCGTAAAATGGCTGCAAAGGCCACAGCCGCAAAAATTAATATTGATTATTTTCCCACCAATTTTATCGTTCGGAACGAAATTTTATATTATGTGGATTATGAATGTAATGACTACATGGAAAAATGGGATTTTGAACACTGGGGAATAAAATACTGGTCAAAAACCCCGGAATTTATTGAATATATGAACAGTCAGAAGTAAAGCTGACCCCACCCTGCCGCAATCTTACCAAAGAAAAAGCTCCCTGCAAAACAGGGAGCTTTTTTGTTTATAATTAGCTGGAAAGATTATTATCCCTCCTCCACCATTGCCTTTCGGCAATGGTCCCCCTCCTCCTCCGAGGAGATTTTAACCCCTCAACGGGAAGGCTTAAAATTCGCCGGGGTGATTTTTGCGCCACTGGAGATAGCTGTCGAGGATTATTACTGCCGCAACGGCATCGATGACAGCTTTGCGTTTTTTTCCGCGGGTATCGGTTTCGTTAAGGAAGCCTGCTGCGGAAACGGTCGTCTGGCGTTCGTCCCACATTCTTATGGGAACGGAGATTTTTTCGGAAAGTTTTTGGGCAAACTCGCGGCAAAGTTCCGCACGGGGACCTTCGGAGCCGTTCATATTGAGCGGAAGACCGACGATGACTGCCTCCGCTTTGTTTTCGATTGCGGCGGCGGCGGTTTTTTCAACAGCATGCTCAAAGCGCTTTTCGTGGATGACGGTTATGGGTGAAGCAAGGAATTCGGTTTTATCGCACATAGCGATTCCGGTTCTTGCGTCGCCGAAATCGACGGACATTATTTTCATTATTTGGTACCGAAAATTCTGTCGCCTGCGTCGCCAAGACCGGGAACGATGTAGTTTACTTCGTTGAGGTGATCATCAAGGGCTGCGCAATAGATCTGGACGTCGGGATGAGCAACGTTGAGTCTTTCAAGGCCTTCCGGAGCAGCAATGATGCAGAGGAAGCTGATATTTTTTACGCCGCGTTTTTTGAGCTGGCCGATAGCATCGATTGCGCTGCCGCCGGTTGCAAGCATCGGGTCAACAAGGAAAACCCTGCATTCTGCGATATCAACGGGAAGTTTGCAGAAATATTCGATAGGCTGTGCGGTTTCTTCATCGCGGTAAAGACCGATGTGACCTACTCTTGCGCTGGGCATAAGGCGCTGAAGGCCATCTACCATACCAAGGCCGGCACGAAGAATAGGAACGATAACGGGTGCTTTGCCTTTAAGCTGTTTTGCGGTGCATTTGCACATAGGGGTTTCGATCTCTACGGGTTCAAGTTCAAGATCGCGGGTTGCTTCATAGCAAAGAAGGTTTCCGATCTCGCTGATGAGTTCGCGGAAATCTTTTGTGCCGGTGGTGGTTCTTCTGAGGATGGAAAGTTTGTGCTGAACGAGCGGATGATCAAGAATAAAAGGTTTTTTCATAATATATGGTTCCCCCTTAAAAAAAATATCATAAAAATTATCAAAATCGAACTTTGATATTACGGGCATTTTATTCTTCCTCGAAGGACATCATCATATCCACGCGTTTCTGGTGGCGGCCGCCTTCAAATTCCGTAGAAAGAAAAATATCCGCAAGCTGAAGCGCAACGCCCGCTCCGATGGTTCTTGCGCCCATGCAAAGAACGTTGGAATCGTTGTGCTTTCTGGTAAATTCCGCAGAGAAATGGTCGCCGCAAACTGCCGCACGGATTCCTTTGAATTTGTTGGCGCAGATGCTCATACCAATGCCGGTACCGCAGATAAGAATTCCTTTTTCGCATTCGCCGCTTTGGATTGCTTTGCAGACCTTTTCTGCATAAACGGGATAATCGCAGG
The DNA here is from genome assembly GCA_017468365.1 of Oscillospiraceae bacterium. GTDB lineage: Bacteria > Bacillota > Clostridia > Oscillospirales > Ruminococcaceae > UMGS1668. The sequence continues at coordinate 96,829 of JAFUIS010000013.1, read as the reverse complement.
AAGCTGTGCTTGTGGTACCAAAATCAATATATTCGATACCCTTTTCATCAAGATGCTTTTTAAGCTCCTCTTTATAGAGGTAGCCGCCGTGGTCGGAACCAAGTGCGATCATAATTTACCTTCTTTCTGAAGTTTTTCTCTTTCTGCCTGGGCAAGGCGCAGGTAATTGGGAACAAGTTCGGAAGCGGAAACGGTTTTTCCCTCGCTGAAAAGTTTTTCAGCGGCAATGCAGGTTCCGGAAGCATGTCCGAGAACAAGCTGGGAAGGCGCAAGTTTTACGAATTCTTCGCCGAATTTTTTTTGGCAAAGAGCTGCGCCGTCGCCGACGAACTGAACTTTTTCGCCTTTTTCTTCGGTTATCTTTTTGATATCCTCGAAAAGGACGTCGGTGGAGACCGCTCTGTCTTCACAGAGCCTTGTTACATTTATTCCGTCGCTTTCAAAGAAAGCGGTATAGACCTGGCTGCATCTTGCGTCCATTGCGGCGCAGATGACGCCTTTGCAGGCGCGAAGGTTATAAGCAAGAGCTTCAAGGGTTGAAACCGCGGCACAGGGTTTTTCAAGGCTCATGGCAAGGGCTTTTACTGCCGCAATTCCGATTCGAAGCCCGGTGAAGGAACCGGGTCCGCAGTTTACTGCGAAAAGGTCGATATCGGCGGGGGTTATTCTTGCGGCATCGAGCACCGCTTTTGCCATGGGAAGCACTGTTTCGCTGTGGGTAAATCCGCTGTCGAGATAAAATTCGGAAATGAGTTTTCCGTCTTCGGAAAGGGCAACGGAAGCCGCTTTTGCGGAAGTATCGAATGCAAGTATTCTCATCAGGCTTCGTTCCTTTCTATGGTTATTTCTCTTTCGGTATCGCCGAGACGTTTTATCTCGATTGTGATAAGGCTTTCGTCTTCGATAAAATCTATTATATTTTCGCTCCATTCGATGACGAGCACTGCGCCGGAATCGAGATAATCAAAAAAACCGGTGGAATAAAGGTCATCGAAGGTATTTATTCTGTACATATCAAAGTGGCAGACGGGGAATTTTGCGCGGTAGCAATGAACAAGAGCAAAAGTGGGACTTGAAACGTCGTCTTTTGTTTCAAGGGCTTCGCACATATATCTTGTAAAAGTGGTTTTTCCGGCGCCGAGACCGCCTTTGAAAGCGATGATATCGCCGGGTTTCAGGGCCTTTGCAAATTCCCTTGCGACTGCGGCGGTTTCGTTTTCATTTTTTGTTATGAATTTTTCCATTTTTCCGCCGCCTTTTTTTCGTACTTTTCTAACTTAATATCATACTATATTTTATCTTTTTTCGCAACAGAAACCGACAAAATTTTGTTTATTCACAGGAAGTTAACCAAGGTTTACAAATTCGTGTTATAATGGTATTATATTTAAATAGGCATTTTATTGAAAAGAAAGGAGACCGCCGATGAAAAAAATTAGAGAACTGGTAAAAAAATATTTTTCCGCGGTGGACAAATGGCTTCTTTTTTTCTGCCTTTCTATTTCGACTCTTGGAATTCTTTGTCAGTATTCTTTGGTAAATTCGAACGTTGCCTCCACCCTTCGTATAACCGAAAGGGTAGCGCTTGTTCAGGTTCTTGCTTCGCTTATGGGAATCGGAGCGGCGATAATCATTTCGAACTTTGATTATCATTTTATGGCGAAACTTTGGAAACTTTATGTTCCGGTTTCGGTTTTTCTTGTAATCCTGACGTTTTTCATAGGAATGCAGGTTGACGAGACCATTGACGACAAGGCATGGCTTCGACTTCCTTTCGGACTTACCTTTCAGCCGTCGGAACTTCTTAAAATCTGTTTCATCCTGAGTTTTGCGTATCATCTTTCGAGAGTTTACGGTCAGGTGAACAGACCGCTTAACCTTCTTTTGCTTTGTCTTCACGGCGGTTTTCCGATAATCCTCATTCATTTTCAGGGCGACGACGGAACGGCGCTTGTTTTTGCAGCTATCTTTGCTGCGATGCTTTTTGCCGCGGGACTGAGCTGGAAGTATATTATAGCGCTTTTGCCGGTGGTGGCGGCGGCGGTTCCTATTGTTTGGCAATATTTTTTGACCGACGACCAGCGAACGCGTTTTCTGGCGGTTTATTTTACGGAATATGCCGACCCGCTGGGAACGGACTATCAGCAGAGGCTGAGCCGAATTTCAATAGGTTTGGGACAGCTTCAGGGTGAGGGACTTTTTCAGGACAGTTACTGGTACGTTCCGAAGATGCACAACGACCTTATCTTTTCTTTCATATGTCAGGCGCTGGGTTTTGTCGGCGCTTTGATAGTCGTCGCGCTTCTTTGCGGAATTTGTTTCCGCTGCATTTATGATGCCAAAATCGCTCTTGACCCCATGGGAGCATATATCTGTTACGGCGTTTTCGCGATGTTCTTTTTCCAGTGCATTGTAAACATAGGAATGTGCATAAGCGTTCTTCCGGTTATCGGAATCACCCTTCCCCTTCTGAGCGCGGGAGGAACTTCCATAGCCATAACGTATCTCGGTATCGGGCTTGTTCTAAGCGTTCACGTTCACCGAAGACGAAATCTTTTCTATGAATAATTTTTTTGGAGTGTGCAATATGAAGTATTCTGCAGCCATTGACCTTGGCGGTACCAACATCGGTATCGGTATTGTAAGCGAAGAAGGCGAACTTGTATTCAAATACAGCGTTCCCGTTGAAGACAACAAAAATCCCGAAGCACTTCTTGAACAGATGGCAAAGGGCACCCTTGACACCATTGCCGCAGCCGGAATGGAAGTTTCGGACATTGCATTCGTAGGAATAGGTATTCCCGGCGTTTGCAGAAGCAACAAAGGTCCCGTTATCCTTGCTCCGAACATCAACTGGCACAACGTTGACGCAGTTCCTTTTCTTGAAGAGCGCATCGGACTTCCGGTTCTTCTCGGAAACGATGCGGACTGCGCCGCAATGGGCGAATATTACGCGGGAGCCGGAAAACAGTATCAGAGCCTTATCATGATAACCCTTGGCACCGGTGTTGGTGGCGGCGTTGTTATTGACGGAAAGCTTTTTCCCGGATGCAACGGTTTCGGCGGTGAATTCGGACATATTCCGCTTGTTCACGGCGGCGTAAAATGCGGATGCGGAAAACACGGATGCTTTGAAGTTTACGGAAGCGCAAATGCTCTTAAACGCGAGACCAGAGAAATGGCCGAGCAGCATCCGGAATCCCTTATCTGGGAGATGTGCGAAGGCAACCTTGACAACATTGGCGGAAGGACCGCCTTTGATGCGGCAGATCAGGGCGATGAAACCGGCAAAGCCATTGTTGAACAGTATATCAGCTATCTTGCAGACGGAATTTCCGGCATTGTCAACATTTTCCGTCCTGAGGTAGTCGTTCTCGGCGGCGGCGTTTCTAACCAGGGTGCTTCCCTTCTTGATCCGCTGAACGAAAAGGTTGCAAAACTTTGTTACGCAAACGAGACCATTGAAGCTCCAAAGGTAGTTAAAGCCACCCTCGGAAACTCCGCAGGAATCATCGGTGCGGGTCTTCTCGGATTCTGAAAAACACAAAATAAAAGCCGTGCTCAAATTTTGAGCACGGCTTTTTTGAACACAAAAAAGCACCGGTCGTTTCCGACCGGTGCTTTTATCTTTACGCTTTTTAATCTTATCTGATGATTCCGCCGTCTTTCATGATTGCGCGGAGTTTTTCGATAGCGGCTTTTGCTTCGACAACGAAAGCATCAGCAGTACCTTCATCGGGGTTGATTTTACGAATCTGGGATTCGATATAATCAACGGTTTTGATCATAGCGGTAGAGTTTTCAATCTGATCTTCAATTCTGAGCATAGTAGCATCCTCCAGACATAATTAGATGGATATATTATAACATGCTTTTTTGGAAAATAAAAGCCTTTATCACGCATTTTATAAAATATTTTTTATTCGACGGATTTGAGGGATTCGACCATGCTTATCTTTTTAAGGCGGAAGAACATTATTCCGTTTACGAGCATGGAGAAGATAAGAGTCATTACAAAACCGACGGCATAGACCCAAAGCGGAAGGCCTCTTCCGAACATTATTTCATCCGTCTGGATGACGCCGATGACGAAGGCGTGAAGGGCTTTTCCGAGAAGAAGACCCGCCATTGCGCCGAGTATCGAAAGGATGAAGTTTTCGCGGAATACATAGGCAGAAACTTCGCCGTCATAGAAGCCGAGAACTTTTATGGTGGCGATTTCGCGCACTCTTTCGGTGATGTTGATATTGGTAAGGTTATAAAGAACAACGAAAGCCAAAGCGGCAGCGCATACGATTATGAGCACCACGACGTAGTTGAGATTCTGTACGGTATCGTTAAAGGAATCCATTGCCGTTCTTGAGAAAGAAAGAGCTAGCACGCCGTCATATTCCGTAAGGGTGTTCGCAAGTTTTTCCTGAGCTTCTTTTCCGTCGTCAGACATTATTGTGAAAACGGAATTCATCAGTACTTCTTCGCCGAGGATGTCTTCATAAAGCGCCGGGGTCATATAGATGAAATGCATCGCGTAATGTTCGGTTATTGCGGTTATTTTTGCGGTGAATTCCCGCTCGTCGCTGTAAAAAGTCATCTCATCGCCTGTGGAAAGTTCGAACATTTCGGCAAGCCTTTCGGTGATTATGATCCCTTCATCGGTGAGTTCATAGACTTCGCCGGAAACGCGGTCACGGAAGGTTACCATTTTTTTGAATTCCTCTTCGCTTTCGGGCACGACGAGGTTTATTTTTCCGAGGCCCTCATATTGGGCGGCTTTTACGAAAGCCTTGAGGTTTTCTGCGGATATTTCGTTGGAATCGAGTTCTTCGAGGACTTTTCTTCGTTCTTCCTCTTCGGCGTCGGTATCCAGGGCAACTATGAGGTCGTAGTTAAAAAGTTCGCTGTACTGTTTTTCAAGAATTACGGAAATGGAAGAGAAAAGTCCGAATCCGGTTATGGTGAGCGCAGCGCAGCCTGCGATTCCGAGAATAGTCATAAAGATTCGCTTTTTATAGCGGAAAAGATTGCGGACGGTAACTTTTCTGTTGAAGTTGAGGCGTTTCCAGATAAAAGGTATCCTTTCGAGGAGAACGCGTTTTCCGGCTTTCGGAGCTTTTGGGCGCATAAGTTCCGCGGGGTTGGAACGAAGTTCAGCATAGCAGGACATTATTACCGCAAGGCTTGTGCAAAGCACACAAACTGCGATAACGAGAAGCCACATTCCCGGAAGCGCAACAAATTCGATATCGGGGATTATATAGCGCATTGCATAGGCGGCATAAATTATTATCGGGAAGACGAAGTTGCAAAGTCCCACACCGAAAACCGCGCCGCTTATACTTGCAAAAGAGGAATAGACGATGAATTTTGCCATTATCGCACCTTTTCCGTAACCGAGGGCTTTCATTGTGCCTATCTGGGTGCGCTGTTCTTCGACCATTCTTGTCATTGTGGTAAGACAAACGAGCATTGCCACCAGGAAGAAGAATATGGGGAAAACTTTTCCGACACTTTCGATTATATAAACGTCGCTTTCATAGCTGCTGTAACCGGGGTTATCTTCGCGGGTAAAAACGTACCAGACCGGTTCTTTGAGGTCTTTGAGTTCCTCTTCGGCATCGGCTATCTCGATTTTTGCATCGGCTATTTCGGCATCGGCTTCGGCTTTTGCTTCTTCAAATTCCTCAAGGCCGTCGTAATATTCTTCCCAGCCGTCGGCAAGTTCTTTTTCGCCTTCGGTGAGGTCTTTATAGCCGTCATAAAGTTCATAGGCGGCTTCATCAAGTTCTTTCTGACCGTCCGCCTTTGCTTCGTCCAGTTCCTTTCTTCCGTCAAGGAGTTCTCTGCCCGAGGAACGAAGGGTATCGTAGGCGCTGTCGAGTTCCGCTTTTGCGGAAAGAAGCTGTTCATAAACTGCGATGGTGGAATTTATTTCTGCAAGCTGAGTTTTGAGATAGGCAAGCCCCTGGACAGCCATTGGCGGGCGCATAGCTTCGGGAATGGCTTCTATTTGGGCAATCTGGTCTTCGATTGTTTTGCGGTTATTGTAAAGGTCCTCCGGTGTTATTCCCGCGGAAGAAAGTCCGTCCATGAACTGAGCGTAACCGCTTTCGAACCCGGCTTTTCCTTCGTTATATTCTGCCCAGCCGCTTGAAAGCTGATTTTCGCCGTCTTCCAGTTCTTTTTCGGCATCGGCTATCTCGCTTTCAAATTCGGCTTTTCCTTCGCGGTATTCTTTAAGGCCGTCGTAATATTCGTTCCAGCCGTCTTTTAGTTCCTTTTCGGCATCGGTGAGTTCGGTATAGGCATCCGCAAGTTCTTTTTCCGCATCGGAAAGTTCCTTTTCCGCATCGGCGATTTCGGCTTTTGCATCGGAAATCTCTTTTTCGGCATCGGCAATTATTTCTTCGAGCCTTTGAGGTTCTCTTTTTTCAGCAAGAGATTCAAAATTTTCCACCGCGGCTTCAACGGCGGAGGAATATCCTTCGTCGAATGCGGGAACGCCTTTTGTGGAATCAAGGGTGATATAAACTTCGGTAAAAACGTCATAGGTAAAGTTTTCTTCCGGCACCATTATAAAGGTGTCGGCGGAACCGTCGCCTATGGAAGCGGTTCCGCGGTCATAGGCGATATACTGGGGAGTCATGACGAAACCGACAACTTTCCAGCTTGTTCTTGAAAGGCTGTCCTCTATGGGGTCATCGGAATCGGTGGTATAGACGTTTACTGTTTCGCCTATTTCATAAATTTCGGTCATTTGGGAATGTTTTTCAACAAGACATTCACCGGAATTTTCCGGAAGGCGGCCTTCGAGAAGGACGACGCTGTTCATTCCTTTATCCGGAACGGACATGAGCTTTGCGATGATTCCGCCGCTTTCGGAACTTTCAATAAAAACGTCTTTTGAATAGGCGGGATAGACTTCTCTTATATCTTCGGTTTCACGAATGGCTTCCATATCTTTTTCATCAAAACCATAGGTTGAAACAAGGCGGATATCCATAAGATTCTGGTTTTCAAAATAATGTTCCTGGGTGGTGAGCATATCCGGACAAGTGGCTTTGAGTCCGGCAAAGAAACCCGCTCCGAGGGCGATTATTGCAAAAATCGAAAAGAATCTGCTTTTTGAACCGCCGATTTCGCGGAAAATATCTTTTAAGAAAGCGGTCTTCATCTTTCGCCCTCCTTTCATATTTTTTAAAACTTTACCACTCTATCTGATCGATGGGGGTGGGGTTTTCGTTTATTTCGATTCCGGTGACCTTGCTGCTGTTGATATGGATGACTTTATCCGCCATGGGGGTGAGCGCAAGGTTATGGGTTATTACGATGACGGTCATTCCGTCTTTGCGGCAGCAATCCTGGAGAAGCTGGAGAATCTGTTTTCCGGTTACGTAGTCAAGGGCGCCGGTGGGTTCATCGCAAAGAAGAAGCTTTGGATTTTTGGCAAGGGCTCTTGCAATTGCGACGCGCTGCTGTTCACCGCCTGAAAGCTGTGCCGGAAAGTTGTTCATTCGGTGGGCAAGTCCCACTTCCTGCATGACGGCTTCGGGGTCAAGGGGGTCTTTGCATATCTGGGAAGCAAGTTCGACGTTTTCTTTTGCGGTAAGATTCTGGATAAGGTTATAAAACTGAAAAACGAAGCCGATATCATAGCGGCGGTAAGTAATAAGTTCGCGGTTATTATATTTTGCAATGTTTTTTCCATCGACGATTATATCGCCTTCGTCACAGGTATCCATTCCGCCGAGGATATTGAGAATGGTGGTTTTTCCTGCACCTGAAGGACCGACTATTATGACGAATTCGCCTTTTTTGATATCGAAACTTACGTGGTCGGAGGCGGTTATCGTTACTTCGCCCATTTTATATCTTTTGCAGACATTTTTTAAACTTACGAAATTTTCCAAAAAAATCACTCCGAAATCAAGAAAAGTTTGTATTATTATGCAATTTGTGATATTATATATTTTAATAAATTTTTCTTTTTTATAATATTTTTATTATACAACTTTAACATTAACAATTCCACCATTATTCTTTGTTTTGAGGTGCATTTTTATGAATCTTATCGGTTTTTACAACTACACCGTAATACTTACATATATGGGTGCGGCTGCGGCTGTTTGCGGAATTTTCTTTTCCGCTTCCGGCTATCCGCTTTGGGGCGTAATCTGTCTTCTTTTTGCGGGACTTACCGATATGTTTGACGGAAAAGTTGCTTCCACCATGAAGCGCACCGATGACGAAAAAGCCTTCGGAATTCAGATAGATTCCCTTTGCGACCTTATCAGCTTTGGTGTTCTTCCTCTTGCAATAGGTTACGGACTTGGTCTTAACGGCCCCGTTTTTTACGTTTCCTGCGTTGTTTATCTTCTTTGCGCCATAATCCGCCTTGCATATTTTAACGTTGACGAGGCAAAACGCCAGAAAAAAGAGGACGGAAGAAGAAAAGTTTATCTTGGACTTCCGGTAACTTCCGCCGCTATCATCTTTCCCGCCATTTTTGGCTGCGGAAGCCTTTTTGAAAACGCGATGCCAATAATTTATCAGGTTGCGGTTTTTGGATGCGCGGCTGCTTTTGTTACCAAATTCAAAATGGGAAAACCGAACAAAAAAGGTATTCCGCTTATGGTTGCGGTGGGAATTGCCATTGCGGTGCTTGTAATTTGCAGCGGAAAATAATGGATTTTAAGGGTCTTCGCTTTGAAGATCCTTCTTTTTTACATTTGTTTAATATTTTTCTTAAAATGTAAACTTTTTTGAAAAAAGTTTAACCAAACCGGTGCCACATTGTAACCGAAGTTAAAACGGTTCATCACAAACTAATCACAAACCGCAGGTATCATATAGACAGAGCAAAAGAGCAGAAGATGTTAGTTTCCGAGCAATTCTAACAGCTGAAAACACGGCGAGTCGAAAGACCCGCCGTTTTTTTTGTGTTTTTCTTCCGCTTGTAAAACGTCTTTTTATATAGTATAATAAATTGCTAGAAAAACTTTTTTGGAGGAGGAAAACATGAAAGCTGCGTTTTTTACCCTTGGCTGTAAGGTGAACCAATACGAGACCCAGATCATGGAACAGGCTTTCAGCAAGGCCGGTTTTGAAATTGTCGAGCCTGAAAACGGCGCTGACGTTTTTATCATAAATTCCTGCACCGTTACCGGAACCGGCGATAAAAAATCCCGCCAGATGCTCCGCCATTTCAGAAGAAAAAATCCGAACGCGGTCATTGCGCTTACCGGTTGTTATCCCCAGGCTTTTCCGGGTGAGGCTTCGGCGCTTCTTGAAGCGGACGTTGTGACAGGTTCTGCGGACAGAAGCCAGGTTCTTCCGGCGGTTCTGGATGCTCTTGACGGAAAACGCGTTGTTCATATCACCCCTCACGAAAGTTTTGAGGAATTTGAGCCAATGCAGGCAAGCGGTATGCTTGACCGAACCAGAGCTTTTGTAAAGATCCAGGACGGCTGCGACAACCGCTGTTCCTACTGCATCATTCCCAAAGCGCGAGGTCACGTGCGCTCAAAACCGCTTAAAGACATTGAGCGTGAACTTGAAAGCCTTCTTTCCCACGGATACAACGAAGTTGTTCTTGCGGGAATCAACCTTCCTTTTTATGGAAGAGACCTTGGGCTTGGACTTATTAACGCGGTGGAACTTTCCTGCGACATTATGCCGAGGGTGCGCCTCAGCTCCCTTGAACCGGAACTTTTGAGCCGTGAGGACGTTGAGCGCCTTGCGAAGCTTCCTAATTTCTGTCCCCAGTTCCATCTTTCGCTCCAGAGCGGCTGTGACAGGACCCTCAACCGCATGAGAAGAAGATACAACACCGACATGTACCGCAAGGTGGTCGAAAACATCCGTGAATTCTTCCCCGAAGGAAGCCTTACCACAGACGTCATAGTCGGATTCCCCGGTGAGACCGATGAGGATTTTGAGGAAAGCTGCCGCTTCATTGAGGAAATGGGCTTTGCGAAAGTTCACGTTTTCCCCTATTCCAGAAGAACCGGTACCGACGCTGCGGATATGCCCGACCAGATTTCCAACGCGGTGAAAACCGAAAGAGCCGCAAAAATGGCGGAAAGAGCCGAAAAAGTCAGAAAAGAGTTTCTTGAAAGACAGGTCGGCAAGACCGAATCTGTGCTTATCGAATCTGAGATAAAAGACGGATTTATGCAAGGTTACACCATGAACTATACCCCGGTCGTCATTCCGGCGGTCAAATCTCTTCTTTGCACCGTTCAGGACGTTATCATAACCGGAGTTTCAGGCGACGTTTGTATTGGAAGGATCAAAAATCCCCCTGTGGGATATGACCCGGACGGCATGTTCAAATAAGTTTTTCGGGCAAAAACCAAAAGGTTTTTGCCCTTTTTTATTTTTCAAAAAAATTTGAAAAAATTTTAAAAAAAGTGTTGACAATTACACCCTACTCGTGTATAATAATCAACGTTGACCCCACAAGGTCATTGTGGCCCGGTAGTTCAGCTGGTTAGAACGCTAGCCTGTCACGCTAGAGGTCGAGGGTTCGAGCCCCTTCCGGGTCGCCACTTTGCTGATGTAGCTCAGTAGGCAGAGCACTTCCTTGGTAAGGAAGAGGTCATCAGTTCGAATCTGATTATCAGCTCCATCAAGCCGCTACATAAGCGGCTTTTTGCTATTGTATGGAGCTTTTACATAGATGAACTTCGCAGACGGAAGGCCGTTTTGCGGAGTTATTTTTTTGCTCTTTTTTAATATTTTTTCGGTTTTGTAACGGTTTTTCGAAAAAGTTTAACCAAACTGGTTTTACATTGTAACCGAAGTTAAAACAGTTCATCACAAAGTCATCACAAACCGCAGGTATCATATAGTCAGAGCAAAAAAGAGCAAAAGATGTTAGTTTCCGAGCAATTCTAACAGCTGAAAACACGGCGAGTCGAAAGACCCGCCGTTTTTTTGTGTTGAAAAAGAGCACCGCAAACGCGGTGCTCTTTTTATTTTTAAAGGATAAGGCAGATGAGCCCGCTGCAGCCTTCGTTGATGATGCGGCTGATGGTTTCCTGAAGTTTGAGCCTTGCATCCTGTGGCATACGGCTGAGTTTTGTGTGAAGACCTTCGTTCACCAGTTCGTGAAGGGATTTTCCGAAAATGTTGGATTCCCAGATTTTCGCCGGGTCCTCTTCGAATTCATCGAGAAGGTAGCGCACAAGGTCTTCGCTTTGTTTTTCGCTTCCGACAATGGGAGCGACCTCGGTCGTGATATCGGCGCGCATCATATGGACGGAAGGCGCCGACGCGCGAAGTTTTACGCCGTATTTTCCTCCCTGACGGACGATTTCCGGCTCTTCAAGGGTAAGTTCATCGATGGTGGGCATTACTATTCCGTAGCCCACCGCTTCCACCTGGTCAAGGGCTCCGCGGATGCGGTCGTATTTTCGTTTTATATCCGCAAGTTCGCGCATGCAGGGCATGAGTCCGCTTTCGCCGTTTATTTCAAGGCCTGTTTCTTCACTGAGGACCCGATAGAAAAGTTCGGGGTTGAGAATTACGGTAAGCTCTGCCCTTCCCTTTCCGAGATCGATATTCCGAAGGGCGGCATCTTTTACGTATTCACATTCGCAGACCGGTTTTGCAAGAGACCTTACGCCGGAGATTTTTGTAACGGATCTTGCCGCGGTGACAATGGGTTCCACGACCGCCTTGCGAAGCCAGTGGTCACGGTCAAGACCGATGAGCCAACGGGGAATATCCACCGCGATTTCCCTTATGGGGAAGGCTTCGAGAACGCCTTTGAGGACGGATTTTATTTCGTCCTCGCCCATGGTAAGACAGTTGACCGGAATAACGGTGGCGCCGTATTCATCTTCCATTTCTGCGGCGAGTTTTTTGGATTCGGATTTTTCGGGCCTTTCGCAGTTGAGAAGCACCGCAAAGGGCTTTCCTATGCCCTTTAGTTCGCCTATGACCCGCTGCTCCGCCTCGTGATATTCTTCCCTTGGAATATCGGTAACGGAACCGTCGGAGGTCACCACAAGGCCTATGGTGGAATGTTCCTTTATGACCTTATCGGTGCCGATTTCTGCCGCCATATTGAAGGGTATCTCTTCCTCGAACCACGGGGTGAGCACCATTCGCGGGGCGTTGTTTTCGAAATATCCGATAGCGGAAGGAACGATATAGCCTACACAGTCGATCAAGCGGACTTTGAGGTTGGTTTCGCCGTCAAGGTTAATTTCCGCCGCTTCTTCCGGAACAAACTTCGGTTCGGTGGTCATAATGGTTTTTCCTGCGGCGGATTGGGGAAGTTCATCTTTTGCCCGCTCTTTTTGGTATTCGTTTTCGATATTCGGAAGAACGAGGGTTTCCATAAATTTTTTTATGAAGGTGCTTTTTCCGGTGCGCACCGGACCCACAACACCGATATATATGTCGCCGCCGGTCCTTGCGGCAATATCGCGGTAAACGCTGGTATCTTTCATAAAATTACCCTTTCTCGCTTCTTTTTTTATAAAATTTTTATGTGACGGTTTTGATAATTAGAACGTTTTTCCTGAATAAAACCTTTTGTTTTGTGAAAAATAAAATCAAAACGATAAGGAGGTTTTTTATTATGGAAGTAAACAGACACATCGGATGCAACGTCAACAACTGCGCATACCACTGCAAGGATTGCAACTGCTGCAGCCTTGACCATATCGAAGTCGGCAGCCACGAAGCGAACCCCACCAAAGCCGAATGCACCGACTGCAGATCTTTTAAATATAAAGGCTGATTTTTTTCCGCCGTAAACGGCGGTTACATATCTTTTCGAAAAATGCGTTTTGCAAGGGATATATCCTCTTTTGTCACGCATTTTGTTATTCTGAGCAGCAAATAATAAAAAACGAGCATTATGAGCACCGCAAGTACCAGCTGCGGCGCGGTTTTTATGCTTTTGCAGGAAAGTTTGAGCACCGCAGAGGAAAAAACCGTGCTCAAAGCGACCGCCACTGACGGAACCACCGCCCAGCGAAGCATCTCCACACGAAAACCCGTCACCGAAACGAGCCGCGACGCCGAAAGCGCCATGTTGAAAACCTCGCTTATGACTATTGTTGTAAGATATCCCGCCGTTCCGAAAAGGGGAACCAAGGTATAGACAAGGCCGACGCACATTGCCGTATCGTAAACGTTATAGCGCACCACCGCCACCTGCTCCCCGAGACCTTTCAGAATCCCGTCCACCGCGGAATCGAGATACATTACCGTAACTATCGGCGCAAGTGCGCTTATCGCTTTTCCCGCGGCGGGTTCGTTATAGAGCAAAAGGGCGAATTCATCCGCCCAGCAAATGAGCGATGCGGCAACGGCAGCGGCAAACATAAGTGTCATTCTGAAAACGTAGCCCATGACTTTGTCTATTTTATCTGTCATTCCTAAGGTCTTATACCTTGTTACCTCCGGGACGAGAAGATTTGAAAAACCCAGCAGAAACGCGCAGGGAAAAGTGAGCACCGGAAGCACCATTCCGCCCACTATTCCGTATTCGGAAAGGGCGGTTTCGTTTGTCATTCCGCTTTTCATAAGGGACACGGGAACAAGAAGATGTTTAACGGTGCTCAGTGCGGAACGAAGCACCGCGGAAGCACCCACCGGAAGCGCTATTTCAACGACTTTTTTCCAGACGGCAATATCGCTTTCGCCTTTTCCGCCGCAAAAAGGAAAGCGGCGGCGGTCTTTTTTATAAAGGATATAGTGAAAAAGGAACGCGAGAGCTTCGGAAACGGTACTTCCGGCGGCCACAAGAACGCAGGCAAAGCCGAGGTTATCCGGCTTCAGCATTGCGAAAACAAAGACCGTAAACGCCATTTGAGATATCTGTTCGAAAATTTGGGCGGCGGAAGAGGAAAACACCCTTGTGACCGCGGTGAAGTAACCGCTGAAAGCCGCCGAAACTCCCACAAAAGGAAGCGAAAATGAAAGGACCCGAAAGGGTTTGGCTGCGCGGATATCGCCGACCATTGTTTCGGCGGCAAAATCGCTTAAAAACCAAAGAAGCACACCGGCAAGAGTTCCGAAGAAAAGACTGTAAATCAAAGTCTTTTTCATGGCGGAGGAAGCGGCGGCGCCGTTTTTTCGGGCGGTTTCTTCCGCAACAAGGCGGGTTGCCGCAAGACCGGAACCGGAACAGGCGAAAGTCACCGCAAAGCGGTATACCGCCATCATAAGAGAGAAAAGTCCGATTCCGGCGGAGCCCAGATTTCGCGTGAGCCACGCGTTATAAACAACGCCCGCTATTCCCAACGAAAGAGAGGTTGCCGTCAAAATTCCGGCATTGACCGCAAAATTCCGAAGCCTTGACAAAAAACCGCCTCCCCTTTTCGAAAGCATATGAAAGAAGGCAAAAAAATATCCCTCACATTTCTGTGAGGGATTTTTTTGTTTTTGGAATCAGCCGAGGTATTCGCCGATTTCGTTTGCTGCAAGGATTGCTGCGTAAACGTCTTCGGGGGTTACTTCGAAAGGCATATTGCCGACGGTATCTCCGGGTGCGCAGACAGCTTCTGCAACAGCCATGATCTCTTCGGGGTTGATTTCGGTTACGTCGAGGTCGGCAAGAGTGGTGGGAAGACCGACTTCCTGGCAAAGGGTCACAACTTCTTCAATTTCTTCTTTGGGTGCGTTTTCGAGAACGAGCTGTACGAGAACGCCGAAGGCAACTTTTTCGCCGTGATAGAACTTATGGGTTGCTTCGATTGCGGTGAGGCCGTTATGAACTGCGTGAGCAGCTGCAAGACCGCCGGATTCAAAACCGATACCGGAAAGGTAGGTGTTGGCTTCGACGATGTTTTCAACAGCTTTGGTGCAGACTTTGTTCTTTACTGCAAGGTATGCTGCAACGCCGTCTTCGAGAAGGGTTTCATAGCAGAGTTTTGCAAGTGCAAGAGCGGTTTTGGTGGGTTTGCCGCCTACGCAGTTGGAAGCCTGGCTCTGTGCGCAGGCTCTTGCTTCAAAATAGGTTGCGAGAGCGTCGCCGATACCTGCTGCAAGAAGTCTTTCGGGAGCTTTGGAAACGATGTCGGTATCTACGAGAACGATGTTGGGGTTGCTGGGAAGGAAGAGATATTTTTCAAAAACGCCTTCGTCGGTGTAGATTACGGAAAGTGCGGAGCAGGGAGCGTCGGTGGAAGCGATGGTGGGAACGATAACAACGGGTTTTCCGGTGTAATAACCGACTGCTTTTGCGGTATCGTGAGTTTTGCCGCCGCCGATACCGACAACGACTTCGCCGCCTTTTTCTTTAAGGACTTCGATGACGCGGTTGATTTCGGTCATGGAGCATTCGCCGCCGAATTCTTCTACTTCATATTTTTTGTCGCCCATGCCGGCTTCGACGGAGGGCATTACGAGGGGTTTTACAAATTTGTCAACAAGGATGAACATGCTTTCGCCGATGGCGCCTGCGTGTTTTGCAAGGTTAACGAGTTCTCCTCTGCCCTGGATATATCTGGTAGGGCTGCCGATGATTTTTGCCATAATATCTTTCTCCTTTATATTAAAGTTCAAATACATTTATAACACAGTGTTAAATTTTTGTCAACGATTTAGCCAATAAAAAAGCTTTTTGCCTTAAATCCGACTTTTTTCGGCTGTTTTGGGTGATTTTTCAGGTAATGATTTAACAGCAATTTTATTTGAAAAAAATTTGTTGCGACATTTTTGTACCAACACGAACGATTGTTCGATTTTTTTCGAAAAACCTATTGATTTTTAAAAATTGGGTGATATAATAAAGTCACAAACAAAGAACAGATGTTCGATTTTATCGAACACCCCCATAGATAGCACAGGAAAGGACGTAGTAAAATGGAAAGAACATATGTTTTGAACACAATCTTTAAAATCATGGCAGCAGCAGGAATCATCTCCGTTCTTGGCATTGCGGGTGCCAGCGACTTCGGAAACGTAAGCAACATGGAAATTTTCGTTTACGGCGGAATTTCCTTTATTGCAGCCTGCATCGGTGTTTGGGGCAGCATCAACTGCACCAGAGCCATTGAGGCAGTGAAACGCCGCGAAAGACGCGAAAAAGCCCGCCGCATCGCTGCGGTTTACGGCATGAGAGCCGCATAATTTTTTTCGATATCCCTATCAAAATTTCCTCATACCAAACCGAAAAAGCGGACGGAATTTTATTCCGTCCGCTTTTTCTTTTCAATCGTCTGCTTTCCCTCTTGATATTCTTTATGAAAACATATAAAATATATTGTTAGTTTTATTGTTTTCCGGAGGAAATATGTCGTTTTTAATAAAAGATAAGAATTTTTATAAGGTGCTGTTTTCAATAACGCTTCCCATTGCGGCACAGAACTTTATAACTTTTACCGTAAGCCTTGCGGACTCGCTGATGCTCGGAAAAGTCGGTGAGATAGCGCTTTCGGGTGCGAACCTCGCAAACCAGCTTTTCTTCATTCTTATGATAGTGACCTTCGGCGTGACTTCCGCCGCAATGGTTTTTGCTTCGCAGTATTGGGGTAAAGACGACGTTTATTCCATGAAAAGGGTCATTACCATTATGCTTCGCCTTGCGGCGGTTATAAGCATCGTGGCTTCGGCTCTTGCCATCTGTATTCCCGAAACGGTAATGAACTGGTACTCCGACGATCCGGAAGTTATTGCGGCAGGCGCAAGTTATCTTCGCATTATCGGCTGGGCCTATCCTTTTTATTCCGTGACCAACGCCATGGCATCGGTTCTTCGTTCCGCGCATATTGTAAAGATTTCCATTGTGATCTATCTTTCTTCGCTTATCGTAAACGTTTCGCTCAACTGGATACTGATTTTCGGTAACCTTGGCGCGCCGGAACTTGGAATACGCGGTGCGGCCATTGCAACCGCCGCTGCCCGCTGCGTTGAATTTATAATTCTTCTTGTTTATCTTGCATTTTTTGAAAAAACGGTCAGATACCGTTTTTCCGACCTTTTTGTTCCGGTAAAAGATTATCTCGGTGCGTTTTTTAAAACCGGCGCTCCCGTTGTTCTCAATGAGGCAATCTGGAGCATCGGCACTTCCGTCCTTTCTATGATAATCGGACACATAAGCACCGAATTCGTTTCGGCAAACAGCATTGCAAATATAATCTGGCAGTGCGTTTGGGTTGTCATTGCGGGAATGGGCAACGCAACTTCCGTTGTTATCGGAAACTCCATCGGACGGGGCGAAAACAAGGAGATCATTCTTAACAAGGCAAAGACCATTGTTGCTCTTTCGGCCGTTATGGGAATAATTTCCGCCTGCACCCTTCTTATAATCCGCGGACCGGTAATCGATTTTTACGAGGTCTCGGCGGAAACGAAGGCTCTTGCTTATGACCTTATCGTTTCTTACGCGATGATAATCGTTTTGCAGGCGATGTCCATGCAGTACGTCGTCGGAATTTTCCGCGGCGGCGGCGACACAAAGACCGCGATGCTTGTGGACGTGCTTTTCCTCTGGACGGTCGCCATTCCTCTCGGTGCTTTCACCGGACTTGTTCTCCGTTGGGCGCCGCCTTTGGTTTATCTTATGCTCCGCAGCGACGAACTTCTTAAAAACATCATTGGTTTCTTCCGACTTCGCAGCGGAAAATGGATACGCGACATAACCGTTCACCCTGCTTCCGAAAACGCATAAAAAACTTTGAAAATCCGCCTTTTAAGGCGGATTTTTTGTTTTTTGGGATACTCTTGAAAAGATATGCGGTTTTTGTCATAATAGAGATGAAAAGGAGGGATTGCCGTGACTTTTTTCTTTGCAAAATTTGGCTTTACAATGCTTATTTTTGCTTTCATGGGTTCTTTTGCGGAACCTTTGCACTGCCTTTTTATCATTGGAATACTGATTTTTGCGGCAATTTTCTCCAAAGTTCTTTTAAAAGAATCAAAAGACGCTGTTGCGCTTATTCTTGCCGCCGTTCTCGGACTTTCGGTTGTTGCCGCAAACCTCTTTTTCGTTCATGAACCGGCGAAGGCTCTTGACGGACTTACCGCGGATATCGAAGGCGTCGTCACCGAAGTTTCGGTCACCGGCGGCAACCCGGTTTTTACGGTAAAGACCGAAAAAATCGATATCGACGGCGCTCCGCAAAAGATAAAAATCAGACTTTCCGGCTGGGACGAAAACGCGGCGGAGGCTTTTGACAAAATAGCATGCAAGGTAAGCTTCATATCTCACGAAAACGAAAATTTCGGTACAATCCTTACCGACCGTTCCGCAGGAACAGCCGTTTATGCTTTTACTAAGGAGCCCATTGAGGTTATCGGAAGCGACAGAAGTTCTTTCGGATATTTTATACATCTGATCCGCGAAAAAGCAGCTTATGCCATTGCTTCGAACTTTATCGGCTGGCATGCGCCCTTTATGGAAAGGATTCTTCTGGGAGGCGGAAAAGACCTTGATTATGAAGTTATCGCCGCCTTCCGCCAAAGCGGAATGAGCCATATCCTTGCCATTTCGGGAATGCATATGGTGATAATCATCGGACTTATTGAAAGGATCATCGGTTTTCGCCGCACCGAGGGAAAACTTAAAAAGGCGGAAATAATAGTTCTTGCGGCGGCAGTTTTTGTTTATATGTTCGTCGGCGGATTCGGAATGTCTTTAAGGCGCGCCGGCATCATGCTCGTTTTCGGGTATCTTGTAAGATTCTTTCTTTACGATTCTCATACCGCCGACAACCTTGGACTTGCGGTTTCGGCAATTCTTCTTTTTGACCCGTTTGCGGCTTGTGACGTGGGTTTTCTTATGTCGGCGGCTTCCTGTCTTTCCATTTCGGTATTTTCGCCGGTGCTCAAAAAGGGAATTGCAAAAATTTTCAAAATCAACAATGAAAAATCCGTGCTCGGATTTTTCGCAGAGGCTTTTTCCGTAAGCATTTCGGCATTTCTGGCGGTGCTTCCCATAAGTTCCGCTGTCTTCGGCGAAGTTTATCCCGCGGGAATTTTATCAAACGCTCTCACTCCTGTGCTCGTTCCGGCGATAATAGTTCTCGGAATGCTCGCGGTCATTTTCGGAAACATTCCCTTTCTGGGATTTGCTGCCGAAGGCTGCGCTTTTATCTGCATGGTCCTGAACGGGTTTCTTTTTAAAATCGCCGAAATTTTCTCTTTTGGCGGAAAACTTTTCTTTGAGACTGACAAGGGCTGGATGCTTGTTCTTATTTTCGGCTGCGCGGTGCTCATAATTTTGCCGGCGCTTCTTTCAAATTCGCTTAAATACGTTCCCTTTTCCCTTGCGGTTTCGTTTTTCGTGATTTGCGGAGGAGTTTTTATCGACAGCGCCCTCTTTTCCGGCGTTCCGGAAGTAAGGATCACTGCGCTTGAGCACGGTACGGCGGTATCCTGCCGCATCGGAGAAAATTCCGTGCTCATAACACGCGGACTTGAAGCTTCGGATATTTACGACGATATTTTTTATAAAAAGCACGATGCATTTATAAGCCTTGAACCGGCTTTTGGCGGTGAAGAACTTGTTGCCGCAGAACGGGTATCGCCGGAATTTGCGCTTTTCGGCGATGAAGATTCAGTTGAAAGGTTTAAAAACTCCGGACTTGCAAAAGAAGGCGTTCTCGTTTTTTCGGAAGGCTGCAGCGTTGAAATCATTTCAGACGGAATATTCACCGTCGACGCAAAAGAAATATCTTTGCTATACATTTCCGAAGAATGTGATATAATAGAAGATATAAAACCGCAGTTCAGAAGAGCCGATATCGTTGTTCTTGACGGGGTTTCGCCGGATATGTTCCCGGAAATCGGCTGCGAGTATCTTATACTGCGGGACCATTACGGTTTTTACGGAAGAAGCGCAGAGGTTTTTGACCTTGAGAAAGGCGACCTCGTCTTCTTCGGTTACCGCGGAAAAATAAGGAAAGGATGGCTTACCGGATGATTTTTAAGGATATGGAAGAAGTAAGACGCCATTTGAAAATCGGCATTCTGCTTCCCTGTTATTTCATCGGAGGCGCTGACGATCAGCGAAAACGCACGATCCTCAATAAAATCGTGAGCCTTGCCATCGAAGGCGGCACCGGTTTTGACAGCCACCGTTTTTCCGGAAACACTTCTGCGGATACCGTTGCGGACGCGGCTTTTGAGATTACTTTCGGCGGTGGAAGAAGATGCGTCGTTTGTGAGGATCTTCCTTTCGGAAGCATGGGTGAAAACGAATATAAAAAATTCGACCAGCTTATAACCGAAGTTTCGCAGCTTGGTGGCAGCACTGTTCTCGTTTTCTTCTTTGCGGCAACGGACACCGAGGCAAAGGCAAAATCCAAGGCCGCGGTAAAGAAAAACTATATTGAATCCCTCAAAAAGGTCATAGATAAAAACGGCGGTGGGGTCATCAAATGCGAAACTCCCACACCGGCGGAACTTTGCACCCTTATCGAAAAAACCTGTTCCAAATATAAATGCAGCATCCACCGTGATCTTTGCTCTTATATGATCGAGCGCTGCGGGAACGACTCCGCGCTTCTTATGAACGAGGCAAGAAAAGTAGCTGAATATAAGGGCGAAGGAATCATTTCGAAAGCGGACATTGACCTTATGACCTGCGCTACACCGGACGCAAAGGTTTTTGACCTTTCGGCAAAAATCGCCGCAAAAGACAGAAGCGGCGCTTTTGCGGTGCTTTCGGACCTTCGGGAAATGGGCGAACCCGCTCCGCTTATCCTCAACATTCTTTCCACCGCTTATATCGATATGTTCAGGGCAAAATCCGCGCGTTCCTGCGGAAAGACTAAAAACGACATCGCTTCCGACTGGCCGAAAAGCTATCCGAAGCCAAGGCAGTTCCTTATCGACAAAGCTCTTACCGCACAGAGCAGATATTCCGCAAAGTCGCTTCTTCTTTGTCTTGATATCATTCTTGACGCGGAACAGAGAATGAAGAGCACCGGCGGAAACGACGAGCTTATTCTTGAAGAGACCGTTGCAAAGCTTTTTTCCGTAAAATAACGGAGGGTTAATGGAAAATTCACAAAAACGTATTAAAATAAAAGAAACCATAATCGTCGAGGGAAAATATGACAAAATGCGGCTTTCCCCGCTTTTTGACGCAAATATAATCGAACTTGGCGGTTTCAGGATATATAACAGCAAGGACAGACTTTCGCTTATCCGAAGAATAGCCGCGGAAAGCGGTATCATAATCCTTACGGATTCGGATTCGGCAGGTTTTAAGCTCAGACATTACATTTCTTCGGCGGTGCCGAAAGCGCAGATAACAAACGTTTTTATTCCGAACGTTTCCGGAAAAGAAAAGCGCAAGGCAAAACCCGGAAAGGAAAACCTTATCGGAGTCGAGGGCATGACCACCGAAGCGCTTCTTGAAGCTTTTAAAAAAGCCGGAATCGACCCCGAAACCGGCACCGGCGAAAGAAAGCCGCCTTTTACCAAGGCTTTTCTTTATGAACTCGGACTTTCGGGCGGAGAAGGTTCTTCGGAACTTCGCAGAAAGCTTTGCGAAGTTTTTGACCTTCCGCTTCTTCTTTCCGCAAATTCCCTTGCGGAGATACTTCCGGTGATAACCACCGAGACGGAGCTTTTTTCCGCCGTTGAAAAAATAAAAAATTCCTGAAAGGGGGCGCCGTTTTGGACGTTAACAGTCTTACATTTTTATATTTCTTTCTTCCTGCGGCGCTGATTATTTATAATCTTACGCCCAAAAAGGGAAAGAGCGCCGTTCTTGCGCTGATTTCGGCGGCCTTCCTCGGTTTTTCAATGCCGCAGCTTTTCATTGTTTTTGCCTTGGACATCGTCATTCTGTATCTTCTTTCGGAAGCGATGGCCAAAAACTTTGAAAACGCGAAGGCACGCAAAGCGCTCCTTACTTTTGCAATAGTCATAAACGCGGCGGTCATTCTTGGATTTTCGCTTTGGGAACAGACGTCGGCAGGATTTTTCTCTTTTGGTGCAATGGTAATTTCGTTTACCGCAGTAGGATATTTTGTCGACCTTTATAAAGGCGAAGTTTCGCCCATACGCTCTTTTTCGGATTTTGCGGTCTTCCTCGGATTTTTCGGAAAACTTTCGCGCGGTCCCCTTATCCGCGCAAACCATATTGCAATGACTCCTCAGGGCGATAAATTTTCCCTTTCGGAAACCGGAAGCGGACTTTATCTTTTCATCCGCGGACTTGCGAAATATGTCATTCTCGGCGTTCCTCTTGCGGAAATACACGAAAGACTTGCCGCGGCGAACGCTGCGGAAATTTCCGTTACCGGCGCATGGCTTGACATGATCGTTTTTTCGATGATGATTTTCTTTGACCTTTCGGGTTTTTGCGACATGGCAAGAGGGCTTGGAAGATGCTTCGGAATGGATCTTCCGAAGAACTTTTATTTTCCGTTCCAGAGCCCGACGGTTTCGGATTTTCTTGACAGATTCAACATGACCGTCACCGGATTTTTCCGCCATTACGTTTATGACGTTTTGAGAAACGACAAAAATTCCCGTCCCCAGTTCATTGTCAACACAATTCTCATCTGTCTTCTTTGCGGAATATGGTTCGGCATAAGAATGAACTTTATTTTCTGGGGACTTTATATTGCGGCGTTCATTATTATCGAGGAGTTTTTCCTTCGCAAGGTTTTGCTCAACATTCCGCGAATCTTTGCAAGGGCTTATACATTTATCGTGACCATGTTCTCGATGACGATTTTTTCCGCAAACGATATTTTTTCCATCATCCCTTCGTTCAAAGCCATGTTCGGAATCGACGCGTCTTTGAGCACTTCGGAAGTTTCTTATATCGTTTCTCAAAACATGCTGGTGCTCGCCATCGGAGCATTCTTCTTTGTGAGCGCATTCAGCATGCTCATAGTAAGCCTTAACAAAAAGCACCCGGCAGTTTATAACGTTTTTGCGGTGCTCGAAAGTGCGGTGCTTCTTGTTCTTATCACCGCCGAACTTCTTTAAAAAAACGTTTTCATCACCTGAAAGGAGGTTTTGCGAAATGAAAAAGATTTCATCAGCACTTATAATAATGATGATCCTTTTTGTGAGCATCAGCGTGCTCATCGGAATGGTTTCTTCCGGCGGAATGAAAACCGAAGGAACTTTTTTTGACAGTTTTGAAAATTCGGTTTCGGAAAATCTTCCTTTCCGCGATTCCCTTTCGGACCTTATGGGAAGGATAAGATATTTTTCCGGGGTAAGACATTTCGGAAATATCTATATCGGTTCCGACGGAAGCCTTATCAAAGAGATCGAAAGTCCCACTTCCCGAACTTTTTCCGCAGCGAAAAGCTATGTTTCGGGCTATGCCGAAAAACATCAGATAAAGCCGTATTTCATGCTTGTTCCCACCGCGGCTGCTATTCTTCAGCATGAGACCGACGATTTTGTGCGTGAAGAAATTTATAACCAGCGCGGAATGATAAACCAGATGTATTCGCTTTTTGAAGGAAAGGTGCGCACCACCGACGTTTATCAGATGCTTTTGGACCACAAAGATGAATATATTTTCTATCACACCGAAGATATCCCCACTTCCCTGGGCGGATATTATATTTACAGCGAGCTTTGCGACAGACTTGACCTCAGGATGAACACCATGGATTCTTTTTCTGCCGCATATGCCGCACACGATTTTTACGGAAGTCTTTCGGATGAATTTTTCCGTCCTTATGCTTCGGCGGATTTTATCACCCTTTATGAATATACCGGCAAAAACTGTTCCTTCAGCGTAAAACATATCCGGCCGGACGGAAAAACTTCTTTTTCCGAAAGTCTTTTCATCTATGACGAAAACGCCCTTTCGGACAAGACCGATATGGTGCTTGGCGGACTTTCCGCGATAACCGAAATAGCAAGGTCCGAAAGCGACGACGTTCGCGGTTCCATCCTTATTTTCGGTGACGAAAGCGCTAAAAGCTGGCTTCCTTTCCTTGCTTCCAATTATTCGAAGATAACTTTTGTGGACCTTGACCTTGTGACGGTCACAATGCTTTCGGAAATCGTTACCGCGGAATATGACCACGTGCTTTTTGCTTACAGCACGGCGGCTTTTTCCGAAGGAATCAATTTTTCGAATCTTGAATTTGTAGGATAAAAAAATCCCCGACCGAAAAGGCCGGGGATTTTTATTAAGTTAAAAACTTAAGATTATTCTTCGTTTTTCATTTTTGCGAAGCATTCGCTGCAATAAACAGGGCGATCCTCTCTGGGTTTGAAAGGAACTTTTGCTTCACATCCGCAGGCAGCGCAGGTAGTGGTATACATTTCCTTCTGGGTTTTGATTTTGTTTTTGCGTGCATCACGGCATTCTTTGCAGCGCTGGGGCTCGTTTACAAATCCGCGCTCTGCATAGAACTCCTGTTCACCTGCGGTGAAAGTAAATTCTTTTCCGCATTCTTTGCACACTAAGGTTTTGTCTTCGTACATGTTTTTACCTCTTCTTTTTTGAATAAATGTATTTGCCCTTGGTTTACCACAATCGATTGAAAGAAACGTTTGCCAGGTTGCCACGGAGCATTCGTATATACAGCCCAAAGGGCCACATACCAAAAATTATTTTTCCGAGCGAAGTTTTTTTCTTACTCGGGAAAGGGCGTTTCCGACGGATTTTTCGGTTTTTCCGAGTTTTTCGCCAATGGCTTTATAGGAAAAACCGTTGAGATAAAGGCGAAGGACTTCGCCTTCGAAATTTGAAAGCGCGGAAAAAATGCGCTTTTTTAGGTCGGAAAATTCCTCTTTTTCGATCCAGTCTTCTTCCGGGTCGCCGCCGAAAACGACATCGGCTTCGTCGATGGAAACGTAATCTAGCATGGCGGCGTTTTTTTGCCTTCTTCCGCTTCGCAAAAGGGATACCAGATGGTTTCTTATACAAAGGGAAGCATAGGTTCTGAACCCTGCGCCGCGGTCTTCATCGAAGGTATGCAGCGCATGGAGGAAGGCGATGACGGATTCCTGATAGATATCCTCTTTTTCGTAACCCTGTTTAAGGGCTTCATCGAGGGTCTCTTTTGGGATATAGGCGCAAAGATGCAAAAGCTTTCCGAAATCGGTGTAATCGCCCCGGCGGATTTCTTCTGCCATGGCTTCGATGGATTTAACGCTTTTGTTCATAGGGACGCCTTTCTGTCATTAAGACCAATCAAATAGTATTCTATCACAATATAAAAATAAGTCAAGCCAAACGACAGAGGTTGTTAAATTTTTCAACAGTTTGAAAAACCGGTGAATGACCTTTATTCGCTTGACAAAGCGAAAAGATACCGCTATAATTAACCTGTTATAATTAAATAATTATTTCGGCTTTGATGGGAATAACCGGAAAACGCGCAATTGACAGAGAGCCTTTCACCTTGCTGAAAGAAAGGTTTGCAAACGGTTTCGGAAGCCGCCCCTGAGCCTTCGGAAGAGATTCCGGCGTATTCCCTGCGTTAAAGGGTTTTCAAAGCGGCCGCTTTTTTGCGGCAATTTGGGTGGTACCACGGAGATGTCTTCGTCCCAACGTCATTTTTATGGCAGGGATGGAGGCTTTTTTTATTTTCCGGCCGCTCTAAAAAACGTTACTTAATTGAAAGGAATGATATACCAATGGAATGGATGGGCGTAAATGACATCCGCGAAAGCTTCCTCAGCTTTTTTGAAAGCAAAGGTCACAAAAGACTTCCCAGCTTTCCCCTTCTCCCCAAAGATGACAAGAGCCTTCTTCTCATCAACTCCGGTATGGCACCGATGAAAAAATGGTTCCTTGGCCAGGAAGAACCCCCTTGCCACAGGGTAACCACCTGCCAGAAATGCATCCGTACCCCCGACATCGACAACGTAGGTAAGGACGACCGTCACGGCACTTATTTTGAGATGCTCGGTAACTTCAGCTTCGGCAACTACTTCAAAAAAGAAGTTATTCCGTGGGCATGGGAATATTTCACCGAAGTTATCAAACTTCCCAAAGACAAACTTTACGTCACCGTTTATCAGGATGACGACGAGGCATATGACATCTGGCACAACGTTATCGGACTTTCTGAAGACCGCATTTTCCGTTTTGGAAAAGAGGACAACTTCTGGGAGATCGGTTCCGGTCCCTGCGGACCCTGCTCAGAAATTTATTTTGACCGCGGCGTTGAGCACGGCTGCGGCAAACCCGACTGCACCGTCGGCTGCGACTGCGACCGTTTCATCGAAGTCTGGAACCTTGTTTTCTCCCAGTTCGACTCTGACGGCGAAGGCAACTATGAGCGCATGGAACATCCGAACATCGACACCGGTATGGGCCTTGAAAGACTTGCTTGCGTAATGCAGGGCGTTGACAACCTTTTCGAAGTTGACACCGTTCAGAACATCATGAAAAAGATCGGCGAAATTGCCGGCGTTAAATATCACGACGACCCCGTTAAAGACGTTTCTCTCCGCGTTATCACCGACCACGTCCGTTCCACCACCTTCATCATCAGCGACGGCGTTATGCCCGCAAACGAAGGCCGCGGATATGTTCTTAAACGTCTTCTCAGAAGAGCGGCACGTCACGGCAGACTTCTGGGCATCAACGAACCCTTCATTTACAAAGTAGTTGACACCGTTATTGAAGAAAACCGCGTTGCTTATCCCGAACTTGCAGAGCACGCAGATTACATCAAAAAAGTTATTCTTTCCGAAGAGGAAAGATTCTGCCGCACCATTGACCAGGGCTTCGAACTTCTCAACGATTACGTTGCACAGCTTGAAGAAAAAGGCGAGACCGTTCTTCCCGGCGACGTTGCATTCAAACTTTACGATACCTACGGCTTCCCGCTTGACCTTACTCAGGACATTCTTGAGGACAAGAACATCACCGTTGACGTTGAAGGCTTTACCGTTCTTATGAACGACCAGAAAAAACGCGCACGTGACGCAAGAGCTTCCGCAAACGGCGTTTCCTGGGTTGAAGACAGCCTTGCTTCCCTTGGCGACGTAAAAACCAAATTTGTCGGCTATAACAGAATGGACTCCGCTTCCGAAGTTCTTGCTATCCTTAAAGACGGCGAACTGGTTTCCGAACTTGAGGAAGGCGACGAAGCAGTTATCATTCTTGACTCCACTCCTTTCTATGCAGAAATGGGCGGTCAGGTCGGTGACAGAGGTACCATCACTTCCGGTCCTTCCATCTTCAACGTAACCGACTGCAAAAAATCTCCCACCGGTCAGTATATGCACATCGGCGTTATGAGTTCCGGCCACATCCACACCGGCGACAACGTTCGTGCAAGACTTACCGAATCCATCAGAAACGCAACTCAGCGTAACCACACCGCATGCCACCTTCTTCAGAAAGCTCTTCGCGAAGTTCTCGGCGACCACGTTCACCAGGCAGGTTCTTACGTTGACGAAAATCGCTGCCGTTTCGACTTCAGCCACTTCTCCGCAATGACCGCAGAAGAAATTGCAGAGACCGAAAAAGTCGTTAACGAAATGGTCCTTGCTTCCCTTGATGTTGACATCAACGAGATGCCTATTGAAGAAGCAAGACAGATGGGCGCAATGGCACTCTTCGGTGAAAAATACGGCGACACCGTTCGTGTAGTTAACGTTTCCGGACGTTCCATCGAATTCTGCGGCGGTACCCACGTTACCAACACCAGCAAAATCGGCCTTTTCAAAATCATCAGCGAATCTTCCGTTGCAGCAGGCGTAAGACGTATTGAAGCAGTAACCGGTACCGGCGTTCTCGATTACATTGAACAGATGAACGGAACCCTCGGCGAAACCGCTTCCAACCTTAAAGTTAACGGCGTCGGCGAAGTTGCTCAGAAATCCGCAGCTGTTATGGCTGAACTTAAAGCAAAGGACAAAGAGATCGAAGAACTCAACAACAAACTTGCAAAGATGAGAGTTGAAAGCCTTATCTCTTCCGCAAAAGAGATCTGCGGCCTTAAATTCATCTGCACCAAGCTTGAAGGCATCAGCCCCGCAAGCCTTCGTATCATGGGCGACCACATCAAATTCACCGCACAGGACGCAATTGCACTTCTCGCTTCCGTCAACGACGACAAAGTTTCCGTTCTCGTTGTTTGCGGCATCAACGCTCTTAAAGAAGGCGCACACGCAGGCAAAATCGTCAAAGAGATCGCCGCAATGGCAGGCGGTTCCGGCGGCGGCAGACCTGACAGCGCAATGGGCGGTGCAAACCCCGAAATGATCGACGATGCTCTTGCTTCCGCAGCAGAAATCGTTGAAACCCTTCTCATCAACAAATAATTGAACCGCAGGGGCGGATGCTATCCGCCCGTTCGGATATTTTAGAAAGGAGCGTTATCTTTATGGAAGACTGCCTTTTCTGTAAAATTGCCGCGGGAATCATTCCCAGCAGCAAAGTTTATGAAGACGAGAAAGTTCTTGCCTTCAACGACATCGACCCCCAGGCCCCTACTCATTTTCTTGTTATTCCCAAGGAGCACATCACCGGCGCAGGCGTTATCACCGAAGAGAACAGCGGCATTGTCGCTTATATCTTTGAGGTAATCGCAAAAATCGCAAAGGAACAGGGAATAGAAAGCTATCGCGTTGTAACCAACTACGGCGTTGACGCTGGACAGACCGTTCCTCACCTTCATTTCCACGTTCTTGCCGGAAGAAACCTTGGCTGGCCTCCGGGCTGATTTAAAGACAATAAAAAAACGGGTACCGTAAGGTGCCCGTTTTTTTTGTTTAAGACCATTCGCCGTATTTATAATAATTATAGACCTGTTTATATTCCCTTTCGGAAACTCCGAGGTCACGCCAGGGTTCGCTGCTGCTCGAACTTGAACCGCCGCCATCAGCCATAGCCATAAAGAAAGAAATTATAATTGCCGCAATTACCAGAATAACGGTAAATTTTCCGTCGCCATTCATTTTTTAAGCCTCTTTTCAAAACTTTCTTTGCGGTTTTCCGCAACTAAAATATAGCATTACGGCAAAAAAATGCAATATTCCGGCTGCATAGTATTTTTGATTTTTAAACGACGGCAATTTAAAAAATTCTTTAAAAGCGAAGATTTTTCGAAGAATTTTGTTTTGCGATTTTTCTTGCAAAAAGTGCACAAAGCGACGGATAAAATCCGCTTTCGTCTTATTGCAACTTTATTGATTATATGGTAAAATAAAATGGAATAAGTATTGGAAAGGGGTGAAAAAATGGCAAAAAACATTCTTGTTGCTTCTGGAAAAGGCGGCGCCGGAAAATCCACCGTTTCAGTTTTTTTGGGTGAGGCACTTGCCGGAGGAAAAGAGTCGGTCCTCATTCTTGAACTTGACTGCGGACTTCGAAATCTTGACGTTTCGCTTGGTCTTACGGACGAGATTGTTTTTGACTTCGGCGACATTCTTCGCGGTTCATGTGAAGCGAAAGACGCCGTTTATAACTGCCGTTTTTGTCCAAACCTTTCGTTGATACCCGCTTCGCTGAAACCTGTTTCGGTTTCGGCAGAGGATATAAAAAAAGTTGTTTCCGAACTTGGAAAAAACTTTGATTATATCATTTTTGACTGCCCTGCAGGATTGGGCGATATTTTTGAAAGCGCCGCTTCTTTTGCGGACATGGCGCTCGTTATTGCCACCCCGGACCCTTCTTCCATTCGCGGTGCAAGAGCAACCGGCGCCAAACTTCTTTCTCTCGGAGTGAAGGAGCGCAGACTTGTTATTGAGCGCTGTCCCGAAAAGGCAAAGAACCTTTCGCCCATAAATAACCTTGACGAAATTATCGACGGTTCCGAACTTCAGCTCATCGGAGTTATCTGGGAAGACGCTTTTGTAAGAAAGTCCATGGACTGCGGCGTTCCCCTTGAATTCGAAAGCCCCAACTATAAAACTTTCCGCGACCTCTCTGAAAGGATCCGCGGTAAATATATTCCTTTAGGCATTAAATAAAAGGAGGTTTTGCTTATGAACATAGCAATCATTGCACAGGACACCAAAAAAGAGCTTATGGTCCAGTTCTGCATCGCCTATTGCGGAATTCTTGGAAAACATAAACTCTGTTCCACTTCCAGAACCGGCAAACTTGTTGCCGATTCCACCGGACTTAAAATTTCCAGATTCCTCAGCGGTTCTCACGGCGGCTGTGAGCAGATTGCTTCCCGCATTGCCTGCAACGAGATCGACCTTCTTCTTTTCTTCCGCGACCCCATGAACCAGAACCCCGACGCGGACTATACTACCCTTCTTCGTCTTTGTGACGTTCACAACATTCCCGTTGCAACCAACATCGCCACTGCCGAGGCTCTTATCCACGCGCTTGAACGCGGCGACCTCGACTGGAGAGAACTTGTTCACTGATAAAACGGCTTTATAATGCGGTTTTTGACAAAATATAAGTTAAAATAACTATTTTCGATTATTATAATCAGAATTATATAAGAGGTATTTTCTATGGCTATTCTTACTAAAGCGCCCAGAGGTACTCAGGACGTTCTTCCTGACCAGAGCGCAAAATGGCAGCACGTTGAAAAAACTGCCATGAGGGTTGCCGAAACTTTCGGCTTTAAGGAAATCCGTTTTCCTACCTTTGAACACACCGAACTTTTTGCACGCGGCGTAGGCGATTCCACCGACGTTGTTCAGAAAGAAATGTACACCTTTCTTGATAAAGGCGAACGTTCCATCACTCTTCGTCCGGAAGGCACCGCAGGCTGCATGCGCACTCTTATCGAACACGGAATCCTCAACGGAGCGCTTCCCGCAAAGGTAAGCTATCTTACCAGCTGCTTCCGTTATGAAAAACCCCAGGCAGGCCGCCTTCGCGAATTCCACCAGTTCGGTGCGGAACTTGTGGGCGCCGCTTCCCCTGCGGCTGATGCAGAGATGATAGCCATGGTCAGCCAGATTTTTGACCAGCTTCAGATCGAAGGAATCGAGCTTGAGATAAACTCCATCGGCTGCCCCGAATGCAGAGCTAAATACAACGAGGCTCTCAAGGAATATTTCCACAGCCACGAAGAGGAACTTTGCGAAACCTGCCGCGACAGACTTGAACGCAACCCCATGCGTATTCTTGACTGCAAGAGCCCCATCTGTCACAAAATCGGCGAGGACGCACCGGTCATTCTCGATTATCTTTGCGACGATTGCCAGGCACATTTTGATGAACTCAAAGAGCGTCTTGACGCCCTTGATATAGAGTACAAAGTCAACCCGACCATTGTTCGCGGACTTGACTATTACACCCGCACCGTTTTTGAATTCGTCAGCACCAACATCGGTTCCCAGGGAACCGTCTGCGGCGGCGGAAGATATGACGGTCTTATCGAACTTCTTGGCGGACCCAAGACCCCCAGCATCGGTTTTGCAATGGGTCTTGAAAGACTTCTTCTCCTTATGGAGAACACCGGAGTTTCCTTCCCGGAAGAAGGCGCCTGCGATATTTACATCGGTTCCATGGGAACCAAGGCAAGCATTGAAGCCGCAAATCTTGTAAACTCTCTTCGCGCGGAAGGTTTTAAGGCCGAATGTGACCTTTGCGGAAGAAGCGTTAAGGCACAGATGAAATATGCCGACAAAATCGGCGCAAAACTTTCCTGCATAATCGGCGATTCCGAACTTGAGGAAGGAAAAGTAAAAATCAAAAACATGGGCGACGGAAGTTCTGCGGAAGTCGAACTTGACGAACTTATCGAATATGTTTACGACGCAAGACTCGGCGACGTTTTCAGTTCGCTGGAGGATGCTGTTTGCGAAGGAGTTTCCAACCTTACTCCCCTTAACATCCCGCCTGAAATCAATTTCTGATAAATTATCCGTATCGGAGGAATATAAATGATCAACGGTTATAACCGCACCGCTTATTGCGGTGAATTCAACGAAAGCCATATCGGTCAGGAAGCCGTAGTTTTCGGCTGGGCACAAAAGACCCGTGACCTTGGCAACCTTATCTTCATCGACCTTCGCGACAGAAGCGGCATTCTTCAGCTTGCTTTCGGCGACGGCACCGACAAAGAAGTTTTTGAAAAAGCAGCTTCCGTAAGAGCTGAATTCGTTCTTGAAGCAAAAGGCGTTATCCGCAAACGCGAATCCGTCAACACCGAAATTTCCACCGGTGCTGTTGAGCTTTTTGTCACCGAACTTTTCATTCTTGCAAAAAGCCAGACCCCTCCTTTTGAAGTCAGCGACAACTGCAACGCAAAAGAGGACCTTCGTCTTAAATACAGATATCTTGACCTTCGCCGCGGCGAAATGCAGAATATCCTTATGATGCGCCACAAAATCGTAAAATCCGCGCGCGATTATTACGACGAAAACGGATTTATGGAGATCGAGACCCCCGACCTTATCAAATCCACTCCCGAAGGCGCAAGAGACTATCTTGTTCCTTCCCGTGTGCATCCCGGCTGCTTCTATGCTCTTCCCCAGAGCCCCCAGCTTTATAAGCAGCTTCTTATGATGTCCGGCTGCGACAGATATATGCAGATTGCAAGATGCTTCCGCGACGAGGACCTTCGCGCTGACCGTCAGCCCGAATTTACCCAGATCGATATGGAGATGAGCTTTGTTGACGAAAACGACGTTATGACCATTAACGAAGGTCTTGTTAAACGCGTTTTCAAGGACGTTCTTAATTATGACGTTCCCACTCCTTTCGAAAGACTTACCTATAACGAAGCAATGGCAAGATTCGGTTCCGACAAACCGGATACCCGTTTTGGACTTGAACTTTGCGACCTTTCCGACCTTCTTAAGAACTGTGAATTCAAAGTTTTTGCCGGCGCTCTTGAAAAAGGTTCCGTCCGCGCAATCAACGCAAAAGGCGCAGCTTCTGTTTTCACCAGAAAAGAAATCGACAAACTTGTTGAGGTCGTAAAACTTTATAAAGCAAAAGGTCTTGCATGGACCAGACTTACTCCTGACGGCGAAACTTCCAGTTATGAGAAGTTCCTTACCGAGGAAGAAAAAACCGCTATCCGCGAAAGACTCGGCGCAGAGACCGGCGACGTTCTCTTCATTGTTGCGGACAGCAGAAACGACATTGTTTTTGATGCTCTCGGCGCACTCCGTCTTGAACTTGGAAAACGCCTTGACCTTATTCCCAAAGGCACCTATAACTTCCTTTGGGTAACCGACTTCCCGCTTTTCGAGTGGAGCGACGAGGAAAACCGCTGGATGGCAAAACATCACCCCTTCACCTGCCCCAGATTCGGCGACGAGGACAAACTTATGACCGACCCCGGCGACTGCTACGCAAGAGCATATGACATGGTGCTCAACGGCTGTGAACTCGGCGGCGGTTCCATTCGTATCAGCGACACCGAAGTTCAGGACAAGATGCTCCAGGCTCTCGGTCTTTCCGAAGAAGTTGCTCAGGCACGTTTCGGATTCCTTCTTGATGCTGAAAAATACGGTGTACCGCCCCACGGCGGCATGGCTTTCGGCCTTGACCGTATGGTAATGCTCATGCTTGACCGTCCTTCCATCCGCGACGTTATCGCTTTCCCGAAGGTACAGACCGCAAGCGAACTTATGACCCAGTGTCCCACCGAGGTTGATCAGAAGAACCTTGATGAGCTTCACATCGTCATTGTTAAAAAAGAAGAAGAATAATGATTTTGAGGCGTTTCAGCGACTGAAACGCCTTTTATCTTAAACTTGGGGAGAAAAACATGACTAAATACGTTCTTTTTGACCTTGACGGCACCCTTAACGATCCTTATGAGGGAATCACAAGCTGCATAAAATATGCTCTTGCTTCCGTGGGACTTGAAGAAAACGACCCGGAAAAACTTCGCAGCTGCATAGGTCCGCCCCTTCGCGACACCTTTGCAAAATATGGATTTGACAGCGAAAAATGCGAGGAACTTGTTGCAAAATACCGTGAAAAATTCCTTGTGACCGGAATCCACCAGAACGTTCCTTATGAAGGAACTCACGAAATGCTTAACGCCCTTCATGAGCACGGCTGCAAAATTGCGCTTGCTTCCTGTAAACCTGAGCACGCATGTAAAATTATCCTTGAAGAAACCGGCATGCTCAAATTTTTTGACGTGGTTTCCGGAGCAACCCTTGACAAGACTCTTGACACCAAACCGGCTATCATAAAGCTTTCGCTCGAGCGGCTTGGCGTTAAGGAAGAGGAGCTTGAGCACGTATATATGGTCGGCGACAGAGATATGGACATGATCGGTGCTCACGAAAACAAAACCGTGGCCGTAGGCTGCCTTTACGGTTACGGCGGTGAAGAGGAACTTTGCGAAGCGGGTGCGGATTACATAATAAAAGGGCCCCTTGAACTTGTTGACATTGTTTTGGGAAAGGAATGAGCACCATGGATAAAAACGTAGCTTTTACCGAAGAAAAACGCGCGGAGCGCACCGCAGAAAACCTTCGCAAAAACAGAATGGAAGCTTATTTTGTAAAAACTTCCGCAGAGGCACTTGAACTTGTGAAAAGCCTTATTCCGGAAGGTTCCGTTTGCAGAGTGGGCGGTTCAAGGACCCTTCACGAAACGGGCATCATTTCCATGCTTGAAAACGGAAATTATGATTACTGCGATTCTCACGTTGTTCCGCCGGAAGAGGTTGAAAAGGCAAGACGCGAAGCATTTTTTGCGGATTATTTTCTTGCCAGCGCAAACGCCATCACCGAAGACGGCGAAATTTATAACGTTGACGGCGCGGGCACCCGCGTTGCACCCATAATCTTTGGACCGAAGAACGTTATTCTTGTTGCCGGAACCAACAAGATAGTCACCGATATTGCCGCGGCTGAAGACCGCCTTCGCAATCTTGCGGCTCCGGCAAACGCAAAGCGCCTTGGCTGCAAAACTCCCTGCGCAGAAACCGGAGTTTGTATGGACTGCAAATCCCCGGCAAGAATTTGCTGCAGCTACACCCTTTTGAGCTATCAGCGAATTCCGAACCGCATTAAAGTTATTATTGTAGGCGAACATCTGGGATATTGATAAAAAGCTCTTTATTTATTTTTATTAATATGTTATAATATGGTTTGAAACTTTTATAACCACTATGAAGGGACGCTAATATCTTGAAAAAACTTTTAATCATGCTTCTTTGCGTTGTTTTGCTTCTTTCCGGCTGCAGCAAGCAGAAAGCAGAATCTTATTATGAAGAAACCAGTGAAGGCGTAAGCTTTAAAACCGAGTATAAATATTATTTCAGCGACGAAAAAAAGGTTTTCTGCGTTTGGGAAAACAGCTGTGACGAAATGATGTTCTTCCACGATACTTTCCAGCTTCATGAGCTTGGAAACGACGGCGAATGGTACGTTGTGGGAAACCCCGAGGAAGTTTCGTTTATCACCATTTACAGCCACGGAATTGATCCCGAAACCGAAAGCAGAATGGAATACGATATTTCTCTTTATACCGATAAGCTTACCAACGGTTCCACTTACCGTATTTCCTCTTATTATTACGATTCCGAGGGAAACAATTATCAGGTCTTTGCCGAATTCACCTGCGACAACAAACTTGCAGAAGAAGAGATGTATGAAATTTCCGACGGTATTGTAAGCAAGCGCGACAACAAGGAAAACTACGGCGGCGAGCTTATTGTTACCGAAGAAGAAGTTAAAGACGGCGAATGATTTTTAATATGAACCGCAAAGCCGGGTCCTTTTTGGACCCGGCTTTTTTTATTAAATAAGGAATTATATATAAATAATTCTTTGAAAAAGGTATAATTTTCGACGTAATTAGCAGACTAATGAAGAAAGTGCTAAAAAATTTGTGAATATTTTGTGTTTTCCCTTGACAGAGGGAAAAATATATGTATAATATAGTTGTTGGCACTCGTAAGAGATGAGTGCTAAAAGAAGAATCAAAGGAGGCGCGGCAGAAAAATGAGATTTGACGACAGAAAAAAACGAATCCTTTCAGCCATCGTTGAAACTTATATCCGCACCGGCGAACCGGTGGGTTCAAAGACCCTTTCGGAATTTCCGGGAATCTGCGTTTCACCCGCAACGGTAAGAAACGAAATGGCCGCGCTTTTTGAAATGGGTTTTCTTGAACAGCCCCACACTTCCGCAGGAAGGATTCCTTCCCACCTCGGTTACAGAGCCTATATCGACGGACTTATGAGGGTAAAACCTCTTACCGAGGACGAAAAGGACGGCATCGATGCTCTTTTCAACATCGGTGACCCGGACCCGGATAAGCTTCTTGCAGACGCTGCCGAAGCCCTTGCGGAATACACCGGCTGCGCAACGGTCGCCATGACCACCACCCCACATTACGTCACCGTTGAACATATCGACATTGTTCCTGCGGATGAAAGCACGGTGGTACTTCTGGTCATTGCTTCCAACGGCGTTGTAAAAAGCAAGGTCTGCCGCCTTGGTTTCAGGGTGAACACCGGAATCGCGGATTTTTTCCGCAAATTTGCAAACGACCGTTTTTGCGGACACACCCTTAAAGACATAAGCGCGGAATTCGTTACCGCCGTTTCTGTTCAGCTTGGTGATTACTCGAACGTTTTCAATCCGCTCATCGTCGGAATTTATGAACTTTGCAAAGAGGTTTATGACGGACAGTATTACCTTGGCGGACGCGAAAAGCTTTTGACTTACAATGAATATTCCGACAGGGCGCTTGAAATAATGAAACTTATTTCGAAGCGCGATGAACTTGGACCGGTAATCGGAAACAATCCTTCCGGCGTCACGGTTTTTATCGGAAAAGAAAACAGCCTTTCGCAGCTTATGGGAAGTTCGCTTCTTGTTGCAAGGTTCAACATCGGCGAAAACGATTGCGGAACCATCGGACTTATAGGTCCCGTAAGAATGGACTATTCAAGGCTTATTCCCCATCTTGAATATTTTGCTGAAAAACTCGGCACACTGCTTTCTATAACATATCAGAGAAAAACAGGTGATGAAAATGGATAAAGAAAAAGTAACCCCCACAGAAGAACAGCAGACCGAAACCACCGAGGTTTCCGAACTCGACGCGCTTAAAGCGGAACTTGAAGCGCTGAAAGCCGAAAAAGACGAGCTTTATAACAACCACCTTCGCACTCTTGCGGAATATGACAACTTCCGCAAACGCAGCCAGCGTGAAAAGGACGCCATTTACGGCGACGCCACCGCTGACACCGTTAAAAAGCTTCTTCCCGTTCTTGACAGCTTTGAAAGAGCTCTTAACTATGAATGTAAGGACGAGGAATTCAAAAAGGGCATCAGCCTTATCCAAAACACCCTTAAAGAGGTTTTCGACGGAATGGGCGTTAAAGCCATTCCCGACGTGGGCGAACAGTTTGACCCCAACTTCCACGAAGCTGTTATGCACACCGAAGATCCCGCTTATGAAGAAAACACCATAACCGATTGTTACAGAAAAGGTTATATGCTCGGCGACAAAGTTATCCGCTTCAGCATGGTAACCGTAGCAAACTGAAAAAAGTCAAAACAGGCAAAACCTTTTAAATAGTCGAACTTGTTAAATCTTATCATTATTGGAGGAATATATTATGGCAAAAATTATCGGTATTGACCTTGGTACTACCAACTCTTGCGTAGCTGTTATGGAAGCAGGCGAAGCAGTCGTTATCCCCAACCCCGAAGGTGCAAGAACCACCCCTTCCGTTGTCGGTTTTTCCAAAACCGGTGAACGCGTTGTCGGTCAGGCTGCAAAACGCCAGGCTGTAACCAACCCTGAAAGAACCGTCACTTCCATCAAACGTCACATGGGAAGCGATTACAAAGTAAACATCGACGGCAAAGGTTATACTCCTCAGGAAATTTCCGCGATGGTACTTCAGAAACTTAAAGCAGACGCTGAAGCTTACCTTGGCGAACCCGTAACCGAAGCTGTTATCACCGTTCCCGCATACTTCACCGACGCACAGCGCCAGGCAACCAAAGACGCAGGCAAAATCGCAGGTCTTGAAGTAAAACGTATCATCAACGAACCCACCGCAGCAGCTCTTGCTTACGGCGCAGACAAAGAAGACGACCAGAAAATCATGGTTTATGACCTTGGCGGCGGTACCTTCGACGTTTCCATCATCGAAATGGGCGACGGCATTCAGGAAGTTCTTGCAACCGCAGGTAACAACCGTCTCGGCGGCGACGACTTTGATGACAGACTTATCAACTATCTTGCAGACCAGTTCAAAATGGAAAACGGCATCGATCTTCGCAGCGACAAAATGGCAATGCAGAGACTTAAAGAAGCTGCTGAAAAATGCAAAATCGAGCTTTCCGGCATGACCCAGGCAAACGTAAACCTTCCCTTCATCACTGCTGATGCAACCGGCCCGAAACACCTTGACGTAAATGTTTCCAGAGCAAAATTCAACGAACTCACCGCAGACCTTGTTGAAGCAACCATGGGACCGGTTCGCCAGGCACTTTCCGACGCAGGCCTTAAAGCCTCTGACCTTGACAAAATCCTTCTCGTCGGCGGTTCTTCCAGAATTCCCGCTGTTCAGGAAGCAGTTAAAAACATCACCGGCAAAGATCCTTTCAAAGGCATCAACCCCGACGAATGCGTTGCAATCGGTGCAGCAATTCAGGGCGGCGTTCTTTCCGGCGAAGTAAAAGGTCTTGTTCTTCTTGACGTAACTCCTCTTTCCCTTGGTCTTGAGACCCTTGGCGGAGTTTTCACCAAGATCATCGACAGAAACACCACCATTCCCGCTAAAAAATCCCAGATCTTCTCCACCGCTGCAGACGGCCAGACCTCCGTTGAGATCCACGTTCTTCAGGGTGAACGCGAAATGGCAAGAGACAACAAGACCCTCGGTATGTTCCATCTTGACGGCATCATGCCCGCTCCCAGAGGTATTCCGCAGATTGAAGTAACCTTCGACATCGACGCAAACGGCATCGTTCACGTAAGCGCAAAAGACCTTGGCACCGGCAAAGAACAGCACATCACCATCACCTCTTCCACCAACATGAGCAAAGAGGATATCGAAAAAGCTGTTAAAGAAGCCGAGCAGTTTGCTGCAGAGGACAAAAAACACCGTGAAGAGATCGACACCAGAAACGCTGCAGACCAGATGGTATATCAGTCTGAAAAGACCATCAAAGACCTTGGCGACAAACTTGGTGCAGACGATAAATCCGGTCTTGAAGCAAAAATAGGCGACCTTAAAGAAGCTCTTAAAGGCGACAACATCGAAGACATCAAGGCAAAACAGAAAGCTCTTGAAGAAAAATTCTATGAAGTTTCCGCAAAAGTTTACCAGCAGGCAAACCAGGGCGGCGATCCCAACATGGGTGCACAGCCCGGTTGTGACGGAAACTGCGGTGATTGCGGAAACCACGGCGGCGACGACGGTTATGTTGACGCAGATTACAAAGAGGTTTGATAAAACCGCATAATCAGATGATCTTTCCTTCTGCGCAGGGGGTTTTTCCTCTGCGCAGAAAGTGCTATACACACAGAAAAGTAAGGTGGTGCAAAAATGGCGGATAAGCGCGATTATTATGAAGTCCTCGGCGTTGAAAAAGGCGCAAGCGATGACGAAATAAAAAAGGCCTACCGCAAAATGGCAAAAAAATATCACCCGGACCTTAACCCGGATGATAAAACCGCAGAAGCCAAATTCAAGGAAGTAGGCGAAGCCTACGAAGTCCTTTCAGATAAACAGAAACGTTCCCGTTATGACCAATTCGGCC
Organism: Oscillospiraceae bacterium; assembly: GCA_017468365.1. Taxonomy (GTDB): domain Bacteria; phylum Bacillota; class Clostridia; order Oscillospirales; family Ruminococcaceae; genus UMGS1668. The sequence goes on along the minus strand of JAFUIS010000013.1, from coordinate 57,292 downwards.
ACGCCGGAGTCGATCCTTCCTACGGCGGCGGTCAGGGCGGATATGAAAGATATCAGCAGTATGCCCACGGAGATTTCGGCGATTTCAACGATATCTTCGGCGATATTTTCAGCGGTTTCGGTTTCGGAGGCTCCACAAAGACCCGCAATCCCAACGGTCCTATTCGCGGCAACGACGTTCAGGTACGCATCCAGCTTTCCTTCATGGAGGCTGTGAAGGGCTGTAAAAAGGATATTCCCATTCAGCGCCTTGAACGTTGTGCGGATTGCGGAGGAACCGGCGCAAAAGCAGGCACTTCGCCCGAAACCTGTCCCGATTGCGGCGGCAGCGGTCAGGTAAGAGTTCAGCAGCGCAGTCCTTTCGGCGTTATCCAGACCGTTAAGGCATGTCCCCGCTGCGGCGGTAAGGGCAAAGTCATAAACGACCCCTGCAAATCCTGCAACGGCATGGGAAGAGTTCGCCACAGCAGAAAGATAACCGTTGATATTCCCGCAGGCATTGACAACGGCCAGACTTTTGTGGTTCGCGGACAGGGCGACGAAGGCACCAACGGCGGTCCCACCGGCGACCTTAACGTCACCGTTCTTGTCAGGGAAGACCCCATCTTCCAGCGCGAGGGATTCGATATCTGGGTTGACGTTCCGATAACATATGCCCAGGCCGTTCTCGGTGACGAGATAATCGTTCCCACCATTGACGGAAAGGTTTCTTACAATGTTCCCGAAGGAACTCAGCCGGGAACCACCTTCCGCCTTCGCAACAAAGGTGTTCCCTACGTTAACAACCGCGGACGCGGCGACCAGTACGTAAAAGTAAACATCGAAGTTCCCACCAACCTTTCTTCCAAGCAGAAAGACCTTCTTAAAGACTTCGATTCCTCCACCGGAGATAAAAACTATGCCAAACGCAAAAGTTTCTTCGATAAAATAAAAGACGCATTCAAGGGAGATTAAAATGGAAACCTGGAACGAGCTTACAGTAAAAGTTAAAACCGAAGATACTGCACGTGCAAGCGACATTTGCACCGTTATTGCCGACATGGGAATTTATGTCGAGGATTACAGCGACCTTGAAAACGTTGTATGGAACATAGCCCACGTTGACCTTATCGAGCAGGAACTTCTTGACCGCGACCGCACTCATTCCCTTATCCACGTTTATATCAAACAGGAAAAGGCCGCTCTTGAATGCGTTGAATTCATCAACGCACGTCTTGAAGCAGAGGGCATTGAACATGAAATAACCGTTGTCGGCGTAAACGAAGAAGACTGGGCAAACAACTGGAAACAGTATTATCACACCCAGCGCATCGGAAAACGCATTGTCGTCACCCCTTCCTGGGAAGAATACACCCCCAGCGGCAACGACGTTCAGATGCGTCTTGACCCGGGCATGGCTTTCGGCACCGGCACCCATGACACCACCCGCCTTTGCCTTGAACTCCTTGAAGAATGCGTCACCCCCGAGACACGCATTCTTGACGTCGGCACCGGAAGCGGAATCCTTTCCGTCGGCGGCGTTCTTCTCGGCGCACCTTCCGCACTGGGCGTTGACATCGACCCCGTTGCGGTAAAAGTTGCAAACGAAAACGCAGAAATCAACGAGGTTTCGGACAGGACCGAATTCGTTTGCGGCGACCTTACCGACAAAGTTCACGGACAGTTTGAGATAGTTACTGCAAACATCGTTGCGGACATCATCATCAGACTTTTGAGCACCGTTAAAAATTATCTCCTCAAAGGCGGCGTGCTCATCGTTTCCGGAATCATCGATACCCGCGCAGACGAGGTTGAAAACGCTTGTCACGAAGCAGGCTTTATCACCGAAAAAAGGCTTGAGCATGGCGGTTGGGTAGCCATTAAGCTTCGTTATTGATTTTGAGCACCGAAAGGAGAAACACAAATGAAACCTTCCGACGAACTTAAAGAGGGTACTCTTATTCTTTATAACAAACACCCGAATATCGTCCGCGGAATCACCGCAGACTCGACCAAAAACGCCGTTTTTCTTCTTGTTGAAGACATGATCGACCACGGCATGTATGATGCAAACATCGATGATATCGATTACTGGCCGTCCTGTCCTCTTTACAAGATCCTCGACACCATGGAAGTGCTTCTTAAATTCGTCCGCTACGGCGAAGGCACCCTTGTTTTTGCGGAACCCCAGAGCGGAATGTGCATCAATATTCCCCACTTCAACGTAAACCTTGAAGTTGCCGGCATGGATTTTGAACCCGGAAAAGGCTATCTTCTTACCTTTGCGGACAAATTCCTTCTTGGCGCAGAGACCATGGTCGAAAAAGAAAAAGAGGAAGAATAATAATTTTATGAAAATAAAAACCACCGCCCAAAGGGCGGTGGTTTTTTTGTCATTCATCTTCAAGGATATATTTCATCATGCGTTCGGGGTTTTGCATAAAGCTTTTCATAAGCTGAAAATGCTCGGTTTCGCGGTAGTCTTTTTCTTCTATACCGCTTTCGGAAAATTCATAGACCCTTGCCCCCGGAAAAGCCATTAACATCGGAGAATGGGTGGCAATTATGAACTGGGAATCTTCTTCGATAAGCACGCCCATTTTCGCAATCAGAGTCATTATGCTTTGGGGCGAAAGTGCGGCTTCCGGCTCGTCCATGAGGTAAAGACCTTTTCCGCAGAACCTGTTCAGTATGAGGGAAAGAAAACTTTCGCCGTGGGACTGTTCGTGAAGCGAAACGCCGCCGTAGCTGTCAATTATTCTGGGTCCGCCGATTCCTTTATCCAATTCGTCAATATAGCTTGCAACGTTATAAAAACTTTCCGCCCTGAGAAAAAAGCCGTCCTTCGGAAAGGCTCTTATTACAAAGCTTATGGACTCGAAAAGTTTTGAATGGGTGTTTTCCGTAGAAAAATTAAAGTTTCGCGATCCGCCTTCGGGGTTGAATCCGACGGCGGCGGCAATTCCTTCGAGAAGGGTGGATTTTCCGGTGCCGTTTTCGCCCACAAAAATCGTTACCGGAGCGGAAGTATCCAGCTTTTCGCCTTTTGCAAGAAAATTAATCGCCGGAAGATGCGCCAGATACGAATTTTCGTCTATGTCGTTGTGGATTCCAATGGAATCTATATAGGTTTTCACGAAATCACCTCTTTATAACCAAACAAGGGAACGCCGAAGACGGCGTTCCCTTTGGTTTTTTCGGCACAAATTATTCTTTCGCTTCGTCGATCATGGTCTGGAAAACGGTAGAGAGTTCCTCGTATTTATCGATCATTGCATCGAGACGGTCGTCATGCTTTGTAATTCCGTCGGCATTATATTTTCCTTTTAGCTCGCGCCAATCTTTGGGATATTTTTCGGTAAGCTTGAGAAGAAGGGCAAAAAATCCGTCGTGGTCAAGCTTGTTGGTTCTTGCGGCTTTTTCTGCGGGAAGGATATAGCTCATGAAAATATCGCTTACTTTCTGGCGGGCAGTCATAAGCGCGGCTTCGGAGTCTTCCCTGCTTTCAAGAAGGGTTTCGAGAATTTCCTGGTTTTCCATTTTTTCGGTAGCAAGATAAATTCTCATATCGTCCGCAAGTCTCGGAATGGGTTTCATCTTTTCGTCCTCCTTATTTTATGCCGGCCATGATATAGGCGCATTTATAAACGTCGCCGCAGCCGAGGGTTATTACAAGGTCGCCGGGTTTTGCGTTGGCAAGGGTGTGTTCCGCCATTTCTTCAAAGGTATTGAACCAGACACTTCCTGGAATTTTTTCCGCAAGGTCTTTTGTGTATACGTTATAGGTGTTCTTTTCGCGGCTGCCCATTATTTCGCTCATGACCACATGGTCGGCTACGGAAAGAGCTTTTGCGAAATCGTCCATCAGAAGCGCCGTTCTGGAATAGGTAAACGGCTGGAAAACCGCCCAGACTTCGTTGAAGTCCATATCTTTTGCGGCGCGGAGAGTTGCTTCAAGCTCGGTGGGGTGGTGTGCATAGTCATCGGCAATTGTTACACCGTTAACTTCGCCGAGGATTTCAAAGCGTCTTCCCGCTCCCGGGAATTTATCTATATGCTCCGCGACCTGTTCGGGCGCCATGCCGACGTAGATGCAGGCGGCGGCGCAGGCAATGGAGTTGAGGATATTGTGTCTTCCGGGAATGGTGAGTTCGATTTTGGCAATGGCTTCGCCTTTATGCATAAGGGTATAGCCGGAACGGGCACCGCCGAGTTTGTGAACGTCTTTTGCCCAATAATCGTTGGTTTCGCTCCAGCCAAAGGTGATTATCTCTTTGTCCAGACCTTCGACAGCCTTCATGGTGTTCGGATCGTCGCCGTTTACGATAAGGGCGCCGGTGCTGTTTTCGGCAAATTTGCGGAAGGATTTGATAGTGCCTTCAATCGTGCCGAAATAGTCAAGGTGGTCGTTATCGATATTGAGGATGACGGAGATATCGTTGGAAAGCTTGAGGAAGGTATCCACAAATTCACAGGCTTCGACAACGAAGATGTCGCTTTTTCCTGCTCTTCCGCTTCCGCCAAGGGCTTTTACCTTTCCGCCGATGAACGCGCTGGGGTCAAAGCCGCCTTCGAGCAGCACCTGGGCAATCATTCCGCTGGTGGTGGTTTTTCCGTGGGTTCCGGCGACGCAGATAGCTTTTTTATATCTTCGGGAAAGAATTCCGAGCATTTCGCTTCTTTCAAGGCAGGGAACGCCGGAAGCTTTTGCGGCAATGAGCTCGGGGTTATCCGCCATTATTGCGGCGGTATAAACTATAAGGTCTGCGCCTTCGATATTTTCGGCTTTTTGACCGAAAATGACCTCGATTCCCATTTTGCGTTCGATTTTGGTGGTTTCGGTTTCGTTGTTGTCGGAACCGGTTATGTAAAAGCCTTCGTTATGGAGTATCTGGACCATGGGGAACATTCCCGAACCGCCGATACCGATGAAATGAAGGTGTTTTTTATCTTTAAGAATATTTTCGTCAACTGTCATAGCGTTTCGCCCCTTCACAGTTTGCGGCTTTGCCGCAGAATAATCCTTATATATTATACAACCAATCGCGAAAAAAAGAAACATGTTTTTTTCAAAGGCGGCGCATAAAGATAAAAAAAGCTCCAATAATCCTTTTGCAAAACATTTTCGGAGGATTTTTAAAATGAACATCACGGATATTCGCATCAGAAAAATTTATGAAAACGAAAGATTAAGGGCGCTTGTTTCGGTGACCATTGACCACGACCTTGCGGTGCATGACCTTAAAGTTATTTCCGGTCCGGAGCGGCTTTTTGTTGCCATGCCCAGCAGAAAGGACGAAGGCGGGATTTTCAGGGACGTAGTTCACCCCATTACTCCCGAAGCACGAAAGCTTTTGGAAGATGCCGTTCTTGCGGCTTATGACGAGCACCTTGCCCAGCTTGAAGCGGAAAGTGAATTTGAATTGGAATAAAAAAAGAAAAACCGCCGTTTTCGGCGGTTTTTCTTTACTTTTTGTAGAATTTCGGCGAAATTTTACTTTTTGTTGCAAATTATTTAATATTTTCGATGAAAGGTTTAAGATATTTTACCGCTTCGGCTTTGTGTTCCCAGTCGTAGGCCATGGCGGCGTAAACTTCATAGCCGATTCCGTCTTCGGTCCAAAAGGCTTTTGCGCTTGAACGGAAACCTTTTTCGGGGCTATTATGGATGAAATAAATATCTTTTCCGGAATCGGTTTTTATGATTTTTTCCTTCCATTTTCCCTCTTTTTCATAGGAATTCCAGACGGATGTTGCGGTTGTTTTTTCTTCGGAAAGAGAGATATAGGTATATGCGTAAACAAAGTTGCCTTTGCCGTCGTAATCCACAATAAAGCTTATTGTTGCAGAAAGAGGAACAAACCCACCCTCGGCTTCGCTCACCTTTTTACCGGTCATGCTTATGCTGCAGGGCCAGAGCGAAGTCTTTTTTGCTTTTCTTTTCTCTGCAAGATAGTTTATTCCATCTCTTATTTCGTCACCAAGGCAGAATTCAATTCCCATATATTCTTCCAGCTCATCAACGGAATAATTGTTTTTCTCATCTGTTTCGTCAAAATAAAAATCCAGCGAAGCCCAAAGTTTTTCCCCTTCCGGAAGGACAAACTCTTTGTTCTCGTGTTCTTTACAGGTATACCGAATAGTTTCATATTCATAATTAAGCGCCGCGACGCAGTCATTATAAAATTCCTTGCTGACCTTTTGGGGTTCAAGCTGATATTCAACGGTCATTTCATAGAATTCCGCTTCCTCAATATCGCCGTAATAAAGTTTCCACAGTCCTTCGCCATCAATAACTTTTGTTTTATAAGAAGTTGTGATAGTTCCGATTGCATAGGCGGTTACGGAAAAAGCCATGACAAGGGCCGCGGCAATAAGTGCTTTCCAGCTTCCTTTAAGAGGTTTTCTCTTTTTTTCTTCAAAATCAAAAAGGCTTTCGTCAATATCGTTCATTGCTTTCATAAGGTCTTTTTCGTTCATATATCGAGGTCCTCCTTTTCAAGTTCTTTTTTAAGGCATTTTCTTATTCGGAAAAGGATAAGCGAAATTTTATTTTCGGAATATCCAAACCGCTTTGCGATATCTTTTACTCCTTCACAAAGCCAGTATCTTCTCAGGAAGATATTTCTTTGTTCTTTCGGAAGTTTCGTTAAAAAGGCGTTTAAAACGTCCCGGAGAGCAATCAAATCTGCCTGTTCTTCAAAAAGCGGTGTGGGAATACATTCCGCAAGTTCATCAAGCTGAATTTTAATTCCGCAGTCACGTTTTTTTGCTTTTTCGGTTTCAAATTTTTTAAGAGCCGCGTTTCTTGCGATTTTTCCAAGGTATAAATCAAGGTGTTCCGGTTCATTCGGCGGAATTGAATTCCAGGCGGCGGAAAGAACGTCGTTCCAGATTTCCTCCGCGTCTTCCCTGCTTCCAAGGATTCTTTCCGCAATTGAAACGCAGTAATTTTTATATTTTTCGGCGGTTTTTTCAAGCGCCTGCTCTTCCCTTTTAAGATAAAGTTCAACAATTTCCCTATCCTGCAACAAAACACCTCCTTTTCTTCAAAAACTCCTGAAAGCTTTCTCAATATATAAGAACGATATTATAACACAAATCTTTCGCTTTAAAATAAAAAAAGCACCGCAACGCGGTGCTTTTTTATTGTTTTTTTATTTGGTTTTGCTTTCTTTAAGGGGAACGATGCTGTTCCAGCAGTTTGCGTCCTTGCTGTCGCGGATGAAATATCCGGTGCGGACAAACTGGAAGCGCTCGTTTTCTCCTGCTTCGGCAAGGGAAGCTTCGAGCTTTGCGTTTTTATATTCCTTGACGGAATCGGGATTGAGATAATCGTTATATTCTTTTCCTTCAGGAAGGGTGACCATGTTGGCTTCGGTGAAAAGACGGTCGTACATGCGAACATCTGCTTCGATTGCGGATTTTGCGCTGACCCAATGGATGGTGCCTTTTACTTTTCTTCCGTCAACAGGCATTCCGTTTCCGGTTTCAAGGTCTGCGGTAACGCGGATCTCGGTTACGTTTCCGTTTTCGTCGATATCAAAATCCTGGCATTTTACGATATATCCGCCCATAAGACGAACTTCGCCTTCGGGTTTAAGACGGAAGAATTTGGGCGGCGGAACTGCCGCAAAGTCTTCGCGGTCGATATAAAGTTCGCGGCTGAATTCGACTTTTCTGCTTCCGGCTTCGGGATCGTTTACGTTGTTGGCGATCTCGAAATATTCGGTCTTATCTTCCGGATAGTTGGTAACGACAACTTTTACGGGGTCGATAACTGCCATTCTTCTGGTTGCGGAATAGTTGAGTTCATCACGGATGCAATGTTCAAGAAGTTCCACCGCAACAAGGGAATCCGCTTTGGAAACGCCGGCGGTCTTTACGAATTCGATGATGGAGGAAGGGGTATAACCTCTTCTTCTCATGCCGGAAAGGGTGGGCATTCTGGGGTCGTCCCAACCGTCAACGATACCTTTTTCAACGAGTTCGCGAAGGTAGCGCTTGCTCATTACGGTATAGGTGACGTTGAGGCGTGCGAATTCATACTGATGAGGACGGGGATGAACAAAACCGACGTTTTCGACAACCCAGTCATAAAGAGGACGGTGGTTTGCAAACTCGATGGAGCAGCAGGAATAGGTAATTCCTTCAAGTGCGTCCTGAATGGGGTGTGCAAAGTCATAAAGAGGATAGATGCACCATTTGTCGCCCTGGCGGTGGTGGGTTGCGCGTTTGATACGGTAAATTGCCGGGTCGCGCATGTTCATGTTGGGGCTTGCAAGGTCGATTTTTGCACGGAGAGTTTTGGAACCGTCCTCAAATTCGCCGGCTTTCATACGGCGGAAGAGGTCAAGGTTCTCTTCAGGAGTTCTGTCGCGGTAAGGGCTGGGGCGGCTGGGTTTTCCGGCATCGGTGCCGCGGTATTCCTGCATTTCTTCGCGGGTAAGGTCATCAACGTATGCTTTGCCGTCGATTATAAGTTTTTCCGCAAATTCATAGCATTTATCAAAATAGTCGGAACCATAGAAGATTCCGCCGTTGGGTTCATAGCCGAGCCAACGGATATCGCGAAGAATGCTCTGGACATATTCGTCGTCTTCTCTTGCGGGGTTGGTATCGTCATAGCGAAGGTTGAACTTGCCGTGATATTTTTCCGCGGTGGAAGCGTTTATCCAGATAGCCTTTGCGGAACCGATATGAAGATAGCCGTTGGGTTCCGGAGGAAAACGGGTGTGGACTTCGGTATTGAAGCCTTCCGCAAGATCCTTATCGATTATGTCATGTATAAAGTTAGATACTACTTCTTCAGGCATGGTAGATATCCTTTCGTTTATTTTTGAAAGTTTTTTATTAAAGAGCGGCAAGAGCATTTTCAAGTCTTTCGGTGACTTTTTCTTTTCCGAGAATGTTCATTACGGTGAACATATCGGGGCTGTTGACTCTTCCGGTGACGGCCATTCTGATTACGGCGGAAATATCGCCTACATGGCCTTTGAATGCATCGGGGTTCTGCTTATATTCTTTGGGAGATGCGGCATAGCCCATGGAAACGGAAAGCTCTTTGATGCGGTTGAACCATTCGGTCTGGTCGTCGTGCTCATCATAGATGCTCACGTAATTTTTGAGCACGGAGGCAATGTCTTCGGTGCTCATGTTTTCCGGATACTGTTTTCCTTCGATGAAAAGTTCATCATAGAAGAAAGCCATATATTCCTTCATTTCGCTCCATACGGCGATATCCTTTCTGGGTTTTGGAACGCCGCGGCCGATGGAGATGATGGATTTTGCGTATTCGGGGTCTCTTGCAAGAAGCTGATAGAACTCGTTATCGTATTTTTCTGCCCAGTCGGAGAAGTATTCCCATACTTTTTCGGTGGTGAGCATTGCGACAACGTTTTTGGAAACGTCGCGGAGTTTATCAAGGTCGAAGAGAGAGCCGGAAACGCTCATCTTATTGGTGGTAAATTTAAAGTTCTCATAAGGTTCCTTGGGGTTTGCAAGGCGCCATTCCTCAAAGTTGGAGTTGAGGAGAGTGAGAAGATATTCGATAACGGAAGGAACGGGATATCCTTCTTCGAAATAGAAATCAAGTGCAAGTTCCGGGTCTTTGCGTTTGGAAAGTTTGCGCTTGCTTTCGCCGTCCATTTTCATAAGCTGGGCGGTGTGGACATATTTGGGCATTTTCCAACCAAGGGCGCTGAAAAGCTGTACGTGGATGGGCCAGGTTGCAAGCCATTCTTCACCGCGGACAACGTGGGTGGTCTGCATAAGGTGGTCGTCAACAACGTGGGCAAAGTGGTAAGTGGGAATGCCGTCGGATTTGAGAAGGACGATATCCTGGTCGTTTTCGGGCATATCGATTTTGCCTTTTACGAGGTCGTTGAGGTGAAGATATTTTTCTGCGCTGCCTTCGCTGCGGAAGCGGAGTACCCAGGCTTTGCCTTCGGCAAGGGCTTTTTCCACTTCTTCAAGGGGCATATCGCGGTGTGCTGCCCATTTTCCGTAATAACCGGGGTTGGCTTTTTCGGCTTCCTGCTGCTCTCTCATTGCGGCAAGGTCCTCTTCGGTGCAGAAGCAGGGATAAGCTTTGCCTTCGGCAACAAGTTTTTTTGCAAAAACGTGATAGATAGAAGCTCTTTGGCGCTGGCGATAAGGACCGTAGTCACCTTTTTCACCGTCGATGAGAGCGCCTTCATCAAAGTTGAGTCCGAATTTTTTAAAAACGTTGATAATGGTTTCAACGCCGCCTTCTACTGCGCGTTTTGCGTCGGTATCTTCGATTCGAAGGAAGAAAACGCCGCCGCTTTGGTGTGCAAGGCGTTCGTCGGTAATGGCGCCGAAAAGGTTTCCGAGATGCATGAAGCCGGTGGGGCTGGGTGCGATTCGGGTTACTTTTGCGCCTTCGGGAAGGTTTCTTTTGGGATAGCCGGCTTCGATTTCCTCAGCGGTTTCGGTGACCTTGGGGAAAAGAAGCTGGGCAAGTTTTTCATAATCCATTGTTAATTTTCCTCCTCAAAAGGGAATAAAACATACATAAATTATTTTATCATGTTTTTTGTTCTTTTACAACTGTTTATGCCCATTTTAAAGCCGTTTTTAAACGATTAAATTATTTCAACATATTTAGCAGGTTTTGTGGAATTATTAATTAATTTCTGTTATAATGTTGTTAATAATATGCGCATTTTCAGAGGGGCGCAGAAAGGATTTTTATTATGGAAAAAAGGAAAAAACGCTTTGGCGACCGTTATGACGGATATCGTGTTCGTTCTTTGTCGCCGATGTCTTATATCGTTCCTTTCATTATGAAAACGAGGAACGATGCATGCAACCTTTTCTCCGGCTCCATTGAGCTTGGAAGAATCGAAAATTACATAAAGAAAAAACGCCGTGAAGACGGACTTACCGGTTTCGGTTTTCTTCACGTTCTTCTTGCGGCATACGTAAGACTTGTTTCTCAAAAACCTGCTATGAACCGCTTTGTTGCCGGTCAGCGCATTTATTCCGCGGGCGAGGACATCACCGTAAGCATGATGGTCAAAAAAAGCATGGAACTCAACGCGCAGGAATCAGCTATCAAAGTGGTTTTTAATCCCCGCGACACCGCCGACGACGTTTATCACAAAATGGACAAGGCCGTTGAAGTGGCAAGACAGGAAGGCGACTCGAACCTTTTCGACAACGTCGCAAGGGTCATCAACTATATGCCCGCTCTTATTTTGCGCGCATTCATCGCTTTTGTTGATTTTCTTGATTATTTTGGAATCATGCCCAAAATCATTCATCAGGCTTCGCCTTTCCATTGCAGCATGTTCGTAACGAACCTCGGCTCTCTCGGAATCCCGCCGATTTATCATCACCTTTATAACTTCGGAACCTGCCCTATCTTCATCGCCTTTGGTGCAAAACGCACCGAGCTTGAAGTTCAGAAAGACGGAAGCGTTGAAAAACACAAATATGTGGATTTCACCGTTGTTTCCGACGAAAGGATCACCGACGGACATTATTATGCCACCGCTTTTAAACAGCTTGACTGGATCCTTCGTCATCCGGACTGTCTTGACGATGAACCCGAAGAAATTATCCGCGACGTTGACTGATAACTGGAGGTCAAAAAATGAAACTTAATTATAAACGCACCCTTCTTGTGGGTCTTGCATTCCTTTCCATCTGCACTTTCTGGCAGGCATATGACGGAATCATTCCGCTTATTCTTAAAAACACTTTCGGTGTCGGCGAAGCCGCCACCGGCCAGATCATGGCAATAGACAACATGCTTGCTCTTGTAATGCTTCCGCTTTTCGGTTCCCTTTCCGACAAAACCCACACTCCTCTCGGAAAAAGAACCCCTTACATCATCTTCGGAACCATTGTTTCCGTTATCAGCATGCTGTTCCTTCCTTATTTTGACAACACCGAAAACCTTCTTGGTTTTGCTCTTTGCCTCGGACTTACCCTTCTTGCAATGGCAACTTACCGCTCTCCTGCAGTTTCTCTTATGCCTGACGTAACTCCCAAAAAGCTTCGCAGCAAAGGCAACGCGGTCATCAACCTTATGGGTGCGGTTGGCGGCGTTATTTCTCTTGCACTCATCAGCGTTCTTGTTCCCAAAGAGGGAAAACCCAACTACTTCCCCATTTTTGCTATCATCGCCGGAATCATGATTGGCGCTGTCATCATTCTTGTTCTTACCGTTCGCGAAAACAAACTTGTTAAAGAAATGGAAGAGACCGGCGGTTATGAAAGCACCGAAGCCGAACTTAACGCGGAACATTCCAAAGGCAAAAAAATGCCGAAAGAGGTCCTTAAAAGCCTTCTTTTCATGCTCGGCACCGTTGCTTTCTTCTTCATCGGTTATAACGCCGTAACCACTTTCTTCAGCCTTTATATGACCAACTTCCTTGAAGTTCAGGGCGGAAGCTTTGCAAACTATCTTATGGTTGCAACCGTTTCTTCCATCGCTTTTTATATTCCTTCCGGTATGATTGCAACCAAATTCGGACGCAAAAAAGCCGTTATGATCGGTCTTTGCGTAATGGCTTCCTGCTTCCTTATCATGTCTTTCTTCAGAAGCGCAGGACTTTTCCTTATCCCGTTCTTTGTAATCATCGGCTGCGGTTATGCTTGCGTTATCGTTAACACCTTCCCCATTATCTGGGAAATGAGCCAGGGCAGCGACATCGGCAAATACACCGGTTATTATTACACCGCTTCCATGTCCGCACAGATAATAACCCCTATGATTGCCGGTTTCCTTATGGAAAAACTCGATAACTACGGAGTTCTCTTCCCCTATGCTGTGGCTGCCGAACTTATCGCTTTTGCGATGCTTATGCAGGTAAAACACGGCGACAGCAAACCCGTTCAGCCCAAGGATAAACTTGAAGCTCTTGACGTCGGAGGCGACGACTGATGAATAATCCCGTGCTCACCGCCGTTATCATGGTGCTCATCATAATTTTTCTTGCGCTTGGCTGCGCTTTTGTTTATCTTACCACCCCTAACAAGTTCCGCTTTTTTGAACTTCCGGCCGCTTATTGCCACCGGGGTTTTCACGGCGAAGGAATTCCGGAAAACAGTATTCCCGCTTTTAAAAAAGCCGCCGAGCACGGTCTTGGGGTCGAACTTGACGTTCAGCCCACCAGGGACGGAAAGATAGTCGTATTCCACGACATAAGCCTTAAACGTGTCTGTGGGGTCGACAAAGCCCTTTCCGAGCTTTGCTATGACGAACTTTGCGAGCTTCGCCTTAACGGTTCTGAGGAGCAGATACCGCTCTTTAAAGACGTTCTTGAAGTTCTCGGTGACGTTCCGGTTTCGTGTGAGATAAAGACCCCCGATGCTTCTTATGACCCGGTTTTTCTTGAAGGGGTTTTTGAGCATCTTAAAGATTACAAAGGCGATTTCAACGTTATAAGCTTTAACCCCTATGTTCTTGAATGGTTCAAAAAGAACCACCCGGAAGTTATTCGCGGTCAGCTTTCTGCCGGAAGAAATCACCTTGGTGTAAAAGGTTTTATCGGTTTTGCCCTTGCCAACCTTATGACCAACTATGCCGCAAAACCCGACTTTATCTCTTATAATTTTGAAGATAAGACCTTTGGATTCCTTCTTTGCCGTTATTACGGCACCCGCCTTTGCGCTTATACCGTTCATTCCCTGGATGACGTTGAAAAAGCGGCTTATGGCGGTTTTTCCACCTTTGTTGGTGAGGATTTTGACTTGACCGAGGTGTGATTTTTTTGAAAAAGAACGACGACAAAACCAACGTTATGCGTATTCTTGACCAGAAAAAGGTCGCCTATATCCCCCATGCTTTTGAGTATGAGGAAGGCGCACCCTGCGACGCGGTTACCGTTGCGGGACTTATTGGAAAAGACGTGAGTGAGGTTTATAAGACCCTTGTGCTAAAAGCCGGCGGCGGAAATTTTTACGTTTTTGTTGTTCCCGGCGCGGCAAGGCTCGATTATAAAAAAGCCGCAAAGGCGGTCGGTGAGAAAAGCGTAGCCATGGTACTTTCGGCTGACCTTCTGGGTCTTACCGGTTACATTCACGGCGGATGTTCCCCCATCGGAATGAAAAAACTCTTCCCCACCGTTTTCCATGAAGCGGTGCTCGATCTTGAAACTGTTACAGTCAGCGCCGGAAAGATAGGAAGACAAGTCGAAATTGCACCCAAAGACCTTTTGCCTTTGGTAAAAGGAAAAACCGCAGACCTTATTGTTGAATAAAAATAAAATAAAAAGCCGCTCCTTTCGGAGCGGCTTTTTTGTTTTCATTTTAAAAATCAAAGAGCAAGGAATGCGATATAGCATGCGATGATTCCCACCGGGCAGATAACTGCGGTTGCTTTGTTGCGGAATTTCATAAGGATTGCCGCAAGAACAGAAGCAACGGAAGCGAAGATGATGAGGTTCATGGTGGAAGCATCTGCGATATTATAGATTCCGCCGCCGCGATAGAAGAAATCTGCAACGGAAAGAATTGTGAAGTTGAAGAGGCAGGAACCTACGATATTGCCAACGGCGATATCATAGTTTTTGATTTTGAAGAGAGTGAAGGTGGAAGCGGTTTCGGGAAGAGAAGTTGCAACGCCGAGGAAGAGTGAGCCTGCAACGGTTTTGCCGAGGTTAAGACGGACGCTGAGTTCATCGGTGATATAAGTAAGGATAACGCTGAAAACGACGATACCGACGCTTACAATGGTGAATCTGGTGATGATCTGTTTTATGGTAAGGGTTACGGGGTTTTCGTCATCGTCGCTTCCTTCGGAAGTGCCGCCCCTTTTGTACATTACCCATACGGTAAGAACGTAAAGAAGGATGATGAGAATGGAAGTTACGCTTACGTTGCCGATATCGAATGCAAGGAAGCCGTATTTGTTGCAAAGGATGAGTCCGCCCATAGAGATTACGGAAACAGCAACTATAAAATGGATCTTGGAAAGGTCACATTTTGCAAATTTTACCACAGCGGTAAGGATAAAGAAGCTGAGCATTGCATAGTTGAAGATATTGCTTCCGAGGATATTGCCGATGCAAAGACCGGGCTGGTCAAGCAAAAGAGTGGAAGAAATGCTGGTGAAAAGTTCCGGAAGAGAGGTTACCGCAGAAAGAAGAATTCCGCCGAGGAACGCACCGGAAAGAGAAGTGGTTTTATCGAGCATATCGACGTATTCGGATGCTTTGATAGACATGAAGGTTACCAGAGCGGCAACTACAAGATAAAGCAGATAAATCATTTTTGGTTTCCGTCCTTTTTAATTATCTTTTGGAATTTTCGGCTTTTTTCCGCCGTTTTATTCCCTGAAATACTTATTAAGTTTATCATTAAAAGGCATATATTGTCAAGTTTGGGCGGGTCTTCCCTTTTGATTTATTGTTACAATTTTTATTTATAAAAAAAAACGGTCCGCAGAGCGGACCGCTTTTTTTGTTTTGTTTTAAAGATTACTGTTTTTCGATAACAGTGATTCTGCCCTGACCGTAAACGTCGGAATAATCTTCGCCGACTACGCCGCCGAGAACTTCAACGATGTAGTTGATGAGGACCTGGTTGTCGATCATTACGCAGTCAAGGATAACGGTGTCGTCCTGGAACATGCAGAAGCCGTCGCCGCCGTTTTTGAGCATGTAGTTATGGCTTGCAAGAACGTAGGTCTTTGCAGGATCGATGGGCTCGCCGCCGACCATAACGTCTTTAACTCTGCGTTCGCCAGCAACTTCAACGAAGGTTCCGTTTTCGTCGACAACAACGGTGGAATCAACGTTCATATCGATGGTGTAAGAAATACCTGCAACCTGGAGGAAGCCGCCGTTTTCGGAAGGAAGTTTAGAAGCGCCGAATTCAAGAGCATCAAGGATATCCTGGCCGTTGGTTTCAACAGTGCACATTTCGTTGCCGAAAGGATGTACGGAGATGATCTGACCGTAGGTGATGTCGCCTGCGGGGATGTCTGCACGAACGCCGCCGCCGTTTACGAATGCGATATCAGCGCCGGACATTGCGAGATAAGCATCTGCGCAAAGGTCACCGAGGTTGGTTTCCTGACGACGAACCATTCTTTCGCCGGTTACGGGGTCTTTAATGGTAAGGTCTACTTCGGTGGAAGCAACAACTTCGTTGATGAGTTCTTCGAACTGTTCTTCAACGCCTGCTACGAATTCGATGGTTTCTGCATTGCTGATAAGTGCAGATTCATAAGCGCCGTCGGTTCCGATAGTGAGCATACCGATGTTTTCAAGTTTGGTACCGGTGGAGGTGAGAAGAACATCTTCACCGTCTTTGTTCTTAACAAGGTCGCCTTCGATTACGGAATGGCTGTGGCCGTCGAGAACAACGTCGATACCGTTGGTGTTGGTGATAACTTCAGAGGAAGTCCAGGGAGAGCAGTCATACTCGATACCGAGGTGAGCCATGGCGATAACGTAGTCTGCGCCCTCAGCTTTTGCTGCGTCAACGGAAGCCTGAACTGCGTTATAAAGTTCTGCGCCTTCTTCACCCTGGCAGAAGCCATAGATGTACTCGCCTGCTTCGTTCTGGAAGTAGGTAGGGGTGGAAGTGGTGATGGTTTTGGGAGTGCAAATTCCAAGGAATGCGATTTTTGCGCCTTCAGCTTCAATGATAACATAAGGAGCAAAAACGGGTTCGCCTTCTTTGTTGAAGTTTACGGAAACATAGGGGAATTCTGCTTTTTCGGCAAGAGCGAGGAACTGTTCCATGCCGTAGTCGAATTCATGGTTGCCGGGAACAGCTACATCATAACCGACCTGGTTCATAATGTCGATGATGTATTCACCTTTGGAAAGGGTTCCGACGGTATCGCCCTGGATAGCGTCGCCGTTATCAACAAGGATTACGGTTTTGCCCTGTTTTTCAAGGGTGTCTTTTACGGTTGCAATACCTGCATAACCGAGGTTGCCGGAAACGCCGCAGTGAACGTCGTTGGTATAAAGAACAACAACTTCACCGGTAAGAGCGGGTTCTTCGGTTTCAACAGGCTGTTCGGGTTCTTCAGCGGGTTCTGCTGCACAACCAGCAAAAACAAGCATAAGAGCCATCAAAAGTGCGAGAATTTTGCGCATATCAAATGCCCTCCATTATCTTTTTCTTTTTTCTTCCGGGGTTTTCCCCTGTACCATTATAGGACAAGCCGAAACTTATTTCAACCATATTTTAAATATAATTAAAACAAAAAAGCCTTTCCTTTCGGAAAGGCTTTTTTTGGCTAAAGCGAATTAATTATTCGTTGATAGCGATAACAACACCGGAACCAACGGTACGGCCGCCTTCACGGATAGCGAAACGGAGACCGGTCTCGATTGCGATAGGTTCGATGAGTTCTACATCCATTTCAACGTTATCGCCGGGCATGCACATTTCAACACCTTCGGGAAGGGTGATTACGCCGGTAACGTCAGTGGTTCTGAAGAAGAACTGAGGACGATAGTTGTTGAAGAAAGGAGTATGACGGCCACCTTCGTCTTTTTTAAGAACGTAAACCTGGCCGCGGAAGCATTTGTGCGGGTGGATGGAGTTGGGTTTTGCAAGAACCTGACCACGTTTAACTTCGGTTCTCTGTACACCACGGAGAAGAGCACCGATGTTATCGCCTGCTTCACCGTAGTCGAGGATTTTGTGGAACATCTCAACACCGGTAACAACAGTTTTCTTTTTCTCTTCGGTAAGACCAACGATTTCAACTTCGTCGCCG
This sequence comes from Oscillospiraceae bacterium, assembly GCA_017468365.1. Taxonomy (GTDB): domain Bacteria; phylum Bacillota; class Clostridia; order Oscillospirales; family Ruminococcaceae; genus UMGS1668. The sequence goes on along the minus strand of JAFUIS010000013.1, from coordinate 39,598 downwards.
GTATGGATCTGGCCACGTTCTACACGGCCGGTAACAACGGTACCACGACCAGTGATGGTGAAGATGTCTTCGATAGGCATAAGGAAGGGAAGGTCTGCTTTACGCTCAGGAGTAGGAATGTAGGAGTCTACAGCGTCCATGAGGTCAGCGATGCATTTGTAAACAGGGTTATTGATATCGTTGGTGGTATCTTCAAGAACCTGAAGAGAAGAACCAGCGATTACAGGGATTTCATCACCGGGATAGTCATACTCGGAGAGGAGTTCACGAACTTCCATCTCTACGAGTTCGAGCATTTCTTCATCGCCGCCGAGCTGGTCAACTTTGTTGAGGAATACTACGATGTAGGGAACACCTACCTGACGGGAAAGAAGGATGTGCTCACGAGTCTGGGGCATAGGACCATCTGCAGCAGATACTACGAGGATGGTACCGTCCATCTGTGCTGCACCGGTGATCATGTTTTTGATATAGTCAGCATGTCCGGGGCAGTCAACGTGTGCATAGTGACGTTTGTCAGTCTCATACTCAACGTGTGCAGTGTTGATCGTGATACCACGAGCTTTTTCTTCGGGAGCTTTATCGATTGCATCGTATGCGTTGTACTCTGCCTGACCTTTAAGAGAAAGGTATTTGGTGATAGCAGCAGTAGTGGTGGTTTTACCATGGTCGATGTGGCCGATGGTACCAATGTTTACATGGGGTTTGGTTCTCTCAAAATGCTGTTTTGCCATTTCGGATTGTCCTCCTTACAATTGGTTAACTTTCGTTTTTATTTTATATAGGCTTAATTACTATTTTATACAAAAACAGAAATTTTTCAAGGCTTTAAGGCCCATATTTTCTGTTTTTTCTAAAATAATTTTATCTATTGCTTAGGAACGCTCTTTAATAACGCTTTCTGCGATAGATTTCGGAACTTCAACATAGTGGCTGGGTTCCATTACATAGTTGCCGCGGCCCTGAGTTTTGGAACGGAGGTCGCTTGCATAACCGAACATTTCGGAAAGCGGTACAAAAGCTTTGATTTCTTTTGCGCCGTAGTTATCGTCCATACCGCGGATCTGACCACGTCTGGAAGAAAGGTCGCCCATAACGTCGCCCATGTATTCTTCGGGGAAAGTTACGGTTACGTTCATGATAGGCTCGAGAAGAGCAGGAGCTGCTTTTCTCATAGCTTCTTTGAAAGCCATGGAACCGGCAATCATGAATGCCATCTCGGAAGAGTCGACCTCGTGATAAGAACCGTCGTAAAGAGTGACTTTAACGTCAACAACGGGATATCCTGCAACAACACCGGCATTGAGAGCACCCTGGATACCTTTGTTAACAGGCTCGATGTACTCTTTCGGGATAGAACCACCAACGGTTGCGTTGATGAATTCGTAGCCTTTGCCGCTTTCGTTGGGTTCGAGTTTGATCTTGACGTGACCGTACTGACCTTTACCACCGGACTGACGTGCATACTTGGTTTCCTGATCGACCGCTTTGGTGATGGTTTCTTTGTATGCAACCTGAGGTTTACCAACGTTTGCTTCTACTTTGAACTCACGGAGAAGACGGTCAACGATGATCTCGAGGTGAAGCTCACCCATACCAGCGATGATGGTCTGTCCGGTTTCTTTATCGGTATAAGCTCTGAAGGTGGGGTCCTCTTCAGCAAGTTTGGAAAGGGCGATAGCCATTTTTTCCTGACCGGCCTTGGTTTTCGGTTCGATTGCAAGGCTGATAACGGGTTCCGGGAACTCCATCTTTTCAAGTTCGATGGGGTGTTTCGGATCGCAAAGGGTATCGCCGGTGGTGGTGTATTTAAGGCCTACGGCTGCTGCGATATCGCCGCAGTAGCAAACGTCAAGGTCTTTTCTGTGGTTTGCATGCATCTGAAGAATACGGCCCATTCTTTCGTTCTTATCTTTGGAAGAGTTGAGAACGGTGGCACCTGCTTCGACCTTACCGGAGTAAACTCTGAAGAAGCAAAGTTTACCTACGAAGGGGTCTGCAGCAACTTTGAATGCAAGAATGGAAAGGGGTTCGTCGTCTCCTGCATGGCGAACGGTTTCTTCGCCGGTGTTGACATCGGTACCTTTTACAGGCGGGATATCAAGAGGAGAGGGCATGTAATCTACGATTGCATCGAGAAGTTTCTGTACGCCTTTGTTACGGTAGGAAGTACCGCAGCATACAGGAACGAAGGTGTTTTCGATGGTACCTTTTCTGATTGCGGCTTTGAGTTCGGGAATGGTGAGCTCTTCGCCTTCAAGGTATTTTTCCATGAGTTCTTCGTCTGCTTCAACCGCACCCTCGATGAGTTTTTCGCGGTATTCTTCGCAGATTTCGATCATGTTCTCGGGGATATCTTCAACGGAGATATCTTTGCCGAGGTCATCGTTGTAGATGTAAGCTTTCATCTCGAGAAGGTCGACAAGACCTCTGAAGAAAGTTTCAGCACCGATAGGAAGCTGAATTACGAGAGGAGTAGCTTTAAGTCTGGTTTTGATCATGTCTACGACATGGAAGAAGTCTGCGCCCATGATATCCATTTTGTTAACGTAGATCATGCGCGGGACTTTATATTTGTTTGCCTGACGCCATACGGTTTCAGACTGGGGTTCTACGCCGCCTTTTGCGCAGAGAACGGTTACGGAACCGTCGAGCACGCGGAGAGATCTTTCAACCTCAACAGTAAAGTCTACGTGTCCGGGAGTATCGATGATGTTGATACGATGGTCGTTCCAGTAAGCGGTGGTTGCAGCAGAAGTGATGGTAATACCTCTCTCCTGTTCCTGAACCATCCAGTCCATGGTGGCGCTGCCATCGTGGGTTTCACCGATTTTATAGTTAACACCGGTATAGTAAAGGATACGTTCGGTTGTGGTAGTCTTTCCTGCGTCGATGTGAGCCATGATACCGATATTACGGGTCATCTCAAGTGAAACATCTCTTGCCATAAAAACTCCTTAATAAACAATAGAATAAATGGTGAATGGATTTATTACCATCTGAAATGTGCGAAAGCTTTGTTTGCTTCTGCCATTTTGTGAACGTCTTCTTTTTTCTTGAAGGCACCACCGGTGCTGTTGATAGCATCCATGATTTCGCCTGCAAGACGTTCTTTCATAGTGCGTTCGCTTCTGGTTCTGGAATAGTTGGTGAGCCAGCGGAGACCGAGGGTCTCACGTCTCTCAGGACGAACTTCAAGCGGTACCTGGTAGTTTGCACCACCTACACGGCGGGTTTTGCATTCGAGAACAGGCATAATGTTTTCAAGAGCCTCCTCAAATGCTTCAAGACCGTTTTTACCGGTTTTTGCTTCTACGATTTCGAATGCTTCGTAGACAATTTTCTGGGCAACACCTTTTTTACCGTCGAGCATGATGTTGTTGACGAGACGGGTTACCATGATGGAATTGTACATAGGATCCGGCAAAACTTCACGTTTTGCGATTTTTCCTCTTCTTGGCACTTTTCTTCCCTCCTTCATAAATTAGAATGAATTCATAGGTACTCGAAAGCGACAAACTCCCGTTGTGCCCGAAAGAGGATGAAATATATTCATCTGCACTTTTGGGCGCAGGTATTCTCTTAAGTTTTTAACTTAGGAAACCGGAAGCTTGCTCTTACTTCTTCGCACCAGCTTTAGGACGTTTTGCACCGTATTTGGAACGGGCCTGCATCCTCTTTGCAACACCCTGAGCATCGAGGGTACCGCGAATGATGTGGTAACGGACACCAGGAAGGTCTTTTACACGTCCGCCTCTGATGAGAACGACGCTGTGCTCCTGAAGGTTGTGGCCGATACCGGGAATGTAGGAAGTGACTTCCATTCCGTTGCTAAGACGTACTCTGGCGATTTTACGAAGAGCAGAGTTCGGTTTCTTCGGAGTTGCAGTACGGATTGCAGTGCAGACACCACGTTTCTGGGGGCTGTGCTGATCGATTGCAACTTTTTTCTTGGAGTTCCATCCTTTAAGAAGTGCCGGAGCAGTGGATTTAACTTCAAGGTCTTTTCTTCCGTTGTGTACGAGCTGGTTAAAAGTAGGCATGGGTTTCCTCCTTTCTTCAATAATGAAAGTCGTTTTTTGCGCCAAAAACCTTAATTTTTGCCGCAAATGGACAGGGCAATCCCTTTGACAGGGTTACCACCTAAAAATAATAACATCTTTGAAACCGTTTGTCAATAAGGAATATATCATTTTTGCATAGTTTTTTCAAAGAATTTTTATATGAATTGCCAAAATTTTATCACCGGATATTTTGTCCGTTTCGGGCAAAATAATACCCGTTTTTGTGCGCGAAAGGCGGATTTTTAAAAATCAAAAGCCTCCCGACATTTCTGCCGTGAGGCTTTTGATTTGGGGGTATTTGTCCATGCGGTGGATTAGTTATCAAAAAACAAATAACAAATATTACATGTTACAGGACTGACCGCCGTCAACCAAAACAAGCTGACCGTTTATATGTTTTCCAAGGTCAGAAAGAAGGAAAAGTGCCGCATTTGCAAGTTCAACAGCTTCTGCAGGTCTTCCATCCGGAATAGTTGCTTTGAGAGCAGTAATTACTTCCGGATGCGCAGCTGCACTCTGTTCAAGCATAGGAGTCATGGTGGGACCGGGGCCTACTGCGTTTACGCGAATGTTAAGTTTGCCGTAATCAAGCGCGGCACACTGGGTAAGACCATATTCACCGTATTTGGAAGTTCCGTAGGAAGAAGTTCCCACCGTGCAGCGAACGCTGTTGATAGAGCAGCAGTTTACGATGGAACCGCCTGCTTCAAGCATATGGGGAATCTCGTATTTCATGCAGTAATACACACCCATAATGTTTATATCGAGAACTTTTTTGAAAAGGTCGGTATGAGTTTCGTGAATAAGCGCATTTTCAAAAGGAATAACGCCCGCGTTGTTATATGCCCAATCGAGTTTTCCGAATTTTTCGATAGCAAAATCAACAAGTTCTTTTACGTTTTCTTCATTTGCAACGTCGCAATGAAAATAGTAAGCTTCTCCGCCTTCTTTTCTTACAAGTTCAACGGTTTCGTTTCCCATTACGTCATTAACGTCGGAAACAATGACTTTTGCACCTTCCTGTGCAAAAAGAATAGCTGCCGCTCTTCCGATTCCGGAAGCTGCGCCGGTGATAATACCAGCTTTTCCATCAAGTAATTTGTTCACAATATAAACCTCCAAAAAAATTTGTTGAATAAATTTTACTTCGTTAAATTTTTAATGACAACTGTCAATATTGCGTATTGCATTAGTTAACTAACATTATGTATAATAGTGTCATAAAAAAGGAGGGGTTTTTATGAACAGAGATGATCTACGTTTTCAGAAAACGGAGGAAAATATTAAAAGAGCCTTTATGTGTTGTGTTGATGAAAAAGGGTTTGATAAAACAAGAGTGGCAAATATTTGCAAAACAGCAAAAATAAGCAGAAACACATTTTATGTTCATTATGAAGATAAATACGAACTGATGAAAGCTGTTTATGATGATTTTGAAAGAGAAATAGCAAAACAATTTACATATTCAATGCAGAAAGATTTCTTTGAAATGAATCTTGAAAGTTCAATTGATTGGTGTATTAATGCGATAAGTGAAAACAAAAATATTTTAAAAATACTTTTGAAATGCTCAAAAAAAGAATTCAGCGAAATTACTAAAAAAATATTTTTTGATAAAAGATTCAAAGAAATGACCACAAATTATAAACAAAAACAGAATACAGTGGAAGCTAAACTCAGAGAAGCATATATAAGCGAAGCTTTTTCCGGTTTTGTTGAAGTCTGGCTGAACAATTATGATAAGATATCTGTAGCAGAAGTGAAAAAAATCTTGATAGATATGTGCTATGCTCCAGTAAAAAGTTTTTCTGATAATGTTCTTAAATGAAAATAATGTTTTACATAATTATAACCATCGGCTGAGCCGGTGGTTTTTATACGCTAAAACCACAAAAAAATAGCTCCGCATTTCTGCGGAGTTATTTTTTATGCCTTTCGGCTTATTCGTTAACGGATTCGGCTGCTTCCATTACGCGGTCATACTCGTTATCCATATCGTAGGGATGGACTGCCGGTGCAACGGAAGAATAGTCAGCTTCGGAATAGCATTCCATACCGGTACCGGCGGGAATGAGTTTACCGATGATGACGTTCTCTTTAAGACCGAGAAGTCTGTCGCTCTTGCCTTTGATTGCGGCTTCGGTAAGGACGCGGGTGGTTTCCTGGAAGGATGCGGCGGACATGAAGCTTTCGGTTGCAAGAGATGCTTTGGTAATACCGAGGAGCATCGGGATATAGGTTGCTTCGCGAAGTCCGGTCTCGCCGTTTGCGATACGTTTTCTGATCTCTCTGTTTTCTGCAAAGAAATCGCCTTTTTCGACAACCATGCCGGAAAGAAGCTTGGTATCGCCCTGGTCGTCAACTTTGACTTTTTTCATCATCTGGCGAACGATAACCTCGATATGTCTGTCGTTGATATCAACACCCTGGAGACGGTAAGTCTTCTGTACTTCTGCAATAAGGTAATCCTGTACTGCAAGAGCGCCGTTGACGTCAAGATACTTATGGGGGTTAACGGAACCTTCGGTAAGGAGTGCGCCGGCTTTGACGTGGTCGCCCTCTTTGACCTTGGGATGGCTGCCGTAAGTGATGAGATATTTACGCTCTTCACCGGTTTCTTTGTTGAAGATAACGATGTGGCGGTTTTTCTTGATCTCTTCGATGCGGATGTCGCCTTCGATCTCTGCGATGACAGCTTCACGCTTAGGAGTTCTTGCCTCAAAGAGTTCTTCAACACGAGGAAGACCCTGGGTAATATCTTCTGCGGAAGCGATACCGCCGGTATGGAAGGTACGCATGGTAAGCTGGGTACCGGGTTCACCGATGGACTGTGCAGCGATAACGCCGACTGCCTCACCGACGTGAACAGGTTTGCCGGTTGCAAGGTTGGAACCGTAGCATTTTGCGCAAACGCCGTGTTTTGCCTCGCAGTTGAGGATGGAACGGAGTTTGAGCTCGGTGATACCTGCATCGACGATCTTCTTGGCGTCGTCTTCATCCATCATCTTATCCTTGCTTACGAGAAGTTCGCCGGTTTCGGGATGAAGGACGTCTTCGACGGAGTAGCGTCCGATAAGACGTTCGCTCATGGGTTCGATCATTTCGTTGCCCTCGCGGATATCGTGTACTACGATACCTTCGTGAGTTCCGCAGTCATGCTCACGGATGATAACTTCCTGAGAAACGTCAACAAGACGTCTGGTAAGGTAACCGGAGTCTGCGGTACGGAGTGCGGTATCGGCAAGGCCTTTACGAGCACCACGGCTGGAAATGAAGTATTCGAGGATGTTAAGGCCCTCACGGTAGTTAGCACGAATCGGAATTTCGATTGCTTTACCGGAAGTGTTGGCGATAAGTCCGCGCATACCTGCGAGCTGACGGATCTGGTTCATGGAACCACGGGCGCCGGAGTCTGCCATCATGAAGATGGGGTTATATTTATCAAGGTTATCTTTAAGAGCATCTGCAACTTTGTCGGTGGTTTCGTTCCAGGTGGAGATTACTTTCTTGTAACGTTCTTCGTTGGAAAGAAGACCGCGGCGATACTGCTTGCCGATAGCGTCGATTTTCTTTTCTGCTTCTGCAAGGATTTCTGCTTTCTTAGGAGGAATAACAGCGTCGCTTACGGAAACGGTGATAGCACTTTTGGTGGAGTATTTGAAGCCCTGGGCTTTGATTTTGTCGAGAACTTCGCTGGTAACAGCAGTGCCGTGTTTCTTTACGCAGCGGTCGATGATCTTACCAAGCTGTTTTTTGCCGACGAGGAATCCGATCTCGAAATCGAATTCGTGTTCGGGGTCGGTTCTGTCAACATATCCGAGGTCCTGAGGAATGGGCATGTTGAAGATTGCCTTACCAACAGTGGTATCGATAACTTTGCTGCGAACGTTGCCGTCTGCATCGGTCTTTTCAACGCGGAGTTTGATAGGAGCGTGAAGTCCGACAACGCCCTCGTTGTAAGCCATGATAGCTTCGTCGAGGTTGCGGAATGCTTTGCCTTCACCGGGTTCGCAGCCGGGTTTCTCAAGGGTGAGATAGTAAGAACCGAGGACCATGTCCTGAGTAGGAACGGCAACGGGTTTACCGTCTGCGGGTTTGAGAATGTTGTTTGCTGCAAGCATGAGGAATCTTGCCTCTGCCTGTGCTTCGGTGGAAAGCGGTACGTGAACTGCCATCTGGTCGCCGTCGAAGTCGGCGTTGTATGCGGTACATACGAGCGGATGGAGTTTGAGTGCGCGGCCTTCAACAAGTACCGGCTCGAAAGCCTGGATACCGAGTCTGTGAAGGGTAGGTGCACGGTTGAGCATTACCGGGTGGTCTTTGATAACGATCTCAAGTGCGTCCCAAACCTCGGGCTGGGTTGCTCTTTCGACCATTTTTCTTGCATTTTTGATGTTGGTTGCTGCGCCTACATCGACGAGTCTCTTCATAACGAAGGGTTTGAAGAGTTCGATAGCCATTTCTTTAGGAAGACCGCACTGGCTCATTTTGAGTTCGGGGCCTACGACGATAACGGAACGGCCGGAATAGTCAACACGTTTACCGAGAAGGTTCTGACGGAAACGTCCCTGTTTACCTTTGAGCATATCGGAAAGGGATTTGAGGGGACGGTTGGAAGGTCCGGTTACCGGACGGCCTTTTCTGCCGTTGTCGATAAGTGCGTCGACTGCTTCCTGGAGCATACGTTTTTCGTTGCGTACGATGATATCCGGAGCGCCGAGTTCAAGAAGTCGTTTAAGACGGTTGTTTCTGTTGATGACTCTTCTGTAAAGGTCGTTGAGGTCGGAAGTTGCAAATCTTCCGCCGTCAAGCTGTACCATAGGTCTGATATCCGGAGGGATAACAGGAACAACGTCAAGGATCATCCATTCAGGGCGGTTGCCGGAAAGGCGGAAAGCCTCGACAACCTCGAGTCTCTTGAGAAGACGAACACGTTTCTGACCGGAAGCGGTTTCGAGTTCTTCATGAAGCTCTGCGGAAAGTTTTTCGAGGTCGATATCTTTGAGGAGGAGCTGAACAGCTTCTGCGCCCATTCCTGCCTGGAAGTCTTCCTCATATTTTTCACGCATATCGCGGTATTCCTTCTCGGTGAGAAGCTGTTTCTTTTCGAGAGGGGTGGTACCGGGATCGGTTACGATGTAGCTTGCAAAATAAAGTACCTTTTCAAGAAGTCTGGGGCTCATATCGAGGATAAGGCCCATTCTGGAAGGGATACCTTTGAAGTACCAGATGTGAGAAACGGGAGCTGCGAGCTCGATATGGCCCATTCTCTCGCGTCTTACTTTTGCTCTGGTTACTTCAACGCCGCAGCGTTCGCAGACTTTGCCTTTGAAACGGAGGCGTTTATATTTGCCGCAGTAGCACTCCCAGTCCTTGGTCGGTCCAAAGATTCTTTCGCAGAAAAGACCGTCGCGTTCGGGTTTGAGAGTTCTGTAGTTGATGGTTTCGGGTTTCTTTACTTCGCCGTAGGACCATTCTCTGATCTTTTCGGGAGAAGCAAGGCCGATCTTGATAGAATCAAATGCGTTAAATTCCATTATTTACGACCTCCCCTTAATTACATATCGTCTTCGGAATATCCGAAGCCTGCGAAGTCGGCGAAATCGTCGCCTTCTTCATTCATATCGCCGATCTCAAAGCCTTCGAAGTCGCCTTCGTAAGCAACGTTTTCGCTTTCGAATTCGGTTGCTTCGTCTGCAGGGATAAGACCTGCATCCTCGTCGTCGAAGTTCTGTTTAAGATCGATCTCCTCGTTGTTTTTGTCAAGAACCTTGATGTCAAGGCCGAGGGACTGGAGCTCTTTGATAAGAACCTTGAAGGACTCGGGAATACCTGCCGGAGGAACGTTCTGGCCTTTTACGATGGACTCGAAAGTCTTTACTCGGCCCACAACGTCGTCGGATTTGACGGTAAGGATCTCCTGAAGGGTATAGGCTGCGCCGTAAGCTTCAAGAGCCCAAACTTCCATCTCACCGAATCTCTGGCCGCCGAACTGAGCTTTACCGCCGAGAGGCTGCTGAGTTACAAGGCTGTAAGGACCGGTGGAACGGGCGTGGATCTTATCGTCAACAAGGTGATGGAGTTTAAGGTAGTACATGTAACCAACGGTTACAGGGTTATCAAAGAGTTCACCGGTACGGCCGTCGCGGAGGTAAACTTTACCGCTCTGGTCAAGTCCGGCTTCGGTGAGAAGCTCACGGATATCTGCTTCGTGAGCACCGTCGAATACAGGGGTCATTACATGCCAGCCAAGTTCTGCTGCAGCTCTTCCGAGGTGAACTTCAAGAACCTGACCGATGTTCATACGGGAAGGAACACCGAGGGGGTTAAGAAGGATATCAAGAGGTCTGCCGTCCGGAAGGAAAGGCATATCTTCCTGAGGAAGGATTCTGGAAACAACACCCTTGTTGCCGTGACGTCCTGCCATCTTGTCGCCGACGGAGAGTTTTCTCTTCTGGGCGATGTAGCAGCGAACGACTTCGTTTACGCCGGGGTTGAGTTCGTCGCAGTTTTCTCTGGTGAATACCTGTACGTCAACGATGATACCGTATTCGCCGTGAGGTACACGGAGAGAGGTATCTCTTACTTCGCGTGCTTTTTCGCCGAAGATTGCACGGAGAAGTCTTTCCTCTGCGGTGAGTTCGGTTTCGCCTTTGGGGGTTACCTTACCGACAAGGATATCTCCGGCACGAACTTCTGCACCGATGCGGATGATACCGCGTTCGTCAAGTTCGCGAAGTGCATCTTCACCGACGTTCGGGATATCGCGGGTGATCTCTTCCGGACCGAGTTTGGTGTCGCGGGATTCGAGTTCGTATTCCTCGATATGAACGGAGGTGTAGGTATCTTCTTTTACGAGTTTCTCGTTGATAAGGACTGCGTCCTCGTAGTTATAACCTTCCCAGGTCATAAAGCCGATGAGCATGTTCTTACCGAGAGAGATCTCGCCTTCGCTGGTTGCGGGGCCGTCTGCGATGACCTGACCTTTTACAACGTGCTCGCCGAGGTCGACGATAGGTCTCTGGTTTACGCAGGTTCCCTGGTTGGAACGAAGGAATTTGGTGATTTTATATTCGTCGCTCTCAACGCTGTCATCACGTTTGATGATGATGCGCTCTGCGTCAACCTTGGTAACAGTACCTGCATATTCTGCAAGAATGGTTACGCCGGAGTCGACAGCAGCTTTGTATTCCATACCGGTACCGACATAAGGTCTTTCGGTTTTGAGAAGCGGAACAGCCTGGCGCTGCATGTTTGCACCCATGAGTGCACGGTTTGCGTCGTCGTTTTCAAGGAAGGGGATCATTGCGGTTGCAACGGAAACTACCATCTTAGGAGAAACGTCCATGTAGTCGACTTTTTCGGGAGCGACTTCGATGAACTCATCTTTGAAACGGCAGGTTACCTTCTGAACGGCGAAATGGCTTTCTTCATCAAGGGGAGTGTTAGCCTGAGCAACGATATAGTCGTCCTCAGTGTCTGCGGTCATGTATTCGACTTCGTCGAGAACTTTGCCGGTTGCTTTGTCCACTTTTCTGAAGGGCGCTTCAATGAAGCCGTATTTATTGATTCTTGCATAGCTTGCAAGATAGGAGATAAGGCCGATGTTAGGACCTTCAGGGGTCTCGATCGGGCACATACGTCCGTAGTGGCTGTAGTGTACGTCTCGAACTTCGAAACCTGCGCGGTCACGGGAAAGACCGCCGGGGCCGAGTGCGGAAAGACGACGTTTATGTGTAAGCTCTGCGAGGGGGTTGGTCTGGTCCATGAACTGGGAAAGAGGAGAAGATCCGAAGAACTCCTTGATAGCCGCAACGACGGGGCGGATATTCACAAGACCCTGAGGAGTGATGGCTTCGGTGTCCTGTGCCTGGATAGTCATGCGTTCACGGATTACGCGCTCAACTCTGGAGAAACCGATTCTGAACTGGTTCTGAAGAAGTTCGCCGACACTGCGGATACGTCTGTTACCGAGATGGTCGATATCGTCGGTGCTGCCGAATCCCCAGTAGAGGTTGCACATATAGTTGATGGAAGAGAAGATATCATCGATGATGATATGTTTCGGGATAAGTTCGTCAACGTTCTCTTTAACAAGAGCGATGAGGGCTTCTTTGTCGTCGCCGGCTTTTTCTGCGATTTCGGTAACAACGGAGAAGCGAACTTTTTCGTTGATGAAGAGCTCTTCGAGTTCTTCTTTGGAAAGGTCGAGGTAGTCTTCTGCATCGACCATGTTGTTGGAGATAACTTTTATTTTGCGGCCGTCAACGTCAACAAGAACTTCGCGTACACCTTTTTTGTCGAGGAGAGCTGCGTCTTCTCTGGTGACGGTGGTGCCTGCTTCGAAAAGGACCTCACCGGTAAGCGGATCTGCTGCCGGTTCTGCAAGGGTCATGCCTGCAATTCGTCTTTCGAGGGCAAGTTTTTTGTTGTATTTGTAACGACCTACGCGGGAGATATCGTATCTTCTTGCGTCAAAGAAAAGGTTGGTGAGGTGCTGCTCACTGGTTTCAACCGTGGGCGGCTCGCCGGGACGAAGTTTTCTGTAAACTTCGAGAAGTGCCTCTTCTCTGGATTTGGTGTTATCTTTTTCAAGGGTTGCGAGGAGCATAGGCTCTTCGCCGAAATAATCGAGGATCTGTGCATCACTTCCGAGTCCGAGGGCTCTGATGAAAGTGGTGATAGGAAGTTTTCTGTTCTTATCGATTCTTACGCCGAAAACGTCGTTAAGGTCGCTTTCATATTCAAGCCATGCACCCCTGTTAGGAATGACGGTGCTTGCGAAAAGCTTCTTACCGGTTTTGTCGTAGTTCATGGCGAAATATACGCCGGGAGAACGGACAAGCTGGGATACAATAACACGCTCTGCGCCGTTGATGACAAAGGTGCCGGAAGGGGTCATGATCGGGAAATCTCCCATGAAGATATCCTGTTCTTTGATCTCGCCGGTTTCCTTATTCTGCAGTCTTGCTCTTACACGAAGAGGGGCTGCATAAGTCACGTCGCGCTCTTTGCATTCCTCGATGGTATATTTGGGCTTGTTTTCGATATGATAATCGATGAAGTCCAAAACAAGGTTTCCGGAATAGTCGGTGATGGCAGAAACATCACGGAACACTTCCTGGAGTCCTTCTTCAAGGAACCATTTATAAGAGTCTTTCTGTACTTCGATGAGGTTCGGCATTTCGAGAACTTCATCGATCTGAGAAAAGCTCATGCGGACATTTTTTCCGAGCTTGACAGGTTTTACATTTACCAAATAGCTCACTCCATTCATCCGTATTTACGTCGTTTATTTTTTTGGACCGAAACACTTGCATTTTTGATCAAACTGTGGTATAGTAGTTGTAATCGAGATACAAATGTCCATTATGGTACATTTTATTATTATATTACTAAAGTCAATAGGTGTCAAGCCGTTTTGAACGGTTTGGCGCTGTTTTTTTATAATTTTTTTGAAAAACGGGCAAAAACAGCTGTTTTGGAGCTGTTTTTGCCTTTATTTTTGTAAATTATTGGAAGATTTTTCGAAGGTTATTCACCCCCTTCCCTTTTGCGTTTTTTCGGTTAAAGAGGTTTTAAAGCCATCTTTCGTTCAAAATGTGTACACGCCACCGGGTGTTCCTACGCGTAAAAACAGGGGTTTTCAAAGAAAATTTTTCCACCGGTGCAACGTTTTTCGTTGAAAAGGGCACTTATATAGTGTAAGGTAAAAAAGGGAGGGATTTTATGAAAAAGATGCTTTGTTTTACAGTTGTTCTGGCACTGCTTTTCGGAGGGTGCTCTTTACAAGAGGAACGTTGGGATTACCGCCCGATGATATTTTTTAATGATGCGTTTTATGGGGAAACACATATTGTAATTTCTGCCGTCCCGGAAGGATGGACAAAAACCGATGAGGTAACAAAACAGGTGCCCTCGCACGAACCTCCTTTAAAAGAAAACGGAACTTCAAACTCTCTTTACGCAGGCACGCCGATTTATACAAATCCGGAGTCACCGGAGCTTATTTACGCCGAACTTGAAGGAGAAAAATTCATCGCATACGTTTTTATCGAGGAAACACGCATATCCGGAACTTCCGATGATACCGACGGTGACATAACCACTGTGCCGCTTGTAAACATCGGCGGTACAAGATGGATAGCTTCCGGAACAGAACCCGCTCCGGAACCTCCGGAAGGCTGTATTATAGGCACTATCGAAGCATATTCAAATTATTCCTATAAGCACGGCCAGACAAATATCCTTGGCTGTGTGGGGCAGCCATACGCCCTTGTAGAAGGCGTTTATTACGTTTACTGTTCCCGTCACCCTTTTCAGAACGAATCCCTTGAATTTTATTACGGCCCTGGCTGGCTGGAATGTCACACTGTTTTCGGAAATCCGCACAGCAGCATTTCCTCTTCCACAATTTTGGAAAGCGAACCGGTTTTTGTTCCGAAAGGCGTTGTCGGGACCGACTACGTTATCTGGGAAAACCTTGATTTTGAGGAAGGTGTTTTTGGCACCGAAGACGACCTTGAAAAATGGAAATCTGCAGTAAAAAATACCGACGGGATAACAAAAATCACCGTTCAGCACGTGGAATGTGAAAACAGATATCTTTCCGAGGAAGAGGTTTTGATGCTGCTTTCCGAGCTGCAAAGCATTTTCCCGTCAGTCTATGAGGAATTTGAAAATCCCGCCACCGGAGGAAGCTATTCCGTCGCAGCTTACGGTGAAAACGGAGAGATGGTCTGGGCCATGAGCCACGGCGGATATTTCACCGTTTATCTTCCGGAATATGAAAATCTCCTATATTTTAACGGAAATGATATCCATTTCGATTCCCTTGCAGAAATATGTTCATACCGCACTCCGATGAGTTCACCGTAAAAACAAAAAAGCACCGCCAAAGCGGTGCTTTTTTATTTTATTCTTCAAGTTCACGAAGAAGGTTTTCGCGTATGCGTTCGATTATGTGGTCACTGTATTCAAGCTCGCCGCTTTCGATAAGAAGTGCCGCGCCGTAGGCGATACTTCTTATGACATAGCCTTTGTCGGCTCTTTCTATGCTTTCCATTTCGGGGAAGCATTTTTTCATAAGTTCTCCTACCCTTTCGGCAAGGGGAAGGTTTCTTCCGGAAAGCATTAAAACCGCACGGAAATGGGGATTCGCAATACAGAAACGGATATATGCGATACAGATTTCGGAAAGGCATATTCTCGGATCAGAATATACCGCCGTGACCTGGTCAAGAAGAAGATCAAGCTGGCTTTCGATATAGTCGAAAATGCCTTCGATAAGGGCTTCTTTGCTTTTAAAATGTTTATAAGGTGCGGCACAGGAAATATTGCAGGCCGAAGCCACCCTTCGAAGGGAAAAATACGAAATGCCGTGTTTTTCAAGCTCTTCTATTCCCGCTTTTATAAGCTGTTCGCGGACAGATGCAAAGCCCAGTTCTTCATCCATAAAAGCGCCCCCTTAAATGTCAAGTTCATATTCGTAATCTGTAAATTCTTTTTCCGTCCCCTGCTTTTTATACGAAAATTCTCCGGTGATTTTAAATCCAAACTTTTTCATTATTGCATTCGAACCCGGATTTTCCCTGTTCACCCGAACGGTAATTTTCCTGCCCCCATGTTCTTTTGCGTAGCCTATCATCCCTTTGACCATTTCTGTTGCATAACCCATCCTCCAGAAATTTTTGTGCACGCAATATGCTATATCATAAACAAGTCCATCGGCACTCGGAATAAAACTGCATGTTCCGATTTTTTCCCCGGTGATTTTATTTTCCGAAATCAAATAACAGCATTCTTCGTCATCGCCAAGGATTTCAAGGCTTTTTCGATATTCATCATCCATGTTCTCTTCGCTTGGATCCGGAAGATATTCGCCCATTTCCGGATCGTTCCAGACACTTATTGCAAAAGGAACATCCGATTTTTCAAACCCGCGGAGAAAAAGTCTTTCGGTTTCAATCGTTTCGATTCTCATACCATTGCCTCCTGATTTCTCTTTTCCATTATATTATATCATTTATTTCCCGCAATTCAATTATTGACATTTGTTTTATATAGGTATATTATAGATATATTATCCATCGGTTAACACTGTTAACCGATTTTCGGAGGTGCCGCATGAATACCGAAAGAATGAAGGAACTTGGCAAAAAGCGTTCCGTAATCCGCGAACTTTTTGAATACGGAAACAAGCGCAAAGCCGAAATCGGCGCAGAAAACGTTTTTGATTTCAGCATCGGAAACCCCAGCGTTCCCGCTCCCGCAGAATTTACCGAAAAGCTTTGCAGAATGCTTTCGGAAGAAAATCCTCTTTCTCTTCACGGATACACTTCCGCACCCGGCGATTTAAAGGCAAGGAATGCCATAGCCACCGACCTTAACGAAAGGTTCGGCACTGCTTTCGGCGCCGAGCATCTTTATCTTACCTGCGGAGCTGCGGCTTCGCTTACGGTTTCGCTTTCGGCTTTGGTGGGCAAAGGCGAAGAAGTTATCCTTTTTGCACCGTTTTTTCCGGAATACACTGTGTTTATAGAAACCGCCGGCGGAAAAGCCGTTACCGTTCCCTGTGAATGGCCGGATTTTCAGATAAATTTTGAAAAACTTGAAGCGGCACTTTCCGAAAAGACCGCCGCCGTCATCATAAATTCGCCGAATAATCCTTCCGGCGCGGTTTTTTCGGAAGAGAGCATTGTTAAGCTTTCCAAAATCCTTCGTGCTGCGGAAGAAAAATTCAAACGAAAAATCTATCTTATTTCCGATGAACCTTACCGCGAACTTATTTATGACAAAAAAGATTATCCTTTTGTAACAAAATATTATAAGGATTCCGTGGTTTGCTATTCCTGGAGCAAAAGCCTTTCTCTTCCGGGCGAGCGAATCGGATATATCCTTGTTTCGCCGGAAAACGAGGACTGGAGGGAAGTTTACGCCGGGATATGCGGTGCCGGAAGAGCGCTTGGATTTGTTTGTGCACCGTCGCTTTTTCAGCACATGATCCCGGAATGCATCAAAATGACTTCGGATATTTCGGTTTATAAAAAGAACCGCGATATTCTTTACGATTCCCTTACCGAAATGGGATTCGAAGCGGTCTATCCCGAAGGCGCCTTTTATCTTTTTTTAAAATCACCGGAGCCGGACGCAAACGCTTTTTGCGAAAAGGCAAAAAAATATGAACTTCTCATCGTCCCCAGCAACGATTTCGGCATGACGGGTTTTGTTCGCATCTCCTATTGCGTTTTGCAAAAACAGATAGAACGTTCCCTTCCCTCTTTCAAAAAACTTGCGGAGGAATATTTTAAATGAACAAACTTGAAGAAGCAAGAAAAAACATCAACGAAATAGATAAGGAAATGGCCGAACTTTTTGTAAAGCGAATGGAAGCCGCAAAGCTTATTTCGGAATATAAAATGGAGCGCGGACTTCCCATTCTTGACAAAAGCCGCGAGGATGCTCTTATCGCAAGAAATTCTGCTTTTGTTGAGGACGAGACCCTTCGTTCGTTTTATGTAAATTTTCTTAAAGACACCATGGGAATTTCGAGAAAGTATCAGCAGATGCTTCAGGAAGGACTTTCCGTTGCTTACAGCGGAGTTGAAGGCGCATTCGCCAACATTGCCGCAAAAAACATCTTCCCTTCCGCAAAACACATCCCTTTCGGTGACTTCACTTCCGCATACGAAGCGGTCGTAAACGGCGAATGCGACTGCGCCGTTCTTCCCATCGAAAACAGCTATGCGGGCGAAGTTTCGCAGGTAATTGACCTTATGTTCCAGGGCGGACTTTATATCAACGGAATTTATGACCTTGAAGTCACCCACAATCTTCTGGGGCTTCCCGGGGCGACCATAAACGATATCAAAACCGTAATAAGCCACCCCCAGGCATTGGAACAATGCTCAAAATATATCAAAAAACATGAATTTGAGGCGGTCCGCGCAAATAACACCGCCATTGCCGCACAACAGGTTGCGGAACGGGGCGACAAAAGCTTTGCCGCCATTGCAAGCCGCGACACCGCAAAGCTTTACGGGCTCAGCGTTCTTGAACGCCGCATAAACGAAAGCAGCCAGAACACCACCCGCTTTGCGGTTTTCTCCAGAGCGGAAAGCCTTCCGGATTATCACGAAAAAGGAAGACAGTTCATAATGGTATTCACCGTAAGAAACGAAGCCGGCGCCCTTGCAAAAGCAATCAATATCATCGGCGATTGCGGTTTCAACATGCGCACCCTTAGAAGCCGTCCGATGAAAAAACTTATGTGGAATTATTATTTTTACGTTGAGGCTGACGGAAACGCTTACAGCGACGAAGGAAAACGAATGATGAAGGAGCTTTCGCAGTATTGCGACCACCTTCGCATAATCGGTTCCTTCCCCCACGAAAAGAAACTTTAAGGAGGAACGCAGATGAAGATTCCCGTAAACCTTCCTTTGGGAAGCTATGACGTCACCGTCGAAAGAGGCGTGCTCAAAAAAGCGGGCGAAATTTTAAACCTTAACCGCCGCGTGCTCATCGTTACAGATTCGGGCGTTCCGAAAGAATATTCCGAAGCGATAGCAGCGCAGTGCAAGGCACCTTTTATAAAAACCGTTCCCATGGGCGAAGAAAGCAAGAGCCTTTCGGTGTTCGGAGAACTTTGCGAAGCGATGCTTGAGCACGGCTTTGACAGAAGCGACTGCGTCGTTGCCGTAGGCGGCGGCGTTGTGGGCGACCTTGCGGGTTTTGCCGCCGCAAGTTATATGCGCGGAATAGATTTTTATAACGTTCCAACCACTGTTCTTTCCCAGGTGGATTCTTCAGTCGGCGGAAAAACCGCCGTAAACTTCGGAAAAATAAAAAACGTCATCGGAGCTTTTTATCAGCCAAAGGCGGTACTTATTGACCCGGATACCCTTGAAACCCTTTCGCAGCGCCATTTTTCCAACGGTCTTGCGGAAGCGGTGAAGATGTCCCTTACTTTCGACGGCAAGCTTTTCGAACTTTTTGAAAAGGCCGATGCTCACGAAAACATCGAAGAGATAATCATCCGCTCGGTGAAATCGAAAGCCGCCGTAGTTGAGCAGGACGAAAAGGAAGCGGGCCTTCGCAAGGTGCTCAACTTTGGCCACACCATGGGTCACGCTATTGAAAGTGCCGAAGAAATGGGAAAACTTTATCACGGTGAATGCGTTTCTCTCGGAATGCTTCCCATGTGTTCTGAAAAAGCAAGAGAAAGACTTGAAGCGGTGCTCAAAAAACTCGGTCTTCCCACCGAATATCACGGCGACATGGAAAAACTTGTTTTTGCCGCTTCTCACGATAAAAAATTCTCCGGAGAAAAAGTCACCGTTATAACCGTTCCCGAAATCGGCGCCTTTGAAACGGAAGAATGGTCCACCGACAAACTTTTCAGACTAATGAAGGAGTTTTTTGCATGAAAGATACATTCGGACAGAGCGTTTCAATAACCCTTGCGGGTGAAAGCCACGGCGCGGGAATAATCGCCGTTCTTTCCGGAATGGCACCGGGAGTTCCCGTTGACGAGGATTTCATTGCCAACCAGCTTACCAAAAGGCGCCCCGCGGGCGCAATTTCCACCGCAAGGCAGGAAGCAGACAAATTTGAAATTTTAAGCGGCGTTTTCGGCGGTTTCACCACCGGAACGCCTATTGCCATACTCATTCGCAACGAGGACGTAAAAAGCCGCGATTATTCCGAAATCGCGGTCACCGCAAGACCCGGTCACGCAGATTTTGCGGCACAGTGCAAATATCACGGTTTTCAGGATTATCGCGGCGGCGGACATTTTTCCGGAAGGATAACCGCCGGAATCGTTGCTGCGGGCGCCATATGCACCGCGGCGCTTGAAAAGAAAGGCATTAAAATCGGCACCCACATTGCCGAATGTGCCGGCATTGCAGACAGAAAATTTGAAAACGTTGAAAACGATATAGATTCCCTGAACGGAAAACTTTTTGCCGTTCTTGACGAAGAAGCCGGCGCAAAAATGGAAGAAGCCGTTCTTGCGGCGAAAGCGGAATGCGATTCCGTCGGCGGAATCCTTGAAACCGCAATAACCGGAATTCCTGCCGGAATCGGTGAACCCTATTTTGACAGCATCGAAAGCCAGCTTGCGCATATGCTTTTCAGCATTCCCGCAATAAAAGGCGTTGAATTCGGAAGCGGTTTTGAAATGGCAAAAATGCGCGGGAGCGAAGCAAACGATACTTTCCGCGTTGATGCAAACGGAAATTTCTTTACCGAAACGAACCATAACGGCGGAATCAACGGAGGAATTTCAAACGGAATGCCCGTTACTTTCCGCTGCGCGGTAAAGCCCACTCCTTCCATTGCAAAGGAACAGAAAACCGTTGATTTTGTCAATGGCGAAAACAAGGATTTCGTCATAAACGGCCGCCATGACCCGGCAATCGTTCACAGAGCAAGGGTCGTTATCGATTCCGCGGCGGCAATAGTTATTTGCGATATTCTTGCCCAGCGTTTCGGCACCGACTGGCTGAGGTGAAGATATGGAATACGGACTTATCGGGGAACGTCTTCCCCACAGTTTTTCACCGGAAATACACCGCCGCATAGGCGATTATAAATATGAAATAAAAGAACTTCGTCCCGACGAACTGGGCGATTTTCTTGAAAAACGGGATTTCAAAGGCATCAACGTCACCATTCCTTATAAGCAGGCGGTCATCCCTTATCTTGACGGAATCGACGAAGCGGCGAAAGCCATAGGCGCCGTCAACACCGTTATTAACCGCGAGGGAAAACTTTTCGGTTACAACACCGACTTTGGCGGACTTAAAGCGCTTTTTGAAAAGGCCGGAATTTCGGTTTTTGGCAAAAAAGCAATCATCTTAGGAAACGGCGGGACCTCCCGCACCGCTGAAGCGGTGCTCAAAAATCTTGGTGCTCAAGCAGTGCTCAAAACCGACCTTGTTGCGTCCGAAGGAGTCATCACCAACGAAAAAGCTGTGCTTGAACACGGCGACGCACAGATTTTGGTCAACACCACTCCTTGCGGAATGTTCCCGAAACTTTCCGGAATGGCGGTTGATCCAAAGGATTTTACGAATGCCGAAGGGGTCATCGACGTTGTTTATAACCCGCTCAAAACGGATTTTGTTCAAAAGGCTGAAAGCCTTGGAATAAAGGCAGAAGGCGGACTTTATATGCTCGTTATGCAGGCAATTCTTGCGGCAGAACATTTTCTTGATGAAAAAATTCCGAAGGAGAAGGCCGAAAGCATCTATCTCGATATCCTTCGGGAAAAGAAAAACATCGTTCTTATTGGAATGCCCGGCTGCGGAAAGACCACCGTCGGAAAGATTCTTTCCAAGGAACTTTCGATGCCGCTTTTCGATTCGGACGAACTTATTATCGAAAAGACCGGCCGCGAAATAACCGATATTTTTGAAAAGGACGGCGAAGGCGCTTTCAGAAAAATCGAAAGCGAAGTCATTCTTGAACTTTCCGGAAAGACAGGCTGCGTTATTTCAACCGGCGGCGGCGCCGTTCTTAACAGCGAAAACATTCGCAACCTTTCGAAAAACGGAAAAATTTATTTTATCGACCGTCCCCTTGAAAATCTTGTTCCCACCGCGGACAGACCCACCGCTTCAAGCATTGAAGCCATTGAAAAGCGTTTTAACGAGCGCTATTCCATTTATAAAAAAAGCGCCGACAAAATCATCGGCGCAAATTGCGAAGCAACCGAAGTTTTTGAAAAAATAAAGGGGGATTTCATCGGATGAAGATTCTTGTTATAAACGGACCGAACCTCAATATGCTCGGAATTCGCGAGCCGGGAATTTACGGCAGCGAAAATTATGATTCCCTCCTT
This sequence comes from Oscillospiraceae bacterium, assembly GCA_017468365.1. Taxonomy (GTDB): domain Bacteria; phylum Bacillota; class Clostridia; order Oscillospirales; family Ruminococcaceae; genus UMGS1668. The sequence continues at coordinate 17,686 of JAFUIS010000013.1, read as the reverse complement.
GAAAAAATTTCCGCATATGCAAAGAAGAAAGAGATTTCTGTGGAATTTTTCCAGAGTAACCACGAAGGTTCGCTTGTGGACAAAATCCAGGAGGCTTTTGGAGTTTTTGACGGCATTGTCATCAATCCCGGCGCCTATACCCACACCAGCATCGCACTTCTTGACGCGGTAAAAGCTGTCGGCATTCCCACCGTTGAAGTTCATATTTCTGACGTTTCGAAGCGCGAAGATTTCAGACAGATAAGCTACATCCGTCTCGGATGCGTTGCCTCGGTCATTGGTCACGGCACCGACGGATATCTTGAAGCTATCGATATTCTTATTGAAGGAGGCAAAAGACCTTGAAAGTCGAGATAAAACCCGGCAAAGGAAAAGGAACCATGGTCGCGCCGCCTTCAAAAAGCATGGCTCACCGCCTTCTTATCGGCGGCGGACTTTCAAAAGGCACCAGCGTTATTGAAGGAATTTCTTCTTCCGAAGACATGAAGGCTACCCTTGACTGTCTTTCCGCCATAGGCGCAAAATACAGCATTGACGGGGACAAAGTTACCATTACCGGCGCAGATATCCGCAATATTCCAAAAGGCGCGGTTCTTCGCTGCCGCGAAAGCGGAAGCACCCTTAGGTTTTTTATTCCCATTTGTCTTCTTGACGGAAAGACTTTTACCCTTACCGGAAGCGAAAAACTTCTTTCCCGCCCCCTTTCGGTTTATGAGGACATTTTTAAAAAACAGGGCATCACTTTTGAAGCCGCACCCGACAAAATAACTGTCGGCGGAAAGCTTAAAAGCGGCACTTTTAAAATCAAGGGAAATATCAGCAGCCAGTTTATCACCGGACTTCTTTTTGTTCTTCCCCTTATGGAAGAGGACAGCGTTATCCAGCTTATTCCGCCGGTGGAAAGCTGTTCCTACATCGACCTTACCATTGAAGCCCTTGCCGCCTTTGGAATAAAAATCGAATGGCGCGACGAAAAGACACTTTTTATAAAAGGCGGTCAGGAATATAAGGCGGTCAGCGCGAAAGTTGAGGGCGATTATTCCAACGCGGCTTTCTTTGCGGCGCTCAACGAACTCGGAAGCGAAATCGAAATGGCCGGGCTCAACCCTGAAAGCCTTCAGGGCGACAAAGCTTATGAAAAATATTTTGCCCTTTTGGGAAAAGGTACCCCCACCATCAACATTGCGGATTGCCCGGACCTTGGACCCATTCTTTTTGCGGTTGCGGCAGTTAAAGGCGGCGGAATTTTTACCGGCACCAGACGGCTTAAAATAAAAGAAAGCGACCGTGCCGGCGCAATGGCCGAAGAACTTTCGAAATTCGGCGTTGCCGTAACCGTAAGCGAAGACAGTGTTGTGGTCTATCCCCACGATTTTCATGCACCCACCGAAACGCTTTGCGGTCACAACGACCACCGCATAGTAATGTCCTGCGCGGTGCTTTCCACCGTTACCGGCGGAATCATTGAAGGGGCGGAAGCTTCGAGAAAAAGCCTTCCGGATTTCTTCGAAAGACTTGAAAAACTTGGATTCGAGGTGATACGCCATGATGCTTGATACCGAAAAAAGCATCCTTATCGTCGGTCTCGGTCTTATCGGCGGAAGCTATGCGAAGGCGCTCAGAAAACTCGGTTTTAAGATTTCTGCCATTACTCTTAATAAAGACGACATCGACTTTGCCGTTGAAAACGGCATTATCGACGAAGGATATACCGAACCCGCGCCCGAAGTTATCGAAAAGGCGGAACTTGTTATTTTTGCGCTTTATCCCGAGGTCTTTAAAAAATGGATAGCAAAATATCAACAATATTTTAAAAGCGGCGCACTTATCACCGACGTTACCGGTGTAAAAAGCTCCGTTGTTTATGAAATTCAGGATATGCTCAGGCCGGACGTTGAATTTATTGCCGCCCACCCCATGGCAGGTAAAGAAGTTTACGGCGTTCAGAACAGCGACCCCAAAATTTTTCACGGCGCGAACTATATCGTGACCCCCACCGAAAAAAACACCAAAGAGGCTATCGACGATTGCCTTGAACTTGGAAGGCTTATGGGATTTGACAGAGTTTCGGTGCTCACCCCTGAAAAGCACGACGAGATGATAGGTTTCGTTTCTCAGCTGACCCACTGCATCGCGGTTTCGCTTATGAACTGTTATGACGGCGAAAAGCTTCAGGATTACACCGGCGACTCTTTCCGCGACTTAACAAGAATTGCCCGCATCAACGACGAAATGTGGAGCGAACTTTTCCTTCTCAACAAGGATACCCTTCTTGAACAGATGGATAAATTCCTTTCCGCTTTCGGAAAACTTCGCAGCACCCTTGAAGAAGAGGACCGCGAAACCATGCGTGAAATGATGCGTATTTCCACCGCGCGGCGCGCGCTTTTTGATAAAAAGTAAAAAGGAGATTTTTTATATGAATATGGAATTCAAAAGAAAACTTCCCGTTCCGCTGGACACCAAGAAGATGTATCCCCTTACCGAAAAAATGGTCGCGGTAAAAGCCGCAAGAGATGAGGAAATCAAATCGATTTTCGAATCCCGTTCCGATAAGCTCGTTCTTGTAATTGGACCCTGCTCCGCAGACAGAGAAGATTCCGTTCTTGATTATATCCACCGCCTTGCAAAAGTTCAGGAGGAAGTTAAAGACAAAATCGTCATCATTCCGAGAATCTATACCGGAAAACCCCGTACCACCGGTCAGGGATATATGGGTCTTCTTCATCAACCGGACCCCAATGGCGAACCCGATATTTTTGAAGGAATCTGCGCCGTCAGAAAATTCCATATGCGCGCCCTTGAGGAAACCGGTTTCACCTGCGCAGACGAAATGCTTTATCCCGAAAACCACCGTTATCTTTCCGACCTTCTGGGTTACGTTGCGGTCGGCGCACGCTCTGTTGAAGACCAGCACCACCGTCTTACCGCCAGCGGAATCGACGTTCCCGTCGGCATGAAAAACCCCACCGGCGGCGACCTTTCCGTCATGATGAACTCCATTACCGCGGCTCAGGTTCCCCACAATTTTATTTACCGCGGCTGGGAAGTTCAAAGCCAGGGCAACCCCCTTGCCCATGCAATTCTTCGCGGATATGTTGACAAACACGGCAACAGCCACCCCAATTATCATTATGAGGACCTTCAGCGCGTTTATGACCTTTATGCAAACGGAAATTATGAAAACCCGGCAGTCATTGTTGACTGTAACCATTCAAACTCCGGAAAACAGTGGCTCGAACAGATAAGAATCGCTCACGAAGTTATGTACAGCCGCAAATATAACAGCGACATTGCAAAAATGGTCAAAGGATTCATGATCGAAAGCTATATTGAGGACGGCTGCCAGAAAACCGACGGCGGTATTTACGGAAAATCCATCACCGATCCCTGCCTTGGTTGGGAAAAGACCCAGAACCTTATTTACGAACTTGCAGATATGGTATAAAACAAAAAAGCACCGCAAAGCGGTGCTTTTTTTGTTTTTACAATTATTCTTCGGTTTCCGTTTCTTTGGGAAGTATCTTTGCATGCACTCTTGCTATGCGGTGTTCGGAAACGGATTCGACGGTGAATTCGACACCCTGATATTCCACAACGGGATGTTCATCCTCTTCGGGTATTCTTCCGAGGATATCCATGATAAGTCCGGAAAGAGTATCGTAATCTGCGTCTTCGTCAACGCTGATATCAAGAAGTTCCTCGATATCGTCCAGAAGAACGGTTCCTTCAAAGTCGAAGTTATCTTCGTCGATGGCGCTGATTTCTTCTTCCTCGTTGTCATATTCGTCCTGGATATTGCCCATTACGGATTCGATGAGGTCTTCCATGGAAACAAGTCCGGCGGTGCCGCCGTATTCATCGACAACGATTGCCGCCTGAATCTTTTTCTGCTGAAATTCCATAAACGCCTCGCGGCAGCTGTTGGATTCCGGAATGAAGTTTACAGGGCGGATGAAATCTTCGACTTTTCTTCCTTCAAGGGTGGTATCTCCGATGAGGGTAAGAAGGTCTTTTGCATAGATAACGCCTTTGATATTATCGATAGTCTCATCATAAACGGGCATTCTTGAATATCCGTCGGATATTGCAAGGTCGACCGCTTCGCTGATGGGGGTGGAAATTTCAATGGCGGTAAGGTCTTTTCGGTGGGTCATGATCTCCCCGACGCTTCTGTCATCGAATTCGAAGATATTGTTGATCATCTCTTTTTCACTTTCTTCGATGGTGCCTTTTTCATCGGCTGCGTCGAGCATCATTCTGATGTTTTCTTCGGTAGCCTCTTCAGGTTCTTCGTTGGGGTTGATTCCGAAAAGGCGAAGAACAAGGTTGGTTGAAGCGCTGAGAAGTTTTACAAAAGGTTTGAAGAGTTTGTAGCAAAGGGAAAGTATTCCGGCTATTGCGTAAGAAATTTTTTCGGGGTGCTGCATGGCGATGCGCTTGGGAACAAGTTCACCCAGCACAAGAGAAATATAGGAAAGCACTATAGTAAGTACAAAAACAGTTGCGCCGTGCACAATATCCGGATCTATCGGAATAAATTTTGCAAGAAATTCCGCCGCCGGGTCGGCATAGGTATCTGCGGCGATTGCCGAAGACAAAAGTCCCGAAAGAGTTATGGCAACCTGGATGGTTGCAAGAAAGTTGTTGGGTTCGTCAAGGAGCTTGGTTATCATTCTTGCTTTTTTGTTGCCTTCTTCAGACTCTTTGCGAAGTTTGTTATCGTTGAGAGAGATGAAAGCAATTTCGCTCATAGCAAAAAATGCGTTTACCAAAACGAGCGCAAAAACAAGAATAAGTGCCAAAGGACTTCCTGGGTCATCCATGAGAATATTTCCTCCAATACGTTAAAATAATATAGCATTTTATATCATATATTATATCACAGCTTATGTCAAGGCGGTTTTTCCTTATAAATTCTTGACCTTGGGGCAAAATCGTGTTATGATATTCGGGCAAACCAAATACGGAGATGTATCGAAGTGGTCGTAACGAGAACGACTCGAAATCGTTTTGTCCTTAGCCGGGCACGTGGGTTCGAATCCCACCATCTCCGCCAAACAAAAAAGGCTCCGTTTTGGGAGTCTTTTTTGTTTTATGGTGTGGATGAGAACCCACCGGGTGAGTACCTGACGCCCCAAAAATATGAGCTTTGCGAAATATTTTTGGCTTGGCGGAAGCAATCCGCGCAGCGGAAATCCCACCATCTCCGCCAAACAAAAAAAGGCTCCGTTTTGGGAGTCTTTTTTGTTTTATGGTGTGGATGAGAACCCACCGGGTGAGTACCCGACGCCCCAAAAATATGAACTTTGCGAAATATTTTTGGCTTGGCGGAAGTAATCCGCGCAGCGGAAATCCCACCATCTCCGCCAAACAAAAAAGGCTCCGTTTTGGGAGTCTTTTTTGTTTTATGGTGTGGATAAGAACCCACCGGGTGAGTACCTGACGCCCCAAAAATATGAGCGCCGCGAAATATTTTTGGCTTGGCGGAAGTAATCCGCGCAGCGGAAATCCCACCATCTCCGCCAAACAAAAAAGGCACCGCTTTGTCCCGCCTGCGATAAAGCAGGCAGGGCAAGGGCGGCCTTTTGTTAATTGAATATTTATCTGTTATGCGGTGTTACCCTCGGGTGACACCGCTTTTCTTTTACTTGAAATCTCGTCAATATGCCGTTCAAAAGTTGCTTCAAGCTTTTCTCCGGTTATGAAGTTCAGGATTCCTACATCACGGTAGTAAATATCTATTCGCTGATACCTTTTCCCGTCTTTGCGGTAGGGCGCGCGAACTTCAATTCTTGAAATGAACTCATGTATAAGTTCCGGGGTAAGATATTCAAGTTCCGTTACCTGTTTTACCTTCGCTATGAATTTCTCAATATCAGAAGTCTGTTTCATTCCTTCGGATATTCCCTTTTCAAGAACAGGTATTCTCTCATTGAGTTCTTTTCTCTCATTCTCATAGGAAGAATAAAGAAACTCATAACGTTCGTCTGAAAGCTTTCCGGATATGTTATCTTCGTACGCCTGAAGAAAGAGATTGTTCAGTTCATCAATGCGTTTGCGGGCTTTTTCGAGTTCCCTGCGCTTTGATGAAAGTTCTTTCTTTTCATCTTCTTTTGATTTTGAAAGAAGCATTTCCGCAAAGCGTTCTTCATTGTACTGAACATACCGGAATATATTCTGCATGTTTTTGAGCACCGAAAAGCCTATCTGCATTTCTCTTATGAAATGACTTGAGCACGCGTCTTTGTTCTTTCTTGATTTTGAGCACGTGAACCAATTCTGCGTTTCATCAAAGTCCTTTGCCGTGCAGAAATACATTTTGGAACCGCAGTCATGGCAATACATAAGCCCGGAAAACATACTTGTTCTGCCTTCTCTTGAGGGTCTGCGTTTGTTCTTACGCAGTTCCTGCACGATGTCAAAGGTTTCTCTGCTGATTATGGAAGGGTGGGTATTGTACGATTTTGTCGGGTTAAAACTCGTTCAATAAAATTATATCGCATACTTTTTCAAAATGTTATGGAGATGTAGTGCTACTTTTCTATCACAATTTGTGCAAGTTTTCATAAATCACAGCCTCTTTTACTAAAAAGGATACAAAAAAGCCGTTGCACAGGTACAGAAAACAAGGCGGGTTCCAAAAGCGAAACTCGCTAAACTCATTTTCGATGCCCTCATGCAACGGCTTTTACATCTTTTCTATCTAATTCATCAAATCACTACTATGCAGCGCCATATTACGAAGATTTTCGATATTCATTTTTTGCTTCTTTTTGAGCAATTCCATATTACCAAAAAAATCCGGCGAATTATGCCGGATTTTTCGGATTTTCTGTATTTTGTTTGTGAACAAAGCTATAAGTCAAAATTGATATAAAACTAAATTTGGCGTTTATATCAAACAACCGCATTGGCGTTTATTTTATCAATAATCTTTTTGATTCCCGCCCAAACGGTGATATCAGTAAATATCTCAACAATGCTTCCTCTGTCGGAAAAAGGAGCTTCCCGAAGAATGGACATATCCTTCATAATACCGTTGTGAACGATATACTCAATTATCTGGTTGAGGAAATATATCTGCCTTTCATCAAGGTTCGCATCGTTGAGATATTCGGAAAAGGCTGCTTTTGCAACGCTCATATCAAGTCCTACTATTTCGCGTACAAATTCTCCAAGCGGTTTTTCGCCGTAGTTTGCCTCATATTCCTCATAAGTTCCTATCTCGCTCCAAAGAATTTTCTCAAGCTGTTCAAGGTCAACGGAGGTAAGTGGTTGGTTGGATTTAAGTTTTGCGATAACTATATTATCCTGGTTTTCACGTACAAAATATTCCGCTTTTGCTTTGTAATTCGCAAGATCATCGTTATCAAGTTCGGATTCATGCCAGACCGTTTCAAGGACGTCGTCTTTGAAATTTGTTCTGTATGTATCTCCGTCAATAACGATGTATTTCATAAGTCCGCGAAGATTTTCGCGGATATTTTCAAATTCGTTTATTCCGGCGTCCTCGACATAAGAGGTGTTCAGAATCTTATTGATGAGATCATATTGTCCCATAATTTCCGGAACATTGGCAATTTTGGAGATTGCATCCACCTTTTTCATAAGGTCGCTTCTTGCCCGGTTATATTTCTTTCCGATGATATACGCAAGTTCAATTCCGTACATAAGATGGTCAAAACGAAGAGCCTTTGCGTTATCTTTATCCGGAATTATAAGCGGGGCAAGTTCCATTCCTATATTCACGGTGTCCTCGAAGCTGAGGGTTTCGTAATTATCCGGATTTGAAAACAGTTCCACATATTTAAGATGCTGACGCACAGAAAAACTTTCTCTGTTCAGCTCCTGCACCTTTTTAACCATATAATCAACAAGAGATTTTCTGAACTTTATAAGCTCCGGTGTCTGGTACTCAATATCCTGAAGTTTAAAAGCAATCTGCGATTTAAGATGGAATATCGCACCCTGCAAAGCAATCATATTTGCTGTGGGCTTACCCGGATTCATACGGAAGAAATCAAAGTTTCCGCAAAAATCAAAGATATAGAATTTATCCTTATCTTTTCCATCAAGAAGATTCGGACAAAGTCTTGTTCCGCGTCCGATCATCTGCCAGAATTTTGCTTTACTGAAAACCTTTTTAAAGAACACAAGATTAAGAATTTCCGGAACATCTATACCGGTATCGAGCATATCGACGGAAATCGCAATCTGCGGAAGTTTTTCCGGGTCGGAAAATTCATCAATGGCGCTCTGGGCATAGGTCATATAGTTATCAATAACCTTTGCATAACCGGGAAGATGGGGATATTCTTTCCCGAAAACTTCAAGGATTTTATCCGCATGTTCGTGGCTTTTGGCAAAAATTATCGTTTTTCCGATTTTCTGTCCGTAATCCACCCGAAGTCCTTCATTCATAAGGATATGGAGAACCTGTTTTATTGTGTCCTCGTTAAAAACCCAGCTGTTGAGGGCGGATGAGCTGATTTTTTCCGGAACCTCTCCGTTTTCGTCCGTAAAAGTTGCCTCATATTCCGCTTTTTCTTCTTCGGAAAGATCCTCATAAGTAATTCCTTTTTCAAGGAATTTCAGCTTTGTTTCAACGGTCATATAGTCCACAAGGTAACCGTCTTTTACCGCCTGGGCAAGCTCATAGCCGTAGGTGGGCTGACCGTCCGGAAGTTCAAAAATCTCATAGGTGTTCTTTTCAACTTCGTCCTTCGGCGTTGCGGTAAGACCGACCAGCGGCGCATCGAAATAATTAAAAATATCCCGGTACTTATTGTAAATGGAGCGGTGCGCCTCATCGCAGATAATAAGGTCAAAATGCCCGACAGTAAAAAGTTTGTTATCCTCGTCGTCCTTGACGTTATCAATGCAGTTCATCATGGTCTGGTAGGTGGAAAAAACGCAGTGCGCGTCACAGTTATCCCGCTCTTCGCAAAGGTTGGTGACGGAAAGAGTGGGCATAAGATTAACAAAACTGCGCTTCGCCTGGGTTACAAGGGAGTTTCTGTCCGCAAGGAAAAGAATGTTTTTCACCCAGCCGTGCTGAAGCAAAACGTCGCAGAGCGCCATAACGGTTCTGGTTTTTCCGGAACCGGTTGCCATAACAAGCAAAGCCTTGCGGCGGTTTTCCTCATCAAAAGCGCGGCAGACCGCTTTTATTGCGCCTTCCTGATAATATCTTCCGGCAATGTTTTTATCCACGCTTACATATTTAAGGCTTGTCCTTCCGGTGCGAAGGTTGAAAAGCTTTTCAAGATCGCGCCTTGAATAAACGGAAGCGATCCTGCGCTCCGGATAAAATTTATCGTCCCAGATTCGGGTATCGAAACCGTTGGAAAGGAAGATAACCGGTCTGCGGCCGTATTCTTTTTCAAGAAGGTCCGCATAGAGCTTTGCCTGCTGGCGGCCTTTGGAAACGTCAACGCAGGTGCGCTTTGCTTCCAGCACCGCAAGAGGCTTGTTGTCCCTGCCGAAAAGGACGTAATCCGCATAGCCGACCTCGGATTTGTTGGGCATACCTTTAAGCTCAACTTCGTTTATCCAGTCAACGCCCTCAACCCAGCCCGCATCCCGAAGCATATAGTCGATATAGATTTTGCGGGTCTGGTATTCGGAAATATCCAGCGGCTTCGGAACATAGTTCACCTGCTGTTCGGTGCGGCGCTTGGTGAGTTCTTCCTTAAGGTGCTCATTTTCCGCAAGAAGTTTTTTAAGCTCGATTTCCGTGCTCAAATCCTCAGAAACCGCATGCTCAAAGGGTTTTATGTCGCGGTTGAAGGTTTGGGGTTCATAAGAATCGCCATAGCAGCAGGCAACAAAATCGAGGAAAACGAAAAGGTTTTCAAGGCAGAGCACCGCTTCCTCGAAGGAGATTTTTCTTCCGCCGTGGGCGGCGGAATTTCCGATTTTGCGGATGATATCAAGCCTTCTCCAAAGGTCATCGCCGACTATATCGTGGAAATCGCTTTCGTTTATAAGGCTGCGGAGGTTTTCGTCAAAGGGAGCAGAAAGGTCGGAATCGACGGAATACATCCATTTTACGGCGATTTCCATTGCCCTGCGACAATTTATGACCGAGGCTTCAGGATCGATATGTAAGATTTTTTCCGCCGTGACCGCCGCAGAAGCAAACTTTGCGAACTTCTTTTCGGACAAAAGAAAATCGAAGTTGGTCATTGTATCACCTCGTTTTATGTTTAGGTTTTACTTTATAATTTTTTCTTTTTTTGTGACTGTATACTTCTTTTACCTCTTGTAAAAGATTTTCTCTCTCATTAAGCTTTTCATCGTAGATATCCAAACTTTGATTCAAATAAAGATTTTTAGAGATAATCTTTACCATTTTTTCGTTTATTTCGTCATCTCTCCTCCAAGGGTAAAAAACGCTTTCAACTACATCAAATAAACATTCAGCAAAGTGATTCAAGCTTTTGTTTGTTATGATATCCTTTTCTTTTAACATTTTTCTAAAAATTGCAGTATCGCTAATATAATAATCAATAAAATATATTATTTCGTTTGTATATTTACCATCTGGGTTTTTAAAACAATTTTCCTTTATATCAAATAAAATTTTATCTATATTTTCCAAGGAAGCTTCCAGCATGAGTTTTTTATCTTTATCATTTTTCCACGGACCATCATTTTCTCCAAGAAACAAATTTAAATCTTCCACAGAATAAAACATATCATTTGTATCTGTATTTTCAGTAATCATTTGAATTAAATCCGTTGCTGCGCTATCCAACTCCACGTATTTGAAATATAGAAACCTAAGGAAATTTTTATATTGCTTTATTTTATCTATTGCTTCTATAAAATAAACTAATATAACTGAAGTAAAAATTTCATATCTTGCTTCTTTTATTTCGCATAATATGTTTTCTTTAGAAAAAATACAATACAAAAACAAAAAGAACATCCATAAATAAATAGCAAATGCGGTAATTCTCGAATATGATAAAATTCTTTTTGTCCTTCGCCACGTTCTCTTAAAAAGCAATACTAGTTTCCACCAGTTATAATTAATCCAATCTATTATTGGCAGTTCGTATTTTTGCCTATGTCTTCTAATTCCAAACGTCATACATTTTCTCACCTCACCCAAAATATTTTTGCATTAAGGATTTTTTCAAAATTTCAAGTTCATCAAGGCTTTTTTGAACTTCGGCTTTTGTTTTTTCGGTTTGTTCGACAAAAGCCGCAAACTGGTTTTGTAATTCAAAAGGTGCAAAAGGAACTTCAAATTCTCTAATTTTCGATAGACTAAGATTTTTTTGACGCACGCCTTGTCTTTCTTGTAAAAAAACAGGTTTCATAATATCAAATAAATAATACAGCCAAATGATATTATATTCTGGATTCGGATTTAGGTTTGCACACGCTTGGTTGGAACTCGAATTTTCTGTTAATATACCCATCTTAAATGCAGCTGTATCATACATTCCAATCATTAAAGTCCCTTTATTAAATAATTTCGCAGATGATTGTTGAAGAGCCGTTTCCGAAATATGCTCAACGGAATCCGGCAGATACAATGAATTTAGTTCACCTGCACTATACCAACGAATATCTCCTTTAAAATATTCTGGTTTTGTTCTAGATGGCGTTCCTCCACTTGTTAATGCTCCTATTTCTCCGATTTTTATAAGTCCACTTTTATTATTTTCCGGGTCCCCAAACATCTCCACAAATCTTGCTTTAACAAGCTCGTCCAGTTTTAAAAGCTGTTCTTTACGGCAGGATATAAGTTCGTCCATCTTGTCAAAAATATTTGCAATTTCTTTTTGCTCCTTGAGCGAATACAAAGGTACATTTGTTTCTGCAAGTATATTTTTATTTATCGCTTTAAAAGTACTGCCCGTTCCTTTTGAATTTAATTCATCAACCTTACTTTTTATAGCATGCCATAAATACTCTTTAACACACAAATCTTCTCTTACGGTTAAAGCCGCTAAACCTCTTCCTATACAACATTTGGTGTTTGCAATATTTAATGCTCCGATAGGCGCTCTTACAGAAATCAAAATATCACCAACATTAGCAATTTTTGTTGGCTCAGTACACCAAACTCTAATCTTTGGATTAATTTCTCCAAAATCGGCATTTCCTTGAAAAAAAGGCATGCCCTCTCCATCTTCATTATAGGTAGATGAATCTGGAGATTGTCCCATATTCAATAAACATATCTCATCTAATCTCGCCATTATTTCACCACCTTTTTAGGATTCAACAAAATCCTCGTCAAACCTACGGCCAACAAAATTGTTGTAACTATTCCGAAAGCGAAAAATATATTTTCTCCAATTTCATAAATTGCAAAAATAATCATGCTATAAACAAGCGTATAAAGAAGGCTTCCGAACGCCGGACAATCCCCGGATTCATATCCAAAAACTTTTCCAACTATTCGATACGAAAAATACGCAATGGCAATGGTTACTATTATATTTACAATTTCTGCGCTTTCACCCAAAAATACAAAGGGATTTGGCAGAATTCCGTTTCTTATAATTGCACCAACGGTCGCAACAAAGAAATACATCACACCATCCCCTCCAGTTCCTCAAGACCTTTGTCGATTCTCTGCTGAAGCTCTTTAAGCTCTGCAAGAATCTCTTCCGTGGGCGGATATTCCACCGGAACATATTCGGTCTTTTTGTATTTGTTTATGGAAAGGTCATAGGCGTTTGCGGCAATTTCCTCCTTCGGAACAAAGAAGGATTTTTCCGTTCTTTTGCGGTCGGCTTCGCCGTTTTCCTCAAAACGCTTGTGGAATCTTTCGATAATATCGGGAATATCGTTTTCGGGAACAGGGGTGCGCTTATCGTCAAGGGAAAGTCCGTCCGCGGTCATATCATAGAACCAGACTTTATCGGTGCCGCCGTGACCGGTTTTTGTGAAAACAAGAACCGCTGTGGAAACTCCCGCATAGGGTTTGAAAACGCCGGAAGGCATGGAAATTACAGCTTCAAGACGGTTGCGCTCGATAATTTCCTCGCGGATAGCTTTATGCGCGGACGAAGAACCGAAAAGAACGCCGTCCGGAACGATGCAGGCGCATCTTCCGCCGATTTTGAGCATACGCAGGAAAAGGGTGAGGAAAAGAAGCTCCGTTTTCTTTGTTTTGCAAACTTTAAGAAGGTCGCCGGCAACAATGTCGTAATCAAGGCTGCCTTTAAAAGGCGGGTTCGCAAGGATAAGGGAATATTTGCCCTTATCGCTGTTCTGGTCGGAAAGGCTGTCGCGGTAATCTATGATCGGGTTTTCGATTCCGTGTTTCATCATGTTCATTGCGCCGATGCGGAGCATGGTTCTGTCCATATCGTAACCATAGAACATGTGGTTCATATAGTGGTCGCGGTTCATGTGGTTAAAGAAAACTTCCTGCTTGCGGTTTTCCTTAAGCCATTCTCCCGCCGCAACAAGAAAACCGGCAGTTCCGCAGGCAGGGTCGCAGATTACGTCCGTGGCGGTGGGCTGCATAAGTTCAACCATCATTTTGATAATGTGGCGGGGAGTGCGGAACTGGCCGTTAAGGCCGGAACTTGCGATTTTTGAAAGGAGATATTCGTAAACGTCGCCGGAAATATCCGCGTCGGTTTTCTGCTGTTTTTCCATAAGGTCAAAAATTCCGTCAAGGGCATCAACAACTTTTGAAAGAAGGAGCGGGGTCGGGATTTTGAAAATTGCGTCGTCCATATAGCGGGAATAGGCGCTGTTTTTATCGCTGTGGAGGTTTTTCATAAAGGGAAAAACCATTTCCTGCATTATGGAATACATTCTTCTTGCGTCGATATCATGGAAAACGGACCATTTAAGCTGTTTGCCTTCGATTTCTCTGCCGGCAATTTCAATTTTCTCCGGGAAGATGCTTTCATAAGGAAGACCGAGCATCAGGCTTTCTTTTGCGCGGGTATTATCCGCAGCGTCAAGGTCATGGATAAACATAAGGTAGGTAATCTGCTCGATTACGTCGAGCGGGTTGGAAATTCCGCCTGCGGCAAAGGTATCCCAAAGGCTGTCGATTTTGTTTTTAAGTTCACCTGTAATCATTTTTCATTCTCCCAATTCCATACATAAGATGTGTAGCGGCCGCCGCCGATTTTTATAATTTCGTTATTGTTAACCATTTCCTTGAGCGCACGCTCAACTGTGATTTTGCTTATATCCGGACATTCTTTTATGATTTCGCTTTTTGTTATGTTGCCGATTTTTTCTTTGATAACGGCACGGACTCTGTCGGATTTTGAACCGCCGGAAAGGGTAAGCACTTTTGTTCTTGCGGAAAAATCTTTATACGCCGCAACGATTACGCCGAGGGTATATTGAACAAACGGAATATAGTCGTTGATTTCTTCGTGCCAGTTTATGGAGCTGTATTTGAGCGCATCATAATAGGTTTCTTTCGTCTGCTCAATAAGTTTTTCGATACTGATGTATTTTCCAACAATGTATCCGGAACGGTAAAGAAGCAGAAGGGTGAGTAAGCGGCTCATTCTTCCGTTTCCGTCATTGAACGGGTGGATGCTGAGGAAATCAAGCACAAACATCGGAATAATCAGAAGCGGATCGATTTTTTCATCAGAGAGGGCTTCTTCGTATGCTTTGCAGAGGTTTTCCACAGCAAAAGGAGTTTCGAAAGCATCAACCGGTTTAAAACGAACATGTTTTTCACCGTTGATTTCTTCGGTAATTACGTTATCGGAACTTTTATATCTTCCGCCTTCGAGCCCGGTATATTTATAAAGATTTTTGTGAAGCTGAAGAATTATTGAAGGTTTCGGCTGAATGTAGTCGTGGCTTTCGTGAATCGTTGCAAGAACGTCGCGGTATCCGGCAATTTCCTGTTCACTTATGGTTCTGGGCATTGTTTTTTCGCTGACTATTTTTTTGATTCGGTCATCGGAAGTATAAATGCCTTCGATTTTATTGGAAGCCTCAGTGCTTTGCACCTTTGCAATTTCGAGTAAATGAGTGAGTACATCGGGCTTTGTTTCTATAAAAAGGGTCTGTTCACCTTTATATTCGTGTATTGCGGTAAGAAGCCCCACAATTTCCGGAGTGAGAAGTTTTTGCCATTTGTCTGTGTAGTTATAAGTTCTCATTTTTTCCTTCTCCTTATAGGTTATATTTATCTGAATATAATATAGCACTATTTACATCAAATATCAACATTAATTACATCATTATTGTAAAAATGATGTAATTAATCTTTGCAATGAAGTAGAATAAACAAAACGGAATTTGCTGCTGTTACTCCGTCGCAAGCAACGCCTTTGGCTAGCCACGGCAGAGCTTGACAGGGAAAATCCCTGCGGCCCTTGAAAAATGATCGTATATTTTATTACTTTATTGTTCAGAAAACACGGTAAACCTTTAAATAAAACAATGCACTTCGTATATAAATACGAAGTGCATTGTTTTGTTTGATTTCTCTTTTTTGAATTTATTTCAGGATTCTGAATTTTCCGACAAGGGGAAGTTCTTTTGCTCTTCCGTTAATAACATTAATGATTCCGAGCACGGAAAGCACGAAGGAAACAAGGGGAAGAATAAGTCCGATTATCCAGCCGATTACCGGAATAACCGCAAGAACCGTGCAGGCGATGATGATTATGATATGCAAAATCATAAGTACAAGTCCCTGGTTGGAATGGAACTTTGCAAAGGGAGATTCCTTTGCCGCAAGAATGGGAACAAGAACAAGCGGTCCGCAATAGGCAAGGATTCCCATAACTTTGTTTGCACCAATATCCTCCGCAGTATAGGAATCGGTGATATCCGGGGTTTCGTTCATTGCCGCAAATTTATCGGCAAAGTTTTCCGGCTGTGCCTGTTCAACAGGCTGTTCTTCAATAACCGGTGCCGGTTCTTCGATGATTTCTGTTGATGCTCCGCATGAAGGGCAGAATTTTGCTCCTTCTTCATATTCGGTTCCACATTTTCCGCAAAATGCCATAATAATTTCCTCCTTAAAAAATAATTCGTGTTGTTTATCCGAAATAATCTTCAAGATTCGGAAGCTCATAAGTGTGGTCAACGGTCACGGTTCCCTCGTAATAGGAAAGGGAAAGATATATTTCTCCGTTGGTTCCCCACCAGCCGTCCATTCCGAGCATATCGTCTTCGGTTAAGCCAAAATCATAAAAATCGGTGTAAACGTATCCGTCAGCTTTAAGCTGTTCGATATATCCAAGCATTTCTTCCTTTGTTGTACCGGAAATTTCGGTACGGTAGGAAGCAATTTCCGTTGCCGTTCCGCCGGGATATTTCCGAAGCTCCTTCGGCCAGCCGTTGTTTGCGGCTTCGGCGTCCTCGTTTGCCTTCTGAGCGCCGTCGATAAGGTCACCGTAACCGCTTTCCTCGCCGGTTATACCCTCAAGGCCGTTAAGTATCTGTTCCAGCTCGTTAAGAGCTTCCATATCCGGGTTGGTTTCGTTTCCGGTGATTCCTTCGAGAGCATCGAAGATTGAAGAAAGTCCGCCTTTGTTTTCGGTTTCGCTCTGCGGTTCGGTTATGGCCGGGGTATCGGTAAAAACTGTTCCCGCTGCCGCGGCTGCTGCTCCGGCTGTTATGCCGATTATAATGCCGATAATTATGCTTATCACAAGGCTTATTGCCATAAATATGAGATACGCCCTTGAAAGATTGCGTTTGTTTATTTTTGTGCAGCCTCCGCAGGCCCAGATTATAACAAAAACCAATCCGATTACCGGAAGACACATCAGAAGAAGTATTCCCACGTATCCCCAGGTGGTGATCGGTTCATATTTGCTTCCCTTTGCCGGAGCCTCCTCAGAAGGAGCGGCTGCCGGTGCAGGCGCAGAAGCTTGCGTTTGAGTTGCTTTCGGTATCGGTGCCGGCACAGGTTTTGGTGCAGGCGCCGGTTCGTGAATGACTTCCGGTTTTATTTCTTCCGGAGCTTTGGCTCCGCATTCGGTGCAGAAGGCGATTCCAGGTTTAAGCTCGCTTCCGCATTCCCGACAGAATCTTGCCATTTTCGCACCCCCTTATTTAACCCTTGTATAAGTTACACCATCGAAAACAAGGGTATCGCCGTCAAGGGAATATGTAACGGTAACTTTTTCCTTTGCAAGGCCCATAAGCGCTTTCATGGTAACTTCCATTTCCGTATCGCTTTTGATTTTATATTCCATTTTCATAAGAAAATCAAGAGCGGCAAGGTCCTCTTCGCTGACGTCTTCCCCGAACATTTCTTCCGTAAGTCCGTAGCGAAGGGTTCCGTCTTTCTCAAACTGGATTCCAAGTCCGTATTCCGTCTGGGTCGTTTCATCAACGATATGCCACGTTCCGACAATATCCTTTTTGTTTCCTCCGCCGCAGGCGGAAAGCGAGAGCAGCATCATGGCCGCAAGTAAAATCGCCAATAATTTTTTCATTGTAATTTCCTCACTTTCGTATTATTTCAGTCGCTGACCGCAGTTGGGGCAGCATTTGTCGTTCTTTTTGCATTTGGTCTTGCAGTTGGGGCATTTTTTCTTTTTGGTCAGGGTCACGATAATGATCACGATTACAAGAATAACCACTACCACAATAGCGATCCAAATGAAGATACACAGTCCAAGCGGTACGGGGCAGAATCCGCAGAGAGAGCATTTATCCTTTTCGTCCACAGGGGGCTTTTCGTCGGGTGCCTTGCCTGTGTCAT
>JAFUIS010000024.1 GCA_017468365.1 Oscillospiraceae bacterium | reverse complement strand
TTCATGCCCATGAACGCCATTGCTGCGCCTGCTCCTTCATTGGATGCCGCCGCCTGCATTGCAGATGCCTGTGCGCCCACAAGATGTGCCGCTGCTCTGGTGGGATCCATAAATGCCGCATTGCGCTGCATTTCTTTGATCATCCTTTCGTCTTCTTCCTCTGCTTTTACGGAAGATACGCCGAAGGATACGATCTCAATTCCGCGAAGTCCTCTCCATTTTTCGGAAAGGATCTCGTTGAGTGCTTCAGCAAGTTCAATGGTGTGTCCCGGAAGTGCAGAATAGCGGATTCCCATTGCGGAAATCTTTGCGAATGCCGGCTGAAGTGCGGTAAGAAGTTCAGTTTTAAGCTGGCTGTCAAGATTATCTCTGGTATAGCTTGCAGTTACGTTTCCGCATACGTTGGTATAGAAAAGAATAGGGTCGCATACGTGGTAGCTGTATTCACCGAAGCATCTTACGTTGATATCGATATCAATGCCGGCTCTTTCATCCACTACGCGGAACGGTACCGGGCTCGGAGTTCCGTATTTGTTTCCGATAAGCTCTTTGGTATTGAAATAATAAACTCTCTGGTCCTTTGCGGTATCTCCGCCGAAGGTGAAACGTTTGCCTATGGTCTTGAAGGATTCAAGAATGCTCTCGCCGAGGTTTCCCGCAAAGATGGAAGGCTCGGTGGACATATCATAAGTATATTCGCCGGGCTCTGCGCAGATATCAACTACCTTGCCCTGCTCGACGATGATCATTGCCTGGCCGTCTGCAATTGCAATAATGGAACCGTTGGAAATGATGTTCTCTTCACCCTTGGTGTTGCTACTTCTTCCGCCGGTTCTCTTCTGGCCTTTTACTGCAATTACGTTTGCCGGAAGTGCTTCGCAATAGAAATACTCTCTCCACTGGTCCGCAAGTACTCCGCTTACTGCTCCTCCGATTGCTTTAATAAGTCCCATAATTCAGTTCTCCTTTTTATATAATTTTTCAAAAACTTTGTTATGCCCAGGGGTCTGCGCTTTCAGGCTGACGAATATCCGCAAGAAGGAACTGTTCCCAAAGATACCATTTTCCGTCTTTTGCCTGACGAAGCTGGACCATTCTCGGACTGTCTGCACCGCCGGATGCGATATAAAGTTTGGCATATCCCTCGTCGTCATAACTGTAAGGATTTTCGCTCACAACAACGGTATAAGGTGCCTGCGGCTGATAGTCGTTTTCGGGAGTTGCCCCCTTGAAATAAGAACGGGGAATATAATCTTTTCCGTCCATAAATCTGTCCCGGATAAAGTTGATGTCCATTCCGCTGAGAGGACGGGGTCCCCTGAGAAGATTGAGCATTTTAACAGAAAGCTCTCTGTCTTTCGGATAAATGCAGAAAGCGAGTACGGTCATCGCCGCGGTTTCAAAAGGAGTTTTCATTCCCGCTTCGGGAAGAGAAGAAAATTCCTCAAAACTTTCGGGGATCCCCGAAAATTCTATGGAAACAGATTTATTTGCGGCGTTTTTTACCGCATTTTTAATGTTGTCCCCAAGTTCTTTTCCAAGTTTGTTTCCGTTTGTTTTAAGTGCACTTATGGCCTGCTGCTTAAGAACGTCAAAAAGTCCCATAACTTATCCCCCTTTCGTATTTAATTTTTCACGTTGATATACTGCTTGAGACAAAGTCTTCTGTCCGGAGCAACCTTAACAAGTTCCTGTTTGCTGAAATATTCTTCAAGAACGTCCGCACTCTTTGTTGCAACAACTTTAGGTTCTCTGTTCTTGGAAACTTCCTCTTTTGTGAGGTTAAGGAATTCTTTAAGGTTCTCAAAATGGAACGAAGTTACACCAAGGTTATAAAGTTTTCCATCGTCGATTTCTTTTCCGTCAAGCGAAAGCTTTATAAGCTCCTGGTTTTCATAATCAAACTGAATCTCAAATCCTCTGGAATACTGATAAAATTCGGTAAGTCCCTGAAGAGCGCCGGTTCTGAGAGTGTGTTTTACAACTCGTTTAAGCTGCTCTCCCGTTACAGTGATACGATAAACCTCATCGCTATAGGGGAAAACCTGAAGAAGGTCCTCAAGCATTACGATAGGTCCCATCTCCTGAGCACGAATGCTTCCGGAACCGACCATCATAATATCAAGTCCCAGCGCGTCTTTAAAAGCATCGGTGATAAGTTTTCCAAGGGTGGTCTCCTGCTCTCTGGAAGGATGAGTATATTTGTCCGCAAGGCGGGTGATAACTCGTTTATATTTTCGGTCGGTCTGCTCTTTATATTTTTCAATGACTCTTTCAAGTTCAAGGTCTCTGGGGCAATAGTCATCGTCAATGGGGATAAGTCTCCATGTATAGTGGTCGATGCAGTTTCTGTCGGTGTCAACAATAATATCAAAACGTCCTATCTGGTTAGTGCCGCAAGCCGCCTGAACTATCGGAATTCCTTTTACAATCTCCGGTTTTTCAAGAAGAGTGTGGCTGTGACCGCCGATAATGATATCAACTCCCCACCTGGGGTCAAGTGCATTCGCAAGATCGATATCCGCCTCAAAACCGATGTGGGTAAGAAGGACGGTGAAGTCGATATCTTCGGTTCTGTAACTGTCACAGATCCTTCCTACTTCCGCTGCCGCTTCGTGAACGTCGACAAAAGAACCTATAAGCTTATCTCTCTTGGTGGAATGAAGAACTTCTTCGGTAAGAAGACCGATAAAAAGAATTTTCATTCCGCCAATCTCTTTGATGATGTGAGATTTAAAAAGGCGAACGCCGTTGGTGGTAATATACATATTTGCGTTGATAATCGGGAACTGTGCGCATTTTTCGATAAAAAGAAGGTGCGCAAGGCCATAGTCAACTTCGTGGTTGCCAAGGGTAACAACGTCCGGAGTGAGCATGTTCATGATTTCGATTGTGGACATGCCTTTATATTCGCTGTCGATTATGCTGCCGCGGAACATATCGCCGGAGATGGTATAAAGTACGTTTTCTTCCTCATGACGAACTTTGTTTATGTAACCGGAAAGCATTGAAATTCCGCCGAGGAGTTCTTTATCGATTTCCTTTGCCATAAAGTCGCCGTGAAGGTCATTCGAATGAAGAATCGTAAGTTTTTTCAGGTTTTTCATCAAATCACTCCCTTAACCCTGTGCTTTGTAAAAATAGAAAGGCTGATATTCGCATCCCTCAAAGAAGGCGCTTCCCAATCCGTAATGAAGCGCAAAAGCTTCGGTAAGTTCTTCATTGGATTTCTGGAACTTATAAGTGCAAACGTGAGAATAAGTATCCCCGTTATAAAAAGCTCCGCCGGTAAGACCGAGGTCAAGAGTATATCCGCCGTCCCAGTTTCCTTCGTCGTCCTCGTTTTCATAAACCGGTCCTTCAAAAATTTCGTCAATCTCGGAATTTTCAAGTCCGTACCAGAATTCAACGCGCTGCTCGTTGTCTTCGTTATAGAAAAATTCAAGGCTCATAACATAGGTGCTGGCGTTGTCGTAATAGTAATAAGCAACCCAGTTTCCTTCTGCCAGCTCTTCAAAAGTATAAAAAGCATCAAGATTTATCTCATATCTGGAAAAATCCAGTGCCAAAAGTCCGCTTTCATCCTCGTTGATTCCCGCAAGGCTTCCGTCAACAAGGCTGAGATAGGGCGAAAATTTCTTTTCGTTTCCATTCGGGTCGGTAACGGTAACAAGAACGTTCGAAAAAATATCGCTCTCGTTGCATCTTACAATAATAGGTTCGCCGCTTTCACTTTCATAAATAACGTCGCCCACGACCGGTTCCCAAGCATCTTCCTCTTCCGGGAAATAAAGCATTTCAACTTTTACCGAACAGTCAAGACTTGCCGGAACGATGCAGTAAAGGTCGTATCCGTCCGCCTCAACAATTCTTTCATAAGGGATATCCGCAATAAAAGGATACCATTCCATAAGTTCCTTCTGTTCTTCAAAAATGGGTCTGTAACCGTCGCCCACCGGTCCTTCAACAAATCCTACATATGCAACGCCGCAAACCGATTCCGCCCATGCAATAGTTTCCACAAGGTCGGTATAACTTTTGTCTTCCTCTTCCGGCTCTTCCGAAGGTTCTTCTTCTTTTTCTTCCTCTTTCGAAATATCTTCCGAAACGGGAATGTCGTCACCCTCATTATTTTTCTCCGGCTCGTCGTTTCCGCCGCAGGCGGCAAAGCTCAGAACCATCGCCAGAACCATGAGCATGCTCAAAAATCTTTTCATTCAAATCGTCCTCCTTTTATTAAAATCCGCCGGATTTATGGGAAGAACCGCTGCTGTTAACGGTCGTTCCGCCATCATTATTTTCCTGCGGAGGATTATAAATTCTCCGGATATCTTTGTGCGAAAATCTGTCGTACTGACCGGTAAGGTCAAGTCCCTTTGCATATTCGTGCGCCTCGGTGGCTCTTACTGCCGTTTTCATCTGGGATTTAAGAACCAGACAAACAAGAAGCGCAATCACGCAGGAAACTATGACCGCAATGATAACTCCAAAAAATTTTCCGCCGCCGGAACTTCCGGAATTTCCGCTTCCAATGTCAAAAGGTTCTCCATTTTCCGCAAGTTCAAGAAATTCGTCGCAGGTATCAAGATAATCGATAAATCCCCAATACCAGCTGTTAACGGAAAAATCATCAAGAAATCTTTCCGCCATAACGTCTTTTCCATAATCGGTGAATGCGACGTTTCCGTAACCGTGGGCCATGATGTCATACTGTCTTTCTTCCATCGAAAGAAGAAGTATAACAACGTCCTCGCCCGCATTGTAATATTCACAAAGCTCGTCATAAACCATTTCGTTATATTCCCAGGCTTCGTGACCGCCAAGATTCTCAAAAGTGACGATATAAACTCCAAATCCGTATTTTTCCGAAGTCTGCGCCGCTTTAAGTTCAAGCTCCTCAAGTTCATCGTATGTAAGGATGCCTGCTTCATCAAAAACAAATCTCTGTTCTTCGGTTGCAAAAGCCGCGGTGCTCATCGTGAGCACGAGCACAAACGCAATGATGACTGAAACTGTTTTCTTGATCATTCACGTCCGCCCCCTCTCACATAAAGAGCCAGACAAGGCTCAGAACGATTGAAAGCGGTGCCGCAATCGCCGCAAACATTCCCCAGAATTTGCCTTTGTCCACCGGAAGGTCGCCAACAAGTTTTCCCGTCTGTCCGTTCATGGCAAAAAGAAAGTTCTGTCCCTTCCATTTCGTGCTCAGCATCCAAACCGGCATAAGCGCATATTTGATCCCTTTATTTTCAAAATCATAATATTCGTTTTTGGTGCTTATCATTGAATAACCGACAACGGTCTTTCTAAGCTCTTCCCTGACGCTGTTTTCCGCCCTTTTCGAAATCCTTTCAAAGCTGTCGTTCTGGCTCACGTCATATTTGTCAGCAAAAAATCCCGGAAGGTATGCCGTGGAAAAAGGTTTGAGCTCTCTGTAATCAAAAGGTTCTATCGCATCCATATGCTCATCCGGCATCTTTGTTGAAGCGTCCACCGGAATTTTTTCAAAATCGATATTTCCCTCTCGCATAACATCGAAATAGGTCGTCTCGGTAATGTCATAATCCCCGTCGCGCCAGCTTCTTACATTTGCACCGCTGAAAAGAGCATTTCCCTTTGCGTTTCCGTCGCAAAGCCAGAACGGAACATAAACGCCTTTGATTTCTTCAATGTGGTTGTGCTCTTTAAAAGCTTTCGGAAGAAAAACCTTGCCCTTATAATATTTTTCAAGCGCGGCTACCGCCTGGTCTTTGTTCAGTTTGAACGGAATAACAAGGTCAGGTTTAAGTCCGCCGCTGAACTGTCCGGGGATAACCGTCGGGTTTCCGCAATAGGGACAGCTCGTTGCCGCGGTGGTGGAATCACAGATAAGTTCCGCTCCGCAGGAAGGACAGTTATAAACCTTCATACCCTTTATTTCCTCGTCGCTCCATTCAATTCCCATCGCGGCAAATTCGGCTTTTTCCTTTTCTTTTTTTGCCTCGTTCACCTCAAGGTTTTCCGCCGCCTCTGCCTCTTTTTCGGCATAAAGCTTTTCAATTTCTTCAACGGTGAATTTGCTTCCGCAATAATCACATTCAAGCATTCCGCTCGCGCCGGAAAAATGCAGCGGTCCGGTGCAGGCCGGACACTTGTGGTTTGTAATTTCACTTGCCATATGTTTACCTCCAAAAAAAGGTATTTTACACAGTTTTTTCAAAAAAGCTCGTCGCTTCTTCCGCTTCTGCGGAAGAGTTCGATATAAAGCATAAGTTCTTCCTTAGAACCGACACCCAGCTTCTTATAGATATTCGAATTGTGTTTTCTTACGGTGTTTATGCTTATAAAGCAAAGCTCAGGAATCTCGTTTACTTCTTTTCCGTCGGCATAATATTTTATAATGCTTCTTTCTGTGGGCGTAAGTGCTTCCGCGCGTTTCGCAAAATCGCTGAAAAGTTCCTCTATGTCCGAAGGAAGGTTCGTTTCGCTTTTTCCCGAACCTTTTTTCCTGATGAACGAAAGAAGATTGTCGATTTCCGAAATACCTGAACTTCCCGCTCCCGCAAAATCATCCTCCTGAATCGCCTCAAGGCTCTGGGCGATGGGTTTTACAAAATTCTTTGCAAGAAGGAACGAAATAAAAAGCATCGCCACAAAAAGAATAGCCGTTGCAATGCCCCAGATGATTCTGTTTGCAGCATCTTCTTTAATGTAATGGTCTTCCGGAACAAGCGTCACCGCATAAAGCACAGTTCCGTCTTCAAGTATAATATCGGTCTCCTGCTGGATTCCGCAAAAACGCGTGTCTCTTCCGATATATGTGTTAAAAAGGCTTCCTTCCTTGATAACAAAGTTTTCCGTTCCTCTGATAAGCGTTCCGTTAATGCCGCCTATCATTCCTTCGGAAACCATCAGTTCGTCGCCCTTTATCGGCGCAAGAACCGTCACCATTCCGCCAAAATCGCTCTGCATCGCCGGGTTGATAAGCCTGAAATAAAGGTCGCTCACTTCAACCCCGCAAACTCCGTAAAATTCTCCGCTGCCCGAAACTATCGGCACTGCAAGCATTATGCAGCTTTCCCATGTATCCGTAATGTTCTCTCTTCCGGTCCAGAAGCATCCGTCCGCAATTCTGCTTCCCGAAAAAGAAGCGGCCTTTTCAAATCCGCTGATTTTTTCAATATCAAATTCAAGTTTCCACCTGTTGTGAAGTTCAATGTCGTGCGCTCTGGCAACGTCCGCAATCCCACGATAAAGAGCAATATCCCTGTTTGCCTCGTTGTCGCTGCTAAGGTTCGCAAATCGAAGATAAAGTCCCGCTCTTGAATTTCCCGCGCCGGGTGCAGATGTGTTCGTCGTCGCATTAAAAACAATATAAGCACCGCTGCAAGGACTCGTTCTCAAAACAATGTTCATCTCATCATAAAGGCGCGATTCTATCTCCTTAAGCTTTTCCGGCGAATCGTTAAGTTCTGAAATATTTCCGCCTATCACCGCTTCTTCAATAATTTCCGAAGCTTTTTCCGAAAGCGAAATCCCCTGGGCGGTAAGGCGGTTAAAATCCTCGGATATCTGCGAAAAAGTATTCTTCTGCTGAAGCGAAAGTACCTGTGCGACCCTTTCTTCCGAATCGGAAAAAACTCCCGCAAAACTCATTATCGCAAGAATCGCCGCAAAAACAACAAGGATCATCACTCCCCAGTAAAGAACAAGCCTGTTCTGCATTTTTATGCTCTGCCGTCCCGCGTTTTTTGTCAGCTTAAAAAGTTTTCCTATGGTCATTTTCAAAGTCTTTCGCCCCCTTTCCGCTTATGATTTTCCGTCACATATATTCTTTCAAAAGTCTAAGGCTTTCCTCTGCCGCATCCTCAATAACGACCTCTTCCTCCGCCGAAACGATTTCATTCCTTTCATTCAAAAGAAGCTGTCGGATCTTATCTTCAAATCCGTTTTCAATTTCAAGATATTCGTCGAACTTCGGTGCGGAATAAAATTCAAATTTTTCCTGAGTTTCAAGATAAGCCTTATAGAGTTCAACGTATTTCTGGTCATTAAGTTCGCCAATGGCTCCGGGAAGATATTCCTCAAAAGCCTCATAAGTCACCGGCATATATCCGGTCTCTATAACAAATTCGGTGTTGGTTTCCGGCTCGGTGAGCCATTTAAGAAAAGTCACCGCCGCCTGCTCTTTTTCCGGAGTGGATTTTACCGTGCACATACCCGCTCCGCGCTGCATAACAAGGTTCTTCCCGTCCTCAAAAACCGGACAAGGTCGAACTATTATCTCGATAATTTCGCTGGTGTTGTCCGGATAGATGACCTCGTTCGAAAAATAAAGAACGCTTGCGGAAGATGCAACGCTCACAATAGCTTCGCCGGTGCGCAAAGGTTCGGTGGCATATCCGCCCTGAAGCCATACTCCGCCCGAAAGACATGCCTTTGCATAAGGTTCCCACACCTTATTGAACACCGGACCGAAAGCTATCGCATTATTATTAAAGAAACTCTCCCCAAGAGATTCAACGCCAACCTGAAAATAATTGAAATGGAAATCATGAACAAAAAGGTTCTTCCCGTCGTCAGGAACTTCAGGAGTCTGTCCGTCCGTCCATTCCGCATAGTCCGCCGCGGTCTCATAAAGTCCTTCCCAGGTAGAAAGATCTTCGATCTTTGCCCCTGTCTCTTTTGAAAAGCGGTCAAAAGCGGTCTTGTTGATGAACAAAAGCTCCGTCGATTTTGCCACCGGAAGACAAACAAGCCTTCCGTCAACTTCGCCGTCCTCAACGAAAGAAGGTATAAATTTTTCAATTTCCTCTTCGGAAAAATAATCGTAATAGTCAACAAGTATCTCTTCGTCCGGCATCGCCATTACCGTGCTGGGATAAGCAACAAAAATATCCGGAAGTTCCGGTGCACCCGGGTCTTTGTTCGAAGCCGCAAGAATATCCTTGTGGATGTTCTTGTTGTTCGAAACCATGGTCACTTCCACCTGGATGCCTTTTTCTTTTCCTACGGTATCGTTGAACTCGTCAATAAGATCATTAAGCGGAGAATCCGTCTGTGCTCCGTAAACGTGCCATACCGAAACCGTCACCGGGTGTTTTTCATTTTCTCCAATGCTGCAGCCCGCAGCAAAGCAAAAAACAAAAATCATCGCAAGTATAAAAACCGATTTCTTTTTCATTACGAATATCCTCCCTCTTATGTTATCTAATACGATTATAAAAAAACGCTCCGAAAAAGTATATAATCAAATTAAGTATTTTTAATTACATGCCGAATTTTAACCTGTTTCGATTTGACTCAAAAATCCAATTATGTTATCCTTTAAATTGAAAAATCCCTTTAAAACAATTTTAAACCCGTATTTGTTTTTTGTCGCCACACCAATCCTTTGTTTTGGTGTAGTCTTTTATATTTTCTTCTTAAAATAGTGTAGTAAAAAGTGTGGTGTTTTAAATGCAAAACAATCCGGCTTCAAAAAAACTTCTCGGTTTTTTCTCTTTTGTTATCCTCTCATTTCCTCTCCTTTCCGGTTGCGGGATCATCGGTGAAAAAAGCGCCAGCATGTCCGTGATCTATGCTACCGTCGCCCTTTTCTCCTTTGTTCTTCTTATCGGCTATTGCCTTTTGATTTATAAAAAGGAGTTCTGGTTCATATTCCTTTTCTCCTCGGTCTTCGTGGTGAATATCGGCTATTACCTTCTTTCGGTTTCAAAAACTCTCGAAGCTGCCCTTTGGGCAAACCGCCTCTCCTATCTCGGCTCCGTTTTTCTTCCAATGATAATGCTCGTCATAATCATGAAAGAATGCCGCATCTCATTAGAAAAAACGTTTATCGGAATCCTCTTTGTCATAAGCCTGCTCGTTTTTCTTCTTGCCGCAAGCCCCGGCTACCTTGACGTTTATTATAAATCCGTTTCTTTGACCACCGTAAACGGCGTCTCGGTGCTCGAAAAAGTCTATGGCCCTTTCCACAGCGTCTATCTTTTCTACCTTCTCTTTTATTTTGGCGCAATGGTCGGAACGATAGTCTATGCAAGAGTCGAAAGACTTCTCGAAAAATTTGCCCATGCATTAATACTTGCCGATGCGGTTTTTGTCAATATCTGCGTCTGGCTTTTTGAACAGCTTGTTAAAATCGATTTCGAATGTCTTTCCGTCTCCTATATCATAAGCGAACTCTTCCTTCTCGGAATCCACCTTCTCCTCCAGGAAAAAGAAGAGGAAAAATCTTTGATGAAATCCGCCGAAGGAATCGCTCCTGATGTTCCAAACCTTTCCAAGCCCTCTTCTCACGAAAAAGAACTCTCCGAAAATTTCTCCTTCTCTCTTTCTTCACTCACCCCCACCGAGCGAAAGATTTTTGACCTTCACCTTTCCGGAAAGAAAACCAAAGAGATAATGAAAGAACTTTGCATCACCGAAAACACCATAAAATTCCACAACAAAAACATCTACCATAAGTTCGGAGTTTCCTCAAAAAAACAGCTTTTGGAACTTTCCCGAAAATATATAAAATGATACAATAAAAAAACGCTCCGTAAATCCGGAGCGTTTTTTCTCGCAATTATTTTATTTTTTGATTGCTTTATAAATTTGAATAAGAACCGTCGGCAAAAGCGCAAGTCCCGCAACGGTTCCCACCTGCTCGGCGGTGAGCATAGCAACGCTGAACATTCCGCTGAGCGCAGGAATAAAAAGCACCCCGGAAAGAAGCAAAACCCCAAGGAAAAACGCGCCGATGAGAACAGGGTTCTCTTTAACGCCGTATTTCCAGAAAGGTTTCTCGCCTCTGCTGTTAAATCCGTGGAAAAGTCTTGCAAGAGTAAGAGTTGCAAAAGCCATGGTCGAAGCCGTCGCCGCATCAACTCTAAAACCGATATGATATGCGATCATGGTCGCAACGGCAATAAGCGCACCCTGAACAAATATTTTGAGCGCAAAAGGCTTATCAAGAATGGATTTCGAAGGATCCCTCGGCTTCTGATCAAGAATACCGTCCTGCGCAGGTTCCATGCCGATAGCAATAGCCGGAAGCGAGTCGGTAAGAAGGTTTATGAAAAGAAGATGAACTGCCGCAAAGGGCGCTGAAAAGCCCATTATCGCTGCATAAAGGACGGAGAGGATTCCCGCCATGTTGCCGGAAAGAAGGAAACCAATGGAGTTTTTGATGTTGGTATAAACCGCTCTTCCGTTTACTACCGCCTTAACAATGGTTGCAAAGTTGTCATCCGCAAGAATCATCGAAGCGGCGTCCTTGCTTACTTCGGTTCCGGTAATACCCATGGCAATACCGATATCTGCCTTTTTAAGTGCCGGCGCATCGTTCACTCCGTCACCGGTCATTGCCGCAATGGAACCTCTGCGCTGCCATGCATTGACTATTCTTATCTTGTGTTCCGGCGCCACCCTTGCATAAACCGAAACTTTCGGAAGAATTTCATCAAGCTCCGCATCGGTCATTTTTTCAAGTTCAACACCGTTAAGAGCCATATCCCCTTCTTCAAAAACGCCTATCTGTTTTGCAATGGCGGCAGCGGTAATTTTGTGGTCACCGGTGATCATAACGGTTTTGATGCCCGCTTTTTTCGCATCCTCAACCGCAAGTTTAGATTCCTCTCTGGGCGGGTCCATCATTGCCGCAAGACCTACAAAAACAAGGTCGTTTTCGTGGCTGAAATCAAGATCCTCCGGAACTTCATCAAAAGTTCTGTAACCGAAAGCAAGAACGCGAAGTCCCTCGTTGGAATATTCAAAGTTCTGCTTTTCAACGGTTTCCTTCTCTTCTGCGGAAAAAACCTTTTCTTTGCCGTCCGCAAACACCTTTTCGGAACGGCTGAGCATCACGTCAATAGCGCCCTTCACCATGAGCACGGCTTTATCCTCAAATTTATAAAGCGTGCTCATAAGCTTTCTGTCCGAATCAAATGCAAGTTCACCGATTCTCGGGTGTATCTTTCGGTATTCGCTTTCGTTGACTCCAAGCTCGTCGCCTATCATTATAAGCGCAACTTCGGTAGGGTCACCAATGGGTGCTCCTGTTTCTTCGTCGGTAGTGGCATCACTGTTAAGAAGCGCAATTTTAAGAAGCTTTCTGCTGGCTTCGTCTGCAATATCCATGTCTTTAAGGTCAATGTTTTCCCCGTTTACAAAAAGCTTCTGAACGGTCATTCTGTTCTGAGTAAGGGTTCCGGTTTTATCGGAACAAATTACAGAAACGCATCCAAGGCTTTCAACCGCTTTAAGGTCTTTGATAATAGCGTTCTGTTTCGCCATTTTCTGGGTTCCTATGGCAAGAACAATTGTAACAATGGAAGAAAGTGCTTCCGGAATCGCCGCAACCGCAAGTGCAATCGCAAACATCATCGCGTCAAGGGTCTCCATTCCGCTTCTGAAAACAGAAAGAAGAAAAACAACAACACAGATTCCGATAATCGCAACAGCAAGCTTCTGCGAAAACTTATCAAGACTTGCCTGAAGAGGTGTTTTGCGCTGCTTTGTGGCATTCATAAGTCCCGCAATTTTACCTATCTCGGTCTCCATGCCCGTTCCGGTAACAAGAACGTTTGCGCGTCCGTAAGTTACAAGCGAACCGGAAAATACCATATTCTTTCTGTCACCGAGGGCAATTTCTTTCCCTTCGATGACCGCATCCGTTTTTTCAACGTTGAGCGATTCACCGGTAAGCGCGGATTCATCAACCTTAAGAGCATAGTTTTCTATAATGCGTCCGTCCGCAGTAACAAGGTCGCCGGCCTCAAGAAGCATGATGTCGCCCGGAACGATGTCTTCCGAAGGGATCTCCGCTTTTATTCCGTCGCGAAGCACCTTTGTCACCGGTGCTGACATTGCTTTAAGGCTCTCAAGAGATTTTTCCGCCTTTGCGTACTGCACCGTTCCCAAAATCGCGTTGAGAATTAGCACTGCAAAAATAACAACCGTGCTTTCTCTGTCGCCGGAAACAAACGAAATCGCCGCCGCAACACAAAGAATAATTACAAGAAGATCCTTGAACTGTTCAAGAAAAACCGTAAAAAGGCTTTTTTTCTTTCCTTCCGAAAGCTTGTTTTTTCCCTTTTCCCCAAGTCTTTTCTTCGCCTCATCGGAAGAAATACCGTTTTCCGAAGTTTCAAACCCTCCAAAAAGTTTTTCCTTCCTTTCGGACCAGATCCGTTCAAATGTTTCCAAATGTTTTCTCTCATTTTAGTAAAACTTTAAAAAAAGCCCTTTACGGAACAATAAAAAAAGACTTTTCAAACAGAAAAACTGTCTGAAAAGTCTTGTCACCCATCAAGGCACACATCACCAGGCTTTCGCCGGTTGTTGATGATGCGTTTTAAAACTACTCCCTTTTCGTATAGGAATATTGTTTATATATTATATCATGTGAAACAATTCCTTGTCAATTCAATAAAATTTTAATTTTATTGAAAAAGTTTTGCCGCCATTTCAATTCTTTTTGCAATTTTTATGCCAAAAGGGCTGCGCGTTCCATTCCGCTGCGGCATTCTTTAAGCTTTTCCGGAACTTTCGGCTGCATCACCGCAAAAACTTCATATATTAAAAAAACAAAAAAGCCGCTTAAAGTTGCGGCTTTTTTATTATGCTTTTATTAAATTTTTCCGTTTCAGCCAAAAGCTGTTCCGCCGAATTTTTCTTTGCTCATAAGATATTTTCCGCCGATAAGACCTTCGCTGTCAAATTCATGATGAACGGTATAGTCTTCGGAAACGTACATATAAATTTCCTCGGTAACGTCCTTGTCGTCTGCAAGTTCTTTCCAGTTTTCTTTTTCAATGCCGCATCCGTTGGTGGTATATATAAATTTGTCGTCAATCATAAATCCGGGTTCGCGCAAAGGCAGTTCGCTTCCTTCAAAACGGAAGGTCTGCGGGTCGCTCATATCAATTCTGCAAAGGAAATACTGACCGTCCGCAACATCAGTATAATAAAGATACTGACCGTCCATAATCGGGCTATAAGAAGGTACGTAAGTGATATTGAGTTCCGTTCCGTGAGTGGTGTTATAAAGGTGGAGTGATTCATCATCCGCGTCATCCTGGAAAATCATCCAGTCGGAGCAAATGAAATAAGGATAGTAGATTTCCTTATCCACAACGGTAATAAGGTTTTCACCGTTCATATCGGTGGATACAAAATTATAGTTCTCGTCCGCAAAATAAAGTCTTCCTTCGTGGATCTGAAGATAGTCACATGCTCCTTCGTAAAGAACCTTTGCGCCGGAACCGTCAGTACCTATGCAGCAGATTTCCTCATAGTTTCTGATATAATAAAGCACATCACCGTCTTTGCAAATATAATTCGCAAATCCCTCTCCGTCAAGGATCCTGGTCTCTTTAAATTCCGGAAAGTCCCCCTTCATGTGGAAAGACATTGCGCCAAAGCTTCCGCTGTTGGATTCGCTGTGAGTCAGTCCGTAAAGAACGTCATCTTCAACAAGATAGTATCCATAAGCCATAAAGTTGCTCATGGCAGAAGTTTGCTCTGCATCAAAATCCGGAGCATAAGTGACCCAAGGGTTATTTGCAAGGCTGTCCGGAATCTCATCCTGACGTTTCAAAGTAAAGGAACCGTCTTTCATGGTGAGAAGGAGCATATCCCCGTCAAGCGTACCTTTTACGATTTCCCCGTCAAAATCAAGTTCCGGCGCTTCCAAAGTTCCGCTGTAAGTTCCTTTTATATAATCTTCAAAAAGAACGCCGTTAAAAGTTCCGTTTTCGGTAAAAAAGATAGCCATTATCGTATCTGCCGGTCCAAAAATTCCCGTCATGTCCTCTCCGGAAAATTCAGTGCCTTCCATTTCGATTTTTTCAGCCACCCAATATCCGCCTACAATGCCATCTTTTTCGATCGGTTTTTCCGAAGGTTCGCCGGAACCGCCGCATCCTGAAAAGACACAGAGTATGAGCGTCATAGTGAGTATCAAAGCAATTATTTTTTTCATGTTGAATACTCCTTTCGCAGTTCATCAATATTTGTGCAGCCAAAAACCTCCATGACTGACATATTTTTTCATTGTCATTTTAGCATCTTATTTCATCTGTGTCGCCACACTTGTTTTTAAAAAAGGATAGGAAAAACAAAGTTTTTTTCAAAAACGTGTAGGAAAAAGTGTGGGGCTTCACTCTTAAAAACAAAAAAACGCTCCGCAGCATATGTTGCGAAGCGTTTTTTGCAGTGGCCCGTCGGGGATTCTTCCCCCGGTACCTTGATTAAAAGAATGATTGATCAGAAAAGTCCGGTGATTTTTCCGTTTTCATCAACGTCGATTCTTTCTGCTGCGGGAACTTTGGGAAGACCGGGCATGGTAAGAATATCGCCGGTAAGAACTACGATGAAGCCTGCACCTGCAGAAATCTTGACGTTTTTGATGGTTACTTTAAAGCCTTCCGGTGCACCAAGTTTGGTGGGGTCATCGGAGAAGCTGTACTGGGTTTTAGCAATACAAACAGGAACATTGTCATAACCGAGTTTGGTAAGCTGTTCGATCTGTTTCTTTGCGTTAGGCATAACTACGATTCCATCGCCGCCGTAAACTTTTTTAACAACGGATTCAATTTTTTCTTCGATGGAGCAATCAAGACCATAGGAGAAAGTGAAATCGCCTTTTTCTTCTTCACAAAGACGAACAACTTCTCTTGCAAGAGCTTCGCCGCCTTTACCGCCCTCAGCCCAAACGGTGGAAAGAACAACGTTTACGCCGAGTTCTTTGCATTTTTCGATGATGAAGTTAACTTCGTTGTCGGTATCGGTGGGGAAACGGTTTACTGCAACTACGCAGGGAAGTTTATAAACGTTTTTGATGTTGGAAACATGGCGGAGAAGGTTCGGGATACCTTTTTCAAGAGCTTCAAGGTCCTCGAAGCCAAGTT
This sequence comes from Oscillospiraceae bacterium, assembly GCA_017468365.1. Taxonomy (GTDB): domain Bacteria; phylum Bacillota; class Clostridia; order Oscillospirales; family Ruminococcaceae; genus UMGS1668. The sequence continues at coordinate 3,695 of JAFUIS010000024.1, read as the reverse complement.
CTTTCTTGTCACGGCCGCCGTGCATCTTAAGAGCACGGATGGTTGCAACAATAACAACTGCATCAGGGGTAAGTCCTGCCATGCGGCATTTGATATCAAGGAATTTTTCTGCGCCAAGGTCTGCACCGAAACCTGCTTCGGTAACGGTGTAATCGCCCATTTTAAGAGCAAGTTTGGTTGCCATAACGGAGTTGCAGCCGTGTGCAATATTTGCAAAAGGTCCGCCGTGAACAAAAGCAGGGGTGCCTTCAAGGGTCTGAACAAGGTTAGGTTTGATTGCATCTTTAAGAAGAGCAGTCATCGCTCCTGCTGCGTTAAGCTGTCCGCAGGTTACGGGTTTGTCGTCATAGGTGTAACCGACGATAATTCTGGAAAGACGTTCTTTAAGGTCGGTGATGGAGTTGGAAAGGCAAAGAACAGCCATAATTTCGCTTGCAACAGTGATATCAAAACCGTCTTCGCGGGGAACACCGTTTGCTTTGCCGCCCATGCCGTCAACAACAAAACGAAGCTGGCGGTCGTTCATATCAACACAGCGTTTCCAGGTAATTTTGCGAACGTCGATTCCAAGGGAGTTGCCCTGCTGGATGTGGTTATCGAGCATTGCTGCAAGAAGGTTGTTTGCCGCACCAATTGCGTGGAAGTCGCCGGTAAAATGGAGGTTGATATCTTCCATGGGAACAACCTGTGCATAACCGCCGCCTGCTGCGCCGCCTTTAACACCAAAAACCGGTCCAAGGGAAGGTTCGCGAAGTGCAACGGTAACATCTTTTCCGATTCGTTTAAGACCGTCTGCAAGACCAACGGTGGTGGTGGTTTTGCCTTCGCCTGCAGGAGTAGGAGAAATTGCGGTTACGAGGATAAGTTTTCCGTTTTTGCGGTCAGTTTCGGCAAGAAGCTTGGGATCGATCTTTGCTTTGTATTTGCCGTACTGTTCGAGATATTTCTCGTCAACATGTGCGAGTTTTGCAATCTCGGTGATAGGCTTCATCTCGCAAGCCTGGGCGATCTCAATATCGGTTTTGAATTCCATTGGTATCATCCTCCTGTTTTAAAAATAATTATTTAAAATATTTAACCGCAGCCTCAAACATGCGGATATCATATTCGCCGGGAACGTTTGCGTAAAGGTTGGAACCGATTCGTTCTGCGTGACCCATCTTACCAAAGACTCTGCCGTCCGGAGAAGTTATACCCTCGATAGCATACATGGAATCGTTGGGGTTAAAGCGAACGTCGCCGGTTGCGTTGCCCTCAAGGTCAACGTACTGAGTTGCTATCTGTCCGTTTTCGGCAAGTTTGCGAATAAGTTCTTCGCTTGCAATGAATCTGCCCTCACCGTGAGAAATCGGAACGGTGTAAACATCTCCTACGTTGGTAAGAGAAAGCCACGGAGATTTGTTGGAAGCGATTCTGGTATGAACGATTCTGGACTGGTGGCGGTCAATGGTGTTGAAGGTAAGGGTCGGGCAGTTTTCATCGGTATCGATGATTTTTCCGTAAGGAACAAGTCCAAGTTTGATAAGAGCCTGGAATCCGTTGCAGATACCGCAGATAAGTCCTTCGCGGTTATCAAGAAGATCGGTTACGCCTTCTTTAATAAGTCCGTTGCGGAAGAATGCTGTAATAAATTTTGCACTGCCGTCAGGTTCATCACCGCCGGAAAAACCGCCGGGAATGAATATCATCTGAGACTCTTTGATTTTTTCTGCAAATGCTTCAATGCTTCTGTGAATTCCTTCTGCAGAAAGGTTGTTGATTACCATAATTTCAGGTTCTGCGCCTGCATCGGCCACAGCTTTTGCGCTGTCAAATTCGCAGTTTGTGCCCGGGAATGCAGGAATAAGAACCTTGGGTCTTGCAACCTTGATTGCAGGAGCTTTCCATTCGCTTACACTGTAATTAAAGTTCTCCATAGGAGAATTGCTGTTAGGAATATTGCAGGCGAAAACGCTTTCAAGTTTTCCTTCATAGATGTTGAGCATTTCGCAAAGGCAAAGCTTTTCTTCACCAAGAACGATTTGCTGTTCTTCAGTGGTTTCACCAAGAACGCGTTCGCCGACATCTTCGGTAACTTCAAGAACGAAGGAACCGTAGGAATATCCGAAGAGTTCTTCTACGGTAACATCGTCGGCAAATTTAAAGCCAATGGAGTTACCGAAGCACATCTTCATAACAGCTTCCGCAATACCGCCGATTCCGGGAGTATAGCTGGCAACTGCTTTTCCGCTTCTGAAAAGTTCGGTTACCTTAGCAAAAATTGCAAGAAGGCTTTCGGTTTCAGGAAGTCCGTTTTCATCATATTCCGGTTTGAGCACGACAACTTTGTGACCCGCTGCCTTAAATTCGGGAGAAACAACCTCGGTCGCCTTGCCGGTAGTTACTGCAAAGGAAACAAGAGTCGGAGGAACATGAATATCTTCAAAGGTGCCGCTCATGGAGTCTTTGCCGCCGATAGCGCCGATTCCAAGGTTTTTCTGTGCCTGGAATGCACCGAGAAGTGCGGAAAGGGGTTTGCCCCAACGTTTGGAATCTTTTCCGAGTTTTTCAAAATATTCCTGGAAGGTGAGGTAAACGTCTTCAAAGGAAGCGCCGGTTGCAACAAGTTTTGCGGCAGATTCAACAACTGCAAGGTATGCGCCGTGATAAGGACTCTGCTCGGTGATAAACGGGTTATAGCCCCAGGACATGAAGGAGCAGTCATCGGTGTGTTTTTTCTCAACGGAAATTTTCTGGACCATTGCCTGGATAGGAGTGATCTGATTTTTTCCGCCGAAAGGCATAAGAACGGTGCCTGCGCCGATGGTGGAGTCGAATCTTTCGGAAAGTCCGCGTTTGGAACAAACGTTAAGGTCACCGGCAAGAGCTTTATAGTTTTCGGTGAAAGTTCCGGTTACTTTTTTCGGTTCGTAATCGGGTTTTGCGGTTTCAACATCAATGTGTTTTTCCGCACCGTTGGAATCAAGGAATGCTCTGCTTACGTCAACAATGGTTTTGCCGTTCCAGTTCATAACAAGTCTGGGTTCTTCGGTAACAACGGCAACCTTGGTTGCGGAAAGATTTTCTTTTTCGGCAAGAGCAAGGAATTTTTCAAGGTTTTCCGCTTCGATGACTACTGCCATTCTTTCCTGAGATTCGGAAATTGCAAGTTCGGTGCCATCAAGGCCTTCATATTTTTTCGGAACAGCGTTGAGGTCGATGTTAAGACCGTCTGCAAGTTCGCCGATTGCAACAGAAACGCCGCCGGCGCCAAAGTCGTTGCAGCGTTTGATCATGCGGCAGGCTTCATAGTTTCTGAAAAGACGCTGGAGTTTTCTTTCTTCCGGAGCGTTACCTTTCTGAACTTCCGCGCCGCAGCTTTCAAGAGATTTGGAAGTGTGGGATTTGGAAGAACCGGTTGCGCCGCCGCAGCCGTCACGTCCGGTTGCGCCGCCGAGAAGAATTACGATATCACCGGGGCAGGGTCTTTCACGACGAACGTTTTCCTGAGGAGCAGCTGCGATTACTGCGCCGATCTCCATGCGTTTTGCCGCATAGCCGTCGTGATAGATTTCATCAACAATTCCGGTAGCAAGTCCAATCTGGTTGCCGTAGGAAGCATAACCTGCGGCAGCGGTGGTAACGATTTTTCTCTGGGGAAGTTTTCCCTTAATGGTTTCGCTTACGGGTTTAAGCGGGTCTGCCGCACCGGTAAG
>JAFUIS010000012.1 GCA_017468365.1 Oscillospiraceae bacterium | reverse complement strand
TAGGCGGAGGATCGTTCTGAATTACATTTTTATTAAATAGGAGGAAAAATAATAATGTTATATTCAATTTTTACTGTTAATGGGGAAGATTACAGACTTAGATTAGACTGTAAATACTGTGTAGAGTTAGAAAAGAAACTCGGCACTAACCCTCTCAATGTATTCACTAAAATAGGACAGACTGGTGAAATCCCCCAGTTAGATGTCCTTATTACAATCCTTCACTGCTCTTTACAGCACTTCCATCACAATATGACTATGGATAAAACCTATGAGTTATATGATAAGTTTGTTGATGATGGAAATACTTTAATGGAGTTAGTTCCTGTCCTTATGGAAGTATTTAAAGTAAGTGGATTTTTTAAAGATAACAAAGAAGAGGAAATTGAAAACCCCCAAATGTGAGAGAGTAGGAATAGCCACAGTTCTCTACTCTTGAAGAATTGTTTAATTACACGCTCCCAGTTGCCCTTCAATGTGGTATCAATATCTTTGACTTTTGGAATATGACTTTTGGAGAAGTTGAGACTGTCATAATTAACTATGATAAGTTGGATAAAGAAAAGCATAAAGAGTAGTTAATTTACAACTACAATATGGCTGATATGATTAGCAGTTTTGTATTGCTTAAAGTTGATGGAAAACCAATACCCCAGATATATGAACTTTTCCCTGACCTCTTCAAAGACCAAAAGAAGAAAGAGGAAGAAGATATGAGACGAATAATGTTATATAAAGAACAGATGATAGATTTTGCTAATTATCATAACAAAAAAAGGAAGGGAGTGAAAAAATGACAGTTGATGAACTTAAAATATTAATAACTGCTGAAACTGCTGGCTTGGAAAAAGAAATCAAGTAGGTTAAATCTCAACTTGGCTCAATGGAAAAGTCAGTGGCTAAATCTGCTAACAGAATTAAAAACTCCTTTAAAAACTTATTTGCTGGGATTAGTTTTACTGCTATTCTCTATGGATTAGCACAAGTTGGAAAAGAGGCTGTTAAATTAGCCAGTAATTTAGAAGAGGTTGAAAATGTAGTTAATGTAACCTTTGGAAGTATGGCTTATTAGATAAATGAGTTTGCGGAAACTGCTATTATGGCTTTTGGAATTAGTGAATTGACCTATAAACAGATGGCCTCTACTTTTATGGCTATGTCTAATGGAATGGGAATAGCACTTGAAAAAGGCTTAGAAATGGCTACTGTATTGACTGGCTTGGCTGGTGATATGGCGAGTTTCTACAATGTCTCTGTTGATGTTGCTAATACGGCCTTATAGTCTGTATTTACTGGTGAGACAGAAAGCCTTAAAAAGTTTGGTATTGTCCTTACAGAGGCTAATTTACAGGCATTTGCTCTTTCAAGAGGTATAACTAAATCTTACAGTTCAATGTCATAGGCTGAAAAAGTCGCTTTAAGATATGCTTATGTTTTATAGGCTACATCTTAGGCCCAAGGAGATTTTGCCAGAACCAGTGGAAGTTGGGCCAATCAAGTAAGGATTTTAAAAGAACAGTGGAGCCAGTTATTAAGTATTATTGGAAGTGGATTAATTGCTGTCTTAACCCCTGTTGTTAAATTACTTAATCAAATATTGAGTTTCTTAATTATGATAGGAAACTCAATAGCCAAGGTTTTTGGTGGAAAAGGCATTAGTCAAGCCTCCACATCTACTACTACTGCTGGACTTGGTGATGTATCAAGTGGCTTAGAAGATGTAGGGGATAGTGCCAGTTCAGCCCAAAAACAGGCAGAAAAACTACAAAGAACTCTAATGGGATTTGATGAGTTAAATACCCTTGCTCCAAAAGCAGAAAATCAAGACTTGGGAGGAAGTGGTATTGGAGGTGCTGGTGGTGGAGATGCTACCATTATCCCAGAAATTACCGAAACCCAAGAGGAAGGACAATTAGGAAAACTTCAAGAGTTCTTTGATAAGGCAAAGGCCATAGTTGAAAAATGGTTCAGTGATTTGCCTAAATTAGAGTTCAACTTTGATAGCGAAAAAGCATTACAAGACCTTGAATAGATAGGCCTCAATATTTTAAATACTGTGGCTGGCTGGGGTTCTCTTGTAATTGATATAGGAATTAATGTTTTAAATGACATTGATATTGGAAAATTAGCCAACCAAGTAATCTCTCTAACAAGGGCTTTTACAGGCCTTACAAGTTAGATTACTGATGCTCTGGTCCCAGCCTTTAAAGATTTCTATGATATAGCCCTTAGTGATTTTGTCAAGAAGTGTGGAGAAGTCATAGACGGAGCATTACAACATTTAATTGACACCTTTGATGATTGGGCCTCTTGGTTTGAAGAAAATGGTGTTGAGATACAAAAATGGATTGAATTAGTGGGAAGTGTATTAGGTCCTTTCATAGAGAAGATAGGAACAGCCATTGAGTTAGTTCTTGATATTTGTGAGAGACTATCTACTTTCCTCAGGGAAATCTTTTAGGCTATTTTAGAGTGGCATTTATCTCTTGTGGATTTATATGAGCAAGACTTAGTAATCCTTCAAGACATAGGAGACCTTTTAGAAAGTGTATTTAAAGGGGACTGGGAGGGTATTATGGCCTCTTGGGAAAAACTCGGCAAAGACACTGCTAAAAGACAGGAGACCTATTTCAACAATGTAGGAAAACTGTTTAGAAAAGTCTGGGATAACTCAGTAAGTTTTGTAAGAGGTTTAATTAAAGATTTTGTTAAGAACTTTGAAGATACACTATCAATTACCCTTGAAAGTCTTGGAATTGATGTAGAGAAGTTCTGGAAAAACTTTGATGATGGCTGTGAGTTAATTAAGAGGGCTTGGAACCTACTTGTAAGTGAGTTAGGCAAAATAGTTGATAAGATTAAAGATACAGTATCAACAAAGTGGGACAATATTAAATCAAAAGTTAAATCTAAATGTGATGAACTTGTTAATGATGTTGTAAAGAAATGGGAAGAGTTAAAGAATAAGATTAGAACTACAATAGAAAGTATCAAGACTACTGTAACAAGTATCTGGGATAACATAGTCAATAAATTAAAGAATGGATTTAGAGATGGTGTTTCCAATGTTTCTGGTAGTGCCAATAATCTTTACAATATAGTCACTTCCAAGATTAGAAATATTTACAACACTATCAGCCCAATAGTCAATACAATTAAAAACTTAATCTCAGGTATTATAAGTGTGGCTCAAAATGTAGCCTCCACAGTAGGAGGTATTGTTTCTAATATTTGGAATAGTATTAGAAATGTTGAAAATGCTGGAAATAATGTTTAGGTCCAAGTCCAGACTACTACTAACACTTCTTCTTCTGGAAATAGAGTAGGTGGAAGTGGAGGGGCAGTAAGCAACAGAGTAGTTATGGTTAGAGCCAATGGTGGTTTTGTTGATAGAGGCCAATTATTTATTGCTAATGAGGCTGGTCCAGAGTTAGTAGGTAGAATAGGCACACAGTCAGCAGTAGCCAACCAGAACCAGATTATTGAAGGTATCAAGTAGGGTGTAATGTCTGCTATTTTAGAGACTTCCTTCTCTTCTGGAAAAGACCAAAACATTAACCTTTACCTTGATAGTCAGTTAGTGGCTAAAAAGGTTATTAAATATCACAATGATACAGTTAGACAAACTGGATTAAGTCCATTAATGTTATAAGGAGGGTCTAAATGGCTGTATTGTATATAAATGGTGTGGCTGTTAAAGACCCAGCCACTTTATAGTATGCTATTCAAGATATAGATAGTGATACTGCTGGAAGAAACGCTAATGGAGATATGATTAGAGACAGAGTAACTACCAAAAGAAAGATTAGTTGTAGTTGGACTGGCCTCAATAATCAAGAAATTAGCCAACTCTTACAGGCTATGAATAATGAGTTTTTTAGATTAGATTTCCCAGATGCTATGATGGGTGGTATGGGTTCTGGAACCTTCTATGTAGGTGATAGGACAGCCCCATTATATATGTGGAATGAGAGTGAGAATAAATATTTATGGGAAAATCTACAAGCCAACTTTGTAGAGAAATGAGGGTAGTAAATGTATTTTATAAATCAATATGAATAGGTCAATGAGGCCTGTTTAGATGGTGAAAGACAATTAGGTTTGAGAGTAACATTTACTACTCTCTCTCCTAATGTTATTTTAGATAATGAGAATATCCAGTATATTAGGCTGGAAGAAGTGGCTAACTCAAACACTGAAAATATAATTATGGGTTCAACTTGCTCTAATAAAATTACAATAGGGCTAATTGAAGACCCTTACAATAAAAAAGTAAGCAGAGTAGGCAATCTCTCTGGTAAGAAAATTAAAGTTGATGTTGATGTCAAGACTGATGAGGGATTTATTACCTGTCCTCTTGGCTATTTCTACATAACTGAAATAGAACAGGTTGATGGTTCAAACACAATAGAGTTAATTGCTTATGACTGTTTATGTAAATTAAATGAAAACTACACTCCAACAGTCAATACAGATGGGTGTAAAATCCAAGACCTTTACAACGACCTCAGAACACAAATTATGACCTACACAGGCCAAACACTCAAAGAAAAGACATTACCCGAAGGTTAGGGCTGGGATATGATTGAAGTTTAGACGGACCAATCCTACCTTTCTTCTCTTGGTTATGTTGCTGGTATGTTAGGTGGATTTGTTAGGGTAGATAGAGATGGAGAAATTGATATTGTTAGTTGTCTCGATTAGGAGAGCCAATGGTATAAAGAACTTGACTTTACACTTGAAAGAGACTACCAATACTTTGAAACCAACAGCAAGAAGACAGACACACCTAAAACAATCACTTCTATTACTTCTGGCATTACTGACTTTCCAGTATATGCTGGTGATGGAACAGTAGGGTGTGATATTAATTATGAGTGTCCCTATATGACCCCAGAGGCTATTGATAGTATTTACCAAAAGGTTAGAGGTAGAGAGTTTTAGCCCTGTGAGATTAGATGGAGAGGAAACCCCCTTGTTTAGGCTGGGGACCAAATAGACACTATATTTAGTAGTAAAAATATGGTTGATGTTGATACTGACTTATTCTTTACTTCATTTAATACATCAACTATTCAAGAGTTTGTATATAACATAAATACTAATCAATGGTATTTAGAGGACCAATTAGCAACATTAGGAAACTATGGAATAACTTATAATTACACTCCAAAAGATGGAGATAAAATAGAAGTTGATTTTATTGTTAGAGAAGATGGAAATTATGCCAAAGCCACTCTCTATTATCACTTACCTGTTTATATTATGAAACACACCCTCTATATCAATGGAGGTATGAGTGATACTATTGAGTGTTATGGATAGAGCGAGGAAAAGGCTAAATTAAGTAGTTCTTATACCTCAGCCAGTAAAGTTATTGATAAACTCTATAATAACCTAAATGAGGCAATTTTAAATATAACACAGAATACCACAGGAATTGATGGTGGCTATGTAGTCTTCCACACCAGAGGAGATAAATGCCAATCCACCACTACCATTACAGATGGGTCTTGTGCTGTAAATAGTGCCACATTTGCTGATATGTCCCCATTGGCTGGCATATATACCTACACTTATTCTTCTTCTGGCTGGACCTATGAAGGAAATGTAGTGGATATTGGAAGTCTTGGAATTACTTATGCTGGAACTCCAATAGAAGGAGACACAATAACAGTAAATCTTTCTTATACGAGTAAATACCCAGATGAGATTTTAATAATGGATAGCCAGAGTATAAGTCTGGCTCAAAATGTATGGAGATTTAACCAAAATGGACTGGCTCACTCTCCTTATGGCTACAATGGCCCCTATACAACAGCAATTACACAAGATGGAACTATTGTAGGTAGTTTTATTGCTGGATAGAGTTTAAGTTTTAATAAACTTACTACTTAGGCTGTTTCTCAAATAACCCAAGACCTTGTAAATCAAACTGACTTCAATAATTTCAGTGATAGTGTATATACTGATATTTAGACCAGTGAGAGTAAGATGGAATAGTATGCTGATGATTAGTTAGATAAATATAAAAGAGAAGTGGCCCAATACCTTACCTTCAATGGAGAGGAAGGATTAATTATTGGGGCATAGAACTCTTCATTTAAAACCAACTTAACCAATAGCAAGTTAAGTTTTACAGACAATAATATTGAGGTTGCTTATATCTCTAATGAGGAGTTCAACATTACTAATGGAAAGATTATAAGTAAATTACAGATAGGCAATTTTAAGTTTGTCCCACGAACTAATGGAAACCTATCACTGATATGGGAGGAATAATTAAATGGCGAGCAACTCAAAATATTTAACTTCTGGGGCCTCATCTAACAATCCCTTCTCCCTTGAAGTAGAAGCCAGTGTTAGTGGGGATTTAATCTATGCCACAGCAACATTAAAAAACACTTGGAAAGCCTCTGGTTTTAGTGGTGGCTCAGGAACATTGGCAGTTAAGGTTGATGGGACTACACTGGCCTCAAAAACAGTAACCTCACTCAACCCTAATACTTCTACTGCTGGATTAACCCAATCTACCTCTGGAACTGGTTAGGTAAGTGAGAATGGAACTTATACAGTCACAGCAACTTGGACTGTTACGAGTTCAACCAACTACATACCAAAATCTGGCTCAGTCTCGGTAACTGTAACTGTAACTGATGCTGGTGGTTCCAGTGGTGGTGGTGGAGGAGGAGATACAGGTGATACTACATACTTTGTCCCAGCCACTATAACTGCTACTAATGGAACAGTTGGAGGACAGATTACAGTAACAATTACAAACCCCGGCCAAGATTATGATGATATGGCTGGTGTATATGTAAGATTAGAATATGCTGGTTATCAAAGCAAGAACCTACTAATTTTTAAAGATGAGGGAACATATACCCTAACAATTCCAACAGAACTCAATAATTATATAACCAATTCAACAACAGCACAGGTTATAGTAATTGCGGAAACTTGGGACAGTTACCATACCTCTGGATATAACTATACATTAGTAGGAACCAACTCAACATATATCACAGTAACCACCACAGATGATGGCATAAGTGCTGGAACTCTTACAGTTGATATAAATGAGACTGCTATTGATGGCTTGTATATTCAAAATCACACTGACTTGTAGGTATCATTTAGTGGGGTCAGTCCCTCAAATGGTGCCTCAATAGCCAACACTAAAATCACTTATGCCAGCCAGTCAGTTAATATTACCGATGGCTCCACAAGTGGCTCTTTCACTACTGGATATATACCCAATAGTGGAACAATAACCTTTACACTGACAATAACAGACAGCAGAGGTTATACTAAATCAACCTCAATTTCTAAAACCTTTTTAGCATATCAACCTCCCCAGATTACTACTTTTACTGCTGACAGGTATTTGGAAAATGGAGTAATGGATAGCAGAGGTAGTATTTGTAAGACTACTGTGGCTTGGACCTACACTACACTTGATGGAAATAACTCAATAGTAGTTAATAAAATTGATGTGTAGGAGTATGGAGGCCAGTGGGTTGATATGATACCTTCTGCTGTTTCTGGGACCACATACCAATTAGATGGAACCTACTCACAGAGTAAATCTTACTATATAAGACTTACTTTAACTGACACAGTAGGGGAAACCACCACAAAAATCATCACCTTAGCAACAGAGCCAGTTATGATTGACTTCTTTAACAGAGGAGATGGAGTGGCAATAGGCAAGGTAGCAGAGGCCTCAATTTTTGATGTAGGTATGGATACTAAAATTGATAATGGGACTATGCTCTGCCAAATTGATAGTGGTATATGGCTTGGAGATGAAGGTAGGTTAAATGGCCTTTACATTTCCTCTTCTGGAACTATTTACAAAAGAGAAAACGGAACTGACATTCAACTGTAAGGAGGTAAAAGAATGGCTGATATAGTAAGTTTAGAGTGGATAGTGGTAGGAGTTATAGTGACCATTATAGGTCTTGTAACTGCCATTGTAACTCCTATGCTTAAACTAAACACTTCTATTACTACACTAACTACCAAAATGGCCCAGTTAATTGCTATTCAAGAAAAGAATGAGAAAAAACACGAGGGCTATGATAATGAGTTAGAAGACCACGAGATAAGAATAACTGTATTAGAAGGTAAGAGTAAAGGGTCTGACTAATAGGCCCTTTATTTGTTTTTATTAAAAATAAATGTTATAATATATATACAATAAAAAAAGAAATAACATTTTTTAAAAGAAAGGATTTTAACTATGGCTACTTACAATACTTATTACCTCTACAACCAAATGAAAGACTATGTAATTGAAAATGAGTGTAAAATTGACATTAAGATGAGTGCTAATGAGTGGAATAATCAACTTGGAACTTCTTATAGTCCTGCTACTTTTACTTCTGCTGTTAATGCTGGTCTTCTTGATAGAGGCAAATTACGCAGAGACAGATTTTACTACTATTGGCTCAATCCTTCTGGTGTTGAGAGAGAATACATTGAAAGAGAATTACAGAAGAAAACTATTGAGTGGAGACTTGAAAAAGCCAATAAAGATATTGAAAACCACGACAATAACTTGGCAAAAATCCAAGAGGATTATGACAAAGAATTGGCTAACCTTAATGAGTGGTTAAATAGAAAAATCAGTTATGAAAATGAAGAATATGAAAATGCTCTTGCTTTAATTAAAGAAACAAGTAAAGAATAATTGGAGGTTTTCTAATGAATAAAGTTGTTAAAAAACTGGCTAACTTAATTGATGTTAAAAGCCTTGTAACCCTTGTATTCACTGTCTGCTTTGCTTTTCTGGCATTTTAGGGTGTAATTGGGGGAGAGGACTTCTTAACCACCTTCTTAATTATCTTAACCTATTATTTCAGCAGAAAAGAAGAACCTGTAACTGCCGAACCCACAACCGAAACCCAATAAAAATATTTTTAAAAAAAGTTTAAAAAAACTATTGACAACACTAATTAATGGTGGTATAATCTCAACTGTTGTTAAGACATCAGTCTTGATAATCAACCGAACAGAACCCAAAAAATCATCTGTTCAACTCGCATTAAATGGGCTGGTGTAGCACAGTTGGTAGTGCCGCTGATTTGTAATCAGCAGGTCGGGGGTTCGAATCCGTCCACCAGCTCCACCAAGACAAAATTTAATATTTATATGGGAGTGTACCCAAGCGGCCAAAGGGGGCAGACTGTAAATCTGTTGTCAGTGACTACGGTGGTTCGAACCCACCCGCTCCCACCAACAAAAAGCTCATTCTTCGGAATGAGCTTTTTTGTCGTATACAAATCTTTTTATAAATGATATAATAGAAACCAAAGGCGGTGGTTGCTTGGAAAACTTTAAGTATTCTATTGCTGATATCAATGAAAAAGACAGCTGGATTTTGATAGACTGCAATAACGGGGAACAGTATGAAGATTTTGTACCGTTTGCTGATTTTATAAAAACAATTAACAAAGATTTTTCGGGTAAAATCATCGAAGTTGGTGAGATGTGTTATAAAATCGAAGGCCTTGAACCGGACATGGTTTTTCAATGGGACGATTTGTTTGGAATAGTTGTTATTTATAATAGTAATAAAGAAGAAGTATTGAATTTTTTAAAAAGAACGGTGATTATATGAAAACGGCATATTTTGCGGGCGGTTGTTTTTGGTGTATAACACCGACATTTAAGGAAACTGACGGTGTTTTTGAAGTAACCAGCGGCTATTGCGGCGGTGATGAGATAAATCCGACTTATAAAGAAGTGAAAAGCCAGAAAACCGGCCACAGGGAAACTATAAAAATTGATTACGATTCTGAAAAAATCTCTTTTGCTGAACTTTTTGAAATCTTCCTCGGCGGGGTTGATCCTTTTGACGAAGGCGGACAGTTTATTGACAGGGGATATTCTTATACCCTTGCAATTTATTATAATGATATAACAGAAAAAGAAATCGCTGAAAAAGCGATAACTGAACTTGAAAAATCTTCCGGAAAAAAGGTTTTTATCGCGCTCGAGCCTTTTAATTCTTTCTACACAGCCGAAGAAGAACATCAGGATTATTATTTAAAGCATCCTGTTGAATTCGAAAAAGAATTAATTGAATCCGGAAGAAAAAAATAAACCGTCCGCCGAAAGGCGGATTTTTTTATGTGGAAAAGAAATGAATTATGTGTTATACTCAAATCATCCCAAAAGAAAAGGAGAAAGCAGAAATGACAGAAGAAATGACCGCAAAACTGGCAGAGCTTGCGGAGCTTCAGAAAAAACTTTATGCATTCAGATACGCAACTTCCTCTATTTATCTTGACAGCGCGACCGTTGCTCCCAAAGACACCGAAGAGGGAAGAAGCGAAGCTCTCGGAATCCTTACCGAATATATGTATGACCTTTCCACCAAGAAAGAAACCATCGAGCTTCTTGAATATCTTAAAGAACACAAAGACGAACTTACCGCTCACCAGGCAAGAGAAGTTGAACTTCTTCTTCGTGACAACGAATTCATGAAAACCGTTCCCGCAGAGGAATATGTTGAATATCAGAGAGTGCTCAGCAAGGCTGAATACGTATGGCACAAAGCAAAACTCGAAAACGATTTTGAATCCTTCAAACCTTATCTCAAACAGGTTTTCGATTACAATATCCGTTTTGCAAAATATTATAAACCCGACGAAGAGCCCTATAATACCCAGCTCAATATGTACGAGCGCGGTCTTACCATGGAAAAATGCGATAAATTCTTTGCAACTCTTCGTGAGCATATCGTTCCTCTTATCAAAAAAATCGTTGCAACCGGAAAGAACGAGACTCTTCCAGTCAAAACTGGTTTTTCTGTTGAAAAACAGAAAGAATTCACAAAATATCTCATGGACTTTATGAGCATCGATCCCAATCACTGTGTCTGCGGTGAGACCGAGCATCCTTTCACTCTTGAATTCACCAAAGATGACGTTCGCATCACCACTCATTACTATGAAGATAACTTTGAATCTTCCATGTATTCCGTTATCCATGAAGGCGGTCACGCACTTTATGAACTCGGCGGTGCAGACGAACATAAATATACCGTTGTTGCAGGCGGCGTTTCCATGGGAATCCATGAAAGCCAGTCCAGATTCTTTGAAAACCTTATCGGAAGAAGCGAAGCATTCATTACCGCAATTCTTCCAAAAGTTAAAGAACTTTTCCCGGAACAGTACGGCGATATCGATGCAAGGACCACATATGAAATGATCAACAGATCCGAACCTTCTCTCATCAGGATCGAGGCCGACGAACTTACCTATTGCCTTCACGTAATGGTTCGCTACGAGGTCGAGAAAAAGATGTTCGCAGGCGAGATTACGGTTGACGACATTCCCGCAGAGTGGAACAGACTTTATAAAGAATATCTCGGCGTTGATGTACCGGACGACGAACACGGATGCCTTCAGGACAGCCATTGGTCCGGCGGTAACGTAGGTTACTTCCCCTCCTATGCACTCGGCAGTGCTTATGGCGCACAGATGCTTGCAAAAATGCGCGAAGATCTTGACGTCGAAGCGGTAATCGCTTCCGGAAGCCTTAAACCTATCGCAGACTGGCTCAAAGACAAAATCCATCAGCATGCGAGCATGTATGACCCCAACGAGCTTTTCGAAATGGTATGCGGAGCACCTTTTGATCCGACATATTACGTCGAATATCTTGAAAAGAAATTCAGTGACATTTACGGACTTTAATCCGAACAGTAAAAAACAGCCTCTTGAATAAGAGGCTGTTTTTGTTAAGTTTTTCGATTAAGCAAACGAATAACGCGAGGTCGGTTATAACGCTGAAGTATTACAAAAATAAGATCAAAAGCAGCTGAAAAAAACGACGTTACAAAGAAAACCCAAAATTCACCAAATGGAATTGACAAGACAATAGGAAGAAGCGCAAAAACAAAAATAACCTCGTGAACTATTTCTGCAACGCACATTGAACTGATTATTTCATCAAAAGTATGCTGTTCAATATCAAATTGTTCAGGATCGAAAGTCGGAACTTTTTCTTTCCATTTGTGAACATGCAGTTTTTTATAAAGACGCTGTTCAAATTTTTTTTGGAGAAAACCATCGTTTTTTATAGTTGATACCGTTTTTAAATATTCTGTCGACAGAATATCCGATAACAAGCCGAACTGCAAAATGATAAAACGTAACACCGAAAGTTATTGCAAGCGAAAATAATAAGCTGCTTTTATAAAAAACACTTGCAAATGCTGAAATGACAAAACAAGATCCGAAAATTCCGGTTAAAGCAATCAGCTGATTTTTGAATTTGCTGTTTTGAGCACGGAATTTTGAATCTTTGAGCACGGTGCTCATTTGGACTGTTCGCCGTAATATTTTGCGATGAGTTTGATCATTTCGACTGCTTTGTCCATCTGTTCAACGCTTGCAAACTCATATTTTCCGTGGAAGTTATAACCGCCGGTGCCAAGGTTGGGGCAGGGAAGTCCCATGAAGGAAAGAACGCAGCCGTCAGTACCGCCGCGGACGGGGTTGGTTACAGGTTCTGTGCCAAGTTCGCGGATCGCTTTCTGAGCAGTTTCGATAAGGTGCCAATGATCTTTGATAATAACACTCATATTTTTATAATCATAACCGGTTTCGGCGACGGCAGTGCCTTCGCCGTAACGGCGGTTGATCTCATCTGCGGCGCGTTTGATATATTCAACGCGATAGGTGAGTTTTTCGGAATCGTGATCGCGAAGGATATAATAAAGTTCTGCGTTGTCGCAGGTTCCTTTCATACCGGTAAGGTGATAAAAACCGTCATATCCGGAAGTGTGGCAGGGGCGTTCCACTTCGGGAAGAAGAGAATCAAACTCCATTGCAACAAGTGCGGCGTTGATCATTTTGTCTTTTGCGCTGCCGGGATGAACAGAAACGCCGTTGAAAGTGATGTGAGCATGAGCGGCGTTGAAGGTTTCACATTCAACTTCGCCGAATGCACCGCCATCAAGGGTGTATGCATAATCTGCACCGAAACGTTCAAGATCGAATCTGTTTGCTCCGCGTCCGATTTCTTCATCGGGGGTGAAACCAATCATGATTTTGCCGTGTTTGATTTCAGGGTTTGCAAGAAGTTCTTCTGCGGCGGTGAGAATTTCTGCAATGCCGTTTTTATCGTCCGCACCGAGAAGGGTGGTACCATCGGTCACGATGAGATGCTGGCCTTTGCATTCTTCCATTTCGGGAAAGTCCTTTACGGAAAGATAAATGTTTTCGGCTTCGTTGAGAAGGACGTCGCCGCCGTTATATTCAACGATTTTCGGTTTGATGTTGGTAAAAGGAACTTCGCGAACAACGTCCATATGGGCAATAAAGCCGATTACAGGTGCATTTTCACAGCCTTCGGATGCGGGGATCTCGCCGTAAACGTAACCGTTATCGTCGATATTTACGTTGGAAATTCCCAGTTCTTTCATCTCGTCAACAAGGGCCATGCCGAGAATGGTCTGCTCGGAAGTGCTGGGGCAGGTTTCGCTGTTTTCATCGGAAGCGGTGGGATACTGTACGTATTTGAGAAGTCTTTCGTATGCTTTCATTTTTACCTCCAAAATAAAGCAGAAATTTTGCTTTTCTATACATTAAATTATATCAAACCCTTGAGGAATATGCAACGGATAAAAAACAACAAATATTTGTGAAAAATAAATAAAACAGTAAAACTAATATACAACAAAATAGAGATATTTATGAAAATCAATTTACAAAAAGTGTAAAAAACATTATAATGTGACCAGTGCAAAAGATATTAATAAATGCACTAATTCTATTTCAGAGAGAAGGAATAAAATGCGTACTATGCTTAAAATGATCGCTATTCTTTGCACCCTCGCTCTTGTACTTGCAGGATGCGGCGGTGGCACTGATGAACCCGCAGAAGATCTCAACGCTTACACTCTTGAAGAAATTATTGCAAAAGCACAGGAAGAGGGCGACGTTCAGTCCGTCGGTATGCCTGATACTTGGGCAAACTGGGGCGCTTCCTGGGAAGGCCTTACTGCTGAATATGGCATCACCCATGCCGACGCAGATATGAGCTCCGCAGAAGAACTTACCACTTTTGCAAACGACCCCACCAAAGACATCGGTGACGTAGGTCTTGCATTTACTCAGCAGGCAATCGATGATGGTCTTGTACAGTCCTACAAAACTTCCTATTGGGATGCTGTTCCGGACTGGGCAAAAGATCCTGACGGTCTCTGGATGATCGCTTATACCGGCGCAACCACCTTCATCTATAACAACGATATCTGCGATGAACCCATGCCTACTTCCTGGGCAGACGTTCGTGAAGGCTCTTATAAACTTACCATCGGCGACGTAGTCGGCGGTGCAACCGGTCAGGGCGTTGTAGTTGCAACTGCATACGCATTCGGCGGCGACCTTGAAAACCTTGAACCCGCTTTCGAGTTCTGGACTGAAATGGCTGAAGCCGGTCGTATCGATGAAGGCGACATTATCCCCGCAAGAATTCAGGCCGGTGAAGTTCAGTGCGGTGTAACCTGGTCCTACAATGCTCCCGGATACAGAGACGGCGCTGAAAACTATGACATCACCATCGGTATTCCTTCCGACGGCGCAATCCTTGTTGGTTATGCTTCCATCATCAACAAAACTTCCGATACTCCTTTCGCAGCAGCTCTTGCAAGAGAATACATCTTCTCCGATGCAGGCCAGATCAACCTTGCTAAAGCAGGTGCAATCCCCACCAGAACCGACGTTGTAATTCCTGAAGCAGACCAGATCTTTGCTCCCGAAACTTATGCAAACGCAGTTGGTATTTCCGATCCTGCAGCATACGCAGCAGCATGCGAACAGATCTCCATTTGGTGGAGCGAAAACATCATCCCGCTTCTTTAATTCGATTTGATGTTTAATTTTTAAAATTTACTCCATGAGTAATAAGAATGGGGCGTACTTTTTAAGCACGCCCCATTTTTTGAGTGAGGTGTGACCCTATGAAGAATGCTTCCGGCGGCAAAAAAATGGCAAGCAAATATACATATCTGCTTGTTCTGCTTCCGTTCCTAATCGTTGTTGTTCTTTTTGAGCTTCTGCCGCTTATTATGCTCGTAATCGACAGCTTTGGTTCGGATGCAGATAAAACCGTTCTCTTTACCCTTGAGAATTATAAAAAAATTTTTACTACCTTAAGTTATAAAACCGCGATCAAAAACAGCCTTATTATAACTTTTGTATCCACTGTCGTTGGAATTGTTATTGCATTCCTCGGCGCACAGGCAGCTCATAATTCCCGCGGAAAATTCAGAAACGCATTTATGACTGTTCTCAATATGACATCTAACTTTGCGGGTGTTCCGCTTGCGTTTGCCTATATGATTATTATTGGTAACGCAGGTGTTCTTAAACAAATAGCAAATGTTTACGGAATCGAATTCATTCAGAATTTTGATCTTTATTCAAGCGGCGGTATTATTTTAATGTATATCTATTTCCAGATTCCGCTTTCAACTCTTCTTTTGATTCCGGCGTTTAACGGAATAAGAAAAGAATGGCAGGAAGCAAATATGCTTCTTGGCGGAAGCAGCAGCACTTTCTGGTTCAAAGTCGGCATTCCGGTTCTTATTCCAAGTATCTTCGGAACTATAAGTGTTCTTTTTGCAAATGCACTTTGTGCTTATGCAACCGCATATGCACTTCTTATGAACAACTTCTCTCTCTTGCCGGTAAATATTTCGGCAGCGTTTACAGGAGATATCAGAAGCCAGCCGGCACTTGGTGCGGCACTTTCCGTTGTAATGATGATTCTCCTTTGTGCGGTAATCCTTATTGATAACTATATCGTCAAAAAGACGACCCAGTGGAAGGTGAGGTGAGCGGTATGAATAAACGTACAAAAGTATATGCAAACATCGTGATGACCTGCGTTATCATATGGCTCTTAATTCCTCTTGTAGCGACTGTTATTTATTCGCTTTTTAAAGATTGGACCGGAATAATCCCCACCGGATTTACTTTGGAAAATTATGTGACTATCTTTTCAAACCAGGGTTTCCTTACTGCGATTTATCAGACTATTCTCCTTTGTATTGTTCCGATAGTCATTACAATAGTTCTTGTCTTGCTTGCACTTTTTGTAGTTACCATCTATTTCCCAAGTCTTGATAAATATCTTCAGATTCTCTGCATGATCCCTTACACCATTCAGGGCGTTATCCTTTCCGTATCTATTCTTTCTCTTTACGGAAAGAGCGGAACTGTCCTTGGTGAAAGAATGGTAATGCTTATCGGCGCTTATTGCATCATTATTCTTCCGCATATCTATCAAGGTATCAGAAACAGCATGCACGCCGTAAATATGCCGATGCTTCTTGAAGCGGCTGAAATGCTCGGCGCAAGCAAACTTTACGCTTTCTTCCGTGTAATTGTTCCTAACATTATAACCGGTATCACCGTATCTTCTCTTCTTGCAGTTGGTATCCTTTTCGGAGACTATGTAATCATCAGAAACCTTTCCGGAAGCGGCACCACTAACGTTCAGGTTTTCCTTTATCAGTCCATGAAACATTCGAGTGCGGAAGCTTCTGCGGTATTTGTAGTCATTATGCTTATGACTTTTGCAATAACCGCTCTTGTTCTTTTCTTCCAGAGCCGCCAAAAACTCGAAAAAATCCAAAAAGAAGGGAGATAAGTTATAATGGCTTATATTCGTTTTGAAAATTTAAATAAATCTTTCGGAGATAACCACGTTCTTAAGGATATCAACCTTGACGTTGAAAAAGGCGAGCTCGTAACTCTTCTCGGACCTTCCGGATGCGGTAAATCCACTCTTCTTCGCTGCCTTTCCGGTCTTGAAAAAGTAACCAGCGGTAAAATCTATCTTGATGGCGAGGATATCACCGACGTCGATCCCCGTGACCGCGGAATCGGAATGGTTTTCCAGCAGTATTCTCTTTTCCCGAACATGAGCGTAAAAGATAACGTTGCTTTTGGTCTTAAAATGAAAAAAGTTCCGAAAGATGAAATCGACAAGAAAGTTAAGGAAATGCTTGAGATTGTATGTCTTTCCGATAAGATCGACCAGTTCCCGATGCAGCTTTCCGGCGGTCAGCAGCAGCGTGTTGCTCTTGCAAGAGCTATCGTTACCGAGCCGAAGGTTCTTCTTCTTGACGAACCGCTTTCCGCAATCGATGCACTTCTTCGTCACAACCTTCAGATCGAAATCAGAAGAATCCAGAAAGAACTTAACATTACCACCATTTTCGTAACTCATGACCAGGACGAAGCAATGGTAATGTCCGATACCATCCATCTCTTCAATGCAGGACATGTTGAACAGTCCGGCAGCCCTGTTGATCTTTATGTAACTCCGAAAACCAAGTTTACCGCTTCCTTCATCGGAAACTATAATCTTCTTTCTGCAAAGAAATTCGGAAACGCATGCGGCGAAGAAATTGATTGTGAAGATGTTGCAATCAGACCTGAAATCGTAAAACTCAGCAAAGAACCTGTTGATTGCAATACTTGTTATCAGCTTAAAGGAAAAATCACAAGTTATATTTCTCATGGTAACGTAATTCGTTTCCGCGTTGAAAATGAAGAAATCTGGCTCAATTCCGACATTGTTTTCGAGCGCGAGCTTGCATTCAATGAAGGCGATGAGGTCTATGTTTCTGTAGAAAAAGACCTTGTCATCAAGCTTTGATAGTATTATAATAAAGGCGAAGCAGTGCCGGGAAGCAAATTGCTTCCCGGCACTTTTTATTAAAAATTTGTTTTTTGGAGGCAGTTATGACTAAAATTTATGCTCATCGTGGTTTTTCCGAAAAATATCCTGAAAATACTATGCTCGCTTTCAGAAAAGCGGCAGAAATCGGCGCAGAAGGTATTGAAATCGACGTTCATCTTACCAAAGACGGTGAACTCGTTGTAATGCACGACGAAAACACCATTCGTACCACCGGCGTCGATGCTCTTATCAAAGATCTTACCCTCGAAGAGTTCAAAGCGCTTGATGCAGGTTTTGTAAAAAAAGGCGAATTTGAATTTGAAGCACCGCCCACTCTTCGTGAAGTTTTTGAACTTATGGTAGAGACCGGACTTGAATGCAATATCGAAATCAAAAGCGGCGTTTTTGAATACCGCGGAATCGAAAGAAAAGTTCTCGCCCTTATGGACGAATATGAGCTCCGCGACAAAATTATCATCAGTTCTTTCAACCATTTCACCTGTACACGTTTCAAAGAACTTGCTCCGGACGTAAAATGCGGCTTCCTTGAAGAAAGTTGGCTTATCCATCCCGGTGCATACACCCGCAACAGGGGAGTGGAATGTTTCCACCCGTTCTTCAACTGCCTCAACCACGAAAACATGCAGGACCTTCGCAACAACGGAATCGAAATCAACGCATGGACCATTAACGACGAGGACGATATGAAAAAAGCTCTTCAGCTCCAGCTCGAGATTGCTATCACCAACCGTCCCGAAAGATTCCTTGAAATCAGAAAGGAAGTATGCGGAGAATGATGCGCGTTGCCCACAGAGGCCTTGCAGGACTTTATCCGGAAAACACCATGATCGCATTTGAAAAATGCCTTGAGTATGCTCCGGAAGCCATTGAAATGGACGTTCAGATGACAAAAGACGGAGAACTTGTTGTTTTCCATGATGAGGAAGTTTCCAGAACCACCGGTGCAAAAGGTTGGGTCAAGGATATGACTCTTGCAGAGATGCGTGAACTCGATCCTTCCAACGGATTCGACGTCCATGACCAGAAAGTACCGACCCTTGACGAATATTTTGACCTTGTTCAGAATAAGGACCTTGTTACTTTCGTAGAACTTAAAAACAGCTTTATTACATATGACGGAATGGAAGAAAAGGTGCTTGAATGCATCGACAGACATGACCTTCGCAAAAAAGTCATCATTTATTCCGCAAACCACTATTCCGTAATGAAATTCAAAGCCATGGCGCCGGATATCGAAATCTGCTTCCCGTTTGATAACTGGATTTTTGATTACGGCGAATATTGCGAAAAGCGCAACGTTACCATTACTATCCCGTACCACTTTGCTCTTACGCAGGAAATCATGGATGACTTCCATAAACACGGTGTAAAGGTTTATCCCTGGACAGTCGATGAGCCCGATGAAATGCGCCGTATGCTTGATATGGGAGCGGACGGAATGCTTACAAACAGGGTGGACTTGCTTACAGAGCTTAAATAAAAACAAAAAAGAGCCGCTTTTTAGCGGCTCTTTTTTTATCTCATTACTACTTTATCTTCCAAAAAGCTTTGCAAGCGGCTCGACGACTTTTTTGAGGTCAGCTATAGCATCGTTGAGGGTTTCAATATCAATTTCAGAAACGGTCGCAAGAGCATCGTCAACGCCTTCAAGCGCCTGTTTGAGCGCATCGCCGCTTTCGGCAATAAGAACGTTTGCATTGTTGAGCAGTTCGGTGATGTTGGATTCTTCAAGAACAGCGTTAAGTTCCTGAGTGAGAACGGTGATTTCAGCAATGGCAGAGTTTGCTTCTTCAAGAACACCACCAACCTGAACGCTGAGAACGATGAGAGCGAGGGCAACAACGAGCATTATTGCGGAAACTATCATGGTCTGTTTTTTTATCCAGGCGGTCTGTTTTTCAAGAAGCTCGGTCTGTTTAAGGCTTTCTTCGTAAATGAGTTTCTGGTAATTTTCTTCGGCTGCAGGTACTTCAATGATGTTATTTTCCATAATAAACCTCCTTAAACAACGAGATCAACGATTCCAAAAGAGAGTATGCCCATAATTATTCCGCAGGCGATAACGCCGATAAGAATTGCAAAAGTGGATTTCACGACGCGAAGCTGGAGAAGGGTAGCAACAAGAGAAGCAGTCCATGCACCGGTTCCGGGAACGGGAATCGCAACGAAAAGAAAAAGACTTAGAAGTTCAAAATCATTGACTTTTTTAGCTTTTTTATTTCCACGGTCGATAATCTTTTGAAAAATCCAGCCTATTTTATCGATTTTTGAAAGATAGACAAGTACGGTCTTTGCAAATTTTATAAGAAAAGGAACGGGAAGAATGTTTCCTAATACGCAGCATATCAAAGAGGGAAGAAAAGGCATTTCCGCCACGGCTGCATAGATCATGGCGCCGCGAAGTTCAACAAGCGGGACCATTGATATGAAAAACAGGTAAAGATAATCTGACAGAAAAATCACATCCAAAATTTATTATCTTTATTTTATATGATACAAACTTAAAAGTAAAGTAAAATAAATTTTAAAAACACTTTAAATCGAAAGCGTTTTGTGGTAATATTAATCTGTATTTTTATGACCAGGAGGAAAACATGAAAAAAATTCTTTCTATTATTATTGCACTTATGATGATGGTCACCATGGCTTCCGGATGCAACAAAGAACCCGATGACGTTGTTGTGGAAGGCGAAGGCGAAAACGCTATCGTAGTTGAAGCGGTTAACAAATATCTTACTGCTGTTGTTTATGACAGAGGCGAAGACGAACCTGCCGATAAAGAATATTGGGAAAATGTTGTTGACAGTTTTGAAAAAGCAAATCAGGGCGTTACCGTAAACCTTGTTTTTACCAAAGACGCAGCATATGAAGTCCGTGACAGAATCCTTTCCGGAAACTCTCCCGACTTTGTATTCCTTCCTTCGGGTGAGGAAAACGGCGTAACTGAAGCGCTTATCAAAGACAGAGCAATGCTTCCGCTTACCAATGTTGAAGCTTCTGCTCCCGCCGGAATTTTTGAAAACGACACCTGCAAACCTTATGACGACGGTGTTTCTTATATTGCTCCGGTTCTTTTTGAAACCAAAGGACTTATTTATAACACCGAACTTCTTTCTTCCAACGGTTTCAGCAATCCCCAAACCTGGGACGATTTCGTTTCCATCGCAAAAGCATGCGAAAATAAAAAATTCGCTTTCTTCACCTATTCCGGCGCAGAGCCTGATGAATTTGCGGATATTTTTGCAGCGGCTCTTGTTCCTGCAATCGGAGCAGAAGAAATGGGCAAGATTCTTTCTTATGACGAAGAGGCTTGGAAAAACGAAAGCATCAAAACTTTCATCGATAAAATCGAGGAAATCAAATCCCTTGTTGTTTCCAAAAGCACTACCAAGACCAGAGATGACGTAATCGAATGCCTTAAAAACGGCGAAGTACTTTTCATTTCCGGTACCGAAGCCGACCTTGAGGAACTCAACAAAGACGGAGAAAAATACGCTATCTGCAAATATCCCGCACTTTCCGGAAGCCCTGTTGCAACCGTTTCTTTCTCCGAAATGTATATACCCGTTGAAGCAAAAGAACCCGAACTTGCAAAGGATTTCATGAAACATATTTATATGGATATGTCTTCTTCTTCCACTTATTCCCCCGAAGTTTTTGCCGGTGAATTTGCGGTAAAAAACGGAGCAAACGAAACCCTTTCCGATGAATTCTGCGGACACATCGTTGACGTATTCAAATCTATGGCAGATGCGGATGAATTTGTTGACCAGATGCTCGTTTACATTGAAGAATTCTGACATCATAACTCAAAAGGAGAAATAAAAAATGGATAAACCTAAATTTTATATAACTACCGCCATTGCATATACCTCCCGCAAACCCCATATCGGCAATACCTATGAAATCGTTCTTACCGACGCCATTGCAAGATATAAAAGAATGCAGGGATATGATGTCTTTTTCCTTACCGGTACCGATGAACACGGACAGAAAATTGAAAAATATGCTGCAGATGCCGGCGTAACCCCTAAGGAATACGTTGACAAAGTTGCAGGCGAAATCAAAGAGATATGCGACCTTCTCAACACCACTTATGATCATTTTATCAGAACCACCGATGATTATCATGAGAAGACCGTTCAGAAAATCTTCAAAAAACTCTATGATCAGGGCGATATCTATAAGAGTGAATATGAAGGCCTTTACTGCACTCCTTGTGAATCTTTCTGGACCGAAAGCCAGCTTGTTGACGGAAAATGTCCCGACTGCGGAAGGGAAGTAAGCAAGGCAAAAGAGGAAGCGTATTTCCTCCGCCTTTCCAAATATCAGAAACAGCTCGAAGAATTCATTGAAAACAACGAAAACTTCATCTATCCCGAAGCACGCAAAAAAGAGATGCTCAACAACTTCATCAAACCCGGCCTTCAGGATCTTTGCGTTTCCAGAACCTCTTTCAAATGGGGAGTTCCGGTAACTTTTGATGAGAAACATGTTATCTACGTTTGGATCGATGCTCTTTCCAACTATATTACCGCTCTCGGATATGACCCGGACGGCAGTTCCGAACAGTATAAAAAATACTGGCCCGCAGACGTTCATATCATCGGTAAAGATATCGTAAGATTCCACACCATTTACTGGCCTATCATGCTCATGGCACTCGGTGAGCCTCTTCCCAAACAGGTTTACGGTCACCCGTGGCTTCTTTTCGGCGAAGACAAGATGTCCAAATCCCGCGGCAACGTTATCTATGCAGACGACCTTACCAAAGTATTTGGCGTTGATGCAGTTCGCTACTATCTTCTTACCGAAATGCCTCATGCAAACGACGGTTCCATCACTTACGAGGAAATGATCGACAGATTCAACACCGACCTTGCAAACACCCTCGGTAACCTTGTAAACCGCACCGTCACCATGCAGAATAAATATTTTGAAGGCGTTATCCAGCCCTGCGACTGCTGCGGAGAGTTTGACGAAGACCTCAAAGCCACCGCAAAAAAAGCAATCGAAGGTTTTGATAAAAACCTTTCCGAATACAAGATGAGCGATGCAATCGACTGCATTATGGATCTTGCTCGTCGCTGCAACAAATATATCGACGAAACCATGCCTTGGGCTCTTGCAAAAGACGAAGCAAACAAAGCAAGACTCGGCACCGTTCTTTATAACCTTCTTGAAGGAATCAGAATTCTTTCCGTTCTTATCGCTCCTATCATGCCTGAGACCACCAAAAAGATCGCGGAGCAGCTTGGAATCGAAGAACAGACTTATGAAAGCATTCAGAACTTCGGCGGACTCAAAGCCGGCGAAAAAGTCGGAACCGCAACTCCGCTTTTCTCCAGAATCGATGCAGATAAACTTATCGCAGAGCTTGAAGCAGCTCACAAAGCACAGCTTGAAGCAGAAAAAGCTTCCGAAAAGCCTGTTATAGAGCTTCAGCCTGAAATCACTATCGACGATTTCACCAAAGTTGAACTTCGCGTAGCAAAAATCCTTGAATGTGAAAAAGTTCCGAAAGCAAAAAAACTTTATAAGATCCAGCTTGACGACGGAATGGGCGGTCGCCAGATCGTTTCCGGAATTGCACAGCACTATACTCCCGATGAGCTTATCGGGAAGAAGATTGTTGTTGTTGCGAACCTCAAACCCGCAAAACTTTGCGGAGTTGAATCCTGCGGAATGCTTCTTGCAGGCGATAGGGAAGACGGTTCTGTCTGTGTAACCTTTATTGATGATTCCGTACCGGTAGGAACGAGGCTTCATTAATGGAATATAAAGGTATATTCGACACTCATGCTCATTACGATGACGAAAGATTCGACGAGGATCGTGACACCGTGCTCAAAAGTCTTTTTGAGCACGGCGTTTCCTTGGTAGTGGATCCGGCTTGTGATCTTGAAACCTGTGAAAAGACTCTTGAGCTTTCATCAAAATATGATTTTATTTATTCCGCAGTCGGTGTTCACCCCCATTCTGCCGAAAGCGACGGAAACGGAACTTGGCTTGAAAAAGTCAGAGAATTTGCAAAAAACGAAAAAGTAGTGGCTATCGGTGAGATCGGACTTGATTATCATTACGATTTTTCGCCGAGGGAAAAACAGATAGAGGTTTTTGCTGCACAGCTTGAACTTGCAAACGAACTTGACCTTCCGGTAATAATCCACGACAGAGAAGCCCACGCGGATACTCTTGAACTCGTGAAAAAATACCGCCCTAAGGGAATCATCCATTGCTTTTCCGGTTCTGCGGAAATGGTAAGGGAATTTGTAAAACTTGGAATGTATATCGGTTTTACCGGTTCTGTAACGTTCAAAAATGCAAATAAGCTTCTTCTTGCTGCAAAGGAAGTTCCGGATGACAGGATTCTTCTCGAAACCGACTGTCCTTATATGGCGCCGGTGCCTTTCAGAGGACAGAGATGCGACAGCACTCTTATTCCCGCAACGGCAGAAAAACTTGCCGAACTTCGGGAAACAGATACACAGCGCCTTATTGATATGGCAAGAGAAAACGGCTGCAGAATATACGGAATAAAAACGGAGGGTATAAAATGAGAATCAGAAGAAAGCCCTGGGCAAGACCTGAACTTGCCGAATGGGAAAACTGCATAGACGTTCCTGCGGAGAACCGCGGAAAATGGCACTCCGTTTTTAAAAACGATGCGCCTCTTATGATAGAACTCGGATGCGGAAAAGGCGGTTTTATCTCCAAACTTGCCGTTGCTCATCCTGAAATCAACTTTATTGCCGTTGACATTAAAAGTGAAATGCTCGGACTTGCGATGCGCAATATAAAAAGGGAATACGCCGCAGCGGAAAGGGAAGTTGACAACGTTTATATTTTCAGTCAGGAGATAATGCTTATCAATAAAGTTTTCTCAGCCGAGGATATGTGTGACCGAATTTATATCAACTTCTGTAATCCCTGGCCTAAAACCCACGACCACAAAAAGCGTCTTACCCACAACAATCAGCTCATGCAGTACAGAGAATTTCTTAAAGACGGCGGTGAGATCAGATTCAAGACCGACAACGACGACCTTTTCCTTTCTTCTAAAAGATATTTTGTTGAATGTGGTTTTGAACTTACTTATGTGACAGAGGATCTTCATAATTCCGGCTTTGATGACAACATCGAAACCGAACATGAGAAGATGTTTTCGGAGCAGGGAATACCGATAAAATTTCTTATCGCAAAAAAATTAACAGTCAGTCCACCTGAAAAAGTGGCCAGTGAGCCCGAAAAAACGATCAGTCAGCTCAAAAATGATGATGAAAGCACCGAAAATGTGAACAAAAACTAAAAATTACTCATATTTTAAAAAACATGACCTAAAATCATTGACATTTGAATATATATGGTATAAAATATATTTAGCACTCAAAAAGAAAGAGTGCTAACACGATTTGTTTATTTTAAATAACATAAATTAGGAGGATTTCCAATGAACGTAAAACCCCTTGGAGACAGAGTTGTTATTAAAATGGTAGATTATGAAGAAAAAACCAAAGGCGGTCTTTTCATCACTGCCAACGCTCAGGATAAACCTGAAATCGCAGAAGTTCTCGCTGTTGGTCCCGGCGGCATTGTTGACGGCAAAGAAGTTATAATGCAGCTTAAAGTAGGCGACCATGTAATCATGGGCAAATATGCCGGCACTACCGTTAAAATTGACGGCGAAGAAATCATTATCCTTTCTCAGAACGACATTCTTGCCGTTGTTGAAGACTGATTTTAATTTCAGATAATTCTTTTCGGAGGTATTATATATGGCAAAACAGATGCTTTACGGCGATAATGCAAGACGTGCCCTTCAGGCAGGTATCGACAAACTCGCCAACACTGTAAAAATTACCCTCGGCCCTAAAGGCTGTAACGTAGTTCTTGACAAAAAATTCGGAACTCCTATGATCTGCAACGACGGTGTTACCATTGCAAAAGAGATCTCTCTTCCTGATCCTTTTGAAAACATGGGCGCACAGATCGTAAAAGAAGTTGCAGAAAAAACCAACGACGCAGCAGGCGACGGTACCACCACCGCAACCATTCTTGCACAGGCTCTTGTTCGTGAAGGTATGAAAAACGTTACCGCAGGCGCAAACCCCATGCTCGTAAAACGCGGCATTCAGAAAGCTGTTGACGTAGCAACCGAAGCAGTTCTCAACAACGCAAAAGCTGTTTCCGGTTCTCAGGATATCGCAAGAGTTGCAACCATCTCCTGCGGCGACCCCGAACTCGGCGAACTCATTGCAAAAGCAATGGAAAAAGTAACCACCGACGGTATCATCACTGTTGAAGACAGCAAAACCGCAAACACCTATATCGAAGTTGTTGAAGGTATGGAATTCGACCGCGGCTATCTTTCTCCTTACATGGTAACCGACGCAGACAAAATGGTTGCAATCATCGAAGACTGCTCCATTCTTCTTGTTGAGAAAAAGATTTCCGCTTTCCAGGAACTTGTTCCGATCCTTGAACAGACTATGAAAGCAGGCAAAAAACTTCTTATCGTTGCAGAAGACATCGACGGCGATGCTCTTACCAACCTTATCGTTAACAAACTCCGCGGCACTCTTAACGTTTGCTGCGTAAAAGGTCCCGGCTTCGGCGACAGAAGAAAAGAAATGCTTCTCGATATCGCTGCACTTACCGGTGCAACCCTTGTTTGTGATGATATCGGCCTCAACCTTCAGGACGTTAAACTCAACCACCTCGGCTTTGCTAAAAAAGTTAAAGTAGACAAAGATAAGACCCTTATCGTTGATGGCGCAGGTTCCAAAGACGAGATCCAGGGACGTATCGCAGTTATCAGAGCTTCTTACGAAACCGCTCACAGCGATTATGACCGTGAAAAACTTCAGGAAAGACTTGCAAAACTCGTCGGCGGCGTAGCAGTTGTAAAATGCGGCGCAGCAACCGAGACCGAAGCAAGAGAAAAGAAACTCCGTATCGAAGACGCTCTCAACGCAACCAAAGCTGCAGTTGAAGAGGGTATCGTAGCAGGCGGCGGCGTTGCTCTTGTTAACGTCATCGGCGAAGTCGAAAAACTTCTTGCACATACCAGCGGCGACGAAAGAACCGGTGTTGCCATCGTTGTTCGCGCTCTTGAAGAACCTATGCGTCAGGTAGCTGTTAACGCAGGTCTTGACGGTTCCGTTGTTGTTGACAAAGTACGCCGTTCCAGAAAAGTAGGCTACGGTTTCAACGTATTTACCGAAGAATTCACCGACATGATCGAAGCCGGTGTTGTTGACCCCGTTAAAGTAACCCGCAGTGCTCTTAACAACGCAGCATCCGTTGCATCCATGGTTCTTACCACCGAAAGCCTTGTAACCGAGATCCCCGAATATCAGGGCAGATTCATCAACGAGGTTCAGGAAAAAATGCACCAGGTTCCGAAACCCTCCGGCAACTGGTAATCAGAAGTTTTACTGAAAAAATTAAAAGCGCTTCCCGCAAGGGAAGCGCTTTTTTTCATTTGTAATTGATTTTCATAAAACCTTCGCATCCTATTTCCGAATAGGGAAGAAGTCCGCAGGATTTGTAAAACGAACAGGTTTTTTCGGTATTGTCGGTGGCAAGCTCGGTCTGGTAAACGTTGGGATAAGCTTTGAGCATGGTTTCAAGAAGCCGTTTTCCTATGCCTTTTCGCTGATATTCCTGAAGGACGAGGATATCTTGAATGAATAAAATCGAATATCCGTCGCCGACGGCGCGGATTATTCCCACAAGTTTTTCTCCGTCGTGAGCACTGTATATTTTGAGTGAATGCTCAAATGCGTGCTCAAGCATATCGGGACGGGAAGTGTATGAGCACCAGCCGACGTTTTCATATAATTTCAATACTTCATTTGCATTATAATTTTTATATTGCTTTATTGTGATTTCCATAAGTTCTCCTTTCGATTTTTATCAAAAAAGAACGAAACGAAGCCTCATAATAACACCTCTTTATATAAAATAAAAAACCGCCTTTCGGGCGGTTTTTGTTCGCTTATTCTTTAACTTCACCGAGCTGACGGTCAAGCCATGCGGAAGCAAGGTCGAGTGCGGAATAAAGTCCGTCACGTTCAGCTCTTTTGATTACCATTTCGGTAGGGGCAGCGTTGGGGTCGGTGGACATCATCTGGAGAGTGATGTGACCGGCAACTTCGGTGCCTGCGGATTCAACGGTGTTGTTGATCTGGAGCATAACAACATATGCATCGCGCATATCGCCGTAATAAAGAATTTTTTTGCTGCGAACAAGGGGACGTCCCTTGTAGGTCATGAACTGTTCAGACATAGTTTCCTCCAATATAATCAATCATTAAGATAGTTTTTTACCAGAATCTGAAGAAGCTCGTCACGATCGATACGGCGGATAAGGCTTCTTGCATTGTTATGGGTGGTAATATAAGTAGGGTCTTCGGAAAGGATATATCCGACTATCTGGTTGATGGGGTTGTATCCTTTTTGGCGGAGAGCATCATAAACAGTTGTAAGAATCGCTTTTATTTCTTTTTCTTTGTCCTCACGGATGGAAAAGGAAATAGTAGGTTCGTTCACGGAAAATCCTCCTCTCATTTTTGCATCTATGCAAAACAAAAATTATCACGTTTATATTGTACAACAAAATTTCTTTTATAGCAAGAGAAGATATGTAAAAATTTATTAAATTCCTGTTAGATAATGTTGTTTTTACTATATGAAAAAAAGAAATGTTATGATATAATCTTAATGTATAAATTTGTCATAATTTTTTGTAAAAATGAAACGGGGGAAAACCATGGCAAAGCTTTATTTCAAATACGGCGCAATGGGAAGTTCAAAATCCGCCCAGGCGCTTATCACCAAATATAACTATGAAGAACGCGGAATGAAAGTTTGGCTCATAAAGCCGAAAACCGATACCCGAGACGGCCAGAATATTCTTAAATCAAGAATCGGTCTTTATGCGGTCGCTGAAGAAATCGCTCTTACCGACAGCATCAAAGAAAAATTTGCAAACAACAGTGATTGCAACGTAATTATTGCCGATGAAGCTCAATTCCTTGCTCCGGAACAGATTGATGAATTGAGAGACATCGTTGACGAACTCAATATCCCCGTAATGTGTTTCGGACTTCGCACCGACTTTGTCACAAAGCTTTTCCCGGGAAGCATGCGCCTTTTCGAAATTGCTGACTCCATTACCGAGATAAAAACTATTTGCGACTGCGGAGCGAAAGCTACTGTTAACGCAAGAATGGACGATAACGGAAATATCGTTACTGTCGGTGACCAGGTATGTATAGGCGGTAACGACAGATATATTGCAATGTGTCACAAATGTTGGAAAAAAGCGATTTCTAATAAATAATCAGGAGGAAAATACAATGACTAAACCTTATCCGACTCCCCATATCGCAGCCTGCCCCGAAGATTTTGCAAAAACCGTGCTTATGCCCGGCGACCCCCTCAGAGCAAAATTCATTGCAGAGACTTACCTTGAAGACGCAAAACTTGTTAACAACGTCCGCGGTGCACAGGGCTATACCGGTACTTATAAAGGTGTTAAAGTTTCTGTAAT
This sequence comes from Oscillospiraceae bacterium, assembly GCA_017468365.1. Lineage (GTDB taxonomy): Bacteria > Bacillota > Clostridia > Oscillospirales > Ruminococcaceae > UMGS1668. The sequence continues at coordinate 30,545 of JAFUIS010000012.1, read as the reverse complement.
GGCAAGCGGCATGGGAATGCCTTCCATGGGACTTTACAGCTATGAACTTTTCAATTTTTTTGAAGTAGATAACATCATTCGTATCGGTTCCGCGGGTGCAATCGTTCCTCACGTTAACATGAGAAGCGTTGTTATTGCACAGGGTGCATGCCATGATTCCAGCTATGCAAACAACTTCGGACTTCCGGGTGCATTCGCACCGATTTCCGACTACGGTCTTCTTTCCGCATGCGTAGAGACCGCAAAAGAAAAAGGCATCGATTATAACGTAGGCAATATCGTTTCCTCCGATATTTTCTATAACGACGACCTCAACGAAAAATGCGTAGGTATGCCCGTATTTGAACGATGGGCAAAAATGGGCGTTCTTGCATGCGAAATGGAATCCGCTGCTCTTTTCATGAACGCGGCGAGAGCAGGCAAAAAAGCTCTTTCTGTATGCACCATTTCCGACAGTCTTGTTACCGGAGAAAACATTTCTTCCGAAGAACGCCAGACTTCTTTCCACGATATGATTACCCTTGTTCTTGATACTGTTGTAAAAATCAGCAAATAAAATTATTTGATATTGGGCGGTGTGATATATGTTTGTAATCGGCATAGCAGGAGGAACCGGAAGCGGTAAAACAACTTTTACCGATGCAATAGTTGAAAAATTCGGTGAAAACGTTACGGTCATTCATCATGACAATTATTATAATGTCAACGACCATCTTACTTATGAGGAAAGATGCAAGGTCAACTATGACCACCCGGATTCTTTTGAAACCGATCTTATGATCGAACATATTAAAAAACTTCGCGCAGGTGAGGCTGTCGAAGAGCCGGATTATGACTATACCGTCCACAACAGAGACAAGGAAAAAAGCATCACTCTTAAACCCTCGAAAATTCTTATCGTAGACGGAATCCTTATTTTTGAAAATAAGGAACTTTGCGAAAACATGGATCTTAAAATTTTTGTTGATACCGATGCGGACGTAAGGCTTGGAAGAAGAATTCTTCGCGACATCAACGAAAGGGGAAGAAGCATAGAATCCGTTCTCACCCAGTACGAGACCACTGTAAAGCCGATGCACGAAAAATTTGTTGAGCCCAGCAAGAAAAATGCGGATATCGTAATTCTTGAAGGCGGAAAAAACAAAGCTGCCATCGACCTTATTTCCGGATATATCCGTGAATACATAAGAGAAAACGAATGATTAAAAAAAGCACGCCTTTCGGCGTGCTTTTTTCTAGGTTATTTTTAAAAAAGGTTGTCAATTTTGCTTGAACTTATTTTGGTAATATGCTATATTAAAAGTACTGTGAAAAAATATTACACAGGGGAGGAAAAATTAAATGAAAAAAATTTTTGCACTTCTTCTCGCTCTCGTTATGATGCTTTCTCTTGCAGCATGCGGCGGCTCCGAAGAAAACACTGTATCCGACGTTGCAGTAGCAATGGTAACTGACTACGGCGATATCACCGACCAGTCTTTCAACCAGACTACCTATGAAGCTTGCAAAGAATTCTGCGAAGCAGAAGGTCTCACTTTCGAGTACTTCAAACCCGCAACCGACTCTGACGATGACCGTATCGCTATGATCGAAAACGCAATCGACAGCGGTTACAACGTAGTTGTACTTCCTGGTTTTGCATTTGCTAATGCAATCATCGCAACCGCAGACAACTATCCTGAAGTTAAATTCGTAGCACTTGACGTTTCTGAATTCGACCTCACCGGCAACGGCTGGACCATTCCTGAAAACGTTTACTCTGCAGTTTACCAGGAAGAGATCTCCGGTTATTTCGCAGGCTATGCAGCAGTTAAACTTGGTTACACCAAACTTGGTTACTGCGGCGGTATGGCTGTTCCTGCAGTTCTTCGTTTCGGATACGGCTTCCTTCAGGGCGCAGACGCAGCAGCAGTTGAAACCGGTGCTGACGTAAGCGTTGTTTGGGGTTACGCAAACCAGTTCTACGGCGATGCTGACATCACTGCAGTTATGGATACCTGGTACGGTGAAGGCACCGAACTCGTATTCGCATGCGGCGGCGGCGTTTACACTTCTGTTGCTGAAGCAGCAGCAAAAGTTGGCGGCAAAGTTATCGGCGTTGACGTTGACCAGTCCTTCAATATCGATGCAACTTACGGCGAAGACATGACCGTAACTTCTGCAATGAAAGGTCTTGCACCTACCGTTAAAGAACTTCTCAGAAGAATCGTTGCTGACGAATTCGTTGGCGGACAGGTTGAAAACCTTGGTCTTGTTTCCGAAGTTTCTGAAGAAAACTATGTACAGCTTCCTTCCACTACTCAGTGGTCCGACAGCTTCACTGAAGATGATTACAATGCTCTCGTAGCAGCAATCTACAACGGTGAAATCGTTGTTAACAACTCCATCGATGGCACTGCAGCAGATTATGTAACTGTTGTTTCTGTTAACGATCTTGGAAACCTCAAATAATTTTTATCACAGTGTTTAAAAAGAACGGGCTTCATGCCCGTTCTTTTTTTATGTTTTTTATCCCTTAAATTTTGCTTGTAATTATTTACATTATGTAGTATTATTATTATAACTATAAGTCAAAATAGGAGGGACGGTAGACTTGGAGAATCAATACGCAATAGAGATGCTTCATATTACCAAAAAATTCCCCGGAATTATCGCTAACGACGACATCACTATCCAGCTTAAAAAAGGCGAGATACATGCTCTTCTTGGCGAAAACGGTGCGGGTAAATCTACCTTGATGAGCGTTCTTTTCGGCCTTTATCAGGCAGAAGAGGGCATTATCAAAAAAGATGGTAAAGAAGTCCAGATCAAAAACCCTAATGATGCAAATGCACTTGGAATAGGAATGGTACATCAGCATTTTAAACTTGTTGAGTGCTTTACTGTTCTTGATAATATTATTATGGGTGTTGAACCGAATAAATTCGGTTTTCTTCAGAAAAAAGAAGCAAGAGCAAAAGTTTTGGAACTTTCTGAAAAATACGGTCTTCATATAGACCCGGATGCTTACATAGAGGATATCACCGTTGGTATGCAGCAGCGTACAGAGATCCTCAAAATGCTTTACCGTGAAAATGAAGTTCTTATTTTTGACGAACCTACCGCAGTTCTTACTCCCCAGGAAATTGAAGAGCTTATGCAGATTATGAAAAACCTTGCTGCGGAAGGAAAATCCATCCTTTTCATTTCTCATAAACTTAACGAAATCAAAGCTGTTGCGGACCGCTGCAGCGTTCTCAGAAAAGGTAAATATATCGGTACTGTAGATACCAAAGACGCAACGATCGAAGAGCTTTCCGCAATGATGGTAGGTCATAACGTTAACCTTCACGTTCAGAAAGAAGAAAGCGTTCCCAGAGAAGTTGTTCTTGATATCGAAAACATGACCGTTGCATCCAAGATGCACAAAAACAACGCAGTCAAAGGCGTATCCCTTAAAGTACATCGCGGCGAAGTTGTTTGTATTGCAGGTATCGACGGAAACGGACAGACTGAATTTGTTTACGGTCTTACCGGTCTCGAACCTCTTGTTGACGGTAAAATCACTCTTTGCGGCGAGGATATTACCAAAGCTCCTATCCGTAAAAGACTTCTTTCCGGCATGAGTCATATTCCGGAAGACAGACATAAACACGGCCTTGTTCTTGACTATCCGCTCGATTATAACTGTGTTCTCCAGCGTTATTTCGAACCTGAATTCACCGATAAATTTGGTTTCCTCAGAAAGAAAAACATCAGAGATTACGCTGACAAACTTATTGAACAGTATGACGTTCGTTCCGGTCAGGGCGCAATCACCATTGCAAGAAGCATGTCCGGCGGTAACCAGCAGAAAGCTATCGTAGCACGTGAGATCGACAAGAACCCCGAACTTCTTATTGCTGTTCAGCCTACCCGCGGACTTGACGTTGGCGCTATTGAATATATCCATAAACAGATCATAGCACAGCGTGACGCAGGAAAAGGCGTTCTTCTTGTTTCCCTTGAACTTGAAGAAGTTATGGACGTTTCCGACCGTATCCTCGTTATGTATGAAGGCGAAATTGTAGGTGAGCTTAATCCTAAGACCACAACTGAAGATGAACTTGGTCTTTATATGGCCGGTGCAAAGAGAGATGAGGTGAAAGCATGATTAAGAAAATTTTAAAAAACGAGGCATTCCAGTCTCTGTTCGCTTCTCTTCTTTGTATCATTCTCGGTGTAGCTATCGGCTATGTTGTTCTCCTTTTCATTAATCCTACCGGAGCAGGGGAAGCGATTATGGAAGTTCTCAAGAACTTCATGCATTATTCAAAAGCAAACCTTCAGCTTAAAAACTTCGGTGGTACCCTTGTTAAAACCGCTCCGCTGATCATGTGCTCTCTTTCCATCCTCTTTGCTTTTAAAGTAGGCCTCTTCAACATCGGTGCAGCAGGTCAGTATTGCGTAGGTATTTGCGTAAGCCTTTATTGTGCGCTTGCACTTGGAATGGGTTGGGTACCCTGTATGCTTCTTGCAGCTGTTGCCGGTGCTCTTTATGGTGCAATTGTTGGTCTTCTCAAATCCTATTGCAACGTAAATGAAGTTATTTCCGGTATCATGCTCAACTGGATCGCTCTTTACAGCACCAATATGATTCTTACAAATGTTAAAGAGGGAACCAGCCCTTATACTTTCCATCTCAGCACTGACGGTCCTCAGGCAATTCTTCCTACCATGGGACTTGAAAATCTCTTTGCCGGAAACGAAAAAGTTACCATTGCTCTTCCACTTTCCATCCTTACCGCTGTTCTTGTTCTTGTCGTTCTTGAAAAAACTAAATTTGGTTTTGAACTTAAAGCAACCGGTTTCAACAAAAACGCTGCGAAATATTGTGGTATGGCAGAAAAGAGAAACATCATCGTAACTCTTATGATTTCCGGTGCAATTGCATCTCTTGGTGCTTCTTTCCTTTATCTTACCGACTTTGAGCAGTGGTCCTGCACTTCTTCTGCAGTACCCGCAATGGGATTCAACGGAATCGCAGCCGCATTCCTCGGTGGCCTTAACCCCATCGGAACCATTTTCTCTTCTTACTTCATTCAGCACATTACCAACGGCGGTGCATTCGTTGACAAAACCATGTACTGCTCCCAGATTTCCGACCTTATCTCCGCTATCATCATTTACCTTTGCGGTTTTGTATTCTTCATCAAATATATGATGAACTACGTCATTGATAAAAATGAAGAAAGACAGGCACTTAAAGCAAAAGCAGAAGCGGAAGCGGAAGCAAAAACTCAGGAAGGAGGCGATAAATAATGTTATTACTTCTTCAGTACACACTTATTTTTGCCTCTGTTCTTATCCTTGTTGCACTTGGCGGATGTTTTGCTGAACATTCCGGCGTTATCAACCTCGGTCTTGAAGGCATCATGGTAATGGGTGCTCTCGGTGGCGCTCTTATGATGAGATATGCTCCCGACAGCTTTGGAGCATTTGGAATGATCATTTGCGTTATTATTGCCGCAATGATTTTCGGCGTTGCATATTCTTCGCTTCTTGGTGTGGCTTGTATTAACTTCAAAGCTAACCAGACTATCGTCGGTACCGCAATGAATATGCTCGGTACTGCTGCGGCAACCGTTATCGTTAAAGCAATCAACACTGCAACCAACCCCAACGACGTTTCCTCTACCATTCAGTACGTTGATGAGAAAAAAGCATTCATTGTAAACATAGGAAGCTTTGAATTCAGCTGGTTCATGGCAATCGCGCTTATCGGTGTTGTTGTTGCATATGTAGTTCTTTATAAAACCAAATTCGGTCTTCGCCTTATGGCTTGCGGTGAGCATCCTCAGGCGGCAGACAGCGTTGGTATCAACGTTTATAAAATGCGTTGGGCAGGCGTTCTTATTTCCGGACTTTATGGCGGTCTCGGCGGTATCTGCTATATTCTTTCCGGTGTTTCCGAATGGAAGTTTGAAAACGGCGTAGCAGGTTTTGGTTTCCTTGCACTTGCTGTTATGATTTTCGGACAGTGGAAACCCTCCAGAATCGCTATGGCAGCGCTTATTTTCGGTTTCTTCCGTGCACTTTCCAACGTTTATTTCGGCTTCCCGATTCTTGTTGCTCTTAACATTCCGGGTTCCATTTATAACATGCTTCCTTATATCATCTGCCTTATCGTTCTTGCATTTACTTCCAAAAAATCCAGAGCTCCTAAAGCAGAAGGTATTCCTTACGACAAGGGACAGAGATAAGTTAAACAAAATAAAAGCCGTAAAGCTTAAAAGCTTTACGGCTTTTTTATTTTTGTTTTAATCTTTTTTGGGGATGAAAGCGGGATTGAAGGCGTAATAGTTTTTGCTGTTGAGGCCGTCAAGAATATTTTCAAGACTTTCGCCAAAGCGCTGGTAATGAACGATCTCGCGTTCGCGAAGGAATTTGATTACATCGCGTACGTCAGGGTCGTCGCAAAGGTTCAGAATGTTGTCATAGGTTTTACGTGCCTTTTGTTCGGCGCCCATGTCTTCGTGAAGGTCTGCAATGGGGTCGCCGGTGGATTGGAACGTAGAGGCGCTGAAAGGCACTCCGTTGGCATCCACAGGATAGATTCCGACTGTGTGGTCAACAAAATAGGGGGCAAAGCCGCTTTTTTCTATTTCGGACATGGAAAGGTTGCGAGTGAGCTGGTGAACGATAGAACTTACCATTTCCATATGACCGAGTTCCTCGGTGCCGATATCGGTAAGCGCAGCTTTTACTTTGTCGTTTGGCATGGCATAGCGCTGATTGAGGTATCTCATGGAAGCGCCCAGTTCGCCGTCGGGACCGCCGAGCTGTGTGATGATTATTTTTGCCATTGCCGGGTCGCATCTTGCGATTTTTACCGGATGCTGAAGTTTCTTTTCATAGATCCACATAAATCAGCCCTCCTCATATTCCCAAGGCCAGGGACCTTCGGTCCACTGCCAACTGTTTTGACCTTTATAGTCTTTATGCTGGAGCATACCGTATTTTTCTGTGTATTCCTCTTCTGCCTTTTTTCTCATTTCAAGATGTTTCTGATAGAAAGCGAGAGCATCTTTGCAGTCCGGGTGGGTGTCAAGAAAAAGCGCGGTTTCATAAAGAATGAAGTCGCAGGCCGCAAGCCTTGCAAGAAGAGTTTTTCGTTCGTTCATTTTACCGCCTCCTTGCCGATATAAGGAAGATCAAGGGCAGGGAAGAGAGTTCCCCGGGAAAGTGCGGTGGAACCGTCATAAACGGGTCCCCAGGGCTGTACGGGAACTCTTGCCATGGCAAGAGTTCCTTCGGTTCCGGGACAACCGATCTGGATATTGTTGCCGTTATTTTCCATAGGATATATCTCCGTTTTTTGTTATTGCGCAAAGATATCTGCGCAATACATCCTATGTAAAAGGCAAAAAAGTTGCAAAGGATTTGTGTTAAAGCGGGATAGACCGCTTAAATTCAAAAAAATCGAAGATAATTTGTGATTTTTTTGAAAAATGATATTGCAAAATAAAATATTATAATTATAATATATAATATATAAAAGCGTAAAATAATATTTACTTCTTGGAGGAATCTGACATGCCTGAAATTACTTATAAAATCACCGAAGAATGCGGTGTTATTTCCGAAAACTCCCGCGGCTGGACCAAAGAACTCAACCTCGTAAGCTGGAACGATCGCCCCGCAAAATATGACATCCGTGAATGGGCTCCCGACCACAGCAGAATGGCAAAAGGTCTTACCTTTACCGCTGAAGAACTCGGCGAACTCCGCAGACTTCTTGAAAACCTCGATCTTCCCACCGAAGATCTTCCGGACTGATTGAAAAAGTCCAAAGGCGCAAATTTTTAAGAGATTTGTCCAATAACGGGCATTTCCGCCGATTTAACAAAACGGGGAATTGTCCGTTTTTTATGTTCATTTATTCCGGTAACTTTACCATAAGGAAGGAAGAAAAAAATTGATTCGTGAAGATTTAAGAAACGTTGCAATCATTGCACACGTTGACCACGGCAAAACCACTATCGTAGATGAAATGCTCAAACAGAGCGGTACTTTCCGTGACAACCAGGTCGTTGAGGATCGAGTAATGGACTCAGGTGACCTTGAACGCGAAAGAGGCATCACTATCCTTGCAAAAAACACTTCCGTTCATTATAACGGAGTAAAAATCAACATCATCGACACCCCTGGACACGCAGACTTCGGCGGCGAAGTTGAACGTGTTCTCAAGATGGTCGACGGCGTAATCCTTCTTGTTGACGCTGCAGAAGGCCCCATGCCCCAGACCCGTTTCGTACTCCAGAGAGCTCTTGAACTCAACCACCCCGTAATCGTTGTTGTCAACAAAGTCGACAAACCTGACGCAAGACTTGACGATATCGGCGACGAAGTTCTTGAACTTCTTCTTGATCTCGACGCTTCCGAAGAACAACTTGAAAGCCCGATGCTTTTCTGCTCCGGACGCGAAGGCACCGCATCCTTTGACCCTTATACCAGAGGCAAAGACCTTAAACCGCTTTTCGACACCATTCTTGACCACATTCCCGCACCGGAAGGCGACGAGGAAGGTCCTCTCCAGATGCTCGTTTCTTCCATCGACTATAACGAATATGTCGGCAGAATCGGTATTGGCAGAGTCGAACGCGGATGCATCACCCCCAACAGAGATATCGTTGTTACCGATTATCACAAAGAAAAAGCTGACTATAAAGCAAGAATCGCCACTCTTTATCAGATCGAAGGCCTTTCCAAAGAGGCTTGCGAATCCGCTTCCGTCGGCGATATCGTATGCATTTCCGGTGTATCCGATATTTATATCGGCGATACCGTTTGCGCACCTGATACCGTTGAGGCTCTTCCTTTTGTAAAAATCAGCGAGCCGACCGTTGAAATGACTTTCTGCGTTAACGACAGCCCCTTCGCCGGAAGAGAAGGTAAATTTGTTACCAGCCGTCAGCTTCGCGACAGACTTTACAGAGAACTTCTTAAAGACGTTTCTCTTCGTGTTTCCGATACCGATACCACCGATAAATTCTCCGTTTGCGGACGCGGTGAGATGCACCTTTCTATCCTTATTGAAACCATGCGCCGCGAAGGTTATGAATTTGCGGTATCCACTCCTAAGGTTCTTTATAAAACCATCAACGGAAAACTTCATGAACCGGTCGAACTTCTTTCCATCGACGTTCCCGAAGATTGCGTAGGCAACATCATGTCCGCAATGGGCAACAGAAAAGGCGAGCTTACCAAAATGGCTCCCTTCGGCAGCCGTATGAGACTTGAATTCAGAATTCCTTCCCGCGGCCTTTTCGGTTACAGAAATGAATTCATGACCGATACCAAAGGCGAGGGAATTATGAGCTCTGTTTTCGATTCCTATGAGCCTTATAAAGGCGATATCCAGCGCAGATCCACCGGCAGCCTTATTTCTTTCGAAACCGGTGAATCCATTACCTACGGCCTTTTCAATGCTCAGGAGCGCGGTCAGCTCTTTATCGGACCCGGCGTTCCCGTTTACGAAGGTATGGTAGTCGGCGCATCTCCGAAAGCAGAGGATATTGCTGTTAACGTTTGCAAGACCAAACATCTTACCAACACCCGTGCTTCCGGTTCCGACGATGCTCTTCGTCTTGTTCCTTACAGAAGAATGAGCCTTGAAGCTTCCATTGAGTTCCTTAAAGATGACGAACTTCTTGAAGTAACTCCGAAAAATATCAGAATCCGTAAAAAGATTCTTGATAACAACATGAGAATGAAAGCACGTTTCAAAAAGAACGTTGACTGATAGTTTTCGGGCACGGCAATTTTGTTGCCGTGCCTGTTTTTTATCAATAAAGGTGATACAAATGGAATTTAACGAAAAACTCCGAAATTTAAGAAAACAAAAGGGGATAACCCAGGAAGAACTTGCCGAAAAACTTTTTGTTTCAAGAACAGCGGTTTCAAAATGGGAATCAGGAAAAGGTTATCCGAGCATTGATTCTCTAAAAATGATATCAAAATTTTATTCCGTTACCGTTGACGAACTTTTGTCCGGTGATGAAATGCTCGCGCTTGCGGAAGAAGAAAACAAAACAAAAGAAAACCGTTTTGCTGACGTTGTTTTCGGAATTCTTGACTGCTGTGCGGCATTGCTGCTTTTTCTTCCGTTTTTTGGTGAAAAAACAGGGGAGACAATAAAAGGGGTTTCTCTTCTGGCGATTGAAGGAATTCAGCCTTATTTAAAAATATTATATTTTGTTTTTGTGACCGCAATGATAATTTGCGGAATAGCGATACTTGCTTTGCAAACTTACGAAAATCATTTCTGGCTGAAAAACAAAAGGCGTTTTTCGATGATGTTAAGTACGGCGGTTTTGTTTTTGTTTATCGTAAGTTTGCAGCCTTATGCTGCGGTATTTTTGCTGACGTTTCTTGCAATAAAGGCTTTTCTTGCGATAAAAATCCGATGACACCGAAAGTGTCGCCGATGTGACACAGGGTTTCTTGAATGGATTTTGTTCCCGTCCTAAGATTTGTCCAAAGGATAAACAAAAGGAGGAAACAAAATGAAAACAGAAATAAAAAAACTTTATATTCCGCTTAGCGAAATACTTTTGTTCGTTCTTTGGACGATCGCGGTAAAAACCTTTGACGTTGCAGCCATCGGTCCAAAAGGAACAGAAGTGGGATTCGCAGCAATAAACGGTTTTGTTCATGAAGCTACCGGAATTAATATGTCACTTTATTTAGTAACCGATTGGTTGAGCCTCATTCCGGTTGCAATTATGCTTGGGTTTGCCTTGCTTGGATCGTTTCAGTGGATAAAAAGAAGAAAAATCACAAAAGTCGATAAAAGCATATTGCTGCTTGGTGCTTTTTACGTTGTTTTGGCGGCAGTATATTTGTTTTTTGAGGTTTTTATAATTAATTATAGACCCGTCCTTATCGACGGTGTGCTTGAAGCATCGTATCCGTCTTCCACAACGGTGCTCATGATTTGCGTTATGAGCACGGCGGCTTTGGAACTCAAAAAACGGATAAAAAACAATGTGCTCAAAAACATTGTATGTTTTGGATTGCTGATACTTTTATTTTTAACGGTGATTATGCGATTTTTTTCCGGAGTACATTGGCTTACCGATATAATCGGCGGAATTATTATCGGCAGGGGACTGGTCGACATATATAAATTTGCCGCAGAGAACCGACAATGAAGTTTTCTTGCTTGAATTTTATAAAAACAAGGAAAATTACACAAAATTTGTTGAATAAATTCAACATTTTAAAAGAGCAGGTTTGGTTGACAAAATCTGCTCTTTTCTTTATAATAAAACTGTATAGGTGGGAAAGTATTTCCATCTGTAAAAATCGTAATTATGTGAAATTGTGTCCGAGATTCGGAGATGTTTTGGGACGTGGTTTCACGTAAAACGGATAAAATATTTTATCAGTTTTCAGCCGTTTCGGCAGAAAACGGAAAGGAGTTTTCACCTTGAAACTGAAAACCAGACTTAACGGAAAAACTTATGAATTCCGTGATGTCAAAGACGTTCTCGCAAAAGCTAACGAGCCCAAATCCGGCGACAGATACCTCGGAATCGCTCCCGAAACTGTTTCCGAAAAAATTGCAGCTAAAGTAGTTCTCAGCGAGCTCACTGTTGCTGACATCACCGAAAACCCCGTAGTTCCTTATGAGAAAGACGAGGTCACCAGAGTCGAGATCGACTCCATGAACAAACGCATGTATGATAAGTTCAAAAACTATACCATTGCCGAAGTTCGTGAGTGGATCATGGACCACAAAACCACTACCAACGATCTTTACCGTGCAAGCTATGCTTGGATTGGTGAAACCGTTGCAGCAGTCGCAAAAATCTGCTCCGCTTCCGACCTTATTTATGGCGCAAGCAAATGCTGCAGACCTACCCGCTGCGAAACTCAGATCGGTCTTCCCGGAACTCTTTCTTTCCGTGCACAGTGCAACTCCAGTACCGACGACCCCGAAACCATTCTTCTTGGTGTTCAGGAAGCCGTTTCCTTCGGTTCCGGTGACCTTTGCTTCGGTATCAACCCCGTAGAAGACACCGTTGAAACCACCCAGAGAATTTCCCATGCACTCCGCGATTTTAAAGATCAGTGGGAGATTCCTACCCAGATTTCCGTTCTTTCTCACGTAACCACCCAGATGCAGGCAGTTCGCGAAGGCGCACCGCTCTCCATGTTCTTCCAGTCCATCGCAGGTACCCAGAGCGCTTGCGAAGCATTCGGCGTAGATAAAGCACTTCTTAACGAAGCTTATGACCTCGCAAAACAGGAATGCTACGGTACCGGTATGAACAAACTTTATTTCGAAACCGGCCAAGGTTCCGAAATGTCCATCGACTGCGATGAAGGCGCAGACGAAATGACCCTTGAAGCACGTACTTACGGTTTTGCACGTAACTTCGAACCTTTCGGCGTAAACAACGTAACCGGCTTCATCGGACCGGAAACCATTTACGACGGTAAAGAAATGATCCGTGGTAACCTTGAAGACCATTTCATGGCAAAAATCATCGGTCTTCCTATGGGTATGGCTCCTTGCTTCACCAACCACACCGGCATTACTCAGGACGACCAGGAAATCGCTTGCCTGCTTCTTAACGCAGCAAACTGCAACTACTACATGGGCGTTCCTATGGGCGACGACGTAATGCTTGCATATCAGGACGTTTCCTTCCACGACGACAACACCATGCGTGAACTCAGCCACAGAAAACCTGCTCCTGAATATCACAAATGGGCAATCAAGATGGGCATTCTCGACGAAGAAGGCCGTCTTGGCGAACGTGCAGGCGACGCATCCATGTTCTTTGCTAAATAAGAAAGGAGGCTGCAATTAAATGAATGATGCTGAACTTATGAAAATCATCCGTGAAGCTATCGCACAGGCAACTCAGGGCGAAAAAGCAGCTCCTGAATGCAAATGCGTTTGTGACGGAGAAGTAGACGACATCTCCGCATATAGCCTCAGAGAAGAATTCAATATTCCGAATCCTTACAACAAAGAAGAGTATATGAGACTTAAAGCCAAAACCGACGCACGTCTTGGCGTTTGGAGAGCAGGCCCCCGTCCTCTTACCAGAACTACTCTTCGTGTCCGCGCAGACAACGCTGCTGCAATGGACGCAGTTTTCAACGATGTTCATGAAGAATATCTTGAAAAAAACAATCTTAAAACTTACCAAACCAAATGCGACAGCAAAGAAACCTATCTTACCAGACCTGACCTTGGCCGTGTATTCGATGACGAAACCGCAGCAAAGATCAAAGCAGAGTGCATCAGCGATCCCGACGTTCAGATCGTTGTTTCCGACGGACTTTCTTCTTCCGCAGTAGAAGCAAACATCGACGCAGTTCTTCCCGCAATCTATAACGGTCTTAAATCAACCGGCCTCAAAGTCGGTACTCCTTTCTTTGTAAAATACGGACGTGTTGGTGCAGAAGACTCCGTTGCACAGATCCTCGGCGCAAAAGTAACCGTAATCCTTCTTGGTGAAAGACCCGGACTTGCAACCTCCAGCTCTCTTTCCGCATACTGCGTATATGGCGGCTATCCCGGCATTCCCGAAGCAAACCGTACCGTAGTTTCCAACATCCACAAAGCAGGTACTCCTCCGGTAGAAGCAGGTGCATACATTGCAGAACTTTGCAAACAGATGTATGACAAAAAAGCTTCAGGTCTTGACCTTAAAGCATAAGGTACATAATTTAAGCGGTGCTCAAAATGAGCACCGCTTTTTTATTGAAATATTTTAGCGATTTACTTGACAAAAGCGTATTATGGTGGTATAAATAACTTATATTAATAAACCGATGATTGAGAATAGTAGTTTTTACGGCGGTTCAAAGAGAGTGGCAGGCGGTGCGATTGCCATAGCTTTAGTAAAAATGAATGGACTCATGAGGGCAGCAGGAAAGCGTTTCTGCAAGTAATGGCTGTCGGAACCGGACCGTTATCATACCGGGTGGATATGTCAGTATCCGTAAAGTGGGCTTTTGCCAATTCAGGTGGCACCGCAGAGATTTTTGTCTTTGTCCTGTTTTTTGATAGGGGACAAAGGCGTTTTTTATTTTCGGAGGTAAAATTTATGAAACGATGGCGCATTTTAAAATAATTTTGAAAAAACAAATTTATTTTGAAAGGAATTAATTACTATGTATATGAGCTATAAAGATTTTGACCGTTATCTTAAAGATTACCCCAACAAAGAAGGATTTTTCGGAACTTACGGCGGACAGTTCATTCCCGATGAACTTATTCCCGCATTCAAAGAAATAGACGATGCTTATGAAACCATTTGCCACAGCGCGCAGTTCATCAACGAACTTCGCCGCATCAGAAAAGAATTTCAGGGAAGAGCCACCCCGGTTTACCACTGCGAAAGACTTTCCAACCACCTCGGCAAATGCCAGATCTATCTTAAAAGGGAAGACCTTAACCATACCGGTGCTCATAAAATAAACCACTGCATGGGCGAGGGACTTCTTGCAAAATATATGGGCAAGAAAAAGCTTATAGCAGAAACCGGCGCAGGTTCTCACGGTGTTGCCATTGCCACCGCGGCTGCTTATTTCGGACTTGAATGTGACGTTTATATGGGCGAAGTTGATATTGAAAAGCAGGCTCCTAACGTAACCAGAATGAAACTTCTCGGTGCAAACGTAATTCCGGTCACCAGCGGACTTAAAACCCTTAAAGAGGCTGTTGACGCCGCTTTTGAAGCATATATGCACGAATATAAAGATGCTATCTATTGCATCGGCTCCGTCGTGGGTCCTCATCCGTTCCCGAAAATGGTTCGTGACTTCCAGTCCATCGTCGGTATCGAAGCAAGAGAGCAGTTTCTTGAAATGACAGGTATCATGCCCGACGCTGTTGCAGCATGTGTAGGCGGCGGTTCAAACTCCATTGGTATGTTTGTTCCGTTCCTCGGCGATCCGGTAGATATCTATGGCGTAGAGCCTCTTGGAAGAGGCGGAAACGTCGGTGACAATGCCGCTTCCATGTCTTACGGAAAACCAGGCATTCTCCATGGATTCAACAGTTATCTTCTTCAGGATGAAAACGGCGATCCCAGCCCTGTTTATTCTATTGCCAGCGGCCTTGACTATCCGTCTGTCGGACCCGAGCATGCATTCCTTCGTGATGTGGGCAGGGTAAACTACGTCGCTATCAGTGATGAAGAGGCGATAGAGGCGTTCTATAAACTTTGCCGTTTTGAAGGAATCATTCCTGCGGTAGAAAGTGCTCATGCGGTTGCTTTTGCAATGAAATATGCAAGAGAACACGATACAGGTTCTATACTCGTAAACCTTTCCGGACGCGGCGACAAAGATATGGACTTTGTAGTTGAAAAATACGGACTCGGCGAAAAATATTTTGAATAAACAATAAAAAAAGACCGGTTTTGCCGGTCTTTTTTTATTGTGAAGTTTAATTACTTTACAGCATTGTCAATGCTTGTCCATAAAAGCAGAAACCTTTGTATTTAAGCTTCTGGGTGAGAATCTTGTGAGAAAAGCCATGGATTTTACGTTAAAACCGTGATAAACAAGACTTTTTCCTCTCATCATTGCTTTATATCCTTTTTCAGCGACACTTTTTGCCTTTGCAACGCCGAGATATTTAAATGCGTTGGATTTTCCGAAATCGGAAACCGTTCCGAAGTTGCTTTCGGTGGGACCGGGGCAAAGACAGGTAACTGTCACGCCACTTTTTCTGAATTCCTCTGCTATTCCTTCAGAAAAAGAGAGAACAAAAGCTTTTGTGGCATAATAAACGGACATATATGGTCCGCCGGTAAAAGCGGCAAGGGAAGAAACGTTGAGTATCTTTCCGTATTTTCTTTCGCACATTTCTTTTCCAAAAAGGTGGCAAAGTTCCATAAGCGAAAGAACGTTGAGTTTTACCATATCTTCATGGGTCTTCCATTCAGTTTCGGTATATGCGTGGTTATCACCGAAACCGGCGTTGTTCACAAGATAATCAACAGTGATGCCGTCGGTTTTAAGCTGATTAAAAAGTTCTTTTGCGGAATTATCGGCAAGAAGATCTTTGGGATAAACGTATGCAGAAATTCCGTATTCTTTTTCAAGTTCGGATTTTATGCGTTCCAGTTTATCCTTGCTTCTTGCAACAAGAACAACGTTTATTTTATTTTTTGCAAAAATCTTTGCAAATTCATATCCGATACCGCAGGACGCTCCGGTTATCAGTGCAGTTTTTTTCATATCATTCGCCTTTCAAAGAGGAACAGATTTCGACAAATCTGTCAATAATAATTTTATTGCATTCCGCCTGGATGTGGTCGCGTTCGGGATGCCACTGAACGCCGAGGACAAAACGTTTGTCATTACGAAAAATGGATTCGGTGATTCCGTCTTCGGAAACCGCCGCAATGCTGAAATAAGGAGCAAGGGAATCCACAGCCTGATGATGATAGCTGTTTACGGTATGGACTCCGGCGCCGATGATATCTGCAAGGGGAGTATCGGGAAGAACGGTTATTTTGTGGAAAGCAATATCCGGTTTTTCCAGATTATGGATGGTTTCAATTTTATATTCTGAGGGTATATCTTCTATAAGACTTCCGCCGCAGAAAACGTTAAGAGCCTGCATTCCGCGACAGATTCCGAGAATGGGCATATCTTTTTTAAGAGCAATTTTTATATAAATTTCTTCACATTCATCACGGAGAGGATTTATTTCCTTGCTTTTTCCGGTATCTTCTTTTCCGTAATAGTTGGGATTGATATCCGAGCCGCCGGAAAAGATAATACCGTCTATATGAGAAAGAATTTCGGAGATAGTTTCCTCATCAGAAGTAAGAGGAAGAACACAGGGGACAGCTCCGGATGCCATTATTTCATCAAGATATGATTTGTTAAGAAAAATTTGTTTTGCTTCATAAGTGTAGGAAGGTAAAATACCGATAAAAGGTTTCATTAATTATTCCTCCGCAAAATATCATATTTATATTATATTATTAATTAAAAAATTTTGCAATGCATTGAATAAAGTGATAAAATATAATTGCAAACAAAGTTTGGGAGATGAAAAACGTTGAAAAATCTGAAAAAATATGCAAAAAAGTATTTTATTGATGCTATGTCTGCAATGGCACTCGGTCTTTTTGCGTCCCTTTTGATTGGAACGATTTTCGGAACTCTTGGAACGTATCTCGGACCGGATTACATTTCGAACGCTTTTGTAAATGCGATTGGTGGATTTTTTTCTGAGATGAAAACTTTTGCCCAGGGTGCTTCTGGAATGGCAATAGGCGTTGCAATTGCGTATTCACTTAAGGCGGATCCGCTTGTAATGTTTTCCTGCGCCGCAGTGGGAAGTCTTTCTTATTCGCTCGGAGCAACAATCCTTCTTTCTGACGGAAACACGATTGCCTATACTGCGGGTCCCGCAGGAGCTTATGTTGCGGCAATTATTGCCGTTGAAATCGGAATGCTTGTTTCAAAAAAGACAAAAGTAGATATTCTGGTAACACCTACCGTCACAATAATTGCAGGTTATGCAGTTGCAAAACTTATCTGTCCGGCAGTTGCCTACATAATGTATTATCTTGGAGATTTTATCAACACCGCAACAGAAATGCAGCCTCTTCTTATGGGTATTATAATTGCGGTGGTCGTTGGCATGATTCTTACTCTTCCTATTTCGTCAGCGGCAATATGCGCAATGATCGGCATAAGCGGAATTGCAGGCGGTGCCGCAACAGCAGGATGCTGTGCCCAGATGATAGGATTTGCGGTCATAAGTTTTGCTGATAACGGATGGGGCGGATTTTTTGCTCAGGGACTTGGAACATCGATGCTCCAGATGAGCAATATCATAAAAAAGCCGCTTATATGGATTCCTCCGACGCTTGCGTCTGCCTTTACCGGCCCTATAAGCACACTTGTTTTTAAACTGGAATGTACCGGAGTTTCTGCCGGAATGGGAACCTGCGGCCTTGTGGGACCTCTCGGAACTCTTTCGGATATGGGTGGAGGAAGCAATATGTGGATAGGTATGCTCCTTTGCTATTTTGTTCTTCCGGCGGTGCTTTCCTATGTTTTCTATTTTATCATGAAAAAGATGAAATTTATCAAAGACGGAGACATGAAGCTTCAAAGCTGAAAGGTTTTTTATATGATTGAAAAGGCAATGATATTTGCTTCAAAAGCACATTACGGCAATTTTAGAAAAGGTACAAAAATTCCATATATCGTACATCCGATGGAAGCGGGTGCGATTGCAGCTTCAATTACAGATGATGAAAATGTCATAGCTGCCGCAATTCTTCATGATACACTTGAGGATACTTCAGTAACTGCGGATGAAATCAGAATTGAATTTGGAAACGAAGTTCTCAGGTTGATTGAAAGTGATTCCGAAGATAAAAGAGAAAACCTTCCGCCGGAACAAACCTGGAAAATTCGTAAGCAGGAAACAATTGATTATCTTCGCTGTAAAGCGGATATAAAAGAAAAAATAATCGCTCTTTCCGATAAGCTTTCAAACATCAGGGCAATATACAGAGATTACAATAAACTTGGCGATGAACTCTGGAACAGATTCAACCAGAAAGATAAGAATGAGCATGCATGGTATTATAAAAGTTTTATAGATACTCTTTCTGAACTTAAAGATACTGCAGCTTATGAAGAATATTGTGAACTTACAATAAAAATATTCGGTTAACAAAAAACCCCGTGCTCAAAATGAGCACGGGGTTTTTGTTTGAGCATGTTTTGAATTATCTCTGTACACGGCCGGAAGCATCGCCGCCGGCAAGTTTTTCAACTTCTGCTACGGAAATACGGTTATAGTCGCCTTCAATGGAATGTTTGAGTGCGGAGGCTGCAACCGCAAAGTTGATAGCATCCTGGGTGGATTTACCGCTGAGAAGAGCATAGATAAGACCGCCGCCGAAAGAGTCGCCGCCGCCTACTCGGTCAACAATGCGAAGGTTATAGGTTTTGCTGAAGCAGTAATTTTCACCGTCATAGAGCATACCTGCCCAGTCGTTGTCGCTTGCGGAAATGGAGGAACGAAGGGTGATTGCAACTTTTTCAAATCCGAATTTGTCGGCAAGCTGTTTTGCAACGGATTTGTATCCTTCGTGGTTGAGTTTACCGCCGTAGATATCGGTATCTTCCGCTTCGATTCCGAAAATGTCTTTTGCGTCTTCTTCATTGGAAATGCAGACGTCAACATACCGGCAAAGTTCGGTCATTGCTTTGCGGGCCTGTTCACGGGTCCAGAGTTTTCCGCGGTAGTTGAGGTCGCAGGAAACCTTAACGCCCTTTGCTTTTGCAGCGATGCATGCGCGTTTGCAGTTCTCAACTGGTTCGATATCGATGCTCCCGAAGGCAGACTTTCCCTTAACAAAAAGCTCAACAAAATCAAGAAAAAGAAATAATTTTTCAAATAAAAAAATCCCCTGCCTTTTGGCAGGGGGTTTTTTATTATTCAAATTACATTTCTTCCGGACGTTTTTTGTATTTTCTGGCGGAGGAAAAGCCTCTTCCGCGAACTTCGGAAACACGGCTGATAATGATGAAGCATTTGGGATCTATGCGGTGAGCAAGGCGCTCAACTTTTGCAATTTCACGGTTGGAAACAATGGACATAACAACTTCGGTTTCATAATGTTTGTAACCGGTTTCGGCATGAAGAAGGGTTACGCCGCGGTCGATTTCAGTAAGGATAGCATCAGTAACTTCCTGGGCTTTCCTTGTAACGATTTTTATCTCGGTTCTGGATTTTCCGAGAACAAGGGTTTTGTCAAGGAAGAAAGTATAAACAAATGTGAAGACTATTCCGTAAAGAATAAGATCCATGGATTTGAACATAGCAAGAAGAATTACAACGACAAAATCCATTGCATAAAGGCTGGTAGAAACCGGAATATGGAAAAGTTTGTTGAGCACAAGGGGAGGAATATCCATACCGCCTGTGGAAGCTCCGGAACGGATTACAAGTCCGAGCGCAAAGCCGATTCCTACACCGCCGAGAACGGAACAAAGAAAAACGTCATCGGTGAGATAATAATCTCCGAAAATGCGGTTGGATATTTCAAGGAAAACGGGGTAGCAGAAAGAGCTGAGAATGGTGGTCATTGCAAAAGCTTTTCCGAGAATGAGATATCCGACGCAAAGCATTACAATATTAAAAACGAGAACGAATGCGGAAATCGGAATTCCGAAAAAGTTTTCGATAATAAGCGCGATACCGGTGGTTCCTCCGAGAGCGATTCCGGAAGGAAGGACAAAAAGTTTGATTGTCAGGGCATAAATGATATTACCGAAAATAATGCATAAAAACGGAAATACTTTTTGCCAAAGGCTCTGTTTCTGGTCCATCTTGAATTTTCCTTTCGATTTTAATCAGCTATAAAAAAACGTTTGCCGAGAAATTTTCCCTGACAAACGTGGATCGAGGCTTTCGCCTAATACATCTGCTATTATAATTGCAGGGGCTTTATATTGTCAAGTGGGTAAAGATAAAATTTGTCCTTTTTTGCGCATAAATAAAATAATTTTGCCTATTTTTCAAATCGACATTTTTACAAAATCTTGTTGTTCTTTTTCACGGGAGAAAAAAGTTATTATTGATAAGTCGAAAAGATGATTTATGAAAGGAATGCGGCACAATGGAAAGACTTTTAAAACTTACGATGATAAGTTTTTTGATAAACTTTTCGTTTGCGGTATATAACGCATATCTCGGTATCAGCTATCATTCATGGTGGCTCGTTTCGCTTGCGTTTTATTACACTGTTCTCAGTGTCGTAAGATTTTCCCTGCTCAGGATCAAACAAAAGTGCATGGGAGACTTTTCAAAAGAAATCTTTTCGATGAGATTCACCGGTGTGATCTTTATGATTCTTTCTGTTTGTCTTGCTGGAATAACCTATCTTTCGTTTGAAGAAAACCGCGGAACCGAACAGAATATTATCGTAGCTATCACAATCGCTCTTTATGCGTTTACAAAAATAGTTCTGGCGATCATCAATCTTATTAAAGCCGGCAGAAAAGATTTTTATATCACCAAAACTTTAAGGAACGTTTCTTTCGCAGACGCGCTGGTATCGATTTTTTCGCTTCAGAGAACGATGCTCGCAACGTTTGAAGGACTTACCGAAATGGAAATCAAGATTTTCAATGGAGCGACCGGAACAGCAGTTTACTTATCAGTATTTTTATTGGGACTAAATTTGATTGGAGGAAAGCGAATTAATATGGCAAAATCCAAAATTATTGAAATCAACGAAAAAATCGCAGAAACCGTGACCGAAGGATATAAAGCAATTGAGAACGGTGTTGTGAACGGTTATAAAAAAATCGAAAACGGAGCCGTTGGCGGCTATAAAAAAATCGAAAACAAATTTGTCGAGAAGTTTCTTGTGAATTATTCCGAAGAAGAGAAAAGCGAAGACAAAAACGAAAAATAATACAACAAAAAATCCCCCGGACCATTGTCCGAGGGATTTTTTCTGGTTGCGGGGGAAGGATTTGAACCTACGGCCTCCGGGTTATGAGCCCGACGAGCTACCGAGCTGCTCTACCCCGCGATATATGCAATTTTTGAGTGCTTGACTATTATACTACAACAAAACAAAAATTGCAAGCCTTTTCTTAAAATATTTTAAATATTTTTTTCCATCCAATAGCAAGGTCTGCCTTCGCTGTAAACAGTGCGGGCTTCAATGCGGGAAAAACCGCATTTTTCATAGAAACCAACGGCACTGCCTTTTGCAAGAAGAAGAGCTTTTTTGCCGCCTTTAAGTTTTGCGGCGGTTTCAAGAGCGGCGATTACACCCATACCGACGTGGTCGTTGCGGTAAGCTTTAAGAACAGCAACGCGACCGAAAACAAAAGTATCTTCAGCGCCTTTGGGGTCGGGGAAGTATCTTCCGGTAGCAATGCATTTTTCGCCGTCATAAAGGGTGACATAATCGCAGATATTATCGATATCGTCGAATTCGTTCTGGAATTTTTGTTCCGCTACAAAAACAGCGAGTCTTACGGAATAAGCGTCTTTCTGGTTATCCTTTATTTTAACGGTAATATCAGCCATTTAATGCACACTCCTTTTGGATGGTATATTATCATGATATACCATTTGAACGTAAAAAGCAAGGAGTTAACTTGACAATAACTCTTAAAAATTATATTCTTTTTACAGAAAAATAATTGGAGTGATCAAATTGGATAAAAAGCAGCTTGCCGCAAAAGCGGTGGAACTTCTTAAAAAGGAATATCCCGATGCGCTTTGTTCTTTGGAATATGTAAAACCCCATGAACTTCTTTTTGCAACAAGGCTTGCGGCACAGTGCACCGATGCAAGAGTAAATATGGTAACACCGGTGCTTTATTCAAAATATCCCACACTTGAAGCTCTTGCCGAAGCGGATGAGCAGGATATCAGCGACATTATCCGTTCCTGCGGATTTTATAAAACAAAAGCGCACGATATTTCTCTTGCTTCAAAAATGCTTGTTAACGAATACGGCGGAATCGTTCCGGATACGGTTGAGGAACTTATAAAACTTCCCGGAATCGGAAGAAAAACCGCAAACCTTGTTGTGGGCGATATTTATGGAAAACCGGCGGTGGTCTGTGATACTCACTGCATAAGAATAACGAATCTTCTCGGTTTTACCACAACAAAAGACCCGGCAAAATGCGAAATCGAACTTCGCGACATCCTTGACCCAAAAGAGTCAAACAATTTTTGCCACAGAATGGTCCTTCACGGAAGAGCGGTTTGTATTGCAAGAAGACCCCAGTGTGATAAATGTGTGCTCAAAGAGATTTGTGAGCATGCTCAAAAAACCGAGGGCTGATTTTATAATTAGATATTGAAAAAAAGCCTTTTGGGCATTATAATAATTACATAAGAACTTTTAAAGGAGCAGTTGTTATGGCATACCAGATCACTAAAGAATCCATTATCGGAGACATCCTTGATTACGATAAAGACACCGGAGTTTTCTTCCTTGAAATGGGAATGCATTGCCTCGGATGCCCGATGTCCAGAGGCGAAAGCATTGAAGAAGCCTGTGAGGTACACGGAGTTTCCTGTGAAGAGATCGTAGCAAAGATCAACAAATACTTTGAGGACAAAGAAAACTGATAAAAAAGATTGGCAGCCATGAGTTTCAGGGCTGCCTTCAGTTTTATAAAAAGCGAGGAATTATTTTTGGATAAACTTGATTCAAGACTTGCAGCTGCCGCTGAATTTGTAAAAGAGGGCACTGTTGCTGCAGATATCGGCACAGACCACGGATATCTTATCTGTCATCTTGTAAACGAAGGAATCTGTACCCGCGGATTTGCAACGGATATCAATATAAAACCTCTTGAAAGTGCAAGAGCGCTTATCAAAGAAATGGAACTTGAAGAAGAAATCGAGACCGTTCTTACCGACGGACTTGAAGGTCTTCCGGAAGATGAAATAGATGAAGTTCTTATCTGCGGAATGGGCGGAGAGACCATTTGTGGGATACTCGAAAAAGCAAAATGGGTAAAAAGCGAAATGGTTCATCTTGTTCTTCAGCCCATGTCCAGAGCGGATATGCTCAGAAAATGGCTTCTTGAAAACGGTTGGACCATTGACGAAGAAAAAGCCGTCGAAGTCGAAAAACATCTTTATACCGTAATGAGCGCAAGTTATATCGGCGGAAGCGAAACTCCTGATGATTTTTACTGTCTTACCGGAGAACTTGCCGGAAACAGCGACGATTGTTCGATAAAATATCTTCGCTGGCAAGCAAAAATTCAGCGCGGAATTGCGGAAGGACTTCTTCGCTCCCAAAGAGAAAAAGAACATGCGCTTATCCATATCCAGCTAGCAGATATGATAGACGAACAGGCTGACGAAACGGAGAACGAAAGATGAGCAGAATAATCGATTTTTATAATTTCATAGATAAAATTGCGCCTTTTGAAACCCAGGAATCCTGGGATAACTCCGGTTTTCTTGTGGGTGACGGAAACAAAACAGTTTCAAAGGTTGTTGTTGCTCTTGACGTTACCGAAGAGGTAATTGAAGAAGCAAAAGAAAAAGGTGCTAACCTTGTTATAAGTCACCACCCGGTGATTTTCGGTGCACTTAAAGAAATACACCCGAAAAACATAGCTTTTATTGCCGCCGAAAAAGGTATAGCGGTTATCAGTGCCCACACCTGCCTTGATATTGCTGACGGGGGAGTTAACGACTGCCTTGCTAATGCTCTTGGCCTTGAAAATGTTGTAAAAGTTGACGACGGCGAGGGCCTTATGAGAATGGGTGAGCTTGAAAAAGAGCTTTCCTGTACCGATTTTGTAAAATACGTCGCCGAAAAAATAAACGTCGGCGGAATAAAATTTACTTCTACAGACAAAATGATAAAAAAAGTTGCCGTCTGCGGAGGAAGCGGCGGGGACCTTTATCCTTTTGCAATGAACGCCGGTGCAGATGCTTATGTTACCGCAAACATTAAGTATAATCTTTTCCTTGATATGAGAAGAGACGGCTTCTGCGTTCTTGATGCAGGACATTTCTGCACAGAAAACACCGTAATAAAACCACTTGCGGAAAAACTTGAAAAAGAATTTACCGATACGGAAATAATCGTTTCCGAAGTTTCGAAAGACCCTGCTTGTTACTGGGCAAAATAAATTAAAAAAGAGGTGAGCACCAATGGCGCTTGACGGAATCATGCTGAGCATGCTCAAAAATGAAATATCGGAAAACCTCATCGGTGCAAGAGTTGATAAAATACACCAGCCTTCAAAAGAAGAACTTGTGATGTCTCTTCGCTGGAACGGAGGAAACGGAAAACTTCTTATTTCCGCTTCGGCTTCTTCGCCGAGGATCCATTTTACCGAAGCTTCTGTTGACAATCCCAAAAACCCGCCGATGTTCTGTATGCTTATGAGAAAACATCTCAGCGGAGCAAAACTTATTGCAATTGAACAGTTCGGACTTGAAAGGCTTCTTCATCTTTCTTTTTCTACTTACAATGAGTTTGGCGACCCGGTCGTTATAAAACTTGCGGTTGAAATAATGGGCCGCCACAGTAATATCATGCTCATTGGACCGGAAGGAAAGATCATCGATGCAATAAAACGCGTTACCGCCGATATGTCAAGCGTTCGTCAGGTAATGCCCGGAATGGCTTATGTTTTTCCGCCGGCACAGAACAAGATGAACACCCTTGATATCGACGGAATGGAGCTTGTTTCGCGCCTTAAAAACGGAAGAGATATTCCGCTTTCGAAGGCGCTTATGGAAAATCTTGACGGTGTTTCTCCGATAATTTGCCGCGAAATTTCCGAAACGGTCACGAACGGTATGGATACAAGGTCTCATGACCTCACAAATGAAGAATGCGGTCATCTTGTAGAAACAATAGAGAGTATTGCGGAGAGCTTTAATAACGGCAGCTGCGCGCCACATATGGTCATCGATGAAAACGGACATCCGGTGGATTTTGCTTTCATGCCGATAAAACAATATGGCGGTTCGATGGAAGTAAAGCAATTCGATTCTTTCAGCGCAATGCTTGATAAGTTTTATTCCGAACGTTCCGGCGCCGACAGAATGAAACAGCGTTCCAATGACCTTTTTAAATTTGTCGTCAACCTTGCGGACAGAATTTCCAGAAAACTTGATGTTCAGCGCCAGGAACTTGCCCGTTCCACCGAAAGAGAAATACTTCGTGTCAAGGGCGAACTTATCCACGCCAACATCTGGATGCTTGAAAAAGGAATGACTTCCGTCGTTCTTGAAAACTTTTATGATAACTGCAAACCGGTGGAAGTTAAACTTGACCCGAGACTCACGCCGAACCAGAACGCACAGCACTATTTCAGCGAATACCGCAAAGCGGATACCGCCGAAAGAATGCTGAAAAAGTTCATTGAAAAAGGCGAGGCGGAACTTTCATATATCGATTCCGTTTTCGATCTTCTTTCAAGGGCAAGAACAGACGACGAAGTTATCGCGATCCGCGAAGAACTTGTAAGTCAGGGTTACCTTAAAAACCACAAAAAGAACAATCAGAAACCTGCAAAACTTCTTCCGAAAGAATATGTTTCTACTGACGGATTCAGGATATTTTGCGGAAGGAACAATATCCAGAACGATAAACTTACGTTCAAGGATTCCCGCAAGCACGATATCTGGCTCCACACCCAGAAAATACACGGTTCTCATACCGTTATTGTGACCGAAGGCAGGGAAGTTCCGGAAACCACCATTCAGCAGGCAGCGATAGTTGCGGCATATAATTCAAAAGGCCGCGAATCTTCGCTTGTTCCGGTGGATTATACTGAGATAAAGAACGTCAAAAAGCCTTCCGGTTCCGCACCGGGAAAAGCGGTCTATGAACATTATAAAACCGCTTATGTAAGACCGGCGCAGTTCGAAAATATTTTTGAGAATAAATAATATGGAAAACTGGTTTTTAACAAAACAAATTGACGAGAACACGTTTGTTATAAGCGAGCCGAATCATTGGGAAGAAACGAATTGTTATCTTCTTCTCGGAAAAGAAAATGCTCTTCTTATTGATACAGGTCTCGGAGTATCGGATATTTCAGAAGAAGTCTTTAAAATAACCGATAAACCTGTTATTGCTGTTCCTACACATGTTCATTGGGATCATATAGGTGGATTGTGGAATTTTTCTGAATTTTACGTTCACGAACTGGAAAAGGCGTGGATCGAAGAAAAGTTTCCTCTTTCGAATGAATTTGTACGAAAAATGCTTGTAAGGGATAACAACTTAACAGAGTATATAAATGTTGATGATTATGCGGTTTTTCGTGGCAATCCCAAAAAGATTCTTATTGATGGGGATACTATTGAATTAGGAAACAGAAAAATCAAAGTTTTGCATACTCCGGGACATTCTCCGGGTCATATGTGTTTTTTTGAAGAAAAAACAGGCTATCTTTTTTCCGGAGATTTGATTTACGAAGGAACTCTTTTTTCGAATTATGAATCAACTGACCCGGAAAAATATCTGGAATCTGTTCAGAAAATATCTAAACTTTCAATTAAACGCATTTTTCCGGCACATCACAACGTTGATATAACAACGGATATGATTCTGGATGTAAATAAAGGTCTGACGGATATTAAAAAACAGGGTAAACTCAGCCATGGAAGCGGTTTGTTTAAGTTTGAACAATGTAGTATAGTTCTATAAAAAAAGCGGAGTGAAATTCACTCCGCTTTTTTAAATATAAGTTCGTCATATCCGGTTTCGGGGTCATCTTCGACATCAATATAAATTTCCGGAAGTTCTTCAATGATAATTTCACAGGTGGTATTAATGATGCAGCCTTCGCAAAGATGACCGCCTATTGTCGACATATCTTCTTTTGAAAGAGCGATGTGAAGGTGACAGCGGTTTGCGCTGACAGTTCCGTTGAGGCTTGCAATTTCGCAATCTTCATTTATTTCGCGAATCGTAACTCCGGAAGCATCGCGTATCTTTCCTTTGCTTATGCATCCGACGCCGGAAAGAATCGCTCCGCATCGGATATTTTTCGCCTTGCAAACGTTTTTTATGGATTTCAAAAGATCTTCGCCGCGGTGAAGTCTTATGCAGTGAAACACCGCACTACCTTTTGATGAAACGATTTCGGATATCATTTATACCTCCACCTTTCTTTTTTCGGGAAGCTGAATAATAATTATAGAAATGAACATAAGAATGCAGCCCGCGGTTTCACGAAGAGAAGGTACCTGGGAAAGAAGGACAGCACCGGCAATTACCGCAAAAACAGATTCAAAACTCATAAGAAGAGAAGCAACACTGGGTTTTGTCCATTTTTGCGCAACCGTCTGGAGAGTGTATCCGACGCCGCCGGAAAGTGCTCCGGCATAGAGAATGGGAAGCCAAGCATCAAGAATTTTATCAATTTCCGGATCTTCAAAAATGAACATAAAGGCTACCGAAATAATTCCGGCAACAAGAAACTGTATGCAGGAGAGTTTTACGCAGTCAACGTTGGGCGCAAAACGGTCGACCGCCATGATATGAACGGCATAAATCGCAGCGCTGATGAAAACAACGGCGTCGCCTTTACTGAGCGAAAGACTTTCGTTTATGCAAAGAAGATAAAGTCCGCAAAGGGCGATAGCGCAGCAAAGCCATATCATTCTGGGAAGTTTTTGTCTCAGCAAAAGTCCAAAAAAGGGAACGATAAGAATATAAAGAACGGAAATGAAACCGGCTTTTCCGACTGTGGTCATGGAAATTCCTATCTGCTGAACGGAAGAAGCGGCAAAAAGAACGATTCCGCAGATGATTCCGCCTTTTATAAGTTCCTTTTTTTCGCTTTCAGAAGGCTTTACATAAGTTTTATTTTTCTTTTTAACTGCGTCAAAAACAAGGTTTGCGGCAATAAGAAAAATTCCGCCAATGATGCATCTTGTTCCGTTGAATGTAAAAGGTCCGACATATTCCATACCGACGCTTTGTGCAACAAAAGCACAGCCCCAGATAAAAGCCGTAAGTATAAGAAGGATATTTCCGATTGATGATTTGTTATTCATAGATTAACCTCATGTTTGGAAAGAATATCATAATTTTATCGCAAATTCGAGTAAAAGAAAAGGAGAAAAGTCAATAAATGTTGAAAAAATATCAAAGGTAATATATAATTAATCAACAAAGTTCGTTTTGGAGGATTTTCAATGATATATATTGTTGCGGCTTTGTGCGGATATCTTTTCGGTTGCATAAATCCGGCTTGCGTTATTGCAAAAATAAAAAAAGTTGATATAAGAAATATCGGTTCCAACAACCCCGGAGCATCCAACGTTTTTATCACTATGGGTGCTGGTTACGGCGTCCTTGTCGGCGCTCTCGATATTCTTAAATCCTTTTTGTCAGCTGAAATCATATTCCTTATTTTTGAGGGAAATCTCAACGCTGCTATTCTTGCCGGCGCAATGGCAGTTTGCGGGCACTGCTTTCCGTTCTGGTTAAAATTCAACGGCGGAAAAGGTTTTGCTCCTTTTATGGGGCTGGTGCTTTTTTACGACTGGAAAATGTTCCTTATTTATGCGGCTATTGTTGCGGCAATAACTCTTATTACCGACTATATCAGCATTGCAACTTTTTCACTTTCGGCGCTTACACCTCTTTATGTTTTGATTATTAATAATAATAAAATCGGTGCAGCAATTTTTCTTTTTGCCGGAAGCGTTATCTGGATAAGACACCGCCGCAACATGGCAAACCTTTTCAGAGGTACTGAGATAGGTTTCAGAAGAAAAAACAAATACGTAAAAAAAGAGCCTTGAAAGGCTCTTTTTTATTTATATATTTTTGCGATACAGCGAAGTCTTCCTTTTTTGGTTTCAAGCTTTATTCCGCAGTAGATAAACTTTCCATGGCCTCTTACGGTGATGACATCGTTTTCTTTTGGAGTGTAAGAAGCGCTTGTTACGGGAATTCCGCCCACAAGAACTTTTTCGTGCTCACAAAGGATTTTGCTTTCGCTTCTCGAAAGCTTGAAAATCGAGGCAATGACCGAATCGAGCCTTTCAGATGCGACCACAAATTCACTTTCAAAAGGTTGGGGAAGAGCGTCCTCCGGAACGTTTTCAATTTTTGAGCACCGAACAAAAGTGTGTTTTATCTCGACAAGATTCTCACAGATATAATCCGCCATATTTTCAAGGCATGGGGCATATGCAACGTTGTTTTTTGCTATTATATCACCCAAAGTGCTTCGTCTGATGCCGAGGGACATTATCGAACCAAGAAAGTCACGGTGACTGAGCTCGCCGGAAAATTTAATTGAGCACGGTTCGATCTTTAACCATACAAAAGGCGCATGCTCATCGTATCCGCAAAGCTCTTCGCTTCCGAAAACGCAGATAGCTTTTTCGGCGTTTTCATAGCCGCCTTCAAAGCGGTAAGGAACGCCTTTTACCGAAAAACGCAAAAGATTCTGTTCCGCAGGGGAAAGGAATTCGGTGAAAGTATAGATGTTTTTTGAATATGCTCGGTCTGCAAGTTCAACGAAACGCTTTTTAAGCAAATTTTCTTCGTCAGCCATACAATCACGCTCCTTTCTGTGATATAATGGATTTTAACATAAACTGCCGGTTCAGTCAATTTGGAGGAAAAATGGTCCCAATTTACTTTTGGACTGACGGATGTTATCTTCGTCAGTTTCACTATGCGTTGAAAGCGGCAAAAAAATATGATAGAGTAAACTGAGCGATAAATAAGAATTTGGATGTGAGTTTCTATGCAGGATATAATTGCAAAGTTAACAGCAAAAGATGACAAATATGCTTGTGCCATTGCTGATAAAATCATTTCCGAAAGTCAAGATACCGATGAATGGTATGAATACTTTGATACCTTTGCGTCATTGCTGAACCATCCAAAGTCGTTGGTAAGGAACCGAGTGTTGTATATTCTTGCCGCAAATG
This sequence comes from Oscillospiraceae bacterium, assembly GCA_017468365.1. Lineage (GTDB taxonomy): Bacteria > Bacillota > Clostridia > Oscillospirales > Ruminococcaceae > UMGS1668. Next base: position 91 of record JAFUIS010000012.1, on the reverse strand, counting down.
CACAGTGGGATGATGAAAATCGTTTCGATGCAATTCTCGAAGATTATCTGGCTCATATTACGGATGAAAAACCGATTACTGCCAGACAATG
>JAFUIS010000011.1 GCA_017468365.1 Oscillospiraceae bacterium | reverse complement strand
TTTCTTCATTTGTCGCAAGAATAGCAGCACCGCCAACACGAGTAGAATAGCGGCATATCCGAGTACCCACCAAAGATGAGGAAAAACCCCTACAAAATCTCCTACAAGTACAGCACGCTCCATCTCTACTGCGTGAACAAACGGAAGTGCGTATGCAATCTTCTTAAAAGCACCTCCTACAAGGTCAAGATCAAACCAAACACCCGACAACCACGCTGAGAGGTTAGTTAGTAACGCACCGCAGATACCACCTACCTGCTTATCGTTCAATACGCTTCCACAAAGAAGTCCTAACGCAATATAAAGGATGGATACAGGAACAATGCATGCAACAGCATACAAAATATTTACAGTAATGTTGAGTCCGAGAATGATTGCGGCAATATAGCAGATAATGCATTGAGCGACAGAAATCGGAATTATCGGCAAAGTGTAACCAAGAATGAAATCCAGTGGAGTCAATGGTGTTGTATACAAACGTTGCAATAGCGAACTTCCTCTGTCCTTAGCGATAATAGTTGCCGAAAACAAAGTCATAAATGCTAAGCCGAAAACCGTTATGCCCGGAGTCAGGTGTTGTATTTCAAACAGTTTTACGGGGATATTTGCTTGTATTGCGCTTAACAATAAAATCAAAACAAGGGGGAAACCAAGTCCAAAGATAAGTGTCAGCGGATCTCGTAATATTTCTTTCGTATTCCTGTTTGACAACGTGAGCATTCTCATTTTTCCACCCCCTTAACGATACGGACAAATGCTTGCTCGAAAGTATCCGTTCCTGCCGTTTCCTTAATCTTGTCAGCAGTATCACAAACAAGAAGCTTGCCGTCTTTCATAATAGCAATACGGTCAGACAAGGTTTCTGCTTCTTCCATATAGTGCGTTGTCAGAATAATGGTAACCTTCCCTTTGAGTGAATGTATCAAATCCCACAAATCACTTCTGGCAAGCACATCAAGACCAAGTGTAGGTTCATCAAGGAATAATATCTCCGGCTCGCTGATCAGTGCCATTGCAATACTCAGTCGGCGTTGCCAGCCTCCGGACAGTTTGCCTGCCTTTTTCTTGATAACAGATTCCAATCCGAGTAGTTTGGTCAGCTCTGCAATTTTCGCATTTTGCTTGTCTTTTGTAAAACCATGAACCCCGCACATCAGCTCAAGATTCTCCCGAACCGAAAGTCCGGATGCGACCGCAGTTTCCTGCGGAGAAACGGCTATTAGCGATTTTACAGCGGCAGTATTTTTGCAAATGCTTTTTCCATTCAGAAAAGCGTCTCCGCTTGTGGGCTGTGTCAGGCAGGACAGCATTTTAATCGTGGTCGTTTTACCGGCACCATTTACACCGAGCAGAGAAAACAATTCGCCTTTTTTAACCTGCAAATTTAATTGGTCTACCGCAATGATATCCTTATATTTTTTAGTTAGATTAGCAGTCCTTATGGCATACATACAATCTGTCCTTTCCGTAAATGCGTTTACTGAATTATAGCATTTCAATTATGAAAAATCTCGTTTTTCATCTATTCGGTTCTATTTCATATGTAAGCGGTAATCCTGTTGATACATTGTTAAGGCTACGTTTACGACACCTTATTGTTGTAATTTCCAAGGACTGCTGACCTGCTCAATCGTCGTAAATCTGTCGTAAACCACATTTTTAAGCAATAATTTGGATAAACAAAAAGCCGAAAACGCCTTGAAATAGGCGTTTTCGGCTTAATATTACTCTGCAAGGGGTTTCATGGTGGGGAATATCTCGGTGTGTTTCATAACCTCTCATAACCCCTCATACGGTGTCTAAATGACCTATAAAAAACACCGTTTCGCATATCTGCTCATAGGTTACTCACATCCTGGCATAAAACCTCGGGCAACCGGGGTAAAACTGGGGTAAATCGCTTTTTTTCATTCTACCCTTGTTTTACTAAATTTCCTCATAAACATTTTTGATATGCTCCACAAAGTCCTGAATGATTATAACATATATCTATTCAAAAGAAAAAAGGACATCTCAGAATGCTTTGTATTTCTTTTCAAAGTCCTTAATGCTGAAATCGTACAGAACGGGTTTTCTTGGTTTGGGTTTCTTTTGAGCAACAAGTTCCCATCTCTTGAAGACCTGATAACCACCAATAAAACCCAACTGGGTCATGGCAGTCTCAATTCGCATATATTTCTGTGGAATGTCTGTCAAGATATTCGCATGGGTCAAAATCTCGTTATACTCGACAGGAAGCCCTCCGCATCGCTTTGGCAGATTGAGAATTTCAGGGTTTCTCTCTGCATATTGTTCAAGGTCAAACACATACTCTGCTGTTCTCTCATAATCCTGTGCCACGAGTCTGAATGTGACCTTATTGCCTATACCGCAATATTTACCTATTGGAATTTATCTATCCCTTACATCTTTAGTATGTTTATTTCTAACCATGCAAACAGCCATTAAGATATTTCCAAGTAACGAAATACAAGCAAGGATTACAGCAAAATTTGCGAGTTCTATTCCACTTGTGCCATCTGCACCATCTTTGCCATTGATACCATCTTTGCCGTTGATACCGTCTTTGCCGTTGATACCGTCTTTGCCGTTGATACCGTCTTTGCCGTCTGCTCCGTCCTTGCCGTCGATACCGTCTTTGCCGTCTGCTCCGTCCTTGCCGTCGATACCATCTTTGCCATCTGCACCATCTTTGCCGTTGATACCGTCTTTACCATCTGCTCCGTCCTGCCCGTTGGTAACCTTAAATTCAAACGTAGTATTATCCGTAAAAGTAATGGTATAGGTATCTACATTTCCTTCGGAAGCAGTTTTCTCTATTTTGGAGACCCCCACATCACTCTTAATATGTGCCTCCATATTTGTTTGAAGTTCATCGACATCTTCTTTCAAATGACTAATTGCCGTTTTAAGCAGATCAGTCTCGCTCATAGCATAAACCGATGTTGAAAACACAGGAAGCCCACATATTCCAAGTATTGTAAGCATACTAATAATGCATACGAATAATCTTGCATATTTGCTCATTTTTCTAGTAATTAATTTAATCATCACAATTATCCTTCCAATTCAAGTTTATCGAACTGATTACATTAAAACTGGGGTAAATTCGCCTATTTGGCTTTTTACACTACCGAAAAACCCTTGATATTACTGGATTTTCTTAATCCAACGGCTTCATTGTGGGGAAGAGAAGAACATCGCGGATGGATGCGCTGTCGGTGAGAAGCATTACAAGCCTGTCAACGCCAAAGCCGAGACCACCGGTAGGTGCCATACCGTATTCAAGAGCGGTGACGTAGTCATAGTCGACCTGTGCTTTGCTGGAAGGATCAAGAGCAAGACGTTCTGCAACCTGGCGCTCGAAACGACCTTTCTGGTCGATAGGATCGTTGAGTTCGCTGAATGCGTTGCCGAATTCGGTTGCGTTGATGAAATATTCGAAACGTTCGGTGAATGCGGGATCTTCCGGTTTGCGTTTTGCAAGGGGGCTGATCTCTACGGGGTAATCGTAGATGAAGGTGGGCTGAATAAGGTTTTCTTCAACAAATGCATCGAAGAATTCAGCAAGGATAGCGCCTTTGGTGGGAACTTCGGGAAGATCTACGTGATGTTCTTTTGCAAGTGCAATAGCTTCTTCGTCGGAAGCAACTTCTGCAAAGTCAACACCGGAATATTTTTTGACAGCTTCGATCATGGTGAGTCTTTCCCAGTGACCAAGGTCGATTTCTTTGCCTTGATAGCTGATCTGAAGAGTTCCGCAAACGTTCATTGCAACGGTTTTCATCATATCTTCAACAAGGTCCATCATTCCGCGGAAGTCGGTGAATGCCTGATAAAGCTCAATGGAAGTAAATTCGGGGTTATGTTTGGTATCCATACCTTCGTTACGGAAGATACGGCCTACTTCATAAACTCTGTCAAGGCCGCCGACAATAAGGCGTTTGAGGTAAAGCTCGGTTTCAATACGAAGAACCATATCCATATCAAGGGTGTTGTGGTGAGTAAGGAAAGGTCTTGCGGAAGCGCCGATCTCGAAAGGAGTAAGAATAGGGGTTTCAACTTCAAGGAAACCGCGGCCGTCAAGGAAGGAACGAAGTTCGCGCATAATCTGGCTGCGTTTGATGAAGGTATCTTTTACTTCGGGGTTGATGATGAGGTCAACGTATCTCTGTCTGTAACGGAGTTCCTGGTCTTTAAGACCGTGGAATTTTTCCGGAAGGGGAAGAAGAGATTTTGCAAGAAGAACGATTTTGGTTGCTTTTACGGAAATTTCGCCCATGTGGGTGCGGAATACGATACCCTCAACGCCAATGATATCGCCGATATCCCATTTTTTGAAATCTGCGTAATCGTCTTCGCCAACCATATCTTTACGAACGTAAAGCTGGATGCGGCCTTCTTTATCCTGAAGGTCTGCGAAAGAAGCTTTGCCCATTCCGCGTTTGCTCATGATACGGCCGGCAAGAGAAACGGTCATGGTGCTTTCTTCGCCTTCTGCGGGGTCGACAAAGTTTTCTTTTACGGAGCCGGAATAACCGGTTACATTGAATTTGGTGAGGGTGAAGGGGTCTTTGCCTGCTTCACGAAGAGCGGTGAGCTTATCGCGGCGGATCTGGAGAAGTTCGGAAAGCTGTTCTGCGGAAAGTTCCTGCTGTTCCTGTGCCTGAATCTGTTCAGCCATTTATTTTATCTTCCTTTCAAAAGGTTATATTTACATAAAAGTACATTATATTTTAACATATAAAAAAGAAAATGACAACAGTTAAAACAAAGAAAAAAGCCCGATAAATCGGGCTTTTTTTATTCAAGACCGTTGATCGCTTCAATAAGATCGTTTTCGGTCAAATCGTCAAAAGCATCGAACGGATAGGTGCTGCTTCCAACGGTTATCCAGTTTCCTCCGTCACATATAACATAAAGGCTGTGTTCTATGGGAACGTTATCGTAATCATAATGGAATCCGCCGTAGACGGAATCTTTATATATCGAAGGATTCTCCGCAAGATCCATTTTCCAACTTATGTTTACGCAAAGAGAGAGGGTTTCAAGGGTATTTGTGGTGACATTTTTAAATTGATTTGTGTTTATGGCAAAATTGGTGTGGTTTATGTTTGCTTTGACATCGATGATTTCGTAATCAAGCACGTTGCGGTCGAGTTTAAGGGCGGATTCAAGGTTTTCTCTGGTCTGTTCAACCGCCGAAATTACAAGTTCATCCTCGGGTTTAAGGTATGTATGGAGCGGAAGCGCGATAGAATCGAAGGAATACATTGTATCAAAAATGTCTTTTTCGGAATGAATATGGTCGATCCAAGACCAGTAGTTGCGGTTGAATATCTTCCAGTCGTATCCTTTGATATTTTCAAATTCATATTTATCTTCCGGGTCATAGATGACAAAAAAATGTCCTTCAAGGGGCTCGCTTAAATCCGCGTCGCCGAAATCATAAATTGTGACTCCGTCTTCAACTTTGACGTTTGTTCTGTGGCGTACAACAAGGAAGCTGTTTTCTATATCTTCGCTTGTTATTGTATCATCGTGATAATATATATTAAGCCACCAGTTTGTTGTGTTCATATCGGTTTCAACGTCGGTTACTTCAAAACTTTCAATATAATCGTTCTGCGAATACATTTGGTCGAGATATGCTTTTACAAAATCAACAGCGCCTTTTGCAAAATCGCTTTCCGGGTCTATAGAACTGAATTTTACGACCCCTTCGCGAAATTCACAAAGGCTTTTCGGCGGATGTGCTTTGGGCGGTTCGCTTTCGGAAACGGGTTCTTCCGAAGGCGGAATTTCGGAAGGTTCTTCGGATAAGGTTTCTCCGCAGGAGCAAAAGAGCAAAAACGCAAGAAAAAGAGCTAAAAGTTTTTTCATAAAAAAGCCTCCTTTCAAAAATATAGTGTATTGAAAGGAAAGAAATGCAACAAAAAAAGCCGTTTGAAAAACGGCTTTTTCGGAATATTTTTGTTTAGATGTTTACGATTTCGCCTTCCTGACCGCAGATGCCTGCTGCATTTGCTTCGTCGGTATCGATATGCATTGCAAGAGCGGAAGTGGGGGTTACGCGAACGAGAACGTCGGAGAAGATGGTTGCGCGTTCCGGAGAAGGAATTTTTACGCTGACGATCTGTTTGTCGGTAACGCCGAGTCTTTCTGCATCTTCGGGAAGCATATGGATGTGACGCATTGCAACGATTGCGCCCTCGGAAAGTTCGACTTCGCCGCAGGGACCTACGAGTTTGCAGGGGGCGGAACCTTTAAGGTCTCCGCTTTCACGGATGGGAGCGGTGATTCCGATGGAACGGGCATCGGTAAGAGAAAGTTCGACCTGGGTCTGAGGTCTGGTAGGTCCGAGAATGGTAACGCCGGAAAGGGTGCGTTTGGGACCCACTACGTCAACTCTGTCGAAGGTTGCGAACTGGCCGGGTTGGGAAAGATCTTTACGGAATTTAAGTTCGTATCCTTTGCCAAAAAGGGTTTCAAGATCGGCGGCGGAAAGGTGAACGTGGCGTGCGGAAGTTTCAATTATAAAAGTGTTGCTCATATTTTCCTCCAAAATTAATTCATTAACCGATATATTATAACCGAAAGGGAAGAAAAAGGCAATATAATTATATTTAATAGGATTAATTGTTGAAAAAAGGGAGCGACTCTTGACCGAAAAATTTCAATGTTATATTATATTATTATGGAAAAAACAAAAGGAGATTTTGAATGATGAAAAACTTTGGTTTCGGATGCATGCGCCTTCCTATGATAGGCGAAGAAGTTGATATTGAACAGTTCAAAAAAATGACCGACCGTTTTATGGAAGAAGGCTTTACATATTTTGATACCGCTCATCCTTATATTAAAGGAAAAAGCGAACTTGCAATAAAAGAAGCTCTTACAAGCCGCTATCCCAGAGAAAGTTACGTTCTTGCGGATAAACTCAGCGGAAGCTTTTTCACCAAAGAAGAGGAGATAAGACCCCTTTTTGAAGCCGAACTTGAAGCCTGCGGAGTAGAATATTTTGATTATTTTCTTATGCATGCTCAGAGCAGAAACAACTATCCCAAATACTGCGAATGCAGAGCTTTTGAAATAGGGGAAGAGCTTAAAAACGAAGGCAAGATCAAACATCTCGGAATGTCCTTCCATGACAGTGCGGAGTATCTTGAAAAGATCCTTACCGAAAAACCGATGGTTGAATTTGTCCAGCTCCAGTTCAACTATGCTGATTATAGCGATGACGAGGTTCAGGCGAAAAAATGCCTTGAAGTCTGCCGCAAATTCGGAAAACCCGTTATCGTAATGGAACCCGTTCGCGGCGGAAGCCTTGTTGCCCTTCCCGATGAAGCAAAAGAACTTCTTGAATCCACCGGAAAAAGCTGCGCAGAATATGCGGTGCGCTATGCTGCTTCCTTCGACGGAATTTTCATGGTGCTTTCCGGCATGAGCACCATTGAGCAGCTTGAAGAAAACATTGCATTCATGAAAGATTTTGAGCCGCTCAACGATGAGGAATTCGCTCTTCTTGATAAGGTTGTTGAAATTATCAACAGTGTTGAGACCATTCCCTGCACAAACTGCAAATATTGCACCGAAGTTTGTCCCCAAAACATCGCTATTCCGGGAATTTTCAGCGTTATGAACGAAATCAAGCGCTTTGATAAAGAGCACACATGGATCCCCGATTATAAAGAAAGAAAAGCTTCCAACTGCATCAAATGCGGAAAATGCGAAAAAGCATGCCCCCAGCACATAAAAATCAGGGAGCATCTTGAAGAAGCCGCAACAGAGATCGAATAAAAAATTTTTTGAGCACGGAAAAAACTTTCCGTGCTCATTTTATTTTATATTGAAAAACGTGTTGAAAGGTGATAATATAAAACCAAACCTAAACCTTTGCCAATTCTGAAAGGAGAAAGAATCATGGGAAAATTTGCAGTTAAAGAAACCGCCACCGGCGTAAAATTCAACCTTCTTGCAACCAACGGCCAGATCATCGGTGTTTCCGAAGTTTATTCCGGAAAAGAAGCTTGCCTTAAAGGCATCGAAAGCGTAAAGAAAAATGCCGAGATCGCAAACGTCGAAGATCAGACTGTTGAACCCGTTGAAGCAGCAGTAAACCCCAAATTCGAAATTTATACCGACAAAGCCGGCGAATTCCGTTTCCGTCTTAAAGCTCGCAACGGCGAGATCATTCTTGCTTCCGAAGGATACAAAGCAAAAGCATCCTGCGAAAACGGCATTGAATCCGTTCGCAAAAACGCTCCCGAAGCAGAAGTTGTTGAAGAATAATCAAGGCATAAAAGCACGCCTTTGGGCGTGCTTTTTCTTGTTTTGAAAAGAATAAAAGGAGCAAAAATGGAAAAAGCAAAAGTTTATTTTACCCGGGACATAAGTTCCGAAGGTCTTATGAAAATATATGAAGCGCTTTCGCCCGAACTTCCGGGAAAAGTTGCCGTAAAAGTCCATTCCGGCGAGACCGGAAACCAGAACTTCCTTCGTCCGGAATTCTGGAAAGAACTTATCGAAAAGGTGGGCGGAACCGTTACCGAATGCAACACCGCATATAACGGTACCCGCAACACCACCGAAAAACATCTTAAAACCCTTGAAGAACACGGCTGGAACAAATATTTTCCTGTAGATCTTCTTGATGCGGAAGGTCCGGATCTTGAACTTTCGATTCCGGAAGGCAAACGAATCAAAAAGAACTTTGTGGGCAAAAATATCGTGAATTATGATTCACTTCTTGTGCTTTCACATTTCAAAGGTCATCCTATGGGCGGATACGGCGGCGCTCTTAAACAGCTTTCCATCGGAGTTGCTTCTTCTTTCGGAAAAGCATATATCCACGGAGCAGGGGAACCTGAAAAAATCTGGACTGCGGACCACGATTCTTTTCTTGAATCTATGGCGGATGCGGCAAAGAGCGTTGCGGATTATTTCAGAGGAAAGGCCGCATATATCAACGTTATGAAAAATATGTCAGTTGACTGCGACTGCTGTGCTGTTGCGGAAGACCCCTGTATGAAAGATATCGGAATTCTTTGTTCTCTTGATCCTATTGCCATAGACAGAGCTTGTCTTGACCTTGTTTATGCTTCCGATGATCCCGGAAAAGATCACCTTATTGAAAGGATAGAAAGCAGAAACGGAGTTCACACCATCGAGGCTGCCGAAAAACTCGGTTTTGGAACTGCGGAATATGAACTTATCGAAATCTGAAAAAATTAATAATAAAAAAGGCTTGCCGGAAGGCAAGCCTTTTTTGTTTTTTCGTTTATCAGCCGATGCTGATAACTCTGAATTTTGCGGTATCGCCGGTGGGAAGAACAGCTTCTGCAACATCGCCGACTTTTTTACCGATAAGAGCTTTTCCAACAGGGGATTCGTCGGAAATTTTGCCGATGTCGAGGTCTGCTTCGGTGGAACCTACGATGATGTATTCGAGTTCTTCTTCGAATTCTTCGTCGTAAACCTTAACGGTGGAACCGAGAGAAACGGCGTCGGTAACAAGTTCGCTTTCGTCGATAATAACGATGTTTTTAAGCATTACTTCGAGGTCTGCGATTCTTGCTTCAACGATTGCCTGTTCGTTTTTTGCTTCATCATATTCGCTGTTTTCGGAAAGGTCGCCGTAGGAACGAGCTACGCGGATTTTTTCGGAAACTTCTTTTCTGCGAACGGTTTTGAGCTGTTCAAGTTCGTCCTCGAGAGCTTTAAGACCGCTTGCGGTTACTACTACTTTTTTATCCATGGTAAAAGACCCTCCTAAAATGGATCACAATGTTATAGATTATATTCATATAATCAGATAATGTCAAGAAAAATTTTGTCGTCAGCCTTCGGAAGAGGCTTCTTCAGAGCCTTCGGTTTCGGGCATTACGGAAGAAGAGGCGACCTCAATGGCTTTTGCAAGCTGTGTATCCATAGCGGTGTCAAGCATGGTAAGATCGCTGAAATCGGGAACGTAATCGATAGTAACTACGTGGTCAGGGGTTACGCCGTTGCCTTCCCAGAAGAAATCGGTGTTGGAAAGATAGTATTTTCCGACGGTAAGCTGAATTGCGGAACCGTCGTCAAGGCGGTAAATTTCCTGCAGGGAACCAACGCCTGCTGTCTGGGTGCCGACGATTTTTGCTTTTTCAAAGTCGCGAAGACTTGCGGCAAAGAATTCTGCTGCACCGGAGGTGCTTTCGTTTACGATGACGACGATGGGAATGTCGACTTCACGCGCGTTGGAAGTGTGGAGAACTTCGGATTCGCCGTTGTTATACTCAACATAAACAATATCGCCGGAACCGCAGAGCTTATCGATCATTTCCGCGGCTGCGGAAATTTCTCCGGTTTTTACAGAACGGACGTCAAGAATAAGAGAGGTGGCACCGTTGGAAATGGATTTTTCAACCGCTTTGCTGAACTGGTCGGGAGTTCCTTCGCTGAAATCATCGATACGGATATATCCGTAATTTGCAAGCGCAACGGGAGTTACGGTGGTGGGAACAAGAACACGTCTTGTTATTTCCATTTCGGTATCTTCGCTGTTGCGGCGAACGGTGAGGGTAACTTTGGTACCCGCATCGCCGATAAGAAGCGCTTCGGCCTGGGCATAGGTTTCTGCGGAAAGGTTTATATCGTCAACTTTGATGATAAGGTCTTCCGGAAGAATACCTGCGCTGGAAGCGGTGGAACCGTCGTGAACTTTGCTTACGACCATATAGCCGTCGGTGTTCATGGTTGCGGTGATGCCTACGCCGGCAACGGTATTTCCGGAAGATTCAAGAAAAGCCGCATATTCGGCGGAGTTCATATATTTTGCATAGGGGTCGCTTATACCGTCAAGATAGCCTTTTGCAACGCAGTCCATAAGAATGGATTCGTTGATAGCTCCGGCATAGCTGGAACGGACTCGGCTGTCTATTTCGGTGAATTTTGCGTGCATGTTTTCTCGTTCGGTAATGCTGTTTACCTTTTCATTGAAGTTGTGAAGAGAAAAAACCATAGTAAGAGAGAAGGTTATTGCAACCGCAATGAGCATAAGGGTAAGCGCAGTACCTAAAGATATTTTTTTACCCATATTTTTCTCCTTGGTAAAGAATCAGGTAATATAGGACATGGGATTGACGGCGGTACCGTTTTTGCGGACCTCAAAATGGAGGTGAGCGCCGGTGCTCCAGCCGGTATTTCCTACGTTGCCTATTTGCTGGCCCATTACAACGATATCGCCTTTCTGAACGGTGATATTGCTGAGGTGGGCATAAAGGGTGGTGATGCCGCCGCCGTGGTCAACGATAAGATAAGTGCCATAGCCGTAGGCATAACCGTTATAGGGGCAATAGTTGGTGTGAACGACCGTACCGGTGTTTGTGGCAACAACTTTTGCTCCGTGAACGCCGCCGCCGGTTATATCAACGCCGGTATGGAAATCGGTGTTGTTGAATCTCCAGCCGAAGGTGCTGGAAATTTTGGAATAACCGGGAACGGGCCAAAGCATTTCACCGCCTACGTAAGCGGTGTTGGAAGTGTTGAGGCTTTTATAAATATCAAGAAGTTCTTCCTGAATCTTTTTTGCCATTGCGGAAAGTTCTTCAAAGTTTTCTTCATATTCTTTCTGCATCTGGGAAAGATCGTGGATAGAGTTCTTTGCCTGCTGAAGTTCTTTTTCGAGTTCCGCCTGTTCGGCTTCAAGAGCGGCTTTTTCTTCTTCAAGAGCGGCTTTTTCGGCGTCGAGAATAGCTTTTTCCTCGTTAAGATCCGCAAGCTGGTCACGAAGCTCTTCGAGCATCTGATGATCGTGTTCGGCTATACGGTTGAGAAATTCGGTTCGGGTGAGGAACTCGGAAACGCTTTTGGAACCGAGAAGCATCATAAGGGAGTTGGCGGTGTCGGAATAGCCTCCGGTCATATAAATGGCTTTTACACGGTCACGGAAAAGCTGGAGGTTATCTTCGATATCGGCTTCTTTATTGCGGATCTCGATGTTTTTTGCGGTGATGTAATTGGAAGTGACGGCGATTTTTTCTTTTCCGACAGCGATAGATTCTTCGATGATGCTTATTTTTTCATCAATAGAATTGGCAATAGCCTGCTGGCGTTTTTTGTCGTCCTTAATATCCTTGATTTTGTTGTTGTAATCGGTCATCTGCTGCTGAAGCTTGACCTGTTCGTCCTGAAGCTGGGAAATCTGTTCCTTATATTTCTTGTCGGACTCTTTTTTGTCGCTTTTTTCTTCGGTGGTTTCGCCGTCACCGTTGTTGGCAAGGGCGATGGGGGAAGAAGAAGCAATCATAAGGAGCGCAAGAAAGCAGCAAAGAACGGAAAGAAGACGTTTGACGGTTTTGTTTTTCATATCATGTCTCCTTTCGTCAGACTTTAAGATGTTTGCCGATGAAGGCTACGCATCCGAAAAGGCCGATAAAAGCTCCGCCGAAGACGAATCCGCAAAGAAGATAAGTGGAAACGACGGAGAAGGGAACCAGGTCGGTGATGATCTGGCTGAACCAGGTGGCGTTCTGGGAAGAAACCCATTTTACAAGATAATCATATGCAAAATAGATGATTCCGTAAGAAAGCGCACCGGAGATAACACCGAGGCTGATGCCTTCGACAATGAAGGGAAGGCGGATGAAACCGTTGGTGGCGCCGACGTATTTCATGATGTTGACTTCTCTTCTGCGGCTGAAAACGGTGATCTTAATGGTGTTGCCGATGATCATAAGAGAAACGGCAATAAGAAGACCGATGATGATGGTTCCGCCGATATAGACCATTTGTTTTACGCCGGTGATGACTTCCGCAACTTCGGTAAGAGCGGAAATGGAATATACTCCGTCAACGGCTTCGATTTTTGCAAGGGTCTCTTTAAGGTCGGAAACGTCATCAAAAGTGACGCGGAAGGAATCGGGAAGATTGTTGTTGTCGCCCTGGGAATATGCTTCAAAAAGCATTCCGTCGTCGCCCATGGATTCCATCATGGAATAAAGGGCGTCTTCTTTGGAAATGAATTCGACGGTGGCGACTCTGTTGGTGGCAACGATGCAGTCGCGTACGTAATCTATCCATTCGTCGCTGAGTCCGTCGTCAAGATAGACGATTGCTTCGCTCTGGTCTTCAAGTTCGTCAACGATGTTGGAAACGTTGACGGAAAGAAGCGCTGCAGCACCGATAAGGAGCATGCAGGAAACGAGAACACCAATGGAAGCAAGGGACATGAGACGGTTGGTCCAAAGGTTTTTGAAACCCTGTTTTACGAGATAGAAGAAACTGTTCAGCATACGCTCGCCTCCAATCCTTCGGTGTCGCGAATGATTTCGCCTTTTTCGATGGTGATGACGCGGTGGTTGAACTGTTCAACAAGGTCGTGCTCATGGGTTACCATTACGATAGTTACGCCGAGCTTGTTTATTTCGTTGAGAAGGTCAACAATTTCATAGGAAAGTTCCGGGTCGATGTTACCGGTGGGCTCGTCCGCAATTATAAGGGAAGGGGAGTTTACAAGCGCACGGGCAAGTGCAACACGCTGCTGTTCACCGCCGGAAAGTTCGTCGGGTTTGCATTTCATCTTGGAAGAAAGACCGACAAGGTTGAGCATATAGGGAACTTTTCTTTTGATTTCCTTAGAAGGGACGTTGGTTACGCGAAGGGCGAAAGCAACGTTGTCATAGGCGCTCATGTTGGGGATAAGACGGAAATCCTGGAACACGATTCCGATGGAACGGCGGAATTTTGGGATCTTATACCTTTTCATTTTGTTAAGGTTTTTTCCGTTGACTTTTACAACGCCGGAGTTGGCGGTTTCCTCACGAAGCATGAGCTTGATGAGAGTGCTTTTTCCTGCGCCGGAAGAACCGACGATGAAAACAAACTCTCCGTCGTCAATGCTAAGACTTACGTCGTTAAGAGCAACGGTGCCGTTGGGGTATTTTTTTGTTACATTACGAAGTTCAATCAATGTAATACCTCACTATGCGGTTGTTTTTTAGTATTTTACGGGATTTGCGGAAAGATATTTTTTGACCATGAGTGCAACTTTAAAGATGATGGCGTGGTCAAATTCGCGAAGGTCAAGACCGGTGAGCTTTTTGATTTTTTCAAGGCGGTAAACAAGAGTGTTTCTGTGAACAAAAAGCTTACGGCTGGTTTCGGAAACGTTAAGGTTGTTTTCAAAGAACTTCTGGATAGTGAAAAGAGTTTCCTGGTCGAGACTTTCGATGGAACCTTTTTTGAAAACTTCTCTGAGGAACATTTCGCAAAGGGTGGTGGGAAGCTGGTAAATAAGTCTTGCGATTCCGAGATTATCGTAACTTACGATGGACTTATCGGTGTCGAAAACTTTACCGACTTCAAGAGCGACCTGGGCCTCTTTAAAGCTTTTTGCAAGGTCTTTGATTCCGACTGCGGCGGTACCGATACCGACGTTTACTCTGGTGAAGAACTCGCTTCCGAGGGTATCGACAATGGAACGTGCGAGTTTTTCAAGGTCGGAACTTTCGATGCCGGGACGGATCTCTTTTACAAGAACAACGTCGGATTCACTTACGCTGAAGACAAAGTCTTTGGTTTTATCCGGGAAAAGGTTCTGGATCACATCGAAAACGGAAATATCATTTGTGGTGAGAACGCGGATAAAAAGAACAACTCTTGAAACATCGGTCGGGAAGCGAAGTTCTCTTGCTTTGATATAAATATCGCCGGGAAGAATGTTATCAAGAATAACGTTTTTGATAAAGTTTGCGCGGTCATATTTTTCGTCATAGTACTGTTTGATTCCGGAAAGGGAAACAGCCATGAGAGAACAGAACTGCGAAGCAAGCTCGTCGGTTCCGGCTACAAATACGGCAAACTCGGGTTTTTCATCAGAGCCGAAAGTTTTATATGTAAAACCGTCGCGAACGTGGCACTCCTCGACAGAGCCGTAATCGCTCATGAGAAAGTCATTTCTTTCGCCGGTACGTGCAAGGTCGCTGCAAGCGACAACAGTTGCACAGTCATCAACAACACCGACGGTACGTCCAATGCTGTCGTGCATCTGGTGTATTATACCCTGAAATAATCTGTTTGACATTAGTACCCCTCTTTCATAGAACATGTATTTATAAATGTCCATTTCATATTTTAATGTATATAAAAGAAAATTTCAATACAAAATAGTAAAAATTTCATAAAAATTCATATTTATTTTTGGAATTGTTTAACAGTTAACATGTGTTATTGCATAAAAACGGGCAAAATCATTTGTGCAAAAAGTAATTTTTGCAAAAATAGTCGATTTCGGCTTAAACAATAAAGCCCTTGCTTAAAAAAGCAGGGCTTTTGTGCAAAAAGGCTGAAAGAGTTTTCACATAGCCATCACTTTGAAACAAAGGTTTTTTCTTCATCCGCATCAAAAATCACTTCACTTTCCTCCTCATATCGTATTACAGAAAGACGGTGGGGACTGAATTCGCCGACGTAATCGGCACATTCTTTTCCGAAGATCTCGTCGCTTTGCGGTTTTTTCAAATTATCATCTCCGATCTTTTTTAGAGAATTATATGAAACCGAATAAGAAAAAAGCCGGCAAAAGCCGGCTTTTTTTAAAGCAGATGATAAAAAAGAACGATATCTTCATAGTGTCCGTCTTTCATAAGAAAACCGCCGGGAACGGTTCCCAGACGAACAAATCCGAGTTTTTCATAAAGATGAAGAGCAGAGTGGTTTGCGGCGACAACGGCATTGAACTGAAGGATTTTGAAACCCAGTTCGCCACCTTTTGAAAGACAGTGAGAAACGAGTTTTTCGCCGATATGCTCGTTTCGGCGGTCGAATTTTACCGCATAGCTTGCGTTTGCGATATGACCGCAGCGACCGACGTTATTGGGATGAAGAATATAAAGACCGACTGCTTCTTCGGTTTCGGTGTCAACGGCAATGCCGGTGAAATCCTGCTCCGAAAAGAATTTTTCGGCGGAAGTTTCGTCAAGATAATCAAGTTGGGGAAAGGCAACGCCGTCTTCGATGACTTTGTTCCAGATTTCTGCCGTGGCTTTTGAATATTTTTTATCAAAGGGTCTTATTTCAATGCTCAAAGAAAAGACCTCCTTTTGCGTTTTATCCATTTTACCACAAAAGAGAGAAAAGGTATATGTTTCGACGGAAAAAACAGGGAAGAGAGAATATAATTTTTTTCATCGGGAGGCGAGGCGGTTGAGGGTAATATATGCGGATATACTTTTTGTGATAAATCTTGCCTTGGATTATCTTTTGCTTTTCGGTACAGCAAGGCTTGCCGGAGCAAAATTCGAAAGGATTAAAGGCCTTTTCGGAGCGATGATCGGAGCGATATATTCCTTTGTTATTCTTTTTGAACTTCCGAAAACGGTTTTTGCGGCAACTAAGCTTGCAGTTTCGGTTCTTATGGTGCTCACGGTTTTTGGAAAAAGAAAACCGACAGAATTTTTAAGGCTTATTGCGATTTTTTACATATGCGGATTTTTGTTTTCCGGGTTTATGATGCTCATGAATTCGGTTTTTAAAGCAGATGGTTTTTTTATAAAAGGCGGGATAATTTATTTTGAGGTTTCGGCTATGAAAATAGTTATTTCCGGGACGGCGGCATTCGTCATAACGGAGATTTTACGAAGGCTTTTTCGCCACGGAGAACCGGAAGGATCATGCATGGTGAAGATTTTTTATGAAGGCAAAAGTGTCGTGCTCAAAGGTTTCACCGATACGGGGAACAGCCTTTGCGAACCGCTGAGCGGTTCGCCGGTAGCGGTGGTTTTTGCGGATTCCCTAAAAAAAATCCTTTCCAAAGAGATGCTTTTGGAAATGGAAAGCGAAGAAATGAGCACGGATATAAAAATCAGAACTGTGTTTTGCAAAACCGTCAGCGGAGCGGCTTTGCTCAAAGCGTTCAGACCGGAAAGATTTATCATAGAAAACGAAAACGGAAAGTTTGAAGCGGAAGATATCCTTGTTGCTTCATCGGATCAAGTGCCGGAAAACACAGCTGTAATCGGAAAGAATATTTTGCTTAAAAAGATAAAAAACAGTTTGCAGGAGGCATGATATGGAACTTATAAATCGCATGATAATGCGGATAATCGAATTTTTTAAAAGAAAAAGCGCAAAAGGGATTTTTTATATTAACGGACCGGATAATCTTCCGCCGCCCCTTTCAAAGGATGAAGAAGAAAAGACTTTTGCGCTTTTGGAAAAAGGGAGCACAGAGGCAAAAAACGTGCTCATAGAGCACAACCTGAGGCTTGTGGTTTATATCGCGAGGAAGTTCGAATCAACCGGCATAGGCATCGAGGACCTTATTTCTATCGGGACCATAGGACTTATCAAGGCGGTAAACACCTTTGCCCCATGTAAAGGCATAAAGCTTGCCACATATGCTTCAAGGTGCATCGAGAACGAAATTCTTATGTTTATCCGCAAAACACAGCCGTTAAAGAACGAAGTTTCGATAGATGAGCCGCTGAATGTGGACTGGGACGGCAACGAGCTGCTGCTTTCAGACGTTCTTGGTACCGAAAGTGACTGTGTCAACCGTGGAGTAGAACAGGATGCGGAAAGAGCGGTGCTCAACGAAGCGGTCGACAGGCTGGGTGAAAGGGAGCATAAAATAATGGTGCTCCGTTTCGGCCTTTGCGGCGAAAAGGAGCACACACAAAAAGAAGTTGCGGATATGATAGGGATAAGTCAGTCCTATATTTCGCGTCTTGAAAAGAAAATAATCGTGAAACTGAAAAAAGAACTTGAAAAAACGGCGATGTTTTAAGGATTAAGCTGCCAGATCATATAGTTGAGATATCCCGCAAAGGAAACCCAGGCTAAATATGGCAACATCATCCAACCGGCGGTTTTGTTGATTCTATAAAATTTTATTGCGGTGATGCCGATGAGCACAAGCAAAACAAGAAGCCAGAAAAAGGCAATACCGAAGGCTCTGAAATTAAAGAAAATCAGCGGCCAGCAGAAATTGAAAACCAGCTGAAAACCGTAAAAAATAAGCGCCGAATCAAGTTCTTTTCCGTTTGAGCGCCAAATGATTGCTGCGGCAATTCCCATGAGCACGAAGAGTACTGTCCAGACGATCGGGAACAACCATGAGGGCGGAGAAAGCGCGGGACGGTTAACCGCGGAATAGATGGACATATTATCTTTTGAAAGGAATGCGGATATTCCGCCGACGCCGAGTGAAATTGCGACGGAAATAATATAAGGTACGTATTTTTTGAGCATAAAAACACCTCCGAAAAGATTATACGGATTTTGCGGCGGTTTTATACTCCGCAGAAAGGAACGAAATGAAGAAGAAAAAAGAAAAGGTAATTGTTCCTCTTTTTACTACTCATCCTATTGCCAAAGCCGAAGAAGGTTCAAAAAAGAACCTTGAAGATGCGGTGGAAATGGCGAAAAAATGGGTGGAGGAAAACAAACTTTGACATATAAACGCCTCTTTGAGAAATCAAAGGGGCGTTTGTTGTCATTAAATGTTATTTTTTTTAATAATTATAAAAAAGTTATGTTGCAGAAGATGTTTTTGTGCTATAATGTATCTGTCTAGTTATGCATAACTGGAAGGAGTGAATGAAATGGACGAAATCTGCAAAGAAATACGCAGAATGACAGTTGAATGCATCGGAAGCATCGGAAGCGGCCATATCGGCGGTTCCATGTCTATTGCCGAACTTATGAAGGTACTTTATTTTGACAAGATGAACATTGACCCCGCCAACCCCAAAATGGAAGGCAGAGACAGACTTGTAGTTTCCAAAGGCCACGCAGGTCCGGTCGTTTATGCGACCCTTGCACTCAAAGGATTTTTCCCCAAAGAATGGCTTTACACCCTTAACAAATTCGGCACCAATCTTCCCAGCCACTGCGATATGAACAAAACTCCCGGCGTTGATATGACCGCGGGTTCTCTCGGACAGGGTTTTTCCTGTGCTGTAGGTATTGCTCTCGGTTCCAAGATCAAAAAAGACGGAGCAACCATTTATACCGTTATCGGTGACGGCGAATCCCAGGAAGGACAGATCTGGGAAGCTGCAATTCTTGCGGCAAGCAGAAAAGTTGATAACCTTATCGCTTTTACCGACTATAACGGAATGCAGCTTGACGGCAACGTAAACGATATCAACTCCCTCGGAAACCTTAAATCCAAGTGGAAGGCATTTGGTTGGTACACTCAGGAGATCGACGGACATGACTGCGAAGCTATTTCTGCCGCCATTGACCGTGCAAAAGCCAAAAAAGGTCAGCCCTCCATGATCATTCTTGATACCGTAAAAGGCAAAGGCATCAGCTTTGTCGAAGCGGCAGGATTCAAATGCCACAGCATGCCCATGAATAAAGAAAACGTTGAAGCCGCACTTGCGGAACTTCAGTGAAAGGGAGGCGCTTTTTGTTATGATGATGAGCGAAGCTTTCGGTAGCACTATCGCCGAACTTATGAGAAAAGACGAACGCATTGTCGTTCTTGACGCTGACCTTGCAAAATGCAATGGCACCACCGGAATTTATAAAGAATTCCCCGAAAGAGCCATTGACGTCGGTATTGCTGAACAGAACATGGCTTCTGTAGCGGCAGGACTTTCTTCCTATGGATTTATTCCTTTTATTTCTTCCTTCACTCCCTTCGCAACAAGAAGGATCTGCGACCAGATCGCAATTTCCATTGCATATGCAAAACAGAACGTTAAAATCGTCGGTTCCGATCCCGGCATTTCCGCACAGCTCAACGGCGGTACCCATATGAGCATGGAGGATATCGGTGTTCTCCGTTCTATTCCCACAATGGTCATTTTTGAACCCGTTGACAGCGAACAGATGATCCAGGCTCTTCCGCAGATAGCCGAATATTACGGTCCCGTTTATATCCGTATGTTCAGAAAAGAATGCCCCGCAGTTTTCGGAAAAGATTATAAATTCGATCTTTTCAAAGCTGACAAAATCAAAGAGGGTAAAGATCTTACCATTTTCGCAAGCGGAATCATGGTAAAAACTTCTCTTGACGCAGCTGAAAAGCTCAAAGAAGAGGGCATTGACGTTGAAGTCATCAACGTACATACCATTAAACCCATTGATGCAGAGACTGTTATTGAGTCCCTTAAAAAGACCAAATGCGCAGTTGTTGCCGAAAACCACAACATCATCGGCGGACTTTTCTCCGCTGTTGCTGAAGTTGCGGCACAGAACTGTCCCGCACCAATCGTTCCCGTCGGTGTTAAAGACGTGTTCGGTGAAGTAGGTAAACTCGACGTTCTTGCGGAAAGATTCGAGATGACAGAAAAAGACGTTATTGAAGCGGCAAAAAAAGCTTTCGCCGCTAAATAAAGAAAGGCAAATACCATGAAAAAGAAAACCAAAAAAGTTTTGTTCGACCCGAGATGTCCCGGTGCAAAAATGATTTTTTACGGCGCAATACTTCTTGTTGCTGCAGGCGCTATCAATGCATTTTTCTCCTGGGTACTGGCAATCACTCCTTATCTGAGTGATGCCACCGCGGGTGATGTGTTCAGCGATACACTTGTATTTTCTTTACAGGTTGCAGTTGCTTTTATAGTTGCTGTTGACAGTATCAATAATCGCAACAGACCCAGTAAAGCAAGGGGCGTTATGATAAAAGCACTTTGCGCCCTTTTGATTGCAGTTGTATTCATGCTCAGATTCAGCAACTTTGAAAATGAATTCTGGGGAGTTGTTGCTTCCGGAATCACCATTGCGGGTTCGCTCTTTATTTTCATCGGAGCATTCAGAAACGCAAAAGTTCTTGGCGGAAAGAAATGATCTTTTCAGGAAAAAGAAAACGCAGGTCAAAGACCTGCGTTTTTTTGTTTATAAAATTGCAAACTGTTACAAGATATATAAGAAAGCCGAAATATCGTAAAGAAAGCAATATGCTTTTTAGGCATAAAAAAATCCCGCAATCTTTCGATTGCGGGATTTTG
>JAFUIS010000010.1 GCA_017468365.1 Oscillospiraceae bacterium | reverse complement strand
TTTGAGCACCAAAAAAAGAAAGCCCGTGCTCATTTTGAGCACGAGCTGCTTTTTACGGCATCATTTATTTTTAAACCGCCTGCAAATTGATTCGTTAATTTTGGCATCCATTTTCTGAATTTGTTTCAAATCATTTTCATCTATTGATATTTCGGCTATGTCATCGTTTTCTCCGTAACCTGGAAAATTGACAAGCCAGGTTCCGTTTACAAGTCTGTTATCGCAAATCCACCCTTGCATGCCTTTGTGTACGCCTTCCTTGGCATATAAAGGCTTTTCAACAATCACTTCAACAACATCCATTTCCTTCATATTATTTTCCTCCATACGGTGTATTCAGCGTAATATACCCATTCGGGCGAACCATCCATCCAGATACAAAAGATACTGTTCCTGTTCCGTTTTTTCTTTCTAATTCTATTCTGATGTTAATACGCTGTCCCTGTTCGTTGAGTTTTCCGAGATAATAATCTCCGCTTATATATTTATTAAATCCTTGCCTTTCAATTTCTCTTTGCAGCCATAGCGCATCGTTTATCGTATATCCCCAACTTTCAAACACTTTGTTCTTTCCATGCCCATATTTACCATTGGTATCAAATAAATACGGATCTATTTTACTGTATGCGCTTTCTGCTTTTGCAACCCTAACAACAAATTCATACGGTATCTGCTGAATTTTACAATGGCAAAAGGGATGTTTGGGATACATTGGCTTATTATCAAAAGTAAACCAACATTTATCCAAAACCAAACATTCCATACAATGTGTTCTTCCCTTCGATTCGTGTATCCATTCAACCCAATTTGCCGAAGGTAATTCTGCTGCTTTGCGAAACTCAATTATAAAATCATCATTTTCTATCATTATACCACCTTTTTTTGTAAAGCAAAGAAACATATGTTCTTTTTTGGCAAAATTATACTTGATTTTTATTTTAAAGTCAATTCCACTTGTGCACCAACGCAAGTGTTTATTCAAATCATCATTATACTTTTTTGAGTACACCAGCGACACGTTTGAGAGTAGTGTAATCCTAAATGGTAGTAAAACGATATAAAATAATAGATTTAGAAACTATTGGTTTGGGAATAGCGCAATATTAAATGGTAGTGAAACTGCCGTAATATAATGGACTTTCGGTTGGTTGAGAGCACACTGATTCAAGAAAAAATCGCGATATTTATTAAATAAAGCAATAAGCCCGTACTCGTTTGGGTACGGGCTTATTGCTTTTTTTACTCCGCCGCTTTGAAGTTGTAAACAGGCTTTATCCTTTCGATTATTTCCGCAGTCGGCTCAATTTGTTCAATTATCTCATCGATGTTTTTATATGCCATGGGCGCTTCGTCGATGGTTTCCGTATTGATGCAGGTGGTAAAAATCCCTTCCATCGCCGCTTTGTAATCATCAAGAGAAAGACTTTCAAAAGCCTTCTTTCTGCTCATAAGCCTTCCCGCTCCGTGGGGTGCGGAAAAGTTCCATTCCGGATTGCCTTTGCCGATGCAGATAAGGCTTCCGTCGCGCATATTTATCGGAATAAGAAGCTTTTCGCCAAGCCTTGCAGAAACGGAACCTTTGCGAAGAATCATGGAATCCGTATCAATATAGTTATGAATTGTGGTGAAGCGTTCCGCTTCGGTTAAACCCATTCCGTTTATGATAACTTCCGTCATGGCTTTGCGGTTGAGCATTGCGAACTTCTGGATGATTTTCATATCGTTGATATAATCATCGAAAAGCTTTCCCGAAACATAAGCAAGGTCCTTCGGAATAGCGGTCAGCGCCTCTTTCTGCGCTTTCAGCTTATTGACGGTACTCTGTATCTCAGTGAATCTTCCTTCCGCTTTAAGGCGTTCAATAGTTTCGGAAATCTGAAAATCCGCGTTTCCGCAAAGGGCTTTGTAGCCCTCCTCCTGATAATATTTCGCAACTTCGTTTCCGATATGGCGGCTGCCTGAATGAACGACAATGAAAAGATCGCCGTTTTCGCCTTTATCGATTTCAATAAAGTGGTTTCCGCCGCCAAGAGTGCCAATGCTTCTTTTTGCTCTTTCAAGGTTGACGTGCTTTGCACACCGGAGCTCCGTCAAATCGATTTCCGAATTATATGGATGCGGCTCTTCGCGGATATCCATACCGGACGGAATCTCTCTTCTGATAAGATTATCCAGTTTTTCAAAATCAATTTCCTTTTCCGCAACCTGTACAGTTTCCATTCCGCAGCCGATATCCACTCCCACCATTCCCGGAACGACCTTATCGGTGATTGTCATTGTGGTGCCGATGGTACATCCTTTTCCGGCATGAACGTCCGGCATAATCCTTATTTTGCAGTCTGCAAATTCCTCTCTGTCGCAGACCGCTTTTATCTGCTCCGCCGCAAATTCTTCAAGTTCCGGCGTGTAGCAAAGGGCTTTGTTATACTTTCCGTTTATTTCTATCATAATTATACTCTCCTTTATTAAAAATCCGCAGCAATCGCCCAGAAAAGACGAAAACCGCGGATTTTAAACAAGAGTTATTATGCCGCGATTTTCGCGTAGCGTTCGCTTCCGATGACTTCCATCATGAAACGGTAAGGATCAAGGTCGCCCTCCATAACCATGGAGAAAAGTCTCGGAGTGCAGCCGCTTACCAGCGCAACGCCCTGTTCGTTCATGGTTACCGGCTGCTGGCGGTTTCTGCTCTGAACGTTCCAGAAAACCACCTTCGGAAGCTTATAGCCATGCCTTGCAAAATTAAGTTTTGCAAACTCAAAATTTGTAACGTTGGCTCCTTCAACGCAGTTATCAAATTCCATATCGGAGATGATATAAAGCGTTTCCGGAAGTTCTTTTTGCGGAAGATGATTGTTTACGGCTGTATTCAGAATAAGATCAAAAACTTTCTGAATATCTGTGTTTGCAATTTTATTGAAACTTGCGCAGTAACGAAGCTTATCCGCAAAATCTTTTCCCTTGATTTCGATAAGAGTCGGCTCGGCAGAAAATTCAATAAAGTGATTTTTAAAGGCTCCTTTATTATGTTCCGCAAAATAGATTCCGAGAGAAAGCGCAACCGCCGCAGGAAGAGGTTTACCTCCCCAATACATAGAACCGGAAGTATCCACCACCGCAAGGGCATTCCTGTCGTTTCCAAAATCCGGAAGAGAGTTCCATGTCGCGTTAAGAACTTTCCTTTCGCTTTCCTCTATCGCTCTCATAAAAGTTCTTTCGCCGTTGTTGTAAAAATTTTCGTTGAGGTAAGGCTCAATAAGTTCATAAGGAGCAATGTTGGAAGCATTGAGCTTTGCTTCGCCTTTCTGAACTTTTCCGATAAATTCGCTGTAGCGCTCTCCATCGTTTCTGCCGAAAGCTTTGCGGTATTTGAAAAGCGCACGAGAAGGCTGTTTTTCGTAATCGAAGGTGTAATCCTTCTCCCGAAGGTTGTTTTCGATGATTTTTATGTAATTTCTGAGTTTGACAAGGGTTTTGCGGTATTCGCAGTCGTTCATTCCGAGACATTTTGCAATTTTCTTTGCCGCAAGAACGGTTTCTTTTGCAGAAGCGTTTACGGAAGGAAGCCATTTTGCAAGAAGGGAAACTTCCTTTTTGCTGTTCATTGCGGTAATATCTGCTTCCAGCTGGTTTTTGATGAGCTCCATTGCGTCCTTTTCGCAAGGGGTTCCGAAAAGGATAAGAAGGTCATCAAAACGGCCGTATTCGGAAATATAGCCGATATTTTTCTTTACGGAATCCGCTTCATTCTCCGCAAGCCATTTAAGAATTGTGCGGAAAACTTTGCGCTCACCAAGTCCGCCGCGGATATCCCTTGCGAAGAAGAGAATCTTCATGGCGTTATCCGGATTTTCCGCAAAAGCTCTCATAAATCTTGCGATAACTTCCTCATCGGAAGAAGAACGGAGCGCTCCGACAGTTGCAAAAAGGTCAAGGCATTCGGAATTGGTGCTGAGATTGGTCAAAGCGCCGTTTTCGGTATATGTTTTGTTGGCTTCTTTTTTGAGAAATTCAAGCATGAAAAAATCCCTCCTTCGGGATGATATGTCAAAAGGTTTCGTTTTTTAATGGACAAGACACGTCTTTTCGTCAAATCTGTAAATATAAAATAAAGAAATAATTGCTGTCCGTGTCTTAAGGTTTATGCAAGGCGGGTGTTCCGATTCCCACTTGCATTCTATCCTTTTCGCAAATCTTCTCCGGCGCCGGATTTGCCTTTTCGGCATTGATGAGTGCCCGATTTTTCAGGGCAATGCTCTTGGCGCCTTTGAAGAAAAGCGGATTGATAAACTTTTTTAAAAACAAAGCACGTTTTTTAAAATCATTCCTGAAAAAGCGGAACGTAATCACGAAGTGTGTCTGAATAAATTGCTGTCCGTGCTTTTATTCAAGGTGCAATGCAGAGCTCCATCCCTGCGACGTTTTTTTCTGGCGTAACCCATGTGGAGGACCTTTTCTTTGCTGTGAGCACCTTTTTTATTTTTTGAACAAGGCACGTTTTTTAAGGCGGGAATCGAACCCGCGACACGGGGATTTTTAGTCCCCTGCTATACCAACTTAGCTACAAAGTTCTTTGCTGTGCGTGCCTTTATAATTCCGTTCGCGGACAGGCCGGAGTCCAATTCTCCGGTGTGTCTGCGCCTCCGGAATATTTCAAGATGCATAGAGTAAGTCAAACCTCCGGCAAAGCAAAAGCTTTAACCGGCGTTCGTTGAATCTTTCTGTTTGCTGTCTGCATCTTTAAAACTAAAAAAACAAGGCACTCGTCTAAAAAGAATTGTTTGCTTTTCAGCAACCAAAGCTGATAAGGTTCAGAAAATCAAATTTCCTAGCCTATTCATAGTGACTTTATATAGCTGTAAGTGCCTTTAAATTTTTCAAGACGCTTTTTCATATTGCATGCGGGAATCGAACCCGCCTTTGCTCCGGTAATTTTCCGGAGTGCTTCCCGTTGAAGCTAACGCATGGAAAACATTTTGCTGGAAGCGTCTTTTTTCAGTTTTATCAGTCCCTTCTGACAGTATAAACTTCCTACAAGAGATAAAACCGTTTTTACAAAGCACGATTTTAAGAATCCCGGTTTTCGGGACCGGCTCTTCAGAAAATTGCTGTTTGTGCTTTTGTGATGACATCATAGCGCAATTTGGAAAAATTATCTTGGAAAAAAAGTTGCGAACTCATTTCTGAGTCCGCAACTTTTCCTGTTTTTCTATTCTGTTTTTGATTTGTTCAATCAGATTTTGCGGTGAAAGCACCTTTATCATCGGTCCGAAGGAAAGGATACGGATGAGCATTTCCGTTTCGTCCTCCGTTTCATAAAGAAGTTTCACCCGGTATTTTTTATCCCCGATTTTTTCCGTTTCTTTTTCAAGATGGGAAAAATGGAGCATAACCCTTTCGAGGGCGTTGCGTTCATCAAAAAGTTCAAAAACAATTTCCTTTTTAATGGGCGCCTTGGGGCGGAATTCTTCCGGAGAATATTCCTCCATAAGCTCGCATTTCGTTATCCTTGCCATATTTATGATGAAAGAATAGCGGTCGCCGGAGGCAATTATCCGGAATTTGTCGTCTTTCGAGGAATATTCGAGGTTATAAACAACGCAGTTGCGCTTCTGGTCGGTACCCCGATGACCTTTGAATTCAACGTAAACTTTCCGGTGCTCACGCATTGCTTTGAGCACGGTTTTGAAATTTTTTATGTATTCCGGGTCTTCAAAGGAATCGCCATTGCTGTAACGGTCAAAATATACGAAGGAATCCGCCGGATAAAGCGGCTCGATATCCTCAAGGCCTTTTGCAGAAACATCAAAAAGCTTTATTCTCGGATCAGAAAGAAGGCTTTTCAGCCAACGTTTTTCGAGGAGGGTAAGTGATCTTTCCGGTGCGTGCTCAATCGGCGTGCTCAAATCTTTTCGCAAGAGCGGCCAGTTTTCATCCTTGAGCATCTGCGGAATAACAAGGCTGCTTTCCGCAAAGGCGTTATCCCGCACTATGGCGTAAAGTTCCTTTTCGGTGAGTTTTCCGCTTTGTGCGGCTTTTATTATCTCACTTACGGCGGCGAAGTATTTTCCGTAAATTTCGTTAAATAACATCTTCGTCACCTCCGTAAAGCGCCTTCATAGCCTCAAGGTCATCAAAAATCTGCTTTTCAACGGCCTTGTTGCTGCAATGAAGATTTTCTATCCTTCCGGTAAATGTGCGTATCCAGGGAATCATCTCGCCTGCATCGAAAACATCCGCGGTGAATTTTACCCGGTTAACATCGAGCCTTTCGACCTTTCCGCAGCGTTTTTCCCTTTCAAGGCGACGGACTATGTATTCCTCTCCCTTTTCAACGTGAATGACCATTTCAAGATGATCCATGGAAAAAGGTTCGCCTACGGAAACTCCCCAGACATTTTCCCGAAGTTTTTCACAGTAGCCCATATATTTTTCGTATTGCTTTTCGACCGCACCGGGTTTTACGGAATGTATCATATCAAGGCGCAGAAACATGGGCTGGCGGAAAGAATAGTGGTAGCAAAGAAGATACTGTCTTCCGTTCTGGGTGCTGATGAAAATTTTCATCGGGAAAACGTTATGAACGTGGATAATGTCGTTGTTGCGTTTGCTTGTTACGGCAACTTCGGCGCAGCGGCGTTCGCTCATGGCAAGAAGAATGTCACAGAGAATATCGCTGTCGAGTGCGTTGAGAATATAGTGATGCTTGAAGCGGAAGTCGATTTTGCTTTCCGGTTTTTCCGGAAGAAAAGTACCGATTACACCCAATGGGTCCTCCTCGGTATAAAAAGCAAGGGCTTCAGCCCAGTTTTTTAAATCAACGCCGTCCTCCGAAAGACTGAAGACGTTTTCCTTGCCGCGCTTTTCGGTTTCCAAAAGTCCCATTTCGGTATATTCCTTCAGCTTTTTGCGCACAGTGGAAACGTCGAATTCCTCCGGGTTTTCAAATTCCGAAAGATATTTTTCCGAAATTCCGTCAACAATTTCCTGAACGGAAAGGGCTTTTCCGCCGGAAAGCAGGTCAAGAATATAGAAATAGAGCGTAATGCTTCCGTCGGTGAAGCTTTTTGCACGGAATGCGTTATAAAGGGGATTCTGTTCGGCGGATCGGCTGTCCACGGAGATGAAAACGTTCTTGCCTTCTGCAGTGGTACGGAAACTCATATAATCTCCGAGCCAGCTTTCGATTCTCCGGCGCTCGTTATCATAGCTTCTTGCGCTTTTGGAATCGTATTCGCTGCGGCTTTTGAAACCGTAAACGTAAAACTGGCGCATATAGTCCCGGATGCGTTCAAAATTCTTCACAAGTTCGCTGTATGGCATAAAAATCCCCCTTTCCCGATATTTATACTTTTATTAAATCACTTATGGGGATTTTGTCAAGGGAATATGGTTGATTGCAAAGTCTGTTGGTGCGGTTTTGGGCGGTTTCACTTGTTGAAGACTTAAGTAATCCGTAAAACTTTAAATATTGCGATTGCATTAAAAAACTACCGATATCGGCAAAACTGCGTGATTTGCAGTTATATTTAATTGATATTTTGCCGATAGTACAATTATATTTATTTCCATTTTAAAAATTATTCCTGTAATCAGAAAATTACAACGCCATATTTTGTTATAAAATATTTTCCAATTTCCGCCTGTTTTTAAATTTGAATATACAAAAATCTCCTGCAAATAATATGGAAGTAAAAGCAAGATTTAACAGGAGGTTTTTAAAATATGAAAGCAACGGGAATTGTCAGAAGGATTGACGACCTCGGAAGAGTTGTTATTCCGAAAGAGATTCGAAGAACAATGAGGATAAGAGAAGGCGACCCTCTTGAAATTTTTACCGACAACGACGGCGAAGTGATTTTTAAAAAATATTCGCCCATCGGCGAACTTGCTTCTTTCGCATCGCAGTATGCCGACGTGCTTTATAAAGTCGGCGGATGCCCCGTTTTGATTTGTGACAGGGACAGCGTTGTTACCGCGGCAGGCATTCCGAAAAAAGAAGTTCTTGAACGGCGGGTAACTCCTATGCTCGAAGATCTTATGGAGCGAAGAGCGGTTTACAGCCGGGGTTCGAACCCGGGCGAAAGTCTTCTTTTTCCGGTGGAGGGAATCGACAGAGCGGCTCTTGCCGCAGCGGCGATAATTTCTGCCGGTGACGTTTGCGGCGCGGTGGTCTATCTTTCGGACGGGCAGGAAAAAGCGAGTGAAACCGAAACAAAGCTCGTCACCGCTGCGGCAAATTTCCTTGGAAAACAGATGGAAGAGTAATTTTTTATTTTAAAGTATTATACTTGTAAATATATAATATTAGACAATGATTTTCGAAAAACGGCTTAGTTATGCGGTTTTTTTGAAAATAAAAAAAGCGGCGGAAGTTCCGTCGCTTTTGTTTTTCAAAATAACTATTAAAGAAAACCTTCGGTTTTGCTGTAAGGGCACCAGGCTCTTACTTCGATGATGTTGTTGCACTCCGGATCGGTTGCGCGAACGTAAAAACTGTTCTGCCAGCCGAAGGGATCGGGCTGTTCAAAAGGATCGTAAACGTGAACGACGTAATAGCCGTTGTCGTCTTTATAGGCGCCGTCTTCGATCATGTTATATCTTTTTCCTTCAAAAATTATTTCACGCATTTTAATGCCTCCGATAATTTACTAATGTAAGAATACTATAAAATTAAAATTAAATCAAGGGGTTTAAAGAAAAGAAAGTTTTTTTACGAAATTGTTAATTTTTATGACATAGATTGATTTGAACAATAAATTGTTTTATAATCAAACTGTTCGATATGAAACTGTTTTATCTTCAACAATCTTTCCGAGGGGGAAAACAAAATGTGTGAACGCTATTATATAAACACCGAACTTCGAATTCTTGCGCGCAACATTGCCAACTATTTTATCAACTGCGGAAGCCGCAAAAAAATCGATAAGATGACCGGTTCCGGAAGCTGGATAATCGCTTATATTGCCGAAAACAGCAACCGTGATATTTTTCAGCGCGACCTTGAAAGGGAATTTGACATAACCCGCTCAACCGCTTCGAAAAACGTCGACCTTCTTGTGGCAAACGGTTTTATCAAGCGCGAGCCGGTGGATTATGACGCACGTCTTAAAAAACTTGTTCTTACCGAAAAGGCGCTGGATATTCTTAAAATAATCAAAAAAGACCGCGCCACTCTTGAAAGCCAGATGCTCAGAGGTTTTTCCGACGAAGAAAAACTTCAGCTTCGCGCTTTTCTTAAAAGACTTTCGGCAAATCTTGACGTCAGGGAGGAACTTTGATGCTTAAAAAACTTGCAAAAAGCGTAAGGGAATATAAGCTTCCCTCATTCTTTTCGGCATTTTTCGTCAGCCTTGAAGTAGTAATGGAAGTTCTTATTCCGTTTGAAATGGCCGACATGCTCGACAAAGGCATTTATGCCGGAGATATGAACGTTGTTCTCAAATGCGGAGTAACACTTCTCGTTTATGCCTGCCTTACAATTCTTTTCGGAAACCTTGCGGGAAGAGCGGCTTCTGTCGCTTCCTGCGGATTCGGAAAAAACTTAAGGCACGACATGTATTATAATATCCAGAACTTTTCTTTTTCAAACATTGATAAATTTTCCACTTCGAGCCTTATCACCCGAATGACCACCGACGTTCAGAACGTCCAGATGGCTTATCAGATGCTTGTAAGAATGGCGTTCCGTTCTCCTATCATGATGGTTTTTTCCACCATTTTCGCCTTCCGCATCTATCCCAAGCTTGCTCTTGTTTTCGTCGGCTGTCTTCCCATTATTGCCGGCGGACTCTTTTTCATCATGAAAAAGACCCACCCCATTTTTAAACGCGTTTTTAAAACCTATGACCGCCTTAACCGCACCGTTCAGGAAAACCTTCGCGGCATCAGGGTCGTAAAATCCTTTATTCGCGAAGACCACGAGGCGGATAAATTTGACGAAACTTCCGAAAGCATCCGCCGCGACTTCACCCATGCGGAAACCAACATTGCATGGAACGGCCCGCTCATGCAGATATGCTCCTATGCCTGCATGCTTCTTGTTTCGTGGCTTGGCGCTCAGGCAATAATCGCTTCGGGCAACGACCCCGATCTCGGTCTTACCACCGGTATGCTCATGAGCCTTATCACCTATTCCATGCAGATTCTTATGAGTGTTATGATGGTTTCGGTGCTTTTTGTAATGATCACCATTTCGAGAGAAAGCGCCGAGCGTATTTGTGAGGTGCTCAGCGAAGAAAGCAACCTTAAAAACGGAAGCGATCCTGTTTTTGAGGTTTCGGACGGAAACATTAAATTTGACCACGTTTTCTTCAAATATTCCGAAAAATCCGAAAAGAACTGTCTTGATGACGTTTGCCTTGAAATAAGATCCGGCGAGACCGTCGGAATCATCGGCGGCACCGGTTCTTCAAAATCCACACTTGTTCAGATGATCCCGCGCCTTTATGACGTAACTTCGGGAAGCGTTTCCGTCGGCGGAATCGACGTTCGCAACTATGACCTTGAAACCCTGCGCGACTGCGTTGCGATGGTCCTTCAGAAAAACGTTCTTTTTTCCGGAACCGTTCGCGAAAACCTTCTTTGGGGAAACGAAAACGCAACTCAGGAAGAAATTGAACACGCCTGCGAACTTGCTCAGGCTGCGCCTTTTATAAATGAAATGCCCGAAGGTTACGATACTTTTATCGAACAGGGCGGCGCAAACGTTTCCGGCGGACAGAAGCAGCGCCTTTGTATTGCAAGGGCACTTCTTAAAAAGCCGAAAGTGCTTATTCTTGACGACTCCACCAGCGCCGTCGACACCAAGACCGACGCGCTTATCCGCAAGGCTTTTGCGGAAGAAATTCCCGACACCACGAAGATAATCATCGCCCAGCGAATTTCCTCCGTTCAGGACGCTGACAAGATAATCATCCTCGACGCGGGAAAAATCGTTGCCATGGGCAAGCACGAAGACCTTATCGAAACCAGCGAAATTTACCGCGAAGTTTATGAATCCCAGATGAAAGGAGGACTTTCCGATGAATGATAAAAACGCACCGAAAAGACCGCCTCTTGATATGGTGACGGTAAAAAGACTTCTTTCATATTTCAGAAACTACCGCATCCAGATGGTTTTCGTCGTTCTCTGCATCATCCTTTCCACCGGTGCAAGCGTTGCTTCTTCCCTTTTCATCAAAACCCTTATCGACGATTACATCACCCCGCTCATCGGCATTTCTTCTCCGGATTTTTCCGCGCTTATCGGCGCCCTTGCTTTTATGGCGGTGATTTATCTTGTGGGTATTTTCTCGGCGCTTTTTTATAACCGCACCATGGCAAAAGTTACCCAGAACATTCTTAAAGACATCCGTTCTTCGATGTTCCGCCATATGCAGCGCCTTCCCATAAAATATTTTGACAGCCACAGCCACGGTGACGTTATGAGCTATTACACCAACGACGCCGACTCTTTGAGACAGATGCTTTCCCAAAGTGTTCCCCAGGTAATACAGTCCGTTCTGACCATTGTTTTTGTTTTCACCTCAATGCTTCTCCAGAGCATCTGGCTCACTCTTATCGTTCTTGTTTTCACATTCTTCATGTTCAAAATTCTCGGAAAAATCACCGGAAAATCCGGAAAATATTTCATGCAGGCCCAGCGCTCCATTGCGGGAATGAACGGTTACGTTGAAGAAATGATAAACGGCCAGAAGGTCGTAAAAGTCTTTAACCATGAGGACAAGGCAAAAGAGGCTTTTGACGTAAGGAACGGCGAGCTTTGCGAAAACGCCACCAACGCCAACAAGTTTGCAAACACCCTTATGCCCCTTATGAACGGACTTGGATATTTCCTTTACGTCATCATCGCCATTTGCGGCGGATATCTTGCCCTTTCGGGAATGCCGAACCTTTCCCTCACCGGAATAAGCGTTCTCACCCTCGGTACTATCGCTTCGTTCCTTCAGCTTTCAAGAAGCTTTTGTCAGCCCATAGGCAACGTTTCGAACCAGATAAACTCCGTTATCATGGCTACCGCCGGCGCAAAACGAATTTTTGAATTCATCGACGAGCCTATTGAAGAAAACCACGGCAAAGTCACCCTTGTCAACATGACGAAGAAAAACGGCTCTATCGAAGAAACCGAAGAGCGTACCGAACAGTGGGCATGGAAAATCCCCCTTGAGGACGGCGGTTTCGAATATCGCGAGCTCAAAGGCGAAGTTCATCTTGAGCACGTGGATTTTTCCTACGTTGAGGGAAAACGCGTTCTTCACGACGTAACCTTCTATGCCGAACCGGGACAGAAAGTTGCCCTTGTTGGTGCGACCGGTGCAGGAAAAACCACCATTACGAACCTTATCAACCATTTTTACGATATTGAAAACGGAATCATCACCTATGACGGTATCAATATCCGCGACATAAACAAAAACGACCTTCGCCGTTCCATGGGCGTCGTTCTTCAGGATGTAAACCTCTTTACCGGAACGGTAATGGAAAACCTTCGCTACGGAAGACCCGATGCCACCGACGAAGAATGTATCGCCGCGGCGGAACTTGCTGATGCGGATTCTTTCATCCGCATGCTTCCCAACGGATACGACACCGTTCTTGAAGGCGACGGAAGCGGTCTTTCCCAGGGACAGCGCCAGCTTATTTCCATCGCAAGGGCGGCGGTTGCAGACCCGCCTGTAATGATCCTTGACGAAGCGACCTCTTCTATCGACACCCGCACCGAAGCTATCGTACAGCGCGGTATGGACGCTCTTATGTACGGAAGGACCGTCTTTGTCATCGCACACCGTCTTTCCACCGTTCAGAACTCCGACGTCATCATGGTCCTTGACCACGGACGCATTATTGAACGCGGAAGCCACGACAAACTTATCGAGCAAAAAGGCACCTATTACAGACTTTATACCGGCGCATTCGAACTCGACTGATAAAAAGGCAATAAAAAAAGCACCTGCGACGCAGGTGCTTTTTTGTTATGTGATTTATACCGGAAGCCAGGTGAGCATTCGGCTGCCCACAATATAGCTCAGAACGTTTGCAAAGAAAGCAAACGCAAAGGCGCCGGCTTTTCCGCCTTTCTTTTCGGAAAATTCTTTTATGAAGATAAAGAACGCGATTCCTTCGACGATGAAGAAAAGTATCTCGAAAAGCGCCACCGCCATTACGAAATACTGGTTGTGTTTTGGACCGGCAACGTAAATATTGAGCCAGCCCTGGGTGATAAGATTAGTTACAAGGAAGATGATCCAGCTTTTTGTTTTTCTCATTCCCCAGATGAAGAAAAGAATTCCTTCGAGAAGAAGGGTCACGGAAATTCGAAGGGCGGCAAGAAGCGCCGTTCTTCCGGGTTTTGTGCCGGGAATAAGGGTCTCGTCATCAATATCAAGGGTGACGAAGCCGTTATAGTTCCAAAGCTCCTCTTCGGGAATATCGCAGCGGAAGGTTTTTCCGCCCGCGGTGACAACGAGCGTGACGTTATTGAGCGCGATCTCGTCATAGTTATATCCGATCACGCGGAAGCGGTAATGGGTCTCCCAGGCAAGTTCATGGGGACGGATAATGACCTCCTTGGGTGCGTCCTGATATTCGCTGAAATTTTCCGGAGGAATTTCCACCGAAAGTTCAAGATCTTCCGGCGGGTTTTCAACGATCACCGTAAGAAAAGGCGGAAGGTCCGCATTTGCGAAGGCGGTCACGGGCATCATAAACGCAATGAGAAGGGCAAAAATAAGATAAGCTGCGCGTTTTTTCATATAAGATCCTCCTTTTTCAAAAGGTTTCATTATATAAGTGTATCGAGCGGGCAAAAACGTTGCAGATGCACAAAAAGGCACCGGTTTTTCGGTGCCTTTTTTTCATTTATCAAGCTTCATTAAGTTTTCCGTAAAGATAAACGTCGCACCATTTTCCATTATTGTCGCGGGTGTGGGATTTTTGTATGCCTTCACATTTCATGCCGAGTTTTTGCATAAGTGATACGGATTTTATTCCGTCAACGGTTTCCGCAAAAACTTTGTGTATTCCAAGCTCGGCAAAACCGTAATTCAAAAGAGCCGAGCAGGCTTCGTAAGCAAGGCCTTTTCCCCAATATTCTTTATTGAAAACCCAGCCCATTTCATAAACGCCGGGTTCATATTCGTTAAAAAGAATGTAGCCGATGACTTTGCCGTAATATTCGCAGGCAAAGGCTCCTTTGCGTTCCATGCAAAAGTTTTTGAGAAAATCTTTTGTTTTTTCGTAATCATAAGCAGGCTCCAGAAATTCCATGGCCCTTTCATCGCCAAGAATTTCATAAAGGTCGTCTGCGTCTTTTTCGCAAAAATCCCTTATAACGGTGCGTTCGGTCTGAATGTTCATCACGCTTCAAGCTCCGGGGTTCTGAAAGATTCCTTTACGGTGATTTCGCCTTCTTCTGCGGAAACGGCGATTCCGGAAAGTTTTTTGTCGGCGTTATCGACGATAAGTTCACAGACCTTGTCTTCGATATCCTTGCGGATGACTCTTACGAGGTCGCGGGCGCCGCCCTTGTTTCCGTGGGACTTTTTGGCGATGGCTTTAAGTGCGGCATCATCATAGGAAAGGCTGATTCCTTTTTCCATAAGAGGCTGGCGCAGTTCGTCAAGGCGAAGAGCTGCAATGCGCTCGTAATCTTCGGCAGAAAGGCTGTGGAACACGACGATTTCGTCCACTCTTCCGATAAATTCGGGGCGGAGGAACTGTGCAAGGGCCTTATAGACTTTGTCTTTTTCAAGGTCATAGGAATCTCTTCCGAAGCCGAGGGCTTTTTCCTTGTTTTCGCTTCCGGCGTTGGAGGTCATCACGATGACGGTGTTCGCGAAAGAAACGGTCCTCCCGTGGGCATCGGCGATTTTTCCTTCGTCAAGTATCTGGAGAAGAATGTTCATTACGTCCGGGTGCGCTTTTTCAATTTCATCGAAAAGTATTACGGAATAGGGTTTTCTGCGGACTTTTTCGGTGAGCTGGCCCGCTTCGTCATAACCAACATAGCCGGGAGGAGAACCGACGATTCTTGAAACCGCGTGTTTTTCCATAAATTCGGACATATCAAGGCGGATAAGGGGATCTTCGGTCTGGAAAAGTTCGTTTGCAAGAACTTTTACCAGTTCGGTTTTTCCAACGCCGGTGGGACCCACAAAGATGAAGGAGGCGGGTCTTCTTCTGGCGGAAATCTGGACTCTGGAACGTTTTACCGCGGCTGCAACAAGCTTGCAGGCTTCGTCCTGGCCGATGACGTGTTTTTTAAGGGTGGCTTCAAGTTCGCCGAGCTTTCGAAGGTCGCTTTCCTGAACTTTGCTTGCGGGAATACCCGTCCAGAGTTCGATAACGGTGGCAAGGTCTTTGGGCGAAACTTCTGCCGCAAGAGCGATGGGTTCAAGGCGGTTATGCTCTATTTCAAGCTGGAGCGCTTCGGCTTTTGCGGTGGCAAGAGCCTCATAGTCGATGGTTTCTTCCTGCTGAAGAGCCTCGATCTTTTCCTGAACGGCGCGGAGTTTCTGTCCGCTTATTTCGTAACGGGCAAGTTCCTTGTTCGCAAGGGCGCTGCAGGAACAGGCTTCGTCAAGAAGGTCGATGGCTTTATCGGGAAGGAAGCGGTCGGTGATATATCTTTCGGAAAGGCGGACACAGCTTTCGATAAGTTCGTCGCTTATTTTTACGTGGTGGAATTTTTCATAGTTGGGCGCAACACCTTTGAGAATAGCGATGCTGTCCTTTATGGAAGGTTCTTCGACAGTCACCGGCTGGAAACGGCGTTCAAGGGCGGCATCTTTTTCGATGTGCTTTCTGTATTCGTTAAAGGTGGTGGCGCCGATGACCTGAAGTTCCCCGCGGGAAAGCGCGGGTTTAAGGATGTTGGCGGCGTTCATGCTGCCTTCGGCATCGCCGGTGCCTACAAGGTTATGGATTTCATCAATGAAAAGGATGATGTTGCCTTCACGTTTTACCTCGTCCACAAGGCCTTTTACGCGGCTTTCAAACTGTCCGCGGAACTGGGTTCCGGCAACAAGCGCAGTGAGGTCAAGCATCCAGAGTTCTTTTCCGGCAAGTTTTGCGGGAACCTCGTTTGCGGCGATTTTCTGGGCAATTCCTTCGGCAATGGCGGTTTTTCCAACGCCGGGTTCACCGATAAGGCAGGGGTTGTTTTTGGTTCGGCGGTTGAGAATCTGGACAACGCGTCCAATTTCGCGTTCGCGTCCGATAATGGGGTCAAAACCGCCTTTTTTTGCCTTTTCGGTAAGGTTCTGGCAATAAAGGTTAAGGAATTTCTTTTCTTCGGGTTTTCCCTTTTTTCCGGTTTTCTTCGGATTTTTTGCCGCGCCGGAAGGTTCTTCGGGCTGACCTTCTGCCGGCATCATTCCGTCGCCGAAAATGCTGTTGAGAAAAGGAAAAGCCTGGGCTCCGCCCATTTCGAAGTTGGGGTCGCCCTCTTCCATTCCCATCATCTGTTCGCTGATGGCGTCGAGTTCGTCGCCGGAAATTCCCATTTTATTCATAAGGTCTTCGACGGGTTTTATTCCGAGTTCCTTTGCGCACTGAAGGCAAAGTCCTTCGTTAAAGGTTTTGTCGCCTTCCATGCGGGTGACAAAAACCACCGCCATTCTTTTTTTGCATCTTGAACAAAGCATACTGTTCATCAAAAATCCTCCATGGAGAAAATTAACTTTCAGTCAATATATCCGCAGACGGGAAAATATATCATTCTGAAAAGAATTGTTTTTGAAATTATTTCTTCGGAAAAAACTTCGGGGAAGGAACCGGTTTTTATCACCGCGTTAAGGATTACTGCGGCAATGCAAAGTTCCAGCGCGCCGTTTATTATTCCGAATATGCCGCCGAAAAATCCGTTTGCCTTTCCGATTACCGGAACGTCATTGACGACTTTCGAGCCTTTTGCGATAAGGGATACCGCGGCAAAAAGGATTATCAGCGTGAAAGCAAAGATAACGGTCCTCAAAATCGGCATGACCACCGGTTCAATTGCGGTTTGCGAAACGTTTTTTGCTATTTCGTGATAGTCAAGGTCAAAACTTTCGGCAAGAGTTTCGGCAACTCCGCCGAAATCAAAAAGAAGTCCCGAAATTGCCGGAAGTCCTTCGATGGCGGAAGTCACTCCGTTAAGGACGCTTTCGGCATCCGCAGCGCCGGAAATACCTTCTTCGATGCGGGTCATTATCTCGGGTTCAAGAGCAAGGGAATAAATAAGCGCCGCGGCGATGCTTGCCACAACCAGTGCGGCGATTGCGGAACAAACGTAGCCGACAGTTTGGACCGCGGTTTTTGCAAAGCCGTTTTTTGCTCCCCGGGATATGCAGTTTATTACAATGACGACCGCGAGGACGTCATAAATTATCGAGGCAAAAGACAAACCCCGTGGGTCACTTCCTTTCGATTAAAAATGTCAGCTTTCGATTTCACAAAGCTGGTCGCGGGTGACGGCGAAAAGTTTTTCTTTCCCGAGAGAGATGAGAACCGCATCCTGTTCGGATTCGAATTTTGCGGTGCATTCGCCGTTCGAGTTAAAGATATATGCCGTTCCGGAGCAATATACTGCGCTTCGTGAAAGGTTGCCGTCGCTGCAGATATATTTTCCGCTTATAGAAACGGTTTTGATTTCTTCAAAGTTTTCGCCGAGGAACATGGCATCGGCGGCGCGGGCTTCGGTAAAGCGGTCAAAAATTATCACCGCGCCCGCTTTTCCGCAAACGTTGATAACACCTGCGGGGGTGGATTTATACATAACGCTTCCAAGGATGTTGGCGTCTTTATCAAGCACCGCGGCAATGGTGTCGCAGATGAGTTTTATGTCTCCGTCGTCGTCATATTCAAGGCTTAAAACGGAGGCACCTTTGAATTCTTTTTTGGCAAGTTCAACGGCGGCTTCGGTGGTAAAGACGTGAACGGTGGTGACCATTTCGCCGGAGGCATTTGCCGAAAGAGCGGCGGCGGCAACGGTTTTGCTTTCGCTGTCGGTATCGGCACAGATGATGTATTCATCGGAGGCGGACCAGGTGAAAATTTCTTCCTCATAGCTGCTGTCAAAAACGTGGAGCCTTGAGGCATAGCGCTGGGCGGAAGTTATTACGGAAAGGGTTCCGTCTTCGGCAATATCGGCGCTTATGATTTTATATTCGAACTCTTTTTCAAAAAGAATTTTGTCGCGCATGCGGACCATAAGCTTGTTTCCGCCCTGGTCATAGATAAGGAACCTTCTTCCGGCAGATTCCACCACCGGGTTTGCAAAACCGTGTTGGGCGGAAAGAAGCTGTTTTCCGTTTTCTGCGAAAAGGAAATATACCGCATCGGTCATAACGCCGATATGTTCGCCGACGGAAAAGGTATCTTTTACGGTCATTCCGCTCATATCTACGGGAAAACCTTCGGAACCGGCAGCTGAAGAAGCGATCCTGTCGCCGATTATTCCGCCGATATCTTCGGTTATGAAAAGATATATTGCACCGAGAAGAAGACCCGCGGCCAGAAGAATTCCTATCACTTTTCTTGTGCGCTGCGCTGCAAATTTTTTGCGGCGTTTTCTTCTTGCGGCTTCAAATTCGTTCTGTTCTTTTTTTGCCATTTTACAGGGTCCCTCCTCTCTTAAGTTCTTGTCTTTTTGGTGTATTTTATCAGTGCGGCGCAGACAGCTCCGCAGGCGACTGCGGAAATCACCGCTTCGGTTATTCCCGTTCCGGTTATGGTTG
The DNA here is from genome assembly GCA_017468365.1 of Oscillospiraceae bacterium. Taxonomy (GTDB): domain Bacteria; phylum Bacillota; class Clostridia; order Oscillospirales; family Ruminococcaceae; genus UMGS1668. The sequence goes on along the minus strand of JAFUIS010000010.1, from coordinate 129,817 downwards.
CGGCAACTGTCGCCAAAAGAGTTTCATAGGCCATTTCTTTTGCGGCGGAATAGCTTTCGCCGAAGAATAAATAGATCCCGCCCATTACCAGAACGGTGTTGGTGAGCGATCCGCAAAAACCCGCGGCGGCACTTTTTACTGCGGCGCTGAGTTTTGTTTTTGAAAGAAGGGCAAAAACCCCGGCGGCAACAATGCCGATCATTATTCTTGGCAGAAGGCTTATGATTATTGCAAAAAAGCTTCCGCTTTCTTCACCGAAAACCGGTACAAAAGGCGAAAAAACAAAGGAGGTGAGGTTCGGCTGAACGGTGTTTTTTATAAGGCTTGTTATTCCGAAAACTCCCCCGAGAAAAGCGCCTTTTTTCCAGCCGAAAAGCACCGCGCCGATTATTACCGGCATCTGGATAGTGGTGGCATTGATTATTCCAAGGGAAATATAGCCCAGAGGCGTTACCGAAAGAAGGATGATTATTGCGATAAAAAGCGCGATTTTTGCGTTTTCCGAAGTTTTTTCTGTCCCTGTCATCGGTTTTCCCTCCTTTTTTAAAAATATTTAATTATATAATTATACTACTATTGCACCTTTATGACAAGGCAAAGTCACATTGCGGTTTCGGAAAGAAGCCTTTGGATGTTGCCGGAAAGGACGGCATTTTCTTCTTTCGAAAGCCCGGGGTCATCAATAAGGATCTCCGCGGCGGCTTTTTTTGCGATTTCGAGAAGTTTTATGTCGGTCATCATATCCGCCATTTTGAGCATTGGAAGACCGCTTTGGCGGTAACCGAAAAAGTCGCCGGGACCGCGAAGTTTAAGGTCCTCTTCCGCAACTTTGAAACCGTCGGAGGTTTTTGCAATAACTTCAAGGCGGCGTTTTGTTTCGGGAGATTTGTTTCCGGAAATAAGGATGCAGTAGCTTTGTTCCGCGCCTCTTCCAACTCTTCCCCGAAGCTGATGAAGCTGGGAAAGACCGAAGCGCTCGGCATTTTCGATGACCATGCAGACGGCGTTGGGAACGTCGACGCCGACTTCGATTACAGTGGTGGAAACCAGCACCTGAAGATCATTTCTTGCAAAGGCCGCCATTACTCTTTCTTTTTCGGCGGGTTTCATTTTTCCGTGAAGAAGTCCCACGTTGCAGTCAACCAGCTCCTGACCGGCTATCTGTTCCGCAAGGTCTGCGGCAGCTTCGAGCGGAAGTGAATCTTCGTTTCTTTCGATAAGCGGGCAGACGATATAGCTTTGTTTTCCCTCTTTTGCAAAGTTTCTGACAAAGCCCATGACCCTTTGGGAAAGTTCCGGGCCGACGAGATAGGTCTTTACCGGAATCCTGTTTTTCGGCATTTCGTCGAGCACCGAAACATCAAGATCACCGTAAAGAACAAAAGCAAGCGTTCTGGGAATGGGCGTTGCGGACATGACTATGGCGTGGGGCGCCGTTCCTTTTTTGCCCAGGGCAAGACGCTGACGAACGCCGAAACGGTGCTGTTCATCGGTGATGATAAGACCGAGGTTTTTAAAAGCCACGTCTTCCTGAATAAGAGCATGGGTACCGGTGACGATAGTCACTTCTCCGCTTTCTATCATCGCTTTTACGGCGGCTTTTTCCGAAGCCTTCATCGAACCGGTAAGAAGGGCGACCTTTATTCCGAAGGGTGCAAACATTTTTTCAAGGGTGGCTTTGTGCTGGGAAGCAAGCACCTCGGTGGGTGCCATCATTGCGCTTTGAAAGCCGTTTTTTGCCGCAAAATACATGCAGGAAGCGGCAACGGCGGTTTTTCCCGAACCAACGTCGCCCTGGATAAGACGGCTCATGGGCACCGCCGAGCACATATCTTTTTTGCATTCGGCGATAACGCGTTTTTGAGCACCGGTGAGCTCAAAGCCGAGAGAATCGGTGAATTCCTCCGTGCTCAAATCCGAAAAAGCATTTCCCGAAGATTCGCGCACTCTTCCTTTGGTAAGGCTCATGCCGAGAGAGAATGTCAGAAACTCTTCGAAAATAAGGCGCTTTTTCGCTTTTTCAAGCTCCTTTTCGTTTGCCGGGAAATGTATCGAGCATATAGCTTCGGCTTTTGAGCACAGACCGTATTTTTCGATAATTTCGGTGCTCAAAGTTTCTTTTATAAGGTGACCGCAATTTTCAAGGGCGGCTTTCATCTGGGCGGAGACCATTTTTGACGAAAGTCCCTCGGTCAGCGGATACTGGGGAAGAAATCCGCTTTCTTCGGCGGAAATGACCGTCGGAGAATTCATTTCGCCGCCGGTAAGGCGCTTTGTAAAATCGCCGAAAAAGATATATTCTTTTCCGACTTCAAGGGCCTCGACGGTATATTTTCCGTTAAAGAAAGTTATAAGAAGATCCCGCTCCATATCCGTTGCCCGGACTTTTGAAACGGTAAGACCTTTTCTGATAGGTCTTGTGGCGCCTTTTTGGGTAACGGTTGCGCGAACTGCGCAGGGGTGTTCATCGGAGGCATCTTTTATCGAAAGGGTTCCGGTGAGGTCAAGATAACCCCTTGGGTAATGTTCCAGAAGGTCGCCGATGCAGTTTATCCCAAGCTTTTGATAAAGCTTTTCGCGTTTTTCGCCTACGCCTTTAAGCGACGAAAGTCTTGAACTAAGGTCCGTAAAGCTGCCCCCTTTCTTAAAAAATCATAGTTTTTCCCATTATGTTTTTATCTTACATCATTTGCCGCAAAAAACAAGGCATATTTTGTTAACTTTATTTATAAAATAAAAAGAGCGGAAGTTTTTTCCGCTCTACTTTATTTTAAGGGTTTTGAGATATGCTTTCTGTTCGGCCGTGATTCGATAGCTTTCGACGGCTTTTTGTATCGCCTTGTTGTGGGTCCATTTTGGGAGTGTGCGTTTTTCGATAAAAGGCAAAACCGCTTCATACTGTTTTGCCAGCGCTGTGGCAAAATACCATGCCTGCATCATCCTGATATAATATTCTTCGGTTTTTATTTTTGCGACGGTTTCCGGATATTCGGTTTTGAAATCCTCGGAAAGAAAATGTTCCATAAGCATTTTTATTCCGAAACGGACGGAATATGTGCCGCTTTTTCCGAGCCAGATTTTTATATACCGCAGAAGTTCGGCTTTGTGTTTTTTAAAAACCTTTGGTGACATTCCGTCGCAGGTCGCCCAATTATCCACAAAGGGCAAAAAGGCGGTGACCTTTTCGGCGCATTCTTCGAAATCGGTCATCTGTTCGAGAAGGAAGGCATGAAGATTGTTTTCTTCATAAAACTCATGGGGGAGCGCCGAAAGAAAATCTTTCGCTTCGGAAGTTTTATAAAACTCCTTGGCAAATTTTCTTAAAAGGGGCGTTCTTATTCCGATGATTTTTTCTTTTGGCACGGTGGGCATAAGCGCGCTTTGAAAATCGCGGTATTTTTCATCTGCCATTGAAAAAAGATTTTCTTTTAAGGTTTCCGTTTAATTCGCCCCCTTTTCGTTTATAAGAAACATTTTAGCATATTTTTTGAAAAAGAAAAGCGCCGCGGAATTTTTTCCGCGGCGCTTTTCCAAAGGCTCAATTATGGTCACAGCAGCCTTTGCCGCCGTTTTCTGTGTTTTTGCTGCAGGAGCAGCCATAGGGACATCCGATGCACTTGCTGCCTTTTTTCTTTTGCTTATAAATATAAAGTGCCGCAAGTCCGATGATTACAGCGAGGATAACTATAAGAATAAGGTCTTCCATAAAGACTGTTCCTTTCTTTTAATTTCAGGATTTTTTAAGGGCTTTTTCTTTTGCAACGCGTTTTTCAGCGGTGAGGCAAAGCCATACGACGATTACGACCATTGCGATAACTGCGATGAGTCCGGGAACAAAGCCGGTTCCGAAGGTGCCTTCGGTAATAAGAGTTCCGATCTGATATACAAGGAACGCAACGGTATAGCCTACGCCGAGCTGAAGAGCGATTCCGCCCCAAAGCCATTTTGCGCTCTTCATTTCGGCATTCATTGCACCGATAGTCGCAAAGCAAGGCGGGGTATAAAGGTTGAACATAAGGTATGCAAGAGCGGCGGCTTTGGTGATAGCCATAACTCCGGCAATCTCTGCGCCTGCGCCTTCCATCATTTCAAGCTCTTCGGTATTGATAAGGTGGTCAAGTCCGACAAAGCAGACGGCAAGGGTGCCGACAACGTTTTCTTTTGCGATAAAGCCGGTGATAGCCGCTGCGGCGAATTCCCAGGAAAGAACGCCGACAATGGGAACAAGAAGATATGCGAAGGGGCCTGCGATGGAAGCGAGGATAGAAGAATCCGCGCTTTCGGCAACGCCGAAGGACCAGTCGAAGGTCTGCATTATCTGAACGGCAGTGTTGCAAAGAAGAATTATGGTCGCGGCTTTTACGATATAGGACCAGCCGCGGCTGCACATGGATTTGAAAGCTCTTCCGAGACTTGGAATTTTATATTCCGGAAGCTCGATGATGAAGAAGGATTTTTTTGCTTTATAGCCGGTGATGGCGTTAATGAGAAGAGCGCCAAGGAAGATGAGTACGATTCCCGCAAAATACATAAGGGCGCTTACCCAACCCGCGTTTTCAAAGAACGCGCCGGCAAAAAGGGAAATTACCGGAATTTTTGCACCGCAGGGCATGAAAGGTGCAAGCATTGCGGTGGCGCGTCGTTCGCGCTCGTTACGAATGGTACGGCTTGCCATGACGCCGGGAACGGCACAGCCGATGGTGATTACGAAGGGAATGACGGATTTTCCGGAAAGACCGACTTTTTTGAAGATCGGGTCAAGAACAACGGCGGCTCTTGCCATATATCCGCAATCTTCAAGAAGGGCGATAAGGAAATACATTACCATTACGAGGGGAAGGAATCCGACAACGGCGCCTACGCCTCCGATAATGCCATCAACGAGAAGTGCGGTAAGAATGGGGCTTGCGCCGGAAAGCATCTCACCTGCCCAGCCCTGGAAGGTTTCGATCCAGCCAACAAGAAGATCGGCGATCATTACGCCGATTCCGTTTTCGTGCTGAGAGATAAGGAATACGAGGGTCATTACCACCGCAAAGATCGGGATTCCGAGCCATTTATTGGTGAGAACGGCGTCAATCTTATCGCCGGTGTTTCTCTGGCTGGTAAGAACTTTTCTGGATTCGACGGCTTTTACGATGCCGTTTACGAACTCGAAACGTTTTCTGTCCGCGGCAACGACGGCTTCTTTATCGGTAAGGTCAACGTCGCCCTCTTCATAAGGTGCTTTCTGGTCTTTTCCAACTTGTTCCACTGCGGTTTTTACAACTTCTTTAAGGCCTTCGGCTTCTGTGGAAACGGTATTTACGACCGGGCAGCCGAGTTTTTCGGAAAGAAGTTTGGAATCGATGACGGTCTCTTTCTTTTCGTTGATGTCTGCTTTGTTGAGCGCAACGACCACCGGAACACCGAGTTCAAGAAGCTGGGTGGTGAAGAAAAGGCTTCTGGAAAGGTTGGTGGCGTCAACGATGTTGATAATAACGTCGGGGTTTTCGTTTTTTACATAGGAACTTGTTATGCTCTCTTCGGAAGTGAAGGGGGACATGGAATATGCGCCGGGAAGGTCGACGGCAATAAGTTCTTCCGCTCCGTCATAAAAGGCTTTCTTTATGGGGTGTTCTTTTTTCTCGACGGTAACGCCGGCCCAGTTGCCGACTTTTTCGTTTCGTCCGGTTATGGCGTTATACATTGTGGTTTTTCCGCTGTTTGGGTTGCCCGCAAGCGCAATTCTCATTAACGTGATGCTCCTTTATGTAAAAAGTAAATTAAAAACCGTTTTGGGTTAGGATACACTAACTGTTATTCGGAAAGCGGCGTTTGCTTTCCGAACAAGTGGGTGGGGTCATTCCACCGTGATCGCTTCTGCCAGCTGGTTATCGATGCTGTATCTTCCGTCTTTGATTGAAACGGTACACATTTTTTTAAGACGGGAAACGACCGTTATAGGTTCGCCGCTGTAACATCCGAGAGAGAAAAGAAAAGCATCAAGTTCTTCATCGTCGGTTTCGATGGATTTGATGATATATTCTTTGCCCTCTTCTGCAGACATTAGATTCACGTGTATCACCTTGCTTACTGAATAATAAGGGAGTTAGTCCTGACTAACTTAAAAACTTAAATAAAAGTTAGGCCTCCCTAACCAGATATCATATTAGCATTTTTGCATATATTTGTCAATATATTTTCGGTAATTATTTTCAAAAAAATTTTTTATAATGCTTCGCTTACAAAAAACGCGCTTTTATTTTATGAACTTCGCGATATTGTATTGAATAAAGTTTAATGATATAATTATTTAATAAAACTGTTGATATTATGAAAGGCGGTGTTGCCCTTATGGTAAAGAAAAAAATCGCAAGCGGCAACATAACCGCACTTTTTGTTGCTGTTTGCTGGATAGCATACAGTTTTTCATATATCGGCAGGCTGAACTTTTCCGCTTCCATGGCGGAAATGACAAATTCGGGAATACTTCTCAAATCCGAAGCCGGTGCCGTTACCACCGGCTTTTTTATTTGTTACGGTCTGGGCCAGTTTTTGAGCGGCTGGCTTGGTGACAAAGTTCCGCCGCGCTATCTTGTTTTTACGGGACTTGCCTGCTCTTCGCTTATAAACCTTGCCATAAGCTTCGAGCCGCCATTTATCCTTATGGTCGCCCTTTGGAGCATGAACGGCCTTTCTCAGGCGCTTTTGTGGGCACCCATTTGCAGAATAGTTTCTGACAGAGTTCTTACCGAAAGGCGCCAGAAAGCCTGCACCGCTCTTGCCACCACCATGGCGGGCGGAACTCTTTTTGCATATATTCTTTCCGCGCTTCTTATCAGTATGAGTGGTTGGAGAGCTTCGTTCATCAGCGGAAGCATCTGCACGATGCTGGCAGCGGTGGTCTGGATAATCGTTACCACCAGAATAGAAAAGAACACAGATAAAAACGGCGTCATCGAAGAAAGACCCGTTTTCGTGAGCGACGATGGCGAAGCCGTTCCCCACGATGAAATCCCGAGCAACTTTATAAAGCTTCTTATGGTTTCCGGTCTTATGACCCTTGCGGTGGCTTCCGGCGTTCAGGGAATCCTCAAGGACTGCATGTCCACCTGGGTGCCTACCTTTATCAGCGATATGTTCGAGATGAATTCCGTCGTTTCTATCCTTACGGGAACGCTTCTTCCGGTTTTCGGACTTTTCGGACCTTATCTTGCAAACCGCATCATGGTGAAAACAAGGGACGAACTTTCTTCCCTTTTCATTCTGTTTATCATTTCCTCTGCGGCACTTTCTTTGCTTGCGCTTTTCGGAAGATTTTCCATCGTCGTTTCAATTGTTGCCCTTGCGGTGACCTATGCCTGCAGCCTTGGACAAAATATGTTCATCGTCGGCACAATACCGATGTATTTTCACAACGTGGGCAAGGTTTCCATGATCACCGGTACGCTTAACGCCATAGCCAATTTAAGCACCGCAATAATGAGCTGGGTCACGGGCGTTCTTGTTGATACTGCCGGCTGGGGAATCGTTATGACAGTCTGGCTTGTTCTTTCTGCTGTTGCGGCTGTGACGGTTGTTTTTTCCCGCCGCCGCTGGAACAAATTCCGCAGAAACCTCTTCTAAAAAAACTTTTTTCAAAATTAAGGTTGACAACTTCAATAAATTATGTTATTATATCAAACGCGGTAAAAAAACCGCGGTTTGCGTTGCTAGCTCAGTTGGATAGAGTGACTGACTACGAATCAGTAGGCCAGGGGTTCGAGTCCCTTGCAGCGCACCAAGAAAAAACGACAGACTTTTTGTCTGTCGTTTTTTGTTTATACGAAAACCGGGGACTCGAACCACCGTATGGGACGACGGCAATAAAACGGGCGGATCTTCCGCCCGTTTTTTTGTTTGGTCAACAAAAATTGATATCCAGTTTAAATTATGTTACAAATTTCGAGCTATTATTACTATGGAACAAATGATAATAAAGAGTGATGGTATGAAATATTTTATCCGAAGTTCAGTCTATTTTTTACTGCTCGGATTCCTCTCGTTTTTTGTAGGAAGACTCGTTCCAAAAAAGATCTTTCATTTTGACAGGCTTCCGTTTTTGCCTTTCGACTTTGAGAAAAACGGTAAGATCTATAGAAAAATCGGCATTGCTAAGTGGCAAAGCCACGTTCCCGATATGAGCCGCATTTTTAAAAATATCATGCCGCCGAAAAAACTTTTTGGAACCCCGGACGAAGAAAGCCTTCTCATAATGATAAAAGAAACCTGCGTTGCCGAGGCGGTGCATTTTTGGCTTATTGTTTTCGGCGCTGGATATTTTTTTATCTGGCCGGGTGCCGGCGGCGTTATCTGCTTTTTTCTGAGCGTTTTCATAAACTTTGTTTTTATTGTTATTCAGCGTTACAACCGTCCGAGGCTTGTTTCCGTCTATAAAAGAAAATGCCCTGCGGCAAAATGATTTTTTGAGAAAAGGAGGGCGTCAGATGCGTGTTCTGATACTCAGCTGCAACACCGGCGGCGGTCATAATTCCTGCGCCAAAGCAATTCAGAAGTGTTTTGAACAAAACGGTGACGTTTGCGACATTGCCGATTCGCTTTCGTTCGTTTCGAAAAATTTTACGAAGATGATGTCCGAAGGACATTCGCTCATGTACCGAAAGTTTCCGAAGGTCTTTTCGGTGGGATATGAGGTTGCCGAAAAGCGTCCCGGTGCTTTTGAAAAAGAATCCGCCCTTTCCGTGATTTTTGAAAAAGGCGCGAAAGAACTTTCAAACCTTATAAAAAGCGGCAGATACGACACGGTCATATCCGTCCACGTTTTTCCGGGAATCATGCTTAAAAAAGCTTTTTCCGACGGAGAATTTTCGGACGTAAAAACCGCCTTTGTGGCAACGGACTATACCTGCAGTCCCGGTGTTTGTGCTTTTGATTATGATTATTATTTTATTCCGGATGAAACCGTCACAAAGGAATTCGTCTCAAAAGGAATACCTTTTGAAAAGATTTTCCCGGTAGGAATCCCCGTTAACGAAAGGTTTTATGAAAACATACCGAAAAACCGGGCCAAACTTTCTTTCTCGATTTCTCCCGCTCACCGCCACCTTGTTATAATGTGCGGAAGTATGGGCTGCGGCCCAGTTGAGGAGATAACCGACATCCTTTCAAAAACCGCAGAAAGCGACGTGGAAATAAGCGTTGTTTGCGGAACCAATCAAAAGCTCTTTAACAATCTATACGAAAAGTATAAAACCACTGAAAATATACACATAATGAGCTATGTGAGCGATGTTTCGCTCCTTCTGGACAGCGCCGACCTTTATCTTACAAAGCCCGGCGGTCTTTCTTCCACCGAAGCTTTTTCAAAAGGCGTTCCGATGGTTTTCATCGATGCGGTCTCCGGCTGCGAAAAACACAACCTTGAATTTTTCCTTGAAGCGGGCGGCGGCGAAACCGCAGATTCCTGTAAGGAGCTTGCGGAAAAATGTCTTTTTCTTCTTGACAGCCCCGAAAGGCTGAGCCTTCTTTCCGCAAATCTTTTGAGACGCCGCAAAAAACACGCCGCCGCCGAAATTTTCAAAACTCTCGGAGGTGAGGAGAATTGCTTTTGCCCGAAAGAGATTATCGAAGATTTCGCCTTAAAAAACTGACTGACCCGGAATTTTCGCACCTTAAATATCTTTTATTTTGGCCGTTTTTCGGCGCGGCTTTTCTTTTTGTGGAAAGATTTTATAAGGTCGAAAACTATTATTCCGTTCACTGCTTTTTAGATGATTATATCCCCTTTTGCGAGTTTTTTCTTATTCCCTACCTTTTCTGGTTCGTGTTTCTTATCGGAATCCATCTTTATACGCTTTTGTATGACGTTGAATCCTTTAAGAAATTGATGAAATACATTATTTTCACCTATTCCTTTTCCATTCTGGTTTACCTCGTTTTCCCTACCTGTCAGGAACTGAGACCGGCAGTTTTTGAAAGACAGAACCTTTTTACCGAATTCCTTAAAGGGTTCTATGAATTCGACACGAACACGAACGTCTGTCCTTCCATCCACGTCATCGGATCGCTTGCGGCGGCATTTACCGCGGCAAAGACCAAGGGACTGGATTCGCCGAAAAGAAAATTTCTTATCTTTACAGTGGCGATCCTTATATGTATGTCCACCGTTTTTCTTAAACAGCATTCGATAATCGACGTTCTGGCGGCATTTATCCTCTGTTTTGCCGCCTATCCTTTCTTTTTTGGAAAAAGGGACAGACAAAAAAGCACCGCGCAATAGCGCGGTGCTTTTTTGAGCACGGGTATTTTTATATTTTGAGCACCGTGCTCAAAAATGTTTTTTTCGGCGGGATATTCATTTATTTTTGCTTTTGTGATAAAATAAGAAAAAAAAGCCTGTGAGGTTTTGATATGGTAGTAAAAGAAGAAAGAATAAATTCCGCCGAAATTTATAACGGACACATCATAAAGGTTTTTAAGGACGAAGTTTCGCTTGAAAACAAAAAAGCTGTAAGAGAAGTGGTAAGACACCAGGGTGCCGCTGCGGTTCTTGCTCTTGACGGCGAAGGCAACGCATTTTTCGTGGAGCAGTTCCGCTACCCCGTGGGAAAAGCGCTTTTTGAAGCGCCCGCAGGAAAAATCGACCCGGGCGAAACTCCTCTTGAATGTGCAAAAAGGGAGCTTTTTGAAGAATGCGGGCTCACCGCAAAAAAATGGACGGAGCTTGGACCCATGTATTCCTCTCCCGGTTTCTGCGACGAGGTTATATACCTTTTTGCGGCGGAAGAACTTTCACAGTCCGCTCCGAATCCGGATGAAGATGAATTCCTCGATATCATAAAAATGCCCCTTGAAGAGGCTTACAGCCGCCTTGCGGAAGGAAAGATCCCGGACGCCAAGACCCAGATACTTATCCTTCGGGGAAAAGAAATTATGAAATAAAAAAAGCCGATCCGCTTTTGCGGGTCGGCTTTTTTGTTAACCTTCATCTTCGGGCTGATTGTTGCTTGTATAATCCTTTACGTTGACGCCGGGGGCATATTCCTCGCCGGTATCTTTGGAAGGAGTTTCTTCTTCAGGTTCTTCCGAAGGGGTTTCTTCCTCAGGTTCTTCGGCAGGTGCCTGAGGCTGGGTCGGAGTTTGAGGAACGACCGGTGCGGAAGGGGTTACCGGTGCGGGAGGTTCTTCTTCGGGAAGAGGTTCTTCTTCCGGAATTCCGGTGAAGAAAGCTTCGTTATATTCAAGAACTTTTCCGCAGGCACCTTTTCCGTCAAGATACTGGTAAAGCGGCGAAAAATCGGATTTTTCAAATCCTTCGCATTTCAGTACCGGCATCATTTCAAGTCCGGCTATGTTTCCGACGGAGGAATAGACCGCATCGAAAAGTTCGGTTATATCGTCCGGCATATTTCTGAAGCGGTGACCGTCGCCGAAGTTTTCGCCGATAAATCTTTCAAGGTCGACATAGGGTGCGTAACCGTCGGCGATGAAACTGAGAGGATCTGCGCCGTAAATATCACTTTCGGTGGCGGCAGCAAAAGCGTCATAAGCGATGATTATATCCGTATCGGTGAGAACCGCGGAAGAATATATCCTTTGGGCAAACTGGGAAAGGATATCGCCTTTTGCAACGTTTTCGGCGGAAGTTCCGAAATAGGCATAGTCCATGCCTTCGTTTTCCGGAAAGCGCATTCCGTCAAGGATTATTGCGTCCGCGCCGAAATCTATGGCATCGAAAACGATATCGAGAACGTATTTCTGGGCGGTATCGGAATAGGGGTTGAGCCAGGGTTTTCCGCCGTTGTCAACGCTGTCATCCAGCCAAAGAACTCCGTCCTCGGATTCATAGCGGATAGCCATATCGTCGGCATTATAAGGCGCGGTGCTGTCTTCGAAAGCGAAGATGCGCACCACAACGTCAAGACCGAGGTCTTTTGCGGTTTTGATGCGTTTTTCGATATCCATGGCCTCTTCATGAACGGCGCCGGCATTTATTACGCTCACCTGTTTTGAATCATAGGTAACGGTGCCTTCCCTTGTTTTCATATCGATGACGACGGCGGTAACGTCTTCGTCAAGGGATTTGAGGAAGGTATAGAAATTTATGGAGCTGTAAAGATTTTCTTCCGGAACGGTCACCGCAAGGGTCTCTTTTTCAAGAAATTCCACGGGTTCCGGCTCATAAGCGGGTTCCTGGGGTTTTTCCGGCGGCGGATCGTTCTGGATAATCTCTTTGTTTTTTTCGTTTACCGCTTCCATCAAAGGTTCATAGGCAAACCAGCCCACGGCAAAAAGAGCTGCGGCGGCAAGGGTTATCGCCACGGCTTTTATTATTTTTCCCTTGATGGGATTATATATCCTGGAGCGGTAATGTCTTACTTTATATCTTTTGTTCATAACAAAACACCTTTATGTGGGAAGCTGGTGGCCGACAAGGCCATAGAATGCAAGGGAAAGAAGTCCCAGATAGATAAGAGCGATGGGAACGCCTTTGAAAATCTTCGGAACGCGGCAATATTCAAGGCGCGAAAGTCCGTAACCGACAATAACTACTGCGATTCCGAAACCGATGCTCATTCCGATCCCGTAACCGATGGTGCTCAAAAAGTCGAGCCTTTCACCGGCAGGAACAAGAAGGCTTCCGAGGGCGGCGCAGTTGAAAACCGCAACGCCAAGGGTGCTTCCGAAATGTTCGAATTCATCGGGAAGGAATTTTTTCACGAAGAAATAAACTCCGGCATATACCACCGCCATTACGGCGATATAGATCATCGGGACCAGCACATGGCGAAATTCGTTTTCGTGAACAAGGCTGCGAAGCGGATAGCCTATTGCGCCGGAAAGAGTTACCACTGCCATGAGCATGAGGGTATATCTTACTATCTCTTTGGGACGCTTTACAAGATAGAACATCCAGCTTGTTCCAAGGGCTCTTGTGAAAATGATATTTTCAATGAAGAGGGCGGTGAACATCATGATAAAAAACTGTGCGATAAAAGTCATTCTTCCGCCTCCTCTTCTTTCGGAATTTCATATTCCGGTTTTTTCATTATTTCGCGAACTCCGTTAACTCCCGCAGCCATGAAACCGAGAAGGATGAATCCCCAGAAGGGAAGTTTTACCGCAGGGAAAGAAGCTTCGGCAAGTTTATAACCCCAAAGGCTTCCGTTTCCAAAAAATTCTCTTGCGGTGCCGAGTATCATTGCGGTAAGCGCAAAACCGAGAGCAAGAAAAATTCCGTTAAAGAAAGCTTTTGAAAGGCTGAACCTTTCGGCAACTTTTTCGGAATATACTACCGGAACGGTGGAAACCGCAAGAAGCGCAGGATAAATTCCCACAGAGTCGAAAATGGTTGCGGAAAAACCTCCGCAGATGTAATAGGAGGGCAGAAGCATCAGCGAAGAAAGGATCATATACGCGATCACTCTTGCCCATGCGGGAAGGTTTTTTCCGACGGCGGCGGCAAAAACAAGCACCGGCACTACGATGAAGAAATAGGTGACGGAAAGAGCCGCACCGTTTTGCATTGTGGTGCAGCCTGCCGCAAGCTGACCGATTACAAGTCCCGCAACGAGAACGGGGTTTTTAAAGAAAAGATAGCCAAGGCTGTCTTTTATCTCCGCAGAGAGGTTTTTTGCTTTTTCACTCATTCGGCAGCCTCCTCATCTTCGGTTTTGTGGGATTTTTTGACGTATTTTTTAGAAACTCCGGCGAGAAGGATATCTACGAGGGAGGGATTTTTCTTCTTTCCGGAATGTTTTTTGTGAACAGGTTCTTCCGGAATTTCTTCGACTTCAAGAGTTTCCTCTTCGGATTCGGCAGAGATTTCTTCGACCAAATCTTCGTTTTCAACGAGTTCTTCGTCAGAGGTTTCTTCTTCGGTTGCGACTTCGTCGGCGGTTTCTTCGGAAACCGGCTCTTCTTCGATTACCTCTTCCGATATTTCTTCGACTTCAAGAGTCTCCTCTTCAGATTCGGCAGAGATTTCTTCGACCAAATCTTCATTTTCAACGAGTTCTTCGTCAGAGGTTTCTTCTTCGGTTGCGACTTCGTCGATGATTTCTTCGACTTCAAGAGTCTCCTCTTCGGATTCGACAGAGATTTCTTCGACCAAATCTTCGTTTTCAACGAGTTCTTCGGAAATTTCTTCGGTTGCGACTTCGTCGGCGGTTTCTTCGGAAACCGGCTCTTCTTCGATTACCTCTTCAAAAATTTCTTCGACTTCAAGAGTCTCCTCTTCGGATTCGGTGGGAATTTCTTCTTCCAAATCTTCGTTTTCGACGAGTTCTTCGTAAGCCAGTTCCTCTTCCGGTGCTTCATCGGCTGCGGAAAGGTCGATTTCGACAGCGTCGTCGGTCACTTCAAGAGCCGGAACGGTTTCGCGAACGACGGCTTCTTTCTTTTCAAGAACGCGCACGACGGGTTTTGGTTCTTCCTTGGGCTCAGCTTTTTTGCCCCCAAGCTTTTTAAGAAGAAGTTCCTTATTGCGGTAAACGCGGAGTATTTTTTCACAGGCGGTATCAAAAAGCGGCGAGAAAACGTTCATCAGGATAAGGGCGTTTGCAAAGCCCATTTCGAGTTCGCCGAAATAACGGAAAAGGAATACCGCCACGGCGGAAGTGATTCCCGCCATAAGCTTTCCGAAGTCGCGCTTAGGCGAAGTTACCGGTTCGGTGAGCATGAAGAACGCGCCGAAAATCACGGTGCCGCTGAAAAGTTCATAGCAAAGCGCTTCGAAGGAAGATCCGCCGATCCTCGGGAAGATCATCGAAAGCACTGCGTAAGGAACAAGGAAGGAAACCGGGGACATCCAGTTTACCGCCTTTTTTACAATAAGAAAGATTCCGCATGCGACAACAACAAAGATGTTGGTCGCGCCCATGGGTCCCGGAACGCTTCCGAGGATCATATCAAGCACCTCGTAATCCGGAACGGCGCCTATGGCAAGACTGTATGCGGGGCTTTGTGCAGCAGCGGCGGTGCTTTCGCCAAAAATCTCGATCACCTGCATGGGCGCGGGATATCTGAAAACAAGTTCAGGCCAGCAAAGGGCAACGGAAGCAAAGCCTACCGCGGCGGGGTTGAAAAGGTTGTTGCCGGTGCCGCCAAAGGGCACTTTTACAACAAGAATAGCAACGGAACAGGCCGCAATGAGTATGTAATAGGGGATATCCGCCGGCATAAGAAGCGGAAGGATAAGTCCGGTTATTACGGGCGTAAGATCTACCGAAAGTTTTTCTTTGAGCACAATGCTTCCGATAAATGCGAAAACCGCGCAGGAAACAGCGCCGACTATTCCGAGAACAAGGCTTCTCGCGCCGTAATAGAAAAAGCTCATCAGATAGATTGGAAGAAGCGCCACGATAACGTCACTCATCATGGTGACGACGGATTCGCTCTGACGAACATGGGGGGCGTTTTGGAACATCAGTTTTTCTTTCATCTGACGCCCTCCTTTCTTGCAAGTTCCATCTGTTTTTTCGCTTTGATGATGGTTGCGGCAACGTCTATCCTTGCAGGGCAGACGTAGGAACAAGCTCCGCAGCCGATACAAAGCGCCGCATCGTATTCGCGAAGTTCGTCGAATTTTTCAAGTTCGGCAAGCTTTCTCATCATCGAAACGGAAAGAGCCTTGGGACATGCGTGGTCGCATCTTCCGCAGCCGATGCAGTTATAGGTTTTGGAACTGAAGCTTTTGCAAAGAGCGATAACGCCGCGGGTGGTGGGGCCCACAAGTTCGTTTTCGGGTTCAAAAACGGCTCGTCCGGTCATGGAACCGCCGGCAACAATAACTTCCGGTTCTTCGGTAAGACCGCAAAGCTCAAGAATTTTTTCGACGGTGGTGCCTATGGGCACTTCGACGTTTCTGGGATTTTTGACCGCATCGCCGGCAACGGTTATGAAGCAGCTGGTCATTTTTCTTCCCTCTTCCGCCGCTCTTGCAAGATGGAGCATTGCGCAGGAGCCGACGATAACGGAGTTTTTGCCCTTGGGAAGGTGGCGGTAAGCGCGGCTTTCGGCGGGATAAAGTCCGCCGATTTTTTCGACTTTATATTTTCCGACGCGGTGCGGAAGGCTGAAGTTGACGTCGAAAATATGCTTGTACATCGCGATATAGGTTTTTTCGGGCGAAAGGACCCTTTCGCAAAGTTCGATTCCGAGGGCGAGTTTTTCCGGCTGGTGAACGCCAATGCTCATCTGGCTGGAAATATAAGGTTCGTCGTCAATGGCGTCGATGATAAGCGTTGCGTTTTCGCCGAGGGAAGCTTTTTCAAGCTTTTCCCAAAGCATTTTTCCGTCGCTTTCGTCAACGATCTCGGCAAGGCGCGCAAGCTCGATTATCTGTTCTTTCGAAAGATCTTCAAGGGCGGTATCCGGAAAATCGCAGTCGAAATATTCGAATTCCTGGCGCATGACCAGGGTGTTTCTTGTGAGCATCGGCTCTTTCTTTTGTTCAAGAACGATACCCTTTACAAAAAAAGACATTGTTTTCCTCCAATGTTGGATTTAGATTGCCGCGGCACGAAGTTCGGCAACGGCTTTGTCATAATCATCCTGTTTGAAAAGTGCGGAGCCAGCAACAAAAATGTTTGCGCCCGCGTCTGCGGCGAATTTTATGGTGTTTTTATCGATTCCGCCGTCAACCTGAATGTTTACGGAAAGTCCTTCTTTCGAAACGATCTCGCGAAGGGCCTTTACTTTGGGCATCATATCCGCCATAAAGCTTTGGCCGCCGAAACCGGGCTCAACGGTCATTACAAGCACCATTTCGATGAAAGGAAGATAGGGTACTACTTTTTCATAAGGAGTGCCGGGTTTTATTGCAATTGCCGGAAGCGCTCCGAGAGATTTTATTTTTTCGATGACCGCCATGGTGTCATCTTCACATTCAAGGTGGAAAGTGATTCTGTCGGCGCCGCTTTTTACGAAATCTTCCACGTAATCAAGGGGGTGGGAGATCATAAGATGGGTGTCAAAGAACATTTTGTTCACCTTGCGAAGGCTTTTCATTATCGGTGCGCCGTAGCTGATGTTGGGAACGAAATGGCCGTCCATAACGTCGATATGAAGCTGGTCCGCACCGGCTTTTTCCATTGCTGCACACTCTTCGCCGAGTTTTGCAAAGTCAGCGGAAAGAATAGAGGGCGCTATCAGGATCTCTTTCATATAAAAACATCTCCTTACTTTCGGAAAAATAATCTGCCGTTTTAGCTTTATAATATCTCTCTATATATAAAAATACAGTTTTACAGTTTATTTTATCAAAAACAAAATAAAAGGTCAACCTCGGCGGGGTTTTCGATTCCGAAAAAGAATAGGTTGTCACTTTTGTTTACAAAAACTTTTCATTTGCAGCGGCTGTTTTTTGTTCTTTTGCGGCGAAAAAAATGTTACAATGACAAAAAATCTCGTTGGGGAGGCGAATTTTTTTGAGATATAACTCCAGCGGCTTTTATGAAGAAAATCTCAGCCTTCTCGGTCTTTGTTCCGAAAGTCTTGTTGAAAACGGCGGTCCCGACCCCGAAAAATATTCCGACATTTTTTCCGCCGCTTTTGAAAACGGAATAACCTTTTTCTTCGTTGATCCGAAATCCGGCAAAACGGTCGAAAAAGTTTTCGGCGAAAATCTTAATAAAAAAACCCGCGGGGAATATCTTCTTTCCGGCGGAATTTCACTTTCTTCACTTTCGGAAGATTCCGACATCGAAAATATTTTTTCGGACCAGCTTTTGCATCTTAAAAACGGATATTTTGATTATTACGAAATCAGCTGCATCGGAAACGAAAATTTTTCGTTTTTTGTGAAAAATAACGTTCACGAAATTTTCTTAAACCTTAAAAACCGCGGAAAAATAAGGCACCTCGGTTTTTCCTTTTCCGGAACGGAAGAGGAGTGGAACGCTGTAATAAACGACTATTCCTGGGATTACGCAAGGCTTGATCTCAATTTTTATAACTGGGATCACCTGGGCGCGGATAAAATTTATCACGAACTTAGAAAAAAGAATATTCCGTTCATCGCTTCGGATCCTTTTATGGGCGGCGTTATTCTTGATCCGCCGGAAGAAATTGCGGATATCCTAAAAAAATGCGACCCTTCTCTTTCGATGAAAGAATGGGCGCTGCGGTGGTTTTTTGACAAAAAAGGACTTCTCTCCGTTCTTGTAAGCCCTTCGGAAGCGAAAGAAATCATCGAAGCTTCGGATATAATTTCGAGCACAAAAACTCTCAATTCCTCAAAAAGGCACTATATCAAAATCGCTTCGCAGACCATGTTCGAAAAAACTGCGGAGGCGAAACCTAAAACGGCTGAAAACGCCCCCGCTATATAAAGCGCTTTTTAAAGCGCAATATATTTTATGCGAAGGTTTTTTCGCCGGTACGAAAAGAAGAGAACTCATCTTTTTAAAAAAATCCGTCCTTTATTCGGACGGATTTTCTTTTTTTCTTTTTTCTCTTAACTTTGCAAAAAACTCGCTTAAAAGTGCGGAACACTCTTCTTCAAGCACTCCCGAAACCACCTCGGGTTTGTGGTTATAAGGCATTTCGAAAAGGTTAGTCAGGGAACCGCAGGAACCCGCCTTCGGATCGGAAGCGCCGTAGATAACTCTTTTTACTCGGGAATTGATTATTGCACCGGCACACATGGGACAGGGTTCCAGCGTTACGTAAAGGTCGCATTTCCAAAGCCGCCAGCCGCCAAGGTTTTTGCAGGCTTCATCTATTGCCGTTATTTCGGCATGGCGCAGGGCGTTTTTGTCGGTTTCGCGAAGGTTCATTCCCCTTCCGACTATCTTTCCGTCCCAGACAGCCACCGCACCGACGGGCACTTCGCCCAATTCAAAAGCCTTTTTTGCAAGGGCAAGAGCTTCGCGCATATATTCTTCGTCGGTCACAAAAAATTTCCCCTTCCGTCAGATGATATAAACGTATTCGAGGGTCATGACAAACGCACCGATAAGTGCCACAACGAGCACCGGCGCAAAAATGAAATAAACCGTCTTTTTTCCGGGGGAAAGAACGCCGGGAGCTTTTCCGAAGCGGAACATATCCTTATATCGCCTGAGCAAAAAGACTACGGCGCCGATTGCGACGATGACACTTATGATATTTATCACAAGGTTGACGGCAGTCTGGACTTCATAGCTTTTGTCAAAAACAAAGAATTCAAGAAGAACGACCATGCTGTTGTTGATAAAATGGATAAGGATTCCCACCCAGAGAGAACCAGTGCGCATTACAAAATAGCCGATGCAAAGGCCCATTATAAATGCATAAGGCATCTGGACAAGGTTGAGGTGGAAAATTCCGAAAATAAGCGCGGAGGCAACCAGTGCAAAAATATCGCCGAAGCGGCGAAGGCTTTGCATCACGATTCCGCGGAAGCATATTTCCTCAACAAAAGCCGGAGTAACCGTGAGCGCAGCGGCGTAAAGAATTTTTCCGGCAACGCTGACGGGCGTTTCGATTTCGGGCGCGGTGATTCCGATACCGACGGTTTCAAGCACAAGCGCAAGATATTCGGTTGCATAAGAAGCGATGACCGTTACGCCGAGTCCCACAAGGATTCCGCCTATGGCAAGATCTGCAGGCATTTTTCTGAAAGGCAGCGCAACGGAAACGGGGATTTTTACAAAAAGGGCATATATTGCAAACGGAACGAGAAGCGAAACTATCGAAGTGAATATGGTATAGCTCCAGAAAATGATTTCGTTTTCAAGAAAATCGATTTTCACTCCGGTAAGCATTCCGTAAACTTCAAAAATCAGCATGAAAACGACCGCAATTCCGAAAGTAAAGGCAAGATAGCCGAGAGAAGCAAGGCCGATTCCGTTTCCGGCTCCGCGAATCTTTCGCCTTTCTTTTTTCCATTCAGGCTCGATATATGGGCTGTAAAAACCGTTTCCGGCATGGTAAACGGTCTCTCTTTGTTCCCTTTGATCATAATAAGGCATTTTTCCGTCTCCTTTGGGGATTCTTCTTGCTTTACAATACCACAAAAAACCTTATAAAGAAACAGTACATTTGTAAATTTTTTGGAATAACGTGTTGACTTTTGTTTGCCGGAGGAATATACTCAAAGCAGAGAACATATGAACAATTGTTCATATGTTCATATCTCACAAAAAGGAGCGAAGTTTTTTGGCTGATATTCACCCCGAACACGCCCATATAATAGAACAGACGAAAGCGAATATGCCTTCGGAAGAAATTCTTGAAAAAACCGCCGAGGTCTTCAAGGTTTTCGGTGATAAAACAAGGATACGCATTCTTTCCGCCCTTTCTGAAGGCGAAATGTGCGTTTGCTGTCTTTGCGATCTTCTTGAAATGAACCAGTCGGCGGTTTCGCACCAGCTTGCGGTGCTGAAATCCGCAAGGCTTATCAAAAGCCGCCGCGAAGGAAAACAGATATATTATTCCCTTGACGACGCCCATATCGGCGCAATTCTTTATACCGGAATTTCCCACGCAGAGGAGGACTGAACCATGGCTGATCATTGTCACGACCATTGCGAACACGAACATCATCACTGCCACGATGACCACTGCGGATGCCACAACGACCACTGCGAATGTCACAAACACGGCTGTGCCTGTCACGGCGGAAAAGACAGCGATGAAATCAAAAAGGAACTTATCCTCATCGGAATCTGCGCCTTTGTCTTTGCACTTTCGTTCATTCCGCTTTTTAAGCCTTTTGCGCTTTTCATCTGCCTTGCGGTAACTCTTGTTGCCGGAAGAGAGGTTCTTAAAGAAGGCTTTGAAGATCTTATGCATCTTCATTTCGGCGAAGAGACCCTTATGTCCATTGCCGTTGCGGCCGCTTTTATCATCGGCGAATACGTCGAAGGCACCATGGTCGCGCTTCTTTTCACTTTTGGTGAAAACCTTGAAGGACTCGCCGTTGACCGTTCCAAAAAGAACATTGCCGCCCTTGCGGATATCCGCCCGGACACTGCCAATATAATTTGTCCCAACGACGGCGACATCGAAGAAGTTCCCGCCGAAGAAGTTGAAGTCGGCAGCGAAATTGTGATCAAAGTCGGCGAAAGAGTTCCTCTTGACTGCCGTGTTCTTTCCGAAAGCGCCACCGCCGATGCATCCGCTCTTACCGGCGAAAGCCTTCCGGTACAGATAGAAAAAGGCGGAATCCTCAAGGCGGGATGTGTCGTTCTCGGAACCACCGTTCACGGTGAGACCGTCAGCGATTACGGAGATTCCGCTGCCGCCAGAATAATCGAAATGGTCGAAGGCGCTTCCGCAAAAAAAGGCGTCACCGAAAAATTCATCACCCGTTTTTCCGAAATTTATACCCCTATCGTAATCGTTCTTGCGGCGCTGGTTTTCCTTGTTCCCTGGATTTTTGGCTGGCTTCCGGTTTCTGAAAGCGCACACAGAGCGTTAGTCTTCCTTGTTTCAAGCTGTCCCTGTGCCCTTGTTCTTTCAATTCCTCTTGCCTATTTTGCAGGAATCGGTTCCGCTTCGAAAATGGGAGTTATCATAAAAGGTTCTGAACATTGCGAGCGCCTTGCAAAAGTTAAAAACGCGGTTTTTGACAAGACCGGCACCCTTACTTCCGGAAAACTTCACGTTTCCGAAATCCGCACGGCGGAAGGTTTTTCCGAAAAGGATGTCCTTCGCTTTGCCGCTTCCGCAGAAGCCCTTTCGGACCACCCCATTGCAAAATGCGTGGCTGCAAAAGCCGAAGAAAGCGGTCTTTCCTTCCCCGCCGCCGATGAAACAAATGAGATTGCCGGCAAGGGAATGAGCGTTTTTGCCGAAGGAAAAAACATAGTCTGCGGCAACAAAAAACTTTTTGAGCATATGAGCATCGTTCTTCCCGAAGAAAGGGGTGCAAACCTTTATATCGCCGTTAACGGAACTTATGCGGGCGCGATTTTTCTTGAAGATACCGTTCGCGAAGATTCTTTTGAAACCGCCCAAAAGCTTCGCACGCTCGGAGTTGAGCATTGCTTTATGCTCACCGGAGATAATGAGCACGCGGCATCAAAAACCGCATCGGAATGCGGCATCGACGGATATTTTGCCTCCCTTATGCCGGAAGACAAAGTTGACAGGATAGAAGAAATCAAGAAGTCCGGCATCACCGTTTTCACCGGCGACGGCATCAACGATGCTCCGGTGCTCGCAGCTGCTGATATCGGTGCCGCCATGGGCATGGGAACCGACGCGGCAATAGAATCCGCCGACATCGTTCTTATGAAAGGCGGAATTTCCGCCCTTGCAAAGGCCGTTGCCATTTCGAAAAAGATAATGGAATGCGTTCGCCAGAATGTCATTTTCATTATGGCTGTAAAGGTTGCGGTGCTCATTCTCGGAGCTCTCGGCTACGCACCTATCTGGCTTGCGGTTTTTGCGGACGTGGGCGTTTGCCTTCTTACCGTTCTCTGGTCGCTCCGCCTTCTTCGCGCAAAAGTATGATTTTTTTAAAAAAAGAAAAGCACCCGCTTCTGCGGGTGCTTTTTTTATAACTGTTTTTCAAGAACGAATCTCTGAACGTCCATTCCCATGGCTTTATAAAACCCAAGGGCGTCTTCGTTGAAGTTCCAGACCATAAGGTCAATGCGCACAGCGCCTTTTTCTTTTGCGGTTTTTTCCGCAGCGGCAAAAAGCTCTTTTGCAATTCCTCTTCTGCGGAATTTTTCCGCCACCACGATATCATTTACAAAAGCGATGCGGTTTTGCGCCACGCCTTTTTTGCCGTTTCCGCCGCTTTGGCGAACTTCGAAAAAGCATATCCCTGCAAGTTTGCCGTCGATTTCCGCTCCGATGGCAAAGTTTTTTTCGCTTTGGAGCATTTCTTCAAACTGCTCTTTCGAATATATTTGCTTTGCGGGAACGTAAATATCCGGTCTTTTTTCAGCATGCAGAGCATGCAGTTCGTCCATAAGCATATCCACCGCGGAAAAATCTTCGGCGGTCAAATCTCTTATCATCATTTTTTTGCCTCTTTTTTCAGTTCGGTGTATTTTTCCTTGCTTCCGTAGGCGAGTTCGACGGGGTATTTTTCGCAGTTGCGTTTTACCTTCGCCTGAATTATCTCGTCAAGGTCGAGTCCGCAGGCATCCGCCATAAGGATGCAGTAGTTGAGAACGTCCGCAAGTTCCTCTTTTATTTTGTCCTTTTTCTCTTCGCAAACAAGGTCGCCGGCGCTCCACTGAAAAACCTCGAGAAGTTCCGCCGCTTCGAGCGAAACGGAAATCGCAAGATCTTTGGGATTATGGAACTGGCGCCAGTTGCGGTCGTCGCGGAATTTGAGGACCATATCGATAGTTTCCTGTTTCATTTTTACACCTCTTCGCTGATGATATCCAGCAGTATTTCGATATTTTCGTCAGAATATTCGATTTCGGAAGAATAAAGCCTCGCCGCTTCATAAATTCCAACCTGTTCGGCGGCTTTTTCGGTCATATAAAAACTCAGTACGGCAAAAGCCGCTCTTTCGCTCAGCCTTCCGTCAAAAGGTGCCTCGGAAAGGTGGCGGAAAAGAAAGTACCAAAGAAGCTGCTCCGCGGAAGTTTCATCAAAATCTTTCGGCAGCTCCGGGGAGTTTTCGATTTTTTCAAGGACATCCGTCCAGCTTTCGTCAAGTCTTTCAAGTTTTTTATAAATCTTTGCCCAAACAGAAAAATCCTTTTCGGGAAGCCTTGCAGAACAAGTTTTAAGAATCTCCGAAATGCGGTCACCGAAAGGTTTTTCGCGGTTTTGAAGAGCAGAAAAAACTTTTTTCCGAAGGGCGAAAAACTCGGCTTCTTCGGAGAGTTCGGTTTCTTCGCCGTCATCATCGATAACCTCAAGGGTTGCCGGAGATTTTTTATCGATAAGGAGTTTTGCCGCCGCTTCGCAGCAAAGTCCAATGCCGATTTCTGTACGGCTTTCAAAAAAATTCCGAAAGCGGGGGTGGTCGTCGCAAACCTGTGAAAGGGCTTCTTCGCCGAGATTTATGATAATGTCGCAAAGGCCTTTTTCGTTAAGGAACGGACAGCGCTCGTTTTCACAAAGGCAAAAAGTTCCGCCCTCTTCGTGAAAATCGATATTTTCGCAGAGCCTTTTTCCAAAATCACCGGGGGTATTTTTGTAATATTCCGCGGTTTCGGGGTCGATATCGATTTCCCAGCCGATGCAGCAGCTGTGCTTGCAGTCGCCCATAATGCAGTGAAAATCCTTATAAAAATCCAGGGCAAAAGTTTTCATGGCGGCGCCTCCTTTTTTGTCGGATACGGTTTAAATATAGCATAATATCGGGCATAATACAATTAGAAAGCGGTTTTTGAAAACTTTCGTCGAATGATTAATCCTTAAAAATAGAAAAATAGTGTTGACAGAGGGGCTTTTTTTATGATATATTATAATTCAGCCGTGGAGAGGTGTCCGAGCGGTTTAAGGAGCCGGTCTTGAAAACCGGTGACTCGAAAGAGCCATGGGTTCGAATCCCATCCTCTCCGCCAACACCTTACCAAAAAGGCAACTGAATATTTAAGCGAGAACGCTGCCATGGAGAAGTACTCAAGTGGTGACGAGGCGCCCCTGCTAAGGGCGTAGGCTGGCTCAAAACTGGCGCGAGGGTTCGAGTCCCTCCTTCTCCGCCAAAGAAAAAGCAACAGACTTTTGTCTGTTGCTTTTTCTTTTATCCAGAGGGACGAAGAACCCTTGGAAAAGACGACGGCGTTAAGAAAAGGATTCTGTGAATCCTTTTCAGCCGGAGAGATTTGTGAGTGTAAACGAAGCGACCGAAAACTTTTTCGGCGGCACAAAAAACAAAAATGCGCGAGTGCCGAACAAATCGGTAAGATTTTGCCGAAGGCAAAAGCTTATTCGAGTCCCTCCTTCTCCGCCAAAGAAAAAGCAACAGACTTTTGTCTGTTGCTTTTTCTTTTATCCAGAGGGACGAAGAACCTTTGGATAAATATTTTTAAAACATTTTATCTTTTTTATAAAGAAAAGTTGCAACATTTTCCGGGAGTTGATACACTATATAGGTGTAAGAATCCTTTTTCCCTTTTCAAAAAAGGAGTTGATAGAATGAAAAAAGTTTTTCTTTTGATGCTTGCCCTTGTTCTTTTGTTCCTTTGCGGATGTTCTTCCGAAGCACCGCAGGAACCGGCGGAAGAGCCTTCCGAAATCGTTGAAGAACCTGTGGAAGAACCTTCCGAGCCGGAAGAACCGAAGGAAGTAGTTCGCAAAATGCCTTCGGACGATGAGCTTCTCAGCCTTCTTGAATACCAGGTAATACTTTATGAGCGCGGAAACTACGGTCGTCCTCTTGACCGAAGCGATTACGTAAGCTGGCAGTTTGCGGCGGCTTTTTCCGATGATATCGGAGCCACCGACGATGACAGCGGACGCCGTCAGCCGCTTATAAGACTTATGTACGACAAATGGATGGGGATTTTTCAGGCGGATTATTTCAGTTACGTAAGTCCCGCGGATGCCGACCTTGAGATTGAAATAAAAGGCTATGAGATAAGCGACGAAAAAGTTTCGCTCACCGTCGAAAGGATAAGAGACGGCGTTGACCTTGTGGACAGCAAATACGTCTTTGTAAGAGAGGAAGCGGACGAAGAGATTCTTTCGAGCGAAGCTTCTTCCCTCACCCTCGGCGGATATTACTGGCGCTACGAAAGCGTCGAACCTTTCGCTATGGACGTCAGCGAAACCGTCACCTATCTTTCCACCCCCGAGGACATTGTTGAATTTTGCGAAAAGGTGAACGCCCATGACCCCGAAGCGGTCAACGGACATTACGTTCTTAAAAACGACATCGATATGACAGGCGTTTCCATCGATCCCATAGGACACGCTTACGGAAACGAATGGTTCGACGACGCGCTCAAATATGCAAAAGCGCCCGGCGGCTTCAACGGAATTTTTGACGGTCAGGGCTTTAAAATTTATAACGTTGACATCGTATTTTCTGAAAACGATCCTTACGGAAGCAACACCGGATTTTTCGGACAGATAGGCCACAAGGCTTATATTCAGAATCTTACGGTCTGCGGCTCGGTTTCCGACGGTGGAAAAATGGGCGAGACCCAGAACGGAAGAGTCGGCGGTTTTGCAGGAAAAATCTGCAGCGGCGCCTTTGTTGAAAATTGCCGTTTTGAAGGCACCGTTGACGGATATTCCTACGTCGGCGGTTTTGCAGGACAGATAGGCGAAAGCCTTGAAGAAGAAAGCGCAAAAGTCACCGGCTGTTCTTCCGACGCTGTCGTTATCGCGAACATTTACAGCGGCGGTTTTGCAGGAATGGTCCGAAGCGAACTTAGGGACTGCGAAGCCACCGGAACCCTTAAAATCACCAACAAAGGCGTTCTTCCCAGCGGTATAGGCGGTTTTGTGGGCGATGTTGGCGCAAACATTGTTGACTGCAAAAGCGCCGTAAGGCTTGAATATGAATATAAAGAGCCGAACCGCATGGGAAACTTTGCGGGCGAACTTGGACAAAACGACATCACCGGCTGCATAATCGACCCCAACTGTCTTCACGAAGGCTGGTATCTTGTGGGAATGCAGTGGTATAAAGGCCGCACCATTGATATCAAAAAAGAAGACTGGTACGAAGAACCGGAAGATTTTGTTCTTGAGGAACTTGGAAGCGGCGTTACCATGAAAGTTTATGACTGATAAAAAAGCGAAGCCAAAAAGGCTTCGCTTTTTTTGTTGCGGTTTTTTCGGTTTTGTGATAAAGTTTAGGTATCTTCACGAAAAGAGGTTTTTAAAAATGCTTGAAAAAGGAACAAAAGCTCCGGAGTTTGAGCTTTTTGATAAAGACGGAAACGCCGTTAAACTTTCGGATTTTTTCGGCAAAAAAGTCGTTCTTTATTTTTACCCCAAAGATGACACCCCCGGCTGCACAAGACAGGCCTGCGCCTTTGCCGAAAATTTTGAGGAATTCAAAAAGCTTGATGCCGCCGTTATCGGAATCAGCAAGGATTCCGTTTCTTCCCACGTAAAATTTGCGGAAAAATTCGGTCTTCCGTTCATTCTTCTTGCGGACCCGGAACATAAGGTCATCGAAGCATTCGGCGCCTGGCAGGAAAAGAAAAATTACGGAAAAGTTTATTTCGGAACGGTGCGTTCCACTTTCGTCATCGACGAAAACGGGGTCATCGAAAAAGTTGTTCCCAACGCAAAACCGGATACCAACGCCGCCGAAATTCTTGAATATCTTAAAAAATAAAAAAAGCACCGCTTTGCGGTGCTTTTTTTATCAGTAACCGAGGGTGTCGTCAAGGGAATCGTCGTTATATATCCAGTCGTTTACGTTGACGATACGGAATTTGCGGCTGTCGTCGCGAACAACGACGGTATCGATGCCGGCGTTGATTACCATGCGCTTGCACATGCTGCAGCAGCTTCCGTTTTTGACATAGTCGCCGGTGGAACATTCTTTTCCCACAAGATAAAGGGTGGCGCCTATCATGTTTTCTCTTGCGGCGCTGATGATTGCGTTTGCTTCGGCATGAACGCTGCGGCAAAGTTCATATCTTTCGCCCCGGGGAACATTGAGTTTTTCTCTTCTGCACCAGCCAAGGTCGCTGCAGTTCTTTCTGCCGCGGGGTGCACCGGCATAACCGGTGGAGATTATCTGGTCGTTTTTTACGATTATTGCACCGTATTTCCTGCGAAGGCAGGTTCCGCGTTCAAGAACAGCTTCGGCGATGTCGAGGTAATAATTGTGTTTGTCTCTTCTTTCTTCTGCCATGGTATCACTCCTTGATTTCAGCGGGTGCGTTTTTGCAAACGGAAGCGATTCCGTTTTCGCAGGAAGCTTTGGTCTTATATCCTTCAGAAGCGAGGATTATTTCGCCGTTTCTTGCTTTAAGGCGGAAGCGGAATTCGCCGGCTTTGTCATTATAAATTTCAAATTTGGGATTGACCGCTTTTTCAAAGTTTTCTTCGGTCTGGTCTTCTACGTTTGCAATGGGAGCGTTTTTGCGGACGGATTCGATTCCTTTTTCAAGTGCGGCACGGGAAGAATAAACTTCGGAAACGCCGATTGCCTGGCCGTTTCCGGCAACAAGGCGGAAGCTTACTCCGGATGCGGTTTCTTTTACGACGTATTTTCCGTTTACTGCGGCACATTCACATTCGCAGACTTTGTCTTCTTTCTCTTCTTCACAAGGTTCTGCGGTAAGTTCGCAATAAAGAGTTTTAAGGAATTCGGCAGCCTTTTCGGCTTTTTCTTTATCCGGTTCTTTCATTTCTTCGCAAGCCGCGGCAGTTATTTTTGCGGCATATTTGAAGATATCCTCATCAAAATCCTCTTCTTCCGCAATGGGTGCGATGCCCTCATAAACGGTTTTGAAAAATTCGACAGCAACCTCTGCTTCGGGGTCTTCCATTTCTTCGCAGGCGGCGGCGGTAATTTTTCCGGCGGCTTTAAAAGCGTCTTTTACGCAATCTTCACGAAGCTCTGCGATTCCTTCATAAACTTCTTTAAGGAATTCTGCGGCTTTTACCGCGTCTTCTTTTTCAAGGTCGCAGCTTTCAGAAAGGGATGCGGCGGTTATTTTTGCGGCTGTTTTAAAAGATTTTTTATCGTATTCCATAAAAACGCCTCCTTATAGGTCTATGGAATTATTATATAGCCTTACACGGATTATGTCAAAAGAAAAATCCGCAGAAAACTGCGGATTTTAAACATTATTCCTCTGTTTCAAAGCATTGTTTTAAAATGTCTTCAATAACTTCCTTCGGCAAATCTTTGCCATACGGAAAATAGATAGTGTTTTTTCTGACTTCAAATCCTTCCGTCTTTGTTTCGATCTTTTTCAACACCTCTTCCCCCGCATAAAAACTTATGCAGTCTTTACACGCGGCAAAAGAAACGGAACGTCCGTCTTTTTCATATCTCGGCATGCTCCAGGCTATCCTTTCCTTTATCTGCGGAACATAGTGCCGAATAATGTTTATCAGTTCAATAATGTGCGCCTGTATATCCGGAAGCTGAGACTCAACATATTCGTCCACGGTTTCCGGCGCTTTTCCGCAATAATGTCCCTGATTTATATTTTTAAATTCTCTTTTACATTTCGGGCATATCCACATACAAAAAGCCCTCCTTATAACCGATCACACAAAATTTTTATGTGTCAAATTCAATTCTGATATTGTTCTCTCTGTTGTTTTCGTGGCCTTCGTCCCTTTCGGTTATAACGCCGCCCATTGCGTCATAAAAACCGAGGGCTTTTTCGTTTTGGGGGTGACAGCAAAGGTAAAAACGTTTTTTGCCTTTTCGGCAATCATTCAAGCCGAAGAACTTTTTCACTTTTAAGCTTTTGGGCGATTTCGACGGAAGTTCCGAGGGAAAGCTTTTGAGTAAAATTGCTTTCCACCTCTTCCGCCACCTCAGGAAGATACTGCCAGAACCGCTTCGGCATATGTGCGCGGCGGCATGTGGGGTTATAACGGCTTTCAATGGCAATATGGCGGTAATAGCTTTTCCATAGTTCGCAGTAAAACTTATCTTCGGTGTCCGAAGGAAGCTCAAGACTTTCCACCGGAATTATGGCGGTTTTTCCCGGCGAATGAATAAGTGCCGCACCGTGCTCGGCATCAAAAATCATAAAATGCTCGTTCTTGATGCGATTGCAGAAATAGGTTTTTATAAGCGGAAGAACGAAATGTTTTGGATGGATCACCGCCACAAGAGCGCCGTTTGAATCCGAAAAACGGGTGAACTGTCTAAGGCGTTCCGCCTCATAATTCACCGCGGTGCTCATTTTGAAAACACGGCTGACGTCTTCGTCTCCTATGCTCGTTCCTTTGATGTTTCCGCCGTGAAATCCGCGCCAGATAAAGCGCATTATTGCGTTTTCTTTATCTTCGGAATCAAAAAGAAAAGCCTTTTCGACCATGTTATAACCGGTGCCTCCGAGTTTTTTTGCTATGCCGATGCTCACCCTTTTTGCGTGCTCACGGTCGGTGGCAACGTAATGGATTTTAAGAAGGCTCGGTTCCATATCGCTGAAAACAACGATATCCGCAGGCAGGGTCTTGAGAACAAAAGCATCAAAAACCGCCGAAAGAAAGCCGTCAAAACTTCCGTCATAAGCAAAAATCAAAACTCCCCCGTCAGACATTCTCTCATATCCTCTCCCGTGAGCACCGGTTCAAACAGCGAAAGCTGTTCCATTCCGTAATCGGTAAAACCGCCCATTCTGTTGGGTGAAACCAGTGACCATATCATCATTTCCGGGGTTTCCGGAATTCTTTGAAGTGTCTTTCCGCCGCATGTTATGAACCACTTTGCTCTTTTGAGCACGACGCCCAGCCGTTTGAGCATTTCAAAGTCGAGCTTTTGGCTTCTGCGCGCTTTCACTATCCTTTTTGCTCCGGTAACTCCGATTCCCGGCACCCTTAAAAGCATTTCGTAATCGGCGGTGTTGACCTCAACGGGAAAATCATCAAGGTGGCTTACCGCCCACGAGCATTTGGGATCCACTTCCGGGTGAAGCATGGGCTTTTCGGGGTCTATTATTTCCGCCGCCTTAAAGCCGTAAAATCTTAAAAGCCAGTCCGCCTGATAAAGCCGGTGCTCACGAAGAAGCGGCGGCCTTGTATCAAGGCTCGGCAAAAGCGCGTCTTCCTGAAGCGGGATATAGGCGGAATAATAAACGCGCTTGAGTCCGTATTTATTATAAAGCCCCTCGGTCAGGTGAAGGATATGATAATCCGTTTCGGGCGAAGCGCCCACTATCATCTGGGTGCTTTGACCCGCGGGAACAAATTTCGGCGTGTGCTGATATTTTACAAGGTCTTCGCGGTTTTCCATTATTCCGGTTTTTATGAGTTTCATGGGTTCAAGAACGTTGTGCTTCGTTTTATCCGGCGCAAGGCTTATCAGTGAACGCTCCGACGGAAGTTCGATGTTTACGCTCACTCTGTCCGCAAGAAGTCCCAGACGGTGGGTAAGAACCGGGTCCGCACCGGGAATGGCTTTTGCGTGGATATATCCCGCAAAGCCGTATTCCTCGCGCAAAATGCGAAGTGCCTCTATCATATGCTCCATGGTCCAGTCAGGAGTTCCCACGACCGCAGAAGAAAGAAAGAGCCCCTCTATATAGTTTCTTCGGTAAAACTCAATAGTGAGCTCCGCAAGCTCTCTGGGAGTGAACGTAGCGCGGGGAAAATCGTTGCTTCGGCGGCTGATGCAATATTTGCAATCATAGACGCAGGCGTTCGACATAAGCACCTTTAAAAGGCTGACGCATCTTCCGTCCGCGGTAAAGGAATGGCAGCAGCCCGAAGGAAGCGCCGCTCCTATCCTTCCTTCTCCGCTGGATCTTCCGCTTCCGCTTGAAGAACACGAAGCGTCGAATTTTGCCGCTTCTGCAAGTATTGCAAGCTTTTCGTACATATCCACAGCGGTTTCCTCCTCAAAAAAAACGAACAAATGTTCTTTTTAGAACTATATTCTATACCCTTTAATGCATCGGTGTCAAGGACAAAAACGCACCTTTAAAAATTTTCCAGCAAAAAAATACCCCGCTTTTAAAAAGCGGGGTATTTTTTAAAATTCGATCTTATGTTTTTTGAGGGTCTTTGCAAGGAACACGCCGAGGATACCGGCTGTTACGATTTCGCCGATTCCGACCGTCAGCATGAAAAACGGAATGCTGCCTTCGGCTCCGTAAGCATAGCGCAAAACAAATGGCACTATCAGCATATTCGCCGCAATGGTGGGAACAGGGGCAAGATAAACGCTTTTTTTGCGCAAAAGCCATGTTCCGACCGCACCAAGAAGGGTTGCAAGACTTCCGAAGACCACGTCCCAGATAACTCCGCCGGCCATTATGTTCGAAATGAAGCAGCCGATGAAAAGTCCGGGAATTGCCGCCGGAGTAAAAAGCGGAAGCACCGCAAACATTTCGGAAAGACGGAACTGGATAACTCCGCTGGCAATTCCGAGAAGCGCGGAAAGTTCGGTAAGAACAACGTAAAGGGCGGCAATAACGGCACTTTTCGTAAGAAAAGCGGTTTTTGATTTTCTGTTATTCATTTTTTATTCTCCTTTAGTTTTGTTTTAAGTGAGGAAGGTTTCGAACTCACTAAGCCGGTATTATATCACCTTTTCTCTGTTTTTGCAACAAAAAAACGGACGGCAGAGCCGTCCGTTTTAAGTTTTTTATCAGCCTTCGGATTCGGGTGCTTTGGTTCCGAAATCGATGTCTTCAGCGGTGTAAAGAATTTCTTCGGAAGGTTTCCACTCGGCAAGATATTTTTCGAACTCGGCCTTATAAGTATCCGGGATCGGTGCGTCAGCCTTGATGGTGAAGGAAGCATTTTTGGCGATATGCTCGTTTTCAAGGTCTTCAACAAGTTTTGCAACAACTACGAAACGGTAGTTGGATCTTGCGTTGAGGCCATATGCAACGGTGCAGGTGGAAAGGGTAAGGATCTTGTCGTCCTTGGTGACCTCTACGTCATAATCATAGATGGAACGTCTCTGAACTGCTTCGAGCATTGCTTCATATTCGGCTTCAACGGGGCTGGGTTCGATATACCAGAGGGAACCGCCGTTTTTCTTGTACCACTGGGAGAAAGTCTTGTTCTCGGCTTTTGCGTCGTTATAGAATACTGCAAAAACTTCCCAAACGGTGTCTTCTTCAGGAAGAGTAAGATAGACGTAAGGAGTTTTTTCAGCAAAGGAAGGATCCTTGAAGTTGAAAAGCTGGGAGAAAAGAGGACCGGTGGGGTCGTCGTTTGCATAGGAAAGATTGGTAAGACCAAGGTCGCTGTGACCGAAGATTACGGTGTTGGTGGAAAGTTCTTCGGCGGTCTCGCCTTTGATGTTACGGAAGTGGCTGTAATAAGCGCCGTCGATCCAATAGGTTTTTGCAACTTTATTGCCAAGGATATCACGTTTGTCATAAGGATAGGATTTATCGTAGCTGAAGCAAACGCCTGCATCAACGTCCTCAAGACCGGGGATATAGAGCCATGCCATAACGTCGTTGTTTGCGTTGAAGGCTTCGACAAATTTATCTTTTCTGGTGGGAACGTCAAGCTTGGGATCGAATTCTTCCGGCTCTTCTTCATCGGCGGAAGGTCCGATCACGATGTTGCTGCCGGGAGCATCGGGAGTATCAGGGTTGTCTTCAGAAGGGCTGCAGCTGGTTGCGCAGATAAGGATTATTGCGACAAGAACCACAAGGATAAGTGCTGCGCCGCCGATAACCGCACCAACGGGAAGAGCGTTGAGTTTGCTCATAAAGCCGCCGGCTGCTGCGGATTTTTTCTTTTCGTCTTTGGGGAACTGGGTCTCATCCTCTTTGACGGGTTTGGAAGCTTTTTTGGGAGCGGCTTCTTTAACGGGAGCAGCTTCTTTTTTGGGAGCTTCTTTTACGGGTTTTTCGGTTTTGGGTTTCTTTTCGGAAACGGTTTTTACGCCTGCGGAAATACCCTCGCCAACGGATTTTGCACCTGCGGCGGCACCGGCAAGAAATTCGCCCACAAAGCTTTTTTTCTCTTTCTTTGCAGGTTTTTTGGGTGCTTCGGTTTTGGGGGTATTGTCAACATAGCGAACCACTTTATGGGGTTTCTGATTTGCGGGAACGTCGCCTTCGGGGGCAGGAATATCGTTTGCAAAATCTTCGTCGCTTATGTTAACGGAAAAAGGACGTTTTTTCGGCATTTCTTCGCCGAGGTTCTCGGAATTTTTAAATTCTTCGGACATTAACTGATTCATTCCTTTCTTGGGGCAATCTTCTACATATACATAATAACATTATTATGTTTCAAAAACAAGTCGGTAATTATTAAAAACCTATTAAATAAGTGTCTTTTGGGCGGCTTTTTGTTGCAGGTTTTTTTAAAAAATATGCCGTTTTTTAATAAAAAATCCCGAAGGCTTTTTTATTCCTTCGGGATAGATTTTTTCAGTTTTCGTCTTTTCCCAAAACGTCCCAGGGTGAAATGGTTCCGATAAGGTTTCCGTCGGCTTTTCCGTTGGTGGTGATGAACACCATCGCAAGGCGTTTTCCGCCGGAATAGGTCTGTTCAAAAACGTTTTTCAGCTCATCGACATAAAGGTTCTTTTTCACAAAGCGATAAACCTCGCTGTCGTGTGAATCAAAGCCGATATATTCTTTCACTTCCTCAAAGGTCATATTTTTTTCAATAGGCTCGCCTCTTTTGTCCGCCATGATGTTGAGAAAAGAAACTGCGGTGAAAACGCCGACCACTTTTCCGTCGTCAAGGACCGGAACGTGCCCGGAAGGTATCTCTTTCATTCTTGACACCGTTGCAAAAACCGAATCTTCGGTTTTGCGGTAAAAAAGGCGGCTTATGGGGACCATTATTTCTTCGCATTTTTTGCGGTTTTTAAGGGAATCCACCGTTTTGTTAAGAAATTCCAGCATCTGGGCCGTGGGCTCAACCGGATATTCCCCGCCGATTTTTTGTTTATGCTGAAGAAGGTTTCGAACCTCCTGGCAATATTTTATCTCTTCGCGGTAGGGACGGTATTCGTCGCGCTTTGAAAGAAAATTCGTTACGGAATCCCAATCGTTAAGACCGAAGGTCTCTTTTACCACCGCTTCAAGTTCCTTGAACTTCTGGATATATTCCTCTGCGTTGGACATTTTTGAAAATTCCCCTTTCCAAAAATCTATAAAAATATTATATCCCCCCTCACAGATGAAAACAAGCAAAAAAATGCCGCCTTTTTGGTAAAGGCGGCATTTTGGGGGTTTATTCGGTTTTTTCGGCGGGTTCTTCTTCCAAAGGAGCTTCCGCCGTGCAGGGAACGGTTATGATGACTTTATAAAGGTCGCCGTCAAGGCGGAGTTCGAACGTTCCGCCGCAAAGTTCCGTAAGGGATTTTGCAATGGAAAGTCCAAGTCCGTTGCCTTCGCTGTTTCGGGAAGAATCGCCTCTTACGAACCTTTCCATAAGCGCGTCAGCGCTCATGTTGAGGGGATCCCGGGAAATGTTTCTCATAGTGAGCACCGCCCTTCCCTCGACGTTTGCAAGGTCGAAATAGGCCCTTGTTCCCGGCTGGGCATATTTTATGATATTCTGGATAAGGTTGTCAAAAACTCGCCAGAGAAGCCTTCCGTCGGTGAAAACGGTCAGTTCCTCTTCCGGAAGATTGACCACCGGAACGATATCCGCCGCTTCGAGTTTTTCCGAAAACTCGCCCACGGACTGGTTAATAAGCTCGCCGATGTTAAGAAGTTCGCGGTTGACCGCAACGGCGCCGCTGGAAGCCTTCGACGCTTCAACAAGATCCTCGGTAAGTTTTTTGAGCTTCGCGCTCTGGCGGTCTATAACGTCGATATATTCCTTTGCGTTTTCGTTTTCTATCTCTTCCTTTTTAAGAAGATCGACGTAGGAAACTATCGAAGTCAGCGGGGTTTTAAGGTCGTGGCTTACGTTGGTGATAAGTTCGGTTTTAAAACGCTCGCTTTTAAGACGGTCATCAACGGCCTTTGACATTCCCAAAGCCGCGCTGTTGAGGTTATATGCGTGTCCTCTGAGCATCGGCCAGAGTTCGCGGCTGTTGATACGGTAATCGAAGTCGCCGTTTGCAATGGCTTCGCCGCCGCGTTTAAGCTTTTTAAGCTGGACACCGAACCACATAGCAATGCAGATTCCGGCAACGGTCGAAAGTACCGCAAGGAAAAGCGAAAGCACACCGAAGTGATATGCATTTGTGAAAACTCCGAAGAAATAGATAATAACGCTGTATGCACCGAGCATTACGGCAAGCTTCCAGGTGATTCCGATATTGCGGAAGAACCAGCGGACAAATTTTGCAATAAGCGAACCGCATTGCCAGATGAAGGTGTGGTGCCACCATTTTTTCGTTTTAAGGTGGGCTGCAATGCTCATGATTCCCAAAAGGGTCACCGCGGTAAGCGCTGCGAGAAGAAGGAATATGATAACTATTTTATAAACGTCCGTATCCGCCCAGCGGATATTGATAAGGGCGTCGCCCAAAAATCCTATTGCCATGGCGCAAACGAAAAGCATTATATCAAAATCCACGGCGTTCATTCCGCGGAAATCAAGGACTCCCTCCTTGTCATAGCCGGAAGAAGCTATGAGATAGATGCAAAGAGCAGAGCAGGCAATGAAGCAAAGGACAGCCGCATAGATGAAATACATGCTGTATTTTTTGATAAGGCTGAACGAAAGATATTCGTCATAGCCGTCCGCATTGGGAGTGAGGTTTCTTCGGATAAATCCGGTCACGGTATATTCTGCGGTGACTTTTCCGTTTTCGTCCACTTCTCTCAAAGGATAGCCTTCAATTACGGGAATATAGCTTCCTTCGGCATCGGCAATATTACCGGTGATGCTTTTAAGGGTGCTCATAACAAGGTCTTCGTCTTCGTCATAAATTGCGTAGGCAAAGTTCTTTTCGTCAAAATAAAATCTGTCCCGTTCAAGTCCGGCTATATCTTCCCAATAAACGTAATCGCTTACGTCGATCATCCTTGACTGGACGAAATTCTGACAGATGATACTTGTGGAAAAACTTCCTTCTTTTCCGAAATAGGCGCCCTCATCATAGGCTTCGGAAGCATAATAAAGCGAACCCACAAGAATCGGGGTCAGGATGCAGACAAGAACGAAAGCTGTAATTTTAAGAAAAAGGCTTCCTGCTATTTTTTTCATTTTTTACCCTCCAGTTTATAACCTTTTCCCCAGACAACCTTGAGATACCGTGGGTTTGCGGGGTCTATCTCAAGTTTTTCACGAAGGTGGCGGATATGCACCGCAATGGTGCCTTCGGCACCCAAAGGATCGCTGCTCCATACAGTGCGGTAAATATCCTTTGATGAAAATACTTTTCCCGGGTTTTCAATAAAAAGTTTTAAGATATCGTATTCCGTGGGAGTGAGCGAAACCGGTTCACCGTTAAGGGTGACGCTTTTTCCGCTGTCGTCAAGTTCGATTCCGCCGACGGAAAGGGTATCCTCTTTCTTTTCCATTCCGCCAAGATATGCATAGCGGCGAAGCTGGGCTTTTACCCTTGCAATAACTTCAAGAGGATTAAACGGTTTTGTTATGTAATCGTCAGCACCGGCGGTAAGACCAAGAATTTTGTCGCTGTCCTCACTTTTTGCGGTAAGAAAAATTACCGGGGCGTTGCTGCTTTCGCGAAGCTTTGCCGTTGCAGAAACTCCGTCCATTTTCGGCATCATTATATCCATAAGCACAAGGTGGATTTCATTTTCCGCCATTATATCAAGGGCTTCTTTTCCGTTTTCCGCCTCAAAGATATGGTAGCCTTCGCCGGAAAGATATATTTTAAGGGCATTTCTGATATCCCTGTCGTCGTCGCAAATCAAAAGATTGTACATTTTCTCGCCTCCCGATATTATCATAACAGCAAATGCATTAAGAAAAAAGTGGGGAAATTATTAACATTTTCTTAAGAACAATATTATAACAGAAAAACCCGCCGTTTGGCGGGTTTTTTTATTCCAATTCGTAATCAAGTTCTCCTATCGGGATTATCGGCTTTGGCGGAACGGAAAATTCGTTCAGCTGTTTTTCCATTACCACAACGTCGTGCCATGCTCCAAGCTTATATCCGCTGTTTCTTCTTATACCGACGGTTTTAAAACCGTATTTTTCGTGCATTTTAAGCGAAACCCCGTTGCTTCCGATAATAAGGACGTAGCAGATGCAGAAATTTTGTTTTTTGAGGATATCGAGGACCTTGTCATAAAGAATAGTGCCGATTCCTTTTCCTTTTGCTTTTTCGGAAACATATACCGAAGTTTCAACGGTCCATTGATAAGCAGCTCTCGTATGTTCAGGGCCGCCGTAGGCATAGCCGAGAACCTCTCCCTCTTCTTCATAAACTATCCAGGGATATTTCTTTTGGATATCCGCGACCCTTTCGGAAAATTCCTTTTCCGAAGGAACGTCATATTCAAAGGTTATAGGGGTATTTTCAACATAGGGTCTGTAAATTTCAAGCATTGCCGAAACGTCTTCGGCTTTTGCAAATCTTATTTTTCCCCTGTGATCTTTTCTTTCCGTAACTGATCGCTCCTTATCAAAAGTTGGATTAACGTAAGCGGCGCAAGACAAAGCAAAAGCGTTCTTCCCGCAGAGGTGAGCGGAACGAGCATGAAAAGTCCGCTGAAAAGCGAAACGCCGCCAAAAAAGATAACCGTGCTTGCGAGGACTATTGCCGCCTTGAACTTATTGAGCGGCAAACAGGAACAAAGCAGTGTCATAAGGCTTGCCGTTCCGGTATAGACAGTGCATATGGTAGAACATTCGTCAGGTGAAAGTCCAAGAACATTTCCGAAAACGAGCACCGCCATTATTCCGCAAAAGATAGTTGCCGCACCGATGAGCGCTCTTTTGAGCACGGTGCTCAAAAAGTGCTTCGGCACCCTTTTGAAGTTCGGTTCAAGGGCAAGGAATATGCCCGGAATTCCAGACGCCACCGCGCCGATAAGGGTAAGCTGAATGGGCGCAAAGGGATAGGCAAATGGCGCAAAGATAAGAGTTGCCGTAAGGGCAAAGGTGTACATCGTTTTCATAAGAAAAAGCGAAGCCGCCCTTTGGATATTGTTTATTACTCTGCGGCCTTCGAGCACCACTTCCGGCATGGCGGAAAAGTCCGAATCCAGAAGCACAAGCTGCGCAGCGTGACTTGCCGCCTGGGATCCGCTTGCCATTGCAACGGAACAGTCCGCGTCTTTTAACGCAAGGACGTCGTTGACTCCGTCGCCGGTCATGGCAACGGTGTGTCCAGAGTTTTGAAGCGCCTTGATGATGACGCGTTTCTGTTCGGGGCTTACCCTTCCGAAAAC
Source organism: Oscillospiraceae bacterium (assembly GCA_017468365.1). Lineage (GTDB taxonomy): Bacteria > Bacillota > Clostridia > Oscillospirales > Ruminococcaceae > UMGS1668. The sequence continues at coordinate 91,022 of JAFUIS010000010.1, read as the reverse complement.
GACGTTTTCTTCCGCAGCGGCAGAAAGTTCTTCGTCCGAAAGCACCGAAGCGTCAATAAATTTTTCCGCGCCTATGACTCCGGCTTTCTTTGCAATGGCCGAAACCGCAGCGGGGTTATCGCCGCTTATGACTTTTATCGAAACGTCGTTTTTGCGGAAATATTCAAAAGTTTCTGCAACGTTCGGACGGATTTCGTCTTCAATAAGTATAAAACCAAGCGGTTTTTCCGCTTTGTATAATTTTCCGTCAAATTTTGCGCGGCAAAGCGCAAGAACGCGGGTTCCGTCCGCGGAATATTCCGCGGCTTTTTTGCGAACTTCACCGAAGCTTTCGTCCATAACGAACTCCGGTGCACCGAGCATAAAACAGTTTTCTCCGCCGAAATCTGCCGCAACGTATTTGAGTGCGGAAGAAAACGGAAGAAAATTAAGCGCCGGATTTTCGAAAGGATCTCTTTCTCCAAAGGCTTCGACAATGGCTTTTGCTGTGGCGTTATCCGCCGGAACGGCGGAATAAATTTCGGCGGCAACGGCGCCGATATCGTCGCGTTCAAAGCTGACGGTACCCTTTATTTTCATGCGGCCGCTGGTAATGGTGCCGGTTTTGTCAAGGCAAAGAACGTCCGCTCTTGCGAGGGATTCGAGGGAATAAAGCTGCTGGGTAAGGGTGCGCTTTTGAGCAAGGCGCACAACGCCCACCGCAAAACTCATGCTTGTGAGAAGATAAAGCCCATCGGGTATCATTCCGACCATGGCGGCAACCGTCGGGATCATCGAATCCACGTAGGGAAAACCCCTGTCAACATAGTGGTTGATAAACGTGAGCACGCCCATGGGAACGATAAAAACCGTAACGCCCTTGATGATGTTCATCATGGCGGTTTTGAGCACGGACTTTGCGGTTTTAAGTTTTTTTGCCTCGGCAGTAAGGCGCTCGGCATAGCTTTCTGCTCCGACCGCCGTAAGCAAAACCGCACATTCTCCGCTTATAACAAAGCTTCCGGAGAAAAGCTTATCTCCGGAAGACTTCAAAACTGCGTCGGACTCACCGGTGATAAGGCTTTCGTTGAGTCTTGCTTCGCCGCTGAGCACCGTTGCGTCGGCGGTTATCTGATCGCCGGCGCCTATGAGCACCACATCTCCCAAAACCAGCTCTTTGCAGGGAAGGACCACCTCGGTTCCGTCGCGGATGACTCTTGCGGTGGGTGCGGTGAGCACCGAAAGACTGTCAACAGTCTTTTTTGCCCGCAGTTCCTGAATGGTACCGATGAGGAAGTTCGATATAACAATGCCCAAAAACAGCATATTGCGGTAACTGCCCGTGGTTATAACAAGAGCCGCGAGCACCAGATTGAGCATATTATAAAAGGTAAAAAGATTTGAAAGCCAGATCTGTTTTACGCTTTTTGATGCGGAAGAGGGCGAAACGTTTGCCTTGCCTTCTTCGGCAAGGCGCTTTGCTTCTTCCGATGAAAGAGAAGGCCAGCTTGGGTCGATTTTCAAAATATCACTGCCTTTTAAGTAAGGTTGAGCTTGTTGAAAAGCTTATGGATGCGTTTATAGATAAGATAAGTTACCGCGCCGTTGATTCCGGCTTTGGTGAGGTTAAAGAGAAGAATGAACGGCATAAGGCTTTTTACCATTCCGCTTGCCGCTTCCATTTCCATGCCCGCCATTGCGTTGAGATAAATGGGGGTGAGAAGAAGGTTTGCGGGATACATAACGATTACCATTGCGGCAACACCGCAAACGATTGCGATAAGAGCGCCTTTTTTGGTCTTTTTGCGTTTATAGATAGTGCCCGCAACAATGGTGAAAGCGCAGGTTGCAATGATATGCATCACGATTCCGTAAACACCGCTTTGAGCAGAAACGGTCATTCCCTGAATAACAGAAACAATAACGGTAAGTACCGCACCCCAGATGGGTCCGAAAAGGAAGGTTCCGATGAGTATCGGAATATCCGCCGGGTCATATTCAAGGAAAGATACCGCCGGGAAAATCGGGAAGTGGATGAATGCGACAAGAACGATGGAGCAAGCCGCAAGTACGCCGAGAGTTGTAAGTTTTTTTGTGTTCATAATGATACCCCTTCTTTTTGAAAATAGTGTGAACAGTTTCTTAAAAGAAGGCAAAATCGCAAAAAGAAAAACCCCGTACAAATTCATGCACGGGGTTTGATTTCTTTACGCAGTTTCGCCATCCGGACTCATGCAAAAATTATGCACACACCGTCGGTACGGGATTCTGACCCGCTCTGCCAAAAAGGCTCTCGGACTTATCGGATAAAACCGCTTCACCGCCGGTAGGGAATCTCACCCTGCCCCGAAACTATTTGGTTTTTATAACAAGCGCAATGCGCCCATTAACTTTTTTTGGCGGGGAAGATTATTCTTCGTCTTCCTCTTCTTCGTCCATGTCGAATTCGAGATGTTCGCCGCAGTTGGGGCAATCCATTTCGCCTTCGTCAACGATGCAGCCGTCAATGCAGATAACTTCGCCGCAAGCGGGGCACTCTACTTCATAGAGATCGTCGTCATCGCAGCAGCAGTCGCAGTCGCAATCGTCATCGTCGCAGCAGCAATCGCAGTCGCAATCTTCGTCGTCGAATTCATAGTAATCGTTTTCGAGAGATTCGAGATCTTCGTCGATGAGTTCGACCTGTTCGCCGACTTCTGCAAGAGCGTCCTGAACGTCTTCTACATCATATGCGAGGTCTTCAAGGATGTCAACGATAGCGTTGAGAACTTTGTCATCGCAGTTGAGACCTTCCATAAGGCCTTTGAGGTGTGCAACTTTTTCAGCAATAGTCATGATTTTTCTCCTTTGCCGTTTAGGCTGGTCGATGGTTTTTAAATTATGCTCTACCGATATATTCACCGGTTCTGGTGTCGATCTGGATCTTGTCGCCTTCGTTGATGAAGAGCGGAACTTTTACGTTTGCGCCGGTTTCAACAACTGCGGGTTTGGTAACGTTGGTTGCGGTATCGCCTTTTACGCCGGGCTCGGTTTCGGTAACTTCGAGGGTTACGAAGTTGGGAGCTTCAAGGCCGAATACTTTTCCTTTGTAAGAAAGGATACGGCAAACGTCTTCTTCTTTGCAGAATTTGAAGGAATCGCCGAGAAGGTTTTCTTCGATCGGGATAAGTTCAAAAGTTTCGGGATCCATGAAGTAATAAAGATCGCCGTCGGTGTAGCTGTAGGACATTTCTTTTCTCTCGATAAATGCGGTGGGGAATTTATCGGTAGGGTTGAAAGTGCGCTCTACTACTGCGCCGGAAATAACGTTTCTGATTTTGGTACGTACAAATGCAGCACCTTTGCCGGGTTTTACGTGCTGGAATTCGATGATCTGATATACATCACCGTTATCGTCAAAAGTAACACCGTTTCTGAAATCGCCTGCAGAAACCATAAGTTAAACCTCCTAAAATGAAGCGCAATAGCGCATTTTTTACACTATCAATAATAAAGTATTTTTGCCTTTTTTGCAATAGTTTTTTATAAAATTATACCCATTGGCACCCTTATATTTCAAAAAAAGAGGATTTTGGTTTGTTTTTCCAAAAAACAATCCGATTCTACTTTAAGAAGGTTGATGCTTTCATCTTTTCGTGTTAACCTTAAAATCAGAAAAGGAGCTGATTTTTATGCCGTATATAAAAGGGCGAACAATAAAGGAACTTCGGGAAAACAAAAACCTTACCCAAAAGCAGCTTGGCGAAATTATTTCCGTTTCTGATAAAACCGTTTCAAAATGGGAAACGGAGCGCGGACTTCCGGATATAACTCTTCTTGAGCCGCTTTCAAAAGCCCTTGGGGTTTCGGTGGCGGAACTTCTTTCCGGCGAAAACATTGTCAACAAAAACCGCGGCGGAAATATCGCAAAAATGAAGTTTTACGTCTGTCCCGTTTGCGGAAACGTCGTTTTTTCCATGGGCGAAGGCGCTTTTTCCTGCTGCGGAATAAATCTTCCCGCACTTATTCCCGAAAAAGCCGAGGCGGAACTTTTTGAAATCGAGCGCCCTGAGGGCGACCTTTTTATCCGTTTTCTGCACCCCATGACAAAGGAACATTACATCTCTTTCGCCGCTTATGTCACCTATGACGGGGTGCAGATAAAAAAGCTTTATCCTGAACAAAACCCCGAGGTGCGTTTTTGTTTTTCGGGAAAAGGGAAGTTTCTTTTCTTTTGTAACCGCGACGGGCTTTTTGAGGCTTTAATATAAGGTTTTCCATCAAATTTTTTCTTTCTTTTGTGAAAAAAGGCTATGACAATTTTTGTCTAAATGTGATATAATCTGATTGTGAAAAGTTTTGCTTTTCATCGTTATGCCGCACAAGTTCTGACAAAACCGCAATGAAAGGAACGATTTTGATGTTGGAAAAAGGTCATGTTTTTGTTTACGGTGCCAGCGGAGTATGCCGCGTTGACGATATTTGCGCCCGCGATTACGGAAGCGGCAAAAAGGAGTATTATATTCTCCAGCCGGTTTTTGACCTTCGCTCCAGCCTTTCCGTTCCCGTTGACAGCCCGGCTTTTGCTTCCCGCGCAAGGGAGCTTCTTTCCGAAGCGGAGGTGCTTGAAATAATCGACACCCTTCCGAATTCCGAAGCGGAGTGGATCAGAGACGACAAGGAAAGAATCGAAACCTTCCGGAATCTTCTTGAAGGCGGGGTCCGAAAAGACATTGCCGTTCTCATCCGAAGCCTTTATCTTCATAAAAAGGAGCTTGCGGAAAGGGGTAAAAAGCTTCGCAGCACCGATGAAGCAATAATGCAAAGAGCCGAAAAACTTCTTTACGGCGAATTCGCCTGGGTACTCGGCATTGACCGGAAAGAAGTTATAAATTTCATAAAAAACCGCATAGGATAAATCCCAGGCACCGCAAAAGCGGTGCTTTTTTGTTATCACCTTTTCATCAAAAATAGCGGGCAATTTATTGACTTTGCGTTTTTTTAGGAATATTATTTATGGTAGGTAAGTTTTCGGAAAAGGAGGATTCGTCATGGCCGATTTTGAAGAAAGATTTGAAGAAAGATATGACGAACTTAGAGGCGAGTTGGAGGAGCTTTGTCACGAAAAGCGATACAACGACCTTCGAAAACGTTTTCTTGATATGAACCCTGCGGATATTGCATGGCTTTTTGACGATATGCCGGAAGACCACCTTCCCGTAATGTTCCGCCTTCTTGCAAAAGAAAAGGCGGCGGACGTTTTTGTCGAGCTTGAAAGCGATTCCCAGGAGATGCTCATCAAAGGCTTTTCCAACGCCGAACTCGAAGCCATCCTTGATGAAATGTTCCTTGATGATACCATCGACGTCATTGAGGAAATGCCCGCAAACGTTGTAAAAAGAATACTCAAATATTCCGACCCCGAAACCCGAAGCGAAATAAACAAAATTCTGCAGTATCCGGAAGATTCCGCCGGTTCCCTTATGACTACGGAGTTTATCCGCCTTCGCAGAAACACCACCGTTGCCGGTGCTTTCGACGTTATCCGCCAAAAAGGCGACGATTCCGAGACCATCAACGTTTCTTACGTCACCGACGAAGCCCGTCACCTCATCGGCTATGTCACCATCAGAACCCTCGTTCTTGAAAAAAACACCTCCGCCCTTATCGGCGACATTATGGAACCCAACGTAATTTCCGCCTGCACCACCGACGACAAGGAATCGGTAGTACAGCGAATGAGTAAATATGACTTCGACACCATGCCGGTGGTCGATGCCGAAAACCGCCTTGTGGGAATCATCACCTTCGACGACGCTATCGACGTCATCGAAGAAGAAGCTACCGAGGATATCGAAAAGATGGCCGCAATCACTCCGAGCGACCGTCCCTATCTTCGTACCGCGGTCCTTGATATCTGGAAATCCCGCATTCCCTGGCTGATGATACTCATGCTTTCTTCCACCTTTACCGGAATGATAATCAGCAGCTTTGAAGGTGCCCTTGCCTCCTGCGTTGTTCTTACTGCGTTTATCCCCATGCTTATGGGTACCGGCGGTAACTGCAGCTCCCAGGCTTCCGTAACTGTCATCCGCGGACTTTCTCTTCAGGAAATCGAATTCCGCGACATCTTCAGTGTAATCTGGAAAGAAGCCCGGGTTGGAATCCTTGCAGGTGCGGCACTCGGCGTTGTAAGCTTTATAAAAGTTCTTCTTTTCGACGGAATGCTCCTCGGAAATCCGGAAGTCACTCCCATTGTTTCCGCAGTCATCGCGCTGACCCTTTTCCTTACTGTTTTCTGCTCCAAAATAGTCGGCGCTTTCATGCCCCTTATCGCCAAAAAGCTTGGCGCCGACCCTGCGGTAATGGCTTCGCCTTTTATCACCACCGTTGTCGATGCTCTTTCGCTTGTGATTTATTTCAGTTTTGCGACCATGCTTCTGGGAATCTGAATTTTCCGCTTGACAATGGGCTTTTCCGCTTTTATAATTAGTTGTGCTGTTTACAGAAATTTTGCTGTCCGGCCTTGACGACCGGACAGTTTTTTATTATTTACGGAGGTAATGAATTTGGATAACATCGCTGTTATAATCGCAAACGTAATTTCCGTTGTTTCCTGCACCATGATGGTGCTTATCGGTCTTATTAAAAACAAAAACAAAATCCTTGCCGCTCAGTGCGTTCAGTTTACCCTTATGGGAGTTTCCCATTACCTTCTTGGAGGAATGGGCGGCGTTGTTGCAACGGTCGTCAGCATTCTCAGAAACCTTGTTTTCTTCAAATGCAAACCTTCCGTCCCGCTCAAACTTGTTTTTGTTGCACTTTCCGTAATTCTTTCCCTGGGCACCGTGACCCTTAACCCTGTGACCTGGCTTCCCATTCTTGCAACCTCGCTTTTCACCTGGGTCATCGACAGCGACGATATCATAAAGTTTAAAAACGTTATGATAATTACCGTTTGTATGTGGTTCGTTTATGACGCGGTGCATCTCAATTTCATTTCCGCCGCTTTTGACGCTTTCACTGTTGTTTCCACCGGTTACAGCATATGGCAGATCAAAAAAGAGCAGAAAGCCGGGGAAAATTAAATGGAAAACATCATTCTCGGAAACATTGTTTCTCTTATGGGCTGCACTGTAATGGTGCTCATCGGTTTTATTAAAAACAAAGACCGGTACATCGTGATGCAGACTTTGCAGTTCCTTCTCAACGCGCTTTCCCACTTTCTTCTGGGAGGCTTTGGCGGCACGGTTGCAAGCCTTGTGAGCGCTGCGCGAAACATCATCATCGCAAAATGGAAATGCACCCCGGCGATAAAAATCGCCATCATCGCCGTTCAGGTAGCTCTTTCGGTTTCCACCGTAACCGTGCACCCCATTACATGGATACCCATTATCGCTGCGGGAATGTTCACCTGGTATATCGACACCAAGGACGTCATGTGGTTCAAATGGGTCATCATCATAACCCTTGTTATGTGGACGGTCTATGATATCTGGCACCACAACTACGTTTCCGTCTGGTTCAGTATTTTCACCGCCGTTTCCAACGGAATAAGCATGGTGAAGATACACAAGGAAAGAAAAGCAGAAAAAGAAAAACTCCCCGCCTGATGCAGGGAGTTTTTTTATTTTACATAAAGCTTTTTGCGCATTTATAGCCGTTTATCTCTTCGGCGGAAAGCACCGCCTTTTCAATGGCTTTTCCGAGGACCCTTGCGCCCACAGTGCCCACAACGTCCGCGCAGGTCTTTACCTTTCCGGTGCAAAGGGCATAAACGGTATCGCCGTCCATAGAGGTGTTTACCGGGCGGATAGTCCTTGCGATTCCGTTGGAAGCCATGGCGGCCACCTTGTTCATTTCTGCCTTGTCAAGGTCGGCGTTGGTTATTATTGCGCCGATGGTGGTGTTGAAACTGAACTTGCTTGCAAGGTGAAGAAGCTTCACCGCTTCCACTTCGCTGGAAAGCATTCCGTCCTTGTTTTTGTTAAGAAGACCCGCCAGCTGTTTGTCGGAATCCATTTCGAAAACGTCGCCCACCGCGTTTACAACAACGATAGCGCCGACTTTAAGGGCGCCCATTTGTACGCAGTAGCAGCCAAGGCCGGATTTCATGGCAAAGCCGTCGCCGTGGATCTTTCCGACGGTGGCGCCCATTCCGGCACCCACGTTTCCGTTTCGCTCCACGTTGTTTTCGCTGTCAAGGCATGCGGCGTAGCCCATTTCCTTATCAGGGCGTACGCTTCCGTCAACGCAGCCAAGGTCGAAGATGCAGGAACCGACCACTATCGGAACGACGGCGTTTCCGACTTTTACGCCCTGACCTTTTTCTTCAAGGTATTTCATAACTCCCGCCGCAGCATCAAGTCCGAAGGCGCTTCCGCCGCTTAAAAGAAGGGCGTGTATTCCGTCATTGCTCATTTTGGGGTCAAGAAGCTCCGTTTCTCTTGAAGCGGGACCTCCACCGCGAACGTCAACTCCGCAAACGGCTTTTTTGTCGCAGACTATGACGGTGCAGCCGGTGGCGTGTTCCTCGTTCTGGGCATGGCCTATTCTGATATGTTTTATATCGTGGATGCTTATTTCTTTTATCTCTGCCATGGTGTCACCTCTTTCTATAACCTTATAATAACACGGCAAGTCAAGGGGCGATATTCTTAAAAGGAATATATCCCGCAAATCTGCAACGTTTTTTCATTTTGGGGTTACTGATATAGTGAAAGAACCCGAAAAGGAGAAAAAATATGAAAAAAGCAGTTGTTTTTATTATGATTCTTATTTTGGCGCTAATGTTTTCAGGCTGTAATGCCGAAAAACCCGAAACCGACCTTCCGGAAATTTCCGCACCTTTGAATGACGCCGAAATCACCGAACCCTCCGAAAGCCTTCCATGGGAAAGAGATCCTGAAAAGCATTGGAAAACCAACGAAAACGGCGAAAAGCTTGAAGAAGGCGAACACGATTTTGACGACCTGGGAATATGTTCTTTCTGCCGCTGTGAGGTGACGGAAAATAACGGAGCACCCGTTATCTATGTTCCGGACTCCCACGGAAATTACGTTTGCAAAACTTTTTATAATTCCGACGGAAAGATTTATGATGAAATCATAAGCGAATTTGAATATGATGAAAACAAAAACAAAATATTCGAAAAAACTTATCCCAATCCGGAATACAGAAACGACGGTGAAATCTTTCCGACCGAATCTTTTACGGCAGAATTCGAATATGAAAAGGATTCGTCGGGACTTTATTACATTTCAAAAATAAAAACCGTCTATGCCGACGGCAGCTCGGTTTTGGAAGAATATATCGACAGCCGAAACGTTTCTTCCACCTTATATTTCGATGCCGACGGTACTATGGAAACGGAACTTCTTTATGAATATTCCCTTGACGAAAACGGAAACAAATATCTTTCCGAGCGAACCGAACATGACTGCATTTACGGCGGTAAATATTTTTACGGGTATGACGCAAAAGGCAACCTTCTTTATCTTGAAGAAGTTGATCCCGACGGTGAAACCGTCCGCAGAGATGAGTTTAAATACAATGATTAAAACGACTCTGTTTTTGTAATATTGACTTTTCTTTTTCGATGATTTATCCTTGAAACAGAAAGGACGGCGGTTTTCCATGCTCAAAAAATATTTTGCCGTGCTCACGGCGGTTTTGCTGATGCTCATGCTGTTTTGCGGCTGTGTAAACACTAACGATGCGAGCATTGTTCCGGGTGATGTCTTTTTGACCGAAGAGCGTATTTTTTCAAGCAGTCTCAATTCCGTTATTGGTACCCCGAACATTGTTTACACCATAAAAGAAAACGCGATCGAAGGGGAATTCGAAGGTTCTTCAAAGGAATTTCCGGTCGAAAAATGGGAGTGGCAGGAGTTCCCCTATTCCGAAGAGGAATGGAACGCAATGTTCTTTGAACACGAAATTTTCTCCCTCGAAGAATACGGAAAAATAATGTATCAGCCCATCGACCTTTTTCATTTCATGCTTCTTTCGAACGGCGAAATCTGGTACGTCCAGCTTTTTCCCGATAACAGTCAGGAAAACCATTTCTGGGTCTGGTACATTGACAAACTTGCGCCCGCCGAAAAATAAAAACAAAAAAGCCCTGCAAAAAGCAGGGCTTTTTTATTTTGAAATCATACGCCGAGATAGGCTTTTTTGACTTCTTCACTGGCGGCAAGTTCCTCACCGGTACCGGAAAGAACGATGCTTCCGGTTTCAAGAACGTAGGCCCTGTCGGAAATGGCAAGGGATTTGCCTGCGTTCTGTTCAACAAGAAGAATGGTGGTGCCGTCTTTGTTGATATCCTTGATGATATCGAAAACCTCGTCAACAAGAAGGGGCGAAAGACCCATGGAAGGCTCGTCCAGCATCAGAAGTTTGGGGCGGGACATAAGAGCTCTTCCCATTGCGAGCATCTGCTGTTCGCCGCCGGAAAGGGTTCCGGCAATCTGGGTGCTTCTTTCTTTAAGACGGGGGAAGCGGGCATAGACTTTTTCAAGGTCTTCCTTGAAGGTGTCGTCCTTCTTTTTGGAATATGCGCCCATAAGAAGGTTTTCATAAACGGTCAGTTCCTGGAAGATTCGTCTGCCTTCAGGGACCTGGGACATTCCAAGGTGTACTACTTTGTGGCAGGGCGTCTTTGTGATCTCCTGGCCGTCATAGATAACGGTGCCGCCTTTTTTCGGAATAAGTCCGATGATGCTTTGCATGGTGGTGGTTTTTCCTGCGCCGTTTGCGCCGATGAGGGTTACGATCTCACCCTCGTTTACCTCAAAGCTTATGCCTTTGAGAGCCTGGATAACGCCGTAGGAAACCTCAAGATCTTTTACTTCCAAAAGTGCCATTGGCTCATCCTCCTATATAAGCTTTGATAACTTCGGGATCGTTAAGAGCGACCTCGGGCGGTCCCTGAACAAGCGAAGTTCCGAAGTTGAGAACTGTTATTTCGTCGCAAAGACCGGAAACGAATTTCATATCGTGCTCGATGAGGAGAATGGTGATATTGTATTCGTCGCGGATGCGGCGGACGATTGTCATAAGGTCCTCGGTTTCGTGGGGGTTCATTCCTGCCGCCGGTTCGTCAAGGCAAAGAAGCTTGGGATTGGTGGCAAGAGCACGGGCGATTTCGAGCTTTCTCTGTTTTCCGTAAGGAAGGTTGCAGGAAAGGCTGTTGCGCTCGTCTTCAAGACCGACGACGCGAAGAATTTCTTTTGCGCGGTCGCGCATTGCGCGCTCGGTCTTGAAATGTCCGGGAAGGCGGAAGATGCTTTCCCAGATGCTGCATTTATATTCGGGCTGGTTATGAAGACCTACCATTACGTTGCGGATAACGGTCATGTTGTTGAAAAGACGGATATTCTGAAAGGTCCTTGCAATACCTTTATGGTTGATGGTTTCCTGACCTTTTCCGGTAAGGTCTTCGCCGTCAAGCCAGAATTTTCCGGTAGTGGGCTTATAAACGCCGGTGATCATATTGAAAACGGTGGTTTTTCCTGCGCCGTTGGGTCCAACAAGACCGTAAAGCTGCTTTTCCTTTATCTCCATATTGAGATTCTGAACAGCTTTAAGTCCGCCGAAGGAAATTCCGAGGTTTTCGGTTTTAAGAACGATTTTAGACATTATTTCTCCTCCTTTTCGGGTTTATCGGGGGTATAGGGAGAAGAAACCTGAAGATCGACGGAAAGAATTTCGTCCATTTTGATCTTGGTGGGAACGCGGTCCCATTTGGCTTCGTCGTCGCGGTGTTTGGAAGGAACGTGGGGTCTGAACTTTTCGATGAATGCTTTAAGGTTATATTTTTCGCGGAAAGGTCTGAGCGCCGGAGCGTTGTTATAAATAACGATGACGATAAGGATAAGAGCATAGATGAGGTCCTGAAGTACCGCAAGGTTGCCGGTAAGAATGGTCTGGAGCTCAACGTCAAGGAAGGTGATAAGAGCGGCGGCGATGATTGCGCCGTTGATATTGCCCATGCCGCCGAGAACGACCATAACGAGGATCTCGATGGAGTAGTTATAGCTGAACTTGGTGCTCTGTACTGTGAAGTTGGAGTAGCTGTAAAGAACGCCTGCGATTCCCGCAAAGAAGGAAGAAATGGCAAAGACGATGAGTTTATATTTGGTGACGTCGATGCCGGTCGCTCTTGCGGCAATTTCGTTATCGCGGATTGCGGTGATTGCGCGGCCGTGTTTGGAACGGATAAGGTTCTGGGTGACGGCAAGGCATGCAAGAACCAATACGAACGCGATGATGAAAAGAATATCCTTGTTGAAACGGGGGGTATCAAGACCGAGAGAACCGCCGAAGGATTCCTTTGAGGAGTTCATGAAAATGGAGCGCACAATCTCGCCGAATGCAAGGGTGACTATCGCAAGATAGTCGCCGCGAAGGCGCAGTGCCGGAAGACCGATGATTACACCGAAAACTGCGGCAACGATTCCGCCTACTGCAAGGGAAATGATGAGCGCGGGCCATTCGCCAAGCATCGGTTCAAGGATTACCGCGGCTTTACCGCCGAGATATGCGCCGATGCACATAAAACCTGCGTGACCGAGAGAAAGTTCGCCGAGGAAGCCGACGACCATGCTCAGTGAAACCGCAAGGGTTATTGCTATCGCAACTTTTTCAAGAAGATATTTGTCGGAACTTTCAAGAAAACCGGTGAGAGAAAGCACTGCAAAAAGAAGGGTAAGGCCTGCAACCACAATGTAGTTGATATAATGATTCCATTTAACGTCTTTTAATTTCGCCATTATACTTTCTCCCTTCTCTTCTTGCCGAGAATACCGGTGGGTCTTACAAGAAGTATGATGATAAGGATAAGGAACTCGATAGCATCGGTATAGGGTGCGATAAGCGGGATTTTAAGAGAGATCGCTTCGACAACGCCCATAAGGATACCGCCGAGCATAGCTCCGGGAATGGAACCTACGCCGCCGATTACCGCAGCGGTGAATGCCTTGATACCGGGCATTGCGCCGAGGGTATTGGAAAGGCTGGGAGATTTCATGAGCATGAAAAGTCCCGCAAATGCCGCAAGTCCGGAACCGATAGCGAAAGTTATCATGATGATGCGGTTTACGTTGATACCCATAAGCTGGGCTGCGCCCTTATCTTCAGAAACGGCAATCATTGCGCGGCCGGTTCTGGTGTATTTTACAAAAAGGCTCAGGGAAGTCATTATTATTACGGAGCAGACAAGGGTAACGATGATATAAACCGGAATGGAAAGCCCCGCAAAAGAGATGTTTCCCAGATCTGCGATATTTACCATTTTCGGTGCGGAACCGAAAATCATCTGGGCGGAGGACTGAAGAAGATAGCTCACGCCGATAGCGGTGATAAGTACCGCCAGAGGTGAAGCTCCGCGCAGAGGACGGTAAGCGACTTTTTCGATGGTGATTCCGAGAACGATACAGGAAATTACCGCAGCGATGAAGCTGAGGATAGGATTTCCGGTAACGGTAAGTCCGACGAAAATCATATATCCGCCTACCATAATGACGTCGCCATGGGCAAAGTTGAGCATTTTTGCAATGCCGTAAACCATGGTATAGCCGAGGGCTATCATGGCGTATGTACTGCCTATGCTGAGTCCATTGATCAAAGTTTCAATAAATTCCATAAAAATTCCTACTACTTTTAATTAGCATAAATTGCCGGGGCAGAATCCTGCACCGGCAAAATATGGTTCATTCTTTTATTTTGTTATTCTTAAGCCGACAAAATCAGTTAGCTTCTTTGAGGGTGTATTTTACAGCGATTTTTGCAACATATCCGTTTTCATCCCAGGTGATGTTTTCGCCGGTTACGCCGCTGTAGCTGAAGCCGCTGTTGAACTGTGCTTTAAGAATATCGCAAAGGTCGGAAGCGGAAATGGTAACGTCAATGGTTTCGCCTTCAGCAATTGCTTCTTCCATTGCATAGTAGATTGCGTAAACGCAGTCGTATGCGGAAGCACCGAACTGGTTAAGGGTATCGGTTCCGAATTTTTCGGTATATTTTGCGATGTATTCTGCTGCCATGCCTTCGGTTGCATTGGAATCGAAGTGAGAAAGCATGGAAACTTCCTGAGGAATTACAGAGAAGTCTTCGAACTGACCTGCAAGACCGTCAAAGCCGTCGCAGCCATAATAAACAGCGTCATCTGCAATAATGCCTTTTGCCTGGGTCATAAAGATGGAAGCAGGCTGATAATAGATGGGCATGAAGATGAAGGAGCAGTCTTTAAGGGAAGAAATCTGGGAAGAAAAGTCGGAAGCTTCGCCGGTAAAAACGGTTTCAACGGTTGCAATAGAAGGATCAAGGTTTTCTTTGAACTGTTCAAAAATGCCGTTGGAATATGCGTCGTCGGATTTATAGAAAATACCGATTTCGGAAAGACCGAGGGAGTTTACGTAATCTGCTGCAACTTTACCCTGATTGCCGTCTGCAAAGCACATCTGATAGCCGTTTTCAAATTCCGGGATCTTATCACCGGAAGCGGAGGGAGTAAGAAAGAATATATTGTCTTCAACGGAAAGCTGTTTGAATTCAAGACCGGGAGCGGTAGTTACGCAGCCGAGGGAAACCTGCATTCCGCCTTCATACATGGAAGCATAGTTTGCGGTAACTTTGGTTGCATCATTAGTATCATCGGTTGCGATGAATTTGAAGGTAACACCGTTAAGGCCGCCGTTTGCGTTGATTTCGTCAACAGCCATCTGTGCGGAGTTCTGAACTGCAACGCCGTAAACTGCTGCAGCACCGGTAAGGGGACCGGAAACGCCGATGATATATTCGGTGTTTTCCTCAGTGTAATTTGCGCCGCCGGAACAGGCAGCAAAACTCATAACCATAACAAGGGCCAGAGCAACTGCAAGGATTTTTCTGGTAATGGTTTTCATCTTTTTAACCTCTTTTCAACGATTTAAAGTGATTAAACAAATAGTATCACAAATCAACAAAAATGTTAATAGCTAATATATACAAAATTTAGAATATTTATTATTTATTTTTTGCTAATATTAATAAGTATAGTTAATATAAAAGGCTCCTCCGATAAAAACAGGGGGAGCCTCTTTTATTCACTCAGTATTCAGTTTTCTTTTTCACCGTAAAATTCAAGAAGCTTTTCCACCGGCATAGGTCTTGCAAGGGCAAAACCCTGAATTCTGTCAACGCCGTTTTCGGTAAGAAGCTTTACCTCTTCTTCGGTTTCGGCGCCTTCGGCAATTACGATAAGATCCATTCCGTGGAAAAGATCCGTAAGAGTTCCGAGGGTGGAATAATCTTTTTTGCCGTCTTTTCCGGTACGGACAAGGCATGGGTCAAGTTTTATGACCTGGAACGGAAGCTGGAGCAGACAGTTGAAGTTTGAATAACCCACGCCGAAGTCATCCAGATAGAAGCGAAAACCTTCCTGAGTAAGCTGGGTCATTATCTCCATGGTCTGACCAAAGTTATCGAGAAGGGTGCGCTCGGTGAACTCAATACAGATCCTTCTGTGGTCTATTCCCGCCTGGTCGACTATTCCGGTAAAACGGGGAATAAAGCCTTTTTCAAAGAACTGGGTCTGTGGAACGTTTATGGAAACGCTGACATTGTCAAATTCCGGATTGGTTTTGAGGATATGGCAAACTTCTTCCACAACGAACCAGGTTACCGGGGATATCATTCCGGTCTGTTCCGCAATGGGAATGAATTCGCCGGGACTGATAAGTTTTCCGTCGGTATCCCTAAGGCGGACAAGCGCTTCCATGGAGCAGAATTTTTCGGTAGCAAGGCATTTCGTGGGCTGGAACCAAACTTCATAACCGTGCTCGCGGTCGATGTTGCGAAGTTTTTCGATGATATAACGTTTTCTTGCCATTTCGGCACTGTCTTCGCTTCCGCAACGAATATAGCGGTGATTCATTCTTCTGGCTTTTGCCGCGGAATATTCAAGGGTTTCATAAAGGTCGCTGGCGGATTTTTCTTCGCCGTCGGCAACGTAATGGGCAACGCTGTAATCAAAATTTATCTGGTGACCGGTAAATTCTATTCCTTTTTCCATAAAATCGAGCACAACACCGCACTGTTTTTCGGAGGTACTCTGGTAAGTATAGCGCATTACCATTGCGAAAACCGTTCCGTTCATATGGAAGGTCATGCTGCCCGGAAGAAGACTTTCAAGGGCAAAGGCAAAGTGATAAAGAATTTCGTCGCCGAAGTTGTTTCCGAATTTTTGGTTTATGGTACCAAAATTTTTGAGGTTTATAAGGAAAATCTGGAAAGGTTCGCCTTTTCCGATACGGTAATCCACCTCGGTGAAAAAGCGGTAGCGGTCGTTGAGCTTTGTAAGAGAATGAACACCGTGACGCTGGCCCTGATAAGCGATGAAAAGTACACCGTCAACAAGCGCGAGTATAAAGCTGTTCATCATGATTTCCGGCGCAAGGTGGTTGACCAAAACGCAAAGCGGAATTATCGGGCAAATCATAGAAATAACTCTCCACACGGTTCCGCCGGCGGTCTTTTTGTTCCTGAGAAAACAGATGATGACCATTGCCATTTCGCCCAAAGCGATTATATAACCGAAGGAATTGAGCGGTCCCCGAACGTAGTTTCCGATTTCGTCAAAGCTGAATATCCAGCCGGTCCAAATGTTTGCAACGGCGACAACAACGTAAATACTTACCGCGGCGGCAAGTCCGATGTGTGCCCGACGCATACAGTGTTTTTCGTGGGTATGCTCAAGAATTCGGGTGAACATATAAAGTGCAATGGAAGTTACCGCCAGGACACCGAAGATAAAATATGCAGTATTCACGAGTACGTTCTGCCAAAGCGGAAACCAGCCTTTGCTGAGCATATAAATAGAAAGAAGATCCGTCACCGCGGTGGCTGCGGTCATGAGCAAAGACGAGATATAAAGTTTGCTCGAGGCGGACATATAACGCAAACTTGTTTTTGTATCGATGAAGAAGAGAAACAAAATTGCCACAAGAATGAGGGCGAAATAATCGCCAACGTAAATCACAAAATTTCCTCCTTTTCCCAAAAACATGTATATTTTTGCATAATTTTATTATTTTTTTGTATTTTATTTCATGATACTTCTTTCGACAGAATAATGCAATAGCTTTTTGTTTATTTTATCATGTTTTGTAATATACTTCTTGTTTTGTACGTGTATCGCGTACAGTGTTTCGTGGAGCAAAGAAAAAAGCAAAATTCCGATCGAAGCGCAGAACAAAAAAAGAACCCCACCCGAAGGTGAGGTTACTGAACATTCTCTTGAAAACGATTAATGTTTGGAGAACTGAAAAGCCTGAACCGAATCCGGACTTTTATCTCCGTTTTGAGCCGGATTTTGGCTTGACAACGCACTTTTCAGCAAAGTACAAATCACCTCGTTTTTGCCGGAAAAGCGTATTTGATGCCTTTGTGATACCTATATGAAGCATTCGATAAAGTTTAATACTTTAAACAGAAAAGGGGCCCTGCAAAAATGCAGGGCCCCTTTTCGTTTTGCGGGATTTTAAAAGGAAGGAATTTTATTTTCTGCGTTTGATTTCAAGAGCGGCGGAAGTTGCTGCAAGAACAACAATTCCTGCTGCGGTAAGGTCAAATACCGGTGCGCCGGTGTTGGGGTTGGATTCATCTTCGGTTTTGCTGCCGGGAAGAACGATGGTGATGGGGTCTTCGGCGGCAGAGGGTTTAAGGATCTTCGGAATAACTTTTTCCTCATAGCCGTCTTCGCAAAGTTTGCATTCGCGAGTCATAAGACCTTCTTCGGAATAGGTTGCTTCTTTTACAACCTTCCATTCGCCCCATTCGTGAGCATCTTCATCAACGGGGATATCGGTGATTGCTTTATAATCGTGAGCCCAGTTTTCCTCAAAGATTGCTTCATATCTGGTGTCACCCATTGCGGAGCAGGTTGCGGGTTTTGCGACTTCGGATTTTATTTCGGTTGCTTTCGCGTTTTCAACATGCTGCCGGTTTCTGTTGCAAACGCGTTTTGCTTCGCAGGAAGAACCGTCGTCCGCCCATTTATATTCAGGTTCGCCCCAATCGTGGTCAAGGGGCTTGCCGTAAGAGAAAGGTTCGGTTTCGGTTCCGTTTGCTCCGCAAACGCAGCTCATATAATAAGTTGCGGCTTCGGTGCAGGTTGCTTCGGTTGCAAGATGTTCTTCGCTTGCGACTTTCTGATCGAATGTGCATTCGCCGTCGATTACGAATTTGAAGGTCTTGGTGCCTTCTCTGGAAGCGCCGGCGCCGGAAGCTTTGTATGCGCGGATTTTAAGGGTTGCTTCGCCGTCAACAAGTTTGACGGTATGTTCAAGTTCGTTGGCATAGTCATTCCAGCTCTGGGGGTTTACTTCGCCTTCGTGCCAGTTTACACCGAGATAGTTCGGGTACCTGCCGCAGGCATAAGCTTTAAGGCTGATTTCTGCGTCTTTTGCGGTTGCATGGGGAAGAGTTACGATCTGAACGCCGTTTTCTTCGGCTACGGAATCAAATTTTGTGCCGTTCATAACAAGAGCGCCAATGCCGTAGGAAGAGCTCATATGCTGAGGCCAGCCGTTCATTGTGTTGCCGTCATATTTCCAGATAACGGTGTTTTCTTCCGGCTCTTTGACGGTTACTTTGCAGGTTGCGGAAGCATTGCCGACTTTTGCGGTAACGGTTGCTTCGCCGACGCCTACGGGGGTTACGGTTCCGCTTGTTTTTGTTCCCCTTGCTGCGGTTACAACGGTTTCGTCGGAAGAACTCCATTCGATATTGCCGTCAGTGTGTTCAGCGGGGTCGGTGGTTGCGTTGAGAACAAGGGTTTCAACGGTAAGAATAGTCACTTCGGTTTTATCAAGGGTGATTTTTTCAACGGGAGCTTCATAAACTTCAACTTCGATGGAAGCGTTGACTTCGCCGACAGTTACGGTAACGGTTGAGGTGCCGGGAGCTATTGCGTTGAAATATCCGGGTGCCCATTCGAGTACGGAGAGAACTTCGGTATTGGAAGAACTCCATTTGATTTCGTCAGTATGTTCTTCGGGTTCGGTAACTTCGGAAAGCTGAATCTGTTTGCCTTTGAGGACTCTGAGCTTTCCGTTTTCAATGCCGTCGCCGACGATTTTAACGGATTCTGCGTGAACAAGGATTACGGTAACTTCGCAGGAAGCTTCAAGATCGCCGGATTTTACGGTAATGGTTGCCTTGCCTTCGGAAATGCCTCTTACTTTACCATTTTTATCAACGGTTGCAATGCTTTCATCGGAAGAGGACCAGCTCATATTGTCGGTTGTGTCTTCGTTGCGGGTTGCGGTAAGAGTTTTTTCATAGCCCTTTACGATGGTTGCTTCGGATTCAACGGTAAGAACGGTGGTGGGAACGGTGGGAGCAAATTTAACTACCCAATCGCCGTATTCACGGAATTCATCAAGGTATCCTTCGCCGTTTTTGACTTCAACCTCATAGGTGCTAACCTGGTTCCGATAATAGCTGTAGGACCAGTCGAAAACAACGGTTGCGGTTGCGTTGGTGGTTTTGTCAACGTAAACGGTAAGGGTTTTATCCTCCCATTTATATCCGTCAACTTCAACGCCGGAAACATAGATTCCGGTAACGTTTCCGCGGTAGTCGCCGTTGGAAGGAATGTTTTTGATCGAAGTTCTTACGGTTACTTCGCAGGTATCGGAAAATTCGCCTGCTGTTGCGGTGATGGTTGCCTTGCCGTTTTTAACAGCGGTTACAACGCCGTTTTCATCAACGGTTGCAACGGATTCATCGGAGGACTTCCAGGTTACAACTTCGTCCGCACCGGAAGGATTGAAAGTAACTTTAAGTTCTTTGGTGCTGCCTTTATCGATTTCGGTTTTTTCGTCGATGGAAATTCCTTCAAGAGCAACGGGGTCAATATCGAAAAGAATAACGTAGTTGAAGGATGCGCCAACTTTTTTGAAAACAAGAACAGCGAGCTTATCCTCTTCGGTAACGCCGAGTTTATCCATGTTCTCTTCGCCGACTGCGGCTTTGAGATCATCATAGGAAACGATATAATCTTTTGTTTTGTAACCATAGGAGCCGTTGAAATAAGTGCTGCCGAAACCGGTTCCCCAGGTTGCGTCGCCCATAACATGGGTTCCGTCAAGAGTGTATCCCGCATGGGAGCTGGACATGTCGGATTTGCTGCACTGGATATAGCATTCTTCGTGACCCGCAAGGGTTACTTTATAGATGTTTCTGACTTCAAGGGTTTCGCCGCCAAACTGGATGGATTTTACGCCGGTCATTTCTGCATCGACATAATCGCTGTAGTTATTGGGCGTTTTTTTGATGATGTTTGCTTCCGGAGTTACGGTTACAACACATTCCGCGGAAACAGAACCTGCGGTTACGGTGATGGTTGCGGTGCCGGGTTTTACGGAAACAACGTTGCCGCCTTTGGTAACGGTTGCAACGTTTTCATCGCTGGAAGCGAAAACAACGCTGTCGGTGGAATCGGAAGGTTCAACGGTTGCGGTAAGAAGATAGTTTGCGCCGCCTTCTTCAAGAGAAAGTTCGGTTTTGTTAAGAGTGACGGAGGTTGCGGGAACAACAGGACCAAGTCCTTCAACGTCGGTTTCGTCAAAGTTCACTTTTGTTTCGGTGCCTGCTGCGTTTGCAAAAACAAAATCCGGGAATTCTTTTTTAAGGGAAATTTCCGCTTTGCCGTTGCCGGTAACTTCAAAGTTTGCAACAAAAAGAACGCCGTTAAACGTGGTGTCGGAAGTTCTTGCCGCGGTAACAATACCTTTGTCCTGGTTGAATTCAAGGGTAAGGTTTCTTACGTCCGCAAGTTCGGAATCAAGATATTTTTCGCCGTCTTCCTCGATTACGTTGAATCCGGTGAATTCAACTGCGGAATCGTTCCAATCGAGCTTAAGGGTGATTGCGTTGAATCCTTCGTTGCCGGAAAGAGTTGCGGTAACGGCGAATTTATCGCCGACCGCAAGGGATTCAGCATCGGTGGAAAGAGTGATTTTCGGTCCGGAAACTTCTTCAGCATATTTAAAGCCGAGAGCATATTGTTCTACATAATTGCGGTCGTATTTTACGTAATAGTTTCCGTTTTCAATCATGGATTTTACGTCAAGGGTAATTGCATAACCGCCGCTTACTTCTTCATAAGGAAGGTCTTTGCCGCCCATATCGTAAGCTCCGGCTTCTTCGTTATAGCTGAGCCAGCCGCCGGAAATTTTTCCGCTGTAAGTGGGAACGTCGTCGCTTTTATAGGTGATTTTAACGGTTTCGGTCCCCGCGGGAACGGTTGCAATCCAGCTGGGTGCGGAATAGCCTTCCATTCCCCATTTGGAAAATTTAAGAGTTTCGCCTTTTTCAAAAGCATCGCCTGCAGAAATTTCTGCAATATTGAGTTCCGCCGGAACCTCCGCCGCAAGAGCGGTCATGGGAAACATTCCCACAACCATAAGAACGGCAAGAAGCATTGACAAGAATTTTTTCATTTTAATTCTCCTTTACTGCCCGTTTTTTTAGGAAACGGGGAATTCATCAATGATTTCCGCAACGTACTGCAGAATATAGGAAGCATCTATTGCGGTTATAAATCCGTCACCGTCAACGTCGGCCGCGGTTTCGTCAATTTCAACTTCCGTTTCCGCAACTTTCTGAAGAACATAGGAAGCATCTATTGCGGTTACAAATCCGTCGCCGTCCGCATCGCCGATAATAATATCAGCGGCGGTTTTTCTGACTTTGAGAATAAATGCCGCCGGTCCGCGTTCGGAAGAACCGATCACTTCGCCAAGGCAGGAAATATAATAAGTTCCTGCGGCAAGATCGGAAGGGATCGTTACCTTTCCGTTTTCATCGGTGGTTCCAAGGGAAATCCAGCCTTCGGTTCCGACGTTCCGGTCTACGGAATAATCTTCCTTTGCAATATAGAAAGCTTCAACGCCAGGAAGTTCTTCGAAAGTTGCAGTGCTGTTATAGCCGGAAAGGGTTCTCTGAAGGGTAAGGGTAATGCTTTCTCCAACAGTTATTTCCGCCATATCAAGAGTTCCGTCTTCGGTTTTGAAGCAGCTGTAGCTGGAACCCATTACACCCTGGTCCTTGATAAGATGGATATCGATTTTGGAACCGTCGTGGAGAGCCTGCTGGTCGCTGGTGGAACCCCAGCCGGGTTTTCCGAGAGGGAACATATAATCAAGATAATAGTTGAGGTTGGTGCTTCCGTTCCAGAAGGACATAAAGGAAGAACCTGCGCCCTGGCTCCAGCTTATATATTTAAAAAGCTCGTCGTTATATTTTCCCTTGCCGAGATTTTTGTCCTCGACTCCGAGCATGTATTTTTCCGTTGCGTAAATAAATACATGCATGGAAGTGACGATGCCTTCGGCGGACTGTTTTGTTCCGGGCTGCTGGGTTCCGGTGTAGCAATCCGGGTTGTAATAATAATGCTCAAGTCCGTAAAGGGCAAGGTCGAAATAGGGAACTTTGAGCAGCGCATGGAAAAGGGCTTCGCCGGTATAGGTTTCGTAAAAGCCGTTCTGTCCTTCGCTTATGGTCATATAAACGTCAACAGTTCCGTTTCTGTTTGTGTCGCCCTGCAAAGTTTCGTCCGCAAAGGCAACGGTGGGCAGCATAAGAACAACCATCAACACTGCCATAAAAATGCTTAAAATTTTCTTTTTCATTTCTTTCTCCTTCCTTTTATTCAGTTTGTGCAAAAACTTTTTGAACCACTTCTTTCCTTTTCCTTATTAAAAACTTATGGGAAAACTCCCCTTGTTTTACTGCGTTTTGTTTTCGGCTTTTTCAGTCCGGCTTTTTCAAGAACCCTTGGCCATGGGCCAAAGCGCATTTTAAGATAAACAAAGCCGATAGTTTCGGTCTTTTTAGGCGGTCTTCCAAGTTCATTCGCCTTGTTCCGCACTATATCGAGAAGTTCTTCGTCGCTGTCTTTTTCATGCTCTTTTGCGAACTTACTTTCGATTTCCTTTCTTTCATTGTTAAGTCCGCGCTTTTCTTCCCTTGAAACAATTCTTTCTTCCAAAATCACTGTTTTCTCCTTTTTGCAATAAAAAAAGCTGCAATGACACCTTGGTCATTGCAGCCGAATTTCTGTTCCCAAAAAATCCCGTCCGCGCATAAAATGCGTTCTTCGGGTTCGATCATCAAAGGCTTTCTGGCTTATGCATTGGGGAAAACAAAAGTTTTCCTGCGTCTTTTATCCTACCTTCTCAGCTTCTGGCCAATGGCCGGCTTGCGCCGCGGATAAAAAACTCCTGCATTTACAGCCCCTGGGTGGGCTCCGGACTCCAACCGGATTTCCTTATTCCAACGCCCGACAAAAGCCGGTCTTTACGCGGAACTTGATGCAGCTTATTCAATTTCTTTTTTGATTATACTACATTGTATTTTTCCAATGCCTTGATATCTGAAGGCACAGGAACACAATGTACTTATTCCTTTGTTTATATTATCACTGTTCGCCTGTCAATGTAACCGCCAAACTTGCTAACTTTGCTTTTTGAAAAAAGTCAGCAAGTTTGGTCACCTAACGGGGTACTCAAAATTCAATTCCCTTTCTTGCCGGAGTGCCTTTGTCATAAGGGTGCTTTATTTTATTCATCTCGGTAACATAGTCTGCCATGCTCAAAAGTCTTTCGGAGGGGTTTCGCCCGGTAAGAACAACTTCAAGTTCCTTTGGTTTGTTTTCAAGAAAATCCAAAAGTCTTTCTTCGCTTATCATTTTATGGTTACACGAAGAAATCGCTTCGTCAAGAACAAGAAGATCGGCATCCGGTGCCTCTGAAAGAGCTTTTTCCAGAAGTTCCCCATAATCTTTTGCGGCATTCTCCTTTTCTTCCTCACTCATATTACAGTAAAGTCCGTAGGCTTTCCTGCAGTTAAAAACGGTTATATTTTCAAGCTTTTCGAAAGATTTAAGTTCGCTGGAGGTTCCGTTTTTGAAAAACTGACAAAAAACAACCTTTTTACCGAAACCTGCCGCACGAACTGCAAGCCCTGTTGCGGCGGTGGTTTTTCCTTTTCCGTTTCCGCAGTAAATATGTATAAGTCCGAACATACGCTTTCTCCTTTATATATTAAAAGACGGGCGGATATCCGCCCGCGGAATCAACTGCTGAATTATGCTTCAACAGGTTTATCCTTTTCCTCAACGTTCCATCTCATTTCCATCGGAGATTTTCCTCCGCATTTGCAGCAAGGCTCATCGGAAGAAGATACCTTTGCGGCAAAAACTCTTTTGATTTCTTCAATAATTTTTTCTTCATTGATATCCATAATAACAGCCTCCTAACATATTTTGCGGTTTCATTTTATATTCCCGAAAAAATTTAATCAATTCTTTTCGGCCATAACGGCAAATTCGGAAGCAAAAACAGCAATGATGGTCATTTTTTCTATGCGTCTGAAAAGTTTGTTATAAAAAAACCGCCCCCTGCAAAACGCCGCTTTACAGAGGGCTGCCTTTTCCCGGAAGGCATCAAGGAGTGCCTTTCACGTTGGTCTGAACCGAAGAAAGCACAAGTCCGGTTCAAAACCGCACAGTTTATGAAAAAACTGTTTTTTGATTATATCACAACATCAATTTTGTTTCTATAAATCGGAAAACTTTCAGCAAAAACGGAAATTAAATATTCCAAAAGCACATTGATATTATTTCATAATTTCATCAATAATTATTTCCTCTACCCCGTTCCTAATGTTATTCATTCTTCCGACCCACTTCATCTGATCCCGCTTTTTGAGTGCTTCGTTTATGCCTTCCTGCTTTGCAGGGGATTTTCTTTTTATACAAAAAAGAACCCCACCCGAAGGTGAGGTTCCTGAACATTCTCTTGAAAACGATTAACGTTTGGAGAACTGAGGTGCACGACGTGCTTTTTTGAGACCGTATTTTTTACGTTCTTTCATTCTGGGGTCACGGGTAAGAAGACCTGCTTTTTTGAGGGTAGGTCTGAGCTCTTCGTTGTACTGAAGAAGAGCACGGGAAAGGCCGTGACGGATTGCGCCTGCCTGGCCGGTTACACCGCCGCCTGCAACAGTGCAAACGATGTCGAATGCACCGATGGTTTCGGTGAGTTCCATGGGCTGACGAACGATGAGTTTAAGGGTGTCAAGGCCGAAATAATCGTCGATGTCGCGGCCGTTGATGGTGATTGCGCCGGTTCCGTTAGGATAAACGCGAACACGAGCTACAGAGCTTTTTCTTCTACCGGTACCGTAGAAGTAAGGGTTAGAATCATACATGGTTTACGTCCTCCTTCCGAATCATTTTACCCAAGCTTCGGGAGCCTGAGCCTGGTGTTTGTGGGTTGCGCCAGCATAGATGTGGCAACGGGTAAGGCTTTTTGCGCCAACGCTGTTGTGGGGAAGCATGCCTTTAACAGCAAGTTTCATAGCGAAAGCGGGGTTTTTAGCCATAAGGGTTTTGTAGTTGACCTCTTTGAGGTGGCCTACGTAACCGGTGTGATGATAGTATTTTTTCTGGATGAGTTTGTTACCGGTGAGAACTGCTTTTTCAGCGTTGATGATTACAACGTAATCGCCGCAGTCAGCATGGGGAGCAAAATCAACTTTATGTTTGCCGCGAAGAAGAACAGCGGCCTGTGCAGCAGTGCGACCGAGGGGTTTGCCTGCAGCGTCAAGAACATACCATTTGCGCTCGATAGTAGCGGCATTCGGCATAGTAGTGGACATAGCGTTTACCTCCGATTAATTTTCCTTTTAATATTACTTTCGTTCAAAAGCGACAGTCATTATTATAATTAAAGCAAAGGCCTTTGTCAACAGGTTTTTTAAGAAAATTTAATTTACAAATTAATTGCTTTGTTTTTCTTCGTTTTTCTCTTGTTTTCTTCGTTTTTCTAACTTTCAATTTTTAAATTTTGTTTTTAAAACAATTGAAAAAAGGGCTTTAATCAGCCGAAATACAAATTGTTAGCACTCTAAACAAAAGAGTGCTAAAATTAACATTTTGTTCAAAGAAGTATAATAAAATATACGATTTTCGGGGGTATAACATAATTGTCAGAAGGAAATGACATAGAATACAAATAAAAAGAGAAAAGAGATGGTCTCCGATGGAACACATCGAAAAATCAAAGCTCATTTCCGTCTAAAAAAACAAAAATCCTATTTAAAATTTTGGAGGCATTATTATGTTTGAACTTGCACGCAGAAATAATCATCATGTAGAAAGCTATAACCCCTTCCGCGAAATGGAAGAATTTGAAAAGAAATTCTTTGCTAACCCCTTTGCAGGATTTTTTGAAGCTCCTGCCCTTGCCGAATTTAAAACCGATGTTGCGGACGAAGGCGACCATTATCTTCTTGAGGCCGACCTTCCCGGTTTTGAAAAAAAGGATATTCGCCTTGACGTAAACGGGGACGTTCTCCGTGTCCACGCAGAAAGACATTCCCGCTTTGAAGAAAAAGACAAGGAAAATAAGGTTGTACGCATGGAGCGTTCTTTCGGATCCTATAACAGAGAATTTGATATCTCCGGAATTAAGGCGGAGGAAATCAAAGCAAAATATGAAAACGGTGTTCTCAAGCTTGTTCTTCCGAAGAAGGAACAGGTTCTTCCCGAAAGCAGAACTCTTGAAATCGAATAATACCGAAAAAAACAAAAAAGGGAAAGCGGCAGCCGCCGCTTTCCCTTTTTATTTTTCTGTTTCTTCTTCGATTTTCACCTTGCGGCGTTTCTTCACCGCCTCGGTCAGAAGGTATTCTATCTGGCCGTTTACGGAGCGAAAATCGTCCTCTGCCCAGCGGGAAATTTCTTCCCAAAGAGTCGGCGAAAGCCTGAGCAAAAGCTGTTTTTTGTCTTTTTCCGCCAAGGTTTTCGCCTCCTTCAAAAAATTTTATCAATAAATGGAACCGGTGTTTACGATAGGCTGAGCATCGTTGCTGCCGCAAAGTACAACAAGAAGGTTGGAAACCATCTGTGCCTTGCGTTCTTCATCCATTTCTACGACGTTGTCGCCTTCAAGACGTTCAAGAGCCATTTCTACCATGCCTACGGCGCCGTCAACGATGAGTTTGCGTGCGGCAATGATAGCGGAAGCCTGCTGGCGCTGAAGCATTGCAGCGGCAATTTCGGGCGCATAAGCAAGGTGGGTGATTCTCGCTTCGGTGACCTCAATTCCGGCTATCTCGACACGGCACTGGATCTCTTCTCTGAGGCGCTGGGCAACTTCAAGGCTGGAACCGCGAAGGGATTTTTCGTCGCCTTCCTCGGATTCGTCATAGGGGTATTCCCTTACGATATTACGAAGAGCCGCATCACACTGAGTGGAAAGGAATTCGACGTAGTTATCGACGTTGAAAACGGCTTTTGCCGGGTCGGTAACGTGCCAGATAACAACGGTACCGATGATAACGGGGTTACCGAGCTGGTCGTTTATTTTCTGTTTGTCGTTGGTAAGGGTGATCTCTTTAAGAGAAACGCGTTTGTTGGCGGAAAGCTGAACGTTTGCTGTGGTTGCTTTTCCGGAAAGAGCTGCTTCTGCATTAGCTGCTGCGGCTTTTTCAAGTGCGTTTTCGGAAGCAGGGTTGATTGCGGAAGCAAAGGGATTTATAAAGAAAAATCCGGGTCCGTAAAGAGTGCCGTAATAATCACCGAAAAGAGTGAGGACGTAAGCTTCGTTGGGACGAAGAGTGCGAAGTCCGCAAAGAAGGATCGGAATTACCAGAAACGCCGCTATGCCGAAAAGAATCATAAAAATCAAGGAAACGGGGAAAATGATTCCTTCGGAGGTCAGGTAGATTCCGCCGATGAATCCGGCAACGGAAACAAGCTCGCCAAGGATAAGAAGAAGGAGCATTGCCATACCGTTTTTCGGTTTAAGGACCTTGCTGTAATCGTTTTTTACGTTTGCATTCATAATATTTCATCCTTTCTGGAATAGAATCGGGAAAATGATATCGTTTTGATATCATCTTCATATTACCGCATTTTTCCACCCTTGTCAAGGATTTTTTCGTGCTCAAATGCAAAAAGCCCGTGCTCAAATTTGAGCACGGACTTTTTGCAACGGTTTATGGTGAAATTAACGGTAATTCTTTTCTGCCTTGGTCCATTTTTCAAATTCCTCTTCGGTGGCAAGAACCTTATGGGTTCCTTCGATGGTGCGAAGTTCGCCGGCCATATAGTCGATTCCGCTGGTGAAATAGTCATAGTGCATGGAAGTGCGTTTTCTTTCAACCGCGGGGTTCGGATGAGGAATTGCGGAAATAAGGCTTCTGGTATAGGGATGAACGGGATTTGCGAAAATTTCTTCGGTGGTACCGGTCTCAACAAGGTGACCGAGGTGAAGAACGCCGATCCTGTCGGAGATGTATTTTACCATTGAAAGGTCGTGGGCGATGAAAAGATATGCCGCACCGGTTTCCTTCTGGATGTCGCGCATAAGGTTTACTACCTGCGCCTGAATGGAAACGTCAAGGGCGGAGATACATTCGTCCGCGATGATGAGCTTAGGGTTCATGATAAGTGCTCTTGCGATACCTACACGCTGACGCTGACCGCCGGAAAACTGGTGGGGATAGCGTTCTGCGTGTTCCGGAGCAAGACCTACCTTTGCAAGGATTCGCGCGATTTTTGCGTCGCGGTCAGCCTTATCGGTATAAAGGTGGTGGATATCAAGTCCCTGGCCGATAATATCGGCAACCTTCTGGCGGGGGTTAAGACAGGCCATGGGATCCTGGAAGATCATCTGCATTTCGGTGCGGAGTTTTTTCTCATCGGCGGCGCTCATTTTTCCGGAAATATCGATTCCGTCAAAGATGATTTTTCCCGCGGTGGGGTCATAAAGACGGATTATGGAACGGCCGATGGTGGTTTTTCCGGAACCGGATTCGCCTACAAGTCCGTAAGTTTCGCCGGGATAGATTTCGAAGGAAACGTCATCAACGGCCTTTACGGTGAACTTTTTGCTGATGGGGAAATACTGTTTGAGGTTTTCTACTTTAAGAAGCGGAACTCTTTCTTCCATTTATTTCGCCTCCTTCAGCATACGGTCGATTCTTGCGCGAAGCTCCTTCGGCATTTCGACTTTCGGAGCGTTGTCGTCAAGAAGCCAGGTTGCGGCACAGTGGGTGTCGGAAACCCAGAACATGGGCGGCTCTTCGATTTCGTCGATTTTGAGCGCGAATTCGTTACGCGGTGCGAAAGCGTCGCCCTTGATGGTGTGGAGAAGGTTGGGCGGGCTTCCTGGAATGGTATAAAGTCTTTCGTCGTGGGTTTCAAGATCCGGAAGTGCGGAAAGAAGTCCCCAGGTATAGGGGTGTTTCGGGTCGTAATAGACCTCGTCGACTCTTCCCTTTTCAACGATTTTTCCGGCGTACATGATATTGACGAAATCCGCGACCTTTGCAACAACGCCGAGGTCATGGGTGATATAGATAACGGAAATTCCGAGCTTCTGCTGAACTTCCTTGATAAGTTCAAGGATCTTTGCCTGAATGGTAACGTCAAGAGCGGTGGTGGGTTCGTCGCAGATAAGAAGATCCGGGTTGCACGAAAGTGCAATTGCGATAACAACACGCTGACGCATACCGCCGGAAAGCTGATGAGGATAGTTCTTCATGCGCTTTTCGGGATCGGTGATTCCTACCATGTCAAGAAGCTCAACTGCGCGCTTCCAGGCCTCTTTTTTAGGGGTATTGAAGTGCCAGATCATGCCTTCCATAATCTGGTCGCCGATTGTCATGGTGGGGTTCAGAGAAGTCATGGGGTCCTGGAAGACCATTGCGATGCGCTTTCCGTTGATGGTCTGGCGCATCTGTTTTTTGGTAAGGGTGAGAAGGTCGATGGTTTCTTCTTCGCCGTTATCGTTTTTGAAGGTGAAGAGGGCTTTGCCCGCTTCGACTTTGCCGTTGGTATCAAGGATTCCGATAGCGGTTTTTACGGTTACGGATTTGCCGGAACCGGATTCGCCGACTATTGCAACGGTTTCGCCGCGGCGTACCGCAAAGTCAACGTTGCGAAGAGCATGGACCTTGCCTGCGGTGGTTGCGAAGGATACGGACAGACCTTCAACTTTAAGGATAAAATCGCCTTTTTCCTGCATGGTTCTGTCCCTCCTTTACATATCTTTCTGCTTCGGGTCAAGCGCATCGCGAAGACCGTCGGCAACAAGGTTGAAGCTGAGCATAAGGAATGCAAGAACAATCAGCGGAGAAAGTATCATATACGGATGAGTGGTGAAGTTCTTGTATGCATCGGAAATAAGGGTACCGAGAGATGCCATAGGTGCCGGAATGCCGAGACCTACGAAGGCAAGGAATGCCTCGGTAAAAATTGCGTGGGGAATGGAGAACATGGTCTGGGTGATGATCTGGCCGATGATGTTGGGCATAATTTCTTTAAAAATTATGCGCATGGGGCTTGCGCCAAGGGTTTTGGAAGCAAGAACAAATTCCTGTTCCTTAAGTTTGAGCATCTGGGCGCGGGCAATACGGCTCATGGGAATCCAGCCGGTGATCATAAGAGCAACGATGATTGCGCCGAGACCGGGGCTGAGAACAAGGATCATCAGAGTTACAATAACAAGGTTCGGGATACTGTTGAGTATCTCGGCGCAGCGCTGCATTACAGCATCGAGTTTTCCTCCGAAATAACCGGAAATAAGTCCATAGGAAAGTCCGAAAAGAATGTCGATGACAACCGCAACGATTGCGATATAAAGGCTGATGCGGGTACCTTCCCAAACACGGGTGAAGATGTCGCGGCCGAGGGTATCGGAACCGAACCAATAATAAACGTCGGTAAAGCCGCCGCGTTCATAGCCGTTTACTTCAAGCTCAACTTCGCCGAGGCGCATGGTCTCGGTTCCGTCGAATCCGAGCCATTCAAGACCGGGAATTCTGGGAGCAAGGTTCTGCTGTTCTATTATCTGGCTCTCGTAAGTATAGGGAGTCATGGAGGGACCGAAAACGGCGAAGAAAATGATTATCGCAATCATGATAAGGCCGAAAATTGCGCCTTTGTTGCGAAGGAAGCGGACAAGCGCATCTTTCCAGTAGTTCTGGGAAGCAAAGTTGCGGTCAACGTGAGCGCTGGTGTCGTTATTGGTAAGCTCGAAGGCATCTGCCGGAAGCTTGGAATAATCAAAATTTTCAGCTTTCATGACTATCCTCCTTCGACAGACGGATTCTCGGGTCGATGATACCGTAAAGGATATCGACCACCAGCATTATGCCGATATACATAAGGCTGTAAATGAAAGAAAGGGCGATAGTTACGTTATAGTCGTTCTGCTGAATGGAACGTACCATGAGTTCGCCGATGCCGGGGATAGAGAATATCTTCTCAATAACAAGGGAACCGGTCATGGTGTTTACGATCAGCGGACCGAGAACGGTGATTATCGGGATAAGGGCGTTGCGAAGCGCATGACGGATAATGAGCTTTGGACCGCTGATACCTTTACTTTCGGCAAGGAGCATATAGTCGCTGCGAAGAACTTCGAGCATTTCGGTTCTGGTGAACCTTGCGATGTTTGCCATGGAGAACATGGAAAGCGCAACGGTGGGAAGAACGGAGGAAATGAACGGAGAAGCCGAATCGTAAAGAAGCGGGAACCAGCCGGCTCTGTAACCGAGGGTATAGGAAAGCGCAAGCGCGAAAACATAGGACGGAAGCGAAACACCGAGAACCGAGATTATGGTTGCAATGGTATCGAAAACCGTGTTATGTTTAAGCGCGGCAATAAGTCCGAGAAGAAGACCGATGGATGCACCGAGAAGAACCGCCTGACCGCCAAGACGGATAGAGGTGGGAACTCTCGTCTGCAAAAGGTCCGTTATGGGAACATTCGAGGCGATGTTGTAAGAAACGCCGAAATCGCCTTTGATAATGTTTCCGAGATATCTAAAATAACGTATTATAAATGGATCATCAAGGCCGTACTTCTGGTAAAGAACTTCGATCTGCTCTGCGGAAAGTTTATCGTCGTTAAAAGGCGAACCGGGCATGAGGTCGAGCATAAGGAACAGAAGAAGCAGCAGCACAAGAATAGCCACAACGGAGTACAAAACTCGCTTAAATATGTATTTCTTCACTGGGGATTACCCCTCCTTATATAAAAGCATACAGTGACCCGTTTTAAACGGGCCACTGTATGACCTAATTGATCAAATTAATTAACCCTTGAATTGGAATCAGCCGACTTTTACGTTTCTGAATACGCGGTTAAGACCTACTGCGTGGAATTCAATGCCGGTGATGTCGGATTTTACAAGAGATGCGTTGCAGTTCTGATATACGGGGAGAATTACGGATTCGTCAGCGATGATCTGTTCTGCATCTTTAATAAGTTCCCAACGTGCTTCGGGATCGATTGCATATTCAACAGTTTTGATCTTACCAAGGATCTCCATGTATTCATCGGAATGCCAATCGCCGTAGTTGTGGGTGTAACCGTCGGTCCAGAGGTCGAGGTAGGTAAGCGGGTCAGCATAGTCAGGTCCCCATCTGCAAAGGCCGATGTCATAATCGTGTGCTTTCATAAGGTCGGAACGCTGTTTCTTCGGATAAGGCTGGAGAGTGATGGTAAGACCTGCAAGGTTGGTCTGGAGTTCCTGCTGAATGAATTCAGCAACGAGTTTTACGGATTCTTCGTCATCGAAGATAAGGGTGAGTTCAACGGAATCTACGCCGAGTTCTTTAAGACCTGCGTCCCAAAGTTTCTTTGCTTCTTCTACGTTGTATTCGTTGTAAAGGAGACCGGAGGATTCACGGTAATCTTTGCCGTCAGGACCGGTTGCAAGGCCTACGGGGATGCAGAAGTCTGCGGGAACAGAGCCGTTTCTGAGGATGTTGTTGCAGATAGCTTCTTTATTGAATGCCATACCGATTGCTTTACGGATATTTACGTTTGCCATTGCGCCTCCCTGGGATACGTTAGGAGACATGTACCAGAGGTAACCGGATTCGGTTGCAAGGAATTCTGCATCGGTTTTGAGAAGGTCTGCAAGTTCGGAAGAAAGAACGCAAACGTCAAGCTCGCCGTTCTGGTATGCAAGATATGCCTGCTGGGAGTCGAGGATTACTTTATAGGTAAGACCTGCAAGAGCAACCTCATCTGCTGCGTAGTAATCTTCGTTTTTGATCATTTTGAATTCGGTTGCTGCGGGAGTATATTCAACAAGCTCGAACGGGCCGTTGGAAAGGTAATATTCGGGAGCGGAACCATAGAGTTCGCCGCATTCTTCTGCGAATGCTCTGTTGACGGGATAGAATACGGGGAAGAACATAAGGGAATCGAAGAATGCGCAGGGAACGTCGAATTCAACTACAAGAGTTTTTTCGTCTGCTGCGTAAACGCCGAGTTCGGATACGTCTTTTTCGCCGGCAATGATTGCTGCTGCGTTTTTGATACCTGCGGTTTCAAAAAGGAATACGTATTCTGCGGGGATGGTGAAACATCTCTGCCATGCATATACGAAGTCATCTGCGGTTACGGGGTCGCCGTTGGACCATTTTGCGTCACGAAGATGGAAAGTCCAGGTACCGTTGTCGTCTATTTCATAGGTTTCTGCCATGCCGGGGATTGCTGCGCCGGCTGCGTCGCACTGGAAGAGACCTTCGACCATGGTACCGATTACTTCGAAGTCATCACCTGCGGAAGTGAGTGCAGGGTCGATGGAGTCGATAGCTGCGGTGACGTGAACGTTGAGGATTCTTTCCTCTGCTGCTTCGTCGCCTTCTACGGGTGCATCGGGATTTGCGGGGTCTTTTGCGGGTTCGTCGGTTCCGCATGCTGCAAAGCTGAAGACCATGACAAATGCAAGGATCAGGGCAAGGATTTTGTTGAGTTTCATTACATTTTCACCTCATTCATTTGTTAATTTCACCGTCAATGAAATTCTTATAAAGCAAAGTTTCATTGTGATAACCTGTATATTACACCCATTTTATCAAAATGTCAAGCAAAAAATGCAAGAAAACTGAAATATTTTTATTCCTTTCTGTGCTTGTGGTAAAGACATATGTATTTTATACGCGCATTTTTACTTTAGCATCTTAAAATTTCTAAGGCATTTTTGATATAAAAGCACCGTTTAGCTTGAATTTTTAGGCATTTTTGAAAATTGTCCGGCTTTTGAAAATTATGCGTATTTATTGAAAAATATTCATAAAAACTGAATGTTTATACAATATTACAAAATCGTTACAACGTTTTACAACGCAAAAGTGAATTTGCAAGATAAAATATTTTTACTTGCAAAAAATCGCGTTTTTCTTAAAAAAACACACCGCCTTTTGCTCAAAAGGCGGTGTGTAAGAATTTTTATATTCGCTTTTCTCCCAAAAACAGGGTCAGATAAGCTCTTCAATTATCATTTTTACCGCTTTTTCTTCAAGAGAAAAGTCGGTTTCGCGGTAATCTTCGCCTAATACACAATGCAAAACCTCTTTCATCATAAGGGGGTTCCTTACAAGAACGGGACCGAGGCACCAGGTTGCGAAGACGTTTTTATGGCGAACGCCCTCTTTTTCACCCACGGAACCTTTTCCCGCATCGGCTTTTACAACAGTAAAAAGCGGATTTTTGTTCGGAGTGTCATATTTTACGCTTTCGCAGCGGTAATAAGTGCCGAACATTTTCTCCTCCGGAGCAAATTCCGGAACAAGAACGGCATCGCTTACGTAAAGGCTGTCGAATTCTTCGGCGGTGCAGTCGAAAAGACCGATACCCTCATAGGTTTTTCCGTCAAGCATGGAAAAGCTTTTTCCGAGAAGCATATTGGAGCTTCCGGTGACGACGAAAACCTTTCCGTTTTCGATGTTTTCCATAATGTTCTCTTTGTATTTTGCAAAGTGTTCGCTGAGCGCGGAAACATTATGGGGTTTTCCGTGGGTCATAAAAACCACGTCATAGCCGGAAAAATCGATTTCCTCGTCAACACCGAGGGAGGCGGTTTCGTATTCATATCCCATTTCTGCAATGCGTTTTTCAAAAGCGGTGACGTTTTTTCCGTCGCCGTTGAGGTCAAGAGCCTCGCCGTAAAGGTTGAGTATTCTTATCTTTCTCATAATTTTTTCAGCTCCTCCAGTACTTTATCCTCGTTTGAGAAAACGGAAGAGGTCATAACATAGATATTTCCCTCGGTTTTTTCAAGGCAGGAACGAAGGCCCTCCGCTTCGTCGCAGACCTGTACCCTTTCCATATCTATGCCGCCGAGTTTAAGGCGGACAGCCATATCGTAGCGGCGTTTTCCGACGATGACGATATGTTCAACATCTTTAAGGTTTTCATAGGCGACGTCATACATGAAAAGAACGTCTTTTCTTTCGGTGTGGAACATATTGTTGGAAATGATGATGAGGGTGCGGGGAGATTCCTTATCAGTGACGAAATCAACGCTCTGGTCGATGGAAGCCGGATTCTGTTTGGTAAGAATGAGCTGGCATCTTCTTCCGAGAACGGTTATCTCCTCATAGCGCTTGGTAACGCCGATGTCGAAGGTTTCTGCAGAGGCAAGGGCTTTTTTAAGTTCCATTCCGGAAGCGCTGCAGCAGACCGCTGCCGCGGCTACGGTGTTGAACATGAAATAGGTCGCATCAAAAGTGATTTGGGTTTCTTCACCGTTGATAAAGAATTTTCCGCCGGCAAAATCGATGTCGTGGCCGAGGAAATCAGCTTTTGGAGTTTCAAAACCGCAGTTTTCGCAGTGGAAGGAACCCACGTGATTATAATGATAATAATCATAGGAAAGCTCGTGCATACATTTGGGGCAAACCTTTGCATCATTGGTGCCGCTTCTGCATTCCTTGGTGGAACGGTCGTTTTCGCCAAGGGCAAACCAAACGATGGGGTTGTCTATACCCCAGCTTACCTGCTGGGAAACGGGGTCATTTGCGTTGAGGATATAGGTGGTACCGGGAGTTACGCCGAGCTTGATCTTTTCAAGAACGATCTCGGGGCAGCAGTTCCTTACGATCTGGTCGCGGAGAAGGTTGGTGAGAAGAACGTAGTCCGGGGTGACTTCTTTTACGAAGAAACGGAGCCAGCGCTCATCGATTTCAAGAACGGAAAAATCCGCCTTTACTCTTCCGCCGAAAGTGCAGTTGGTAAGAAGAGATGTGGTGATTCCGCCGAGCATATTGGAACCGAAGCTGTTGTTGATAACGGTATAACCGTTTTCGCGAAGCATGTGGGTCACAAGGTTCGAGGTGGTGGTTTTTCCGTTGGTGCCGGTGATGCAGATAACCTTTCCGTCGAATTTAAGGCGTTTGAGCACGGCAGGGCAAACTATTCTTGCAATGTCGCCGGGTTTAGAGGTGCCTTTTCCGATAAGGCGGCCGATGAAATAGAGCACTCTGCAAACGCAGATGGCAATAAAAAGTCTCATTTGTTTTTGCTTCCTTTATAATAATGTGTAAATATATTATTACGCATTTTGAGCACCGGCAATCCTTTGCCGGTGCTCAAACAAAAATTATCAGAGGGTGATGAGTTTTTTCTCGCTCTTGGTGATAACGTCGCAGCCGTCTTTGGTGACCATGACGAT
The DNA here is from genome assembly GCA_017468365.1 of Oscillospiraceae bacterium. Taxonomy (GTDB): domain Bacteria; phylum Bacillota; class Clostridia; order Oscillospirales; family Ruminococcaceae; genus UMGS1668. The sequence continues at coordinate 54,530 of JAFUIS010000010.1, read as the reverse complement.
ATCTTCGATTCGAACGCCGAACTGTCCGTCAAGATAGATGCCGGGTTCAACGCTCATTACGATTCCTTCTTCGGTAAGCTCGGAGCAAAGCGGAGAGAATCTGGGGTTCTCGTGAATTTCAAGTCCAAGGCTGTGGCCAAGGCCGTGACCGAATTTTCCTTCATAACCTGCGCCGTAGATCATATCTCTTGCGACGGCGTCGATGGAGTTGCAGGGAACGCCGGCTTTTACCGCATCAATTGCTGCAAGCTGTGCGTTGAGAACGAGGTTATAAACTTTTTCCTGTTCTTCAGAAATTTTGCCGACGGCAACGGTTCTGGTCATATCGGAGCAATATCCGTTATGAGCGGCGCCGAAGTCCATGGTGACAAAATCGCCTTCTTTGATAACGTTCATGCTGGGAACGGCATGGGGCATGGAACCGTTTGCACCGGCGGCAAGAATGGTTTCGAATGCAAGACCGGTGGCGCCGTTTTTGAGCATATAATAGTCGAGTTCGAGCTGAAGATCTTTTTCGCAAAGGCCGGGTTTGATGATTTCAAGCATATGAAGGAATGCTTTGTCGGTGATAGCCTGGGCTGCGCGGATCTCCTTCATCTCGTCTTCGGATTTGATTCTTCTCTGGTGAAGAATGACCTGGTTGAGTCTGGGGTCGTCGAGAATTTCGGCGGTGAGAACTTTTCTGAGGCTGAAAAGGCTTTCGACGGTCATATAGCCGGATTCGATTCCGACGGTTTTTACGCCGTATTCCTCAAAAAGTTCGTTGAGCTGTTTTGCCATATCGGTCATGAGAACGACTTTTGCATCGGTTACCTTTTTGGTACCTGCTTCGATATAGCGGCTGTCGAGAAGAAGGACAGCTTCTTTTGCAGTGACAAGAAGTGCGCCTGCGCTGGAAGGAAATCCGGTGTAATACTGACGGTTTACGTCGGAAGTGATGAGCGCTGCGTCAACGCCTTCGGGAAGCATTTGTGAAAGTCTTTTGATTCTGTCCATTTTAAAATCCTCCTCTTCTTTTATTACCTTATATATTTTTCTATTTTGCGTTTCACCTTTATGAAAAAATCCGTTTCGGGGCCGAGGGGTTCGGTAAGGAACACCTTTGCGCCTATCCAGTTTCCGCCGAGAACGTCGGTGAATATCTGGTCGCCGATGACGGCGGATTCCTTCGGCGAAACGCCGAACATTTTACAAGCTTTTTTAAAGCCCTTTGGCAGGGGCTTTGCGCCTTTGAAAACAAAGGGCAGCCCCAGTTTTTCTGCAAAAGGTTTTATGCGGCTTTCGCTGTTGTTCGAAACGATAACAAGTTCGATGCCGCTTTTTTTGATTTCCTCTATCCATTCCGGAACTCCGGAATGGGGTTCCTGGGAACCGTGGAGTGAAAGGGTGTTGTCCGCATCGAGCAAAACAAGTTTTGCTCCGGCGGCTTTAAGGTCTTCTGCCGTTATGTCAAGAATGCAGTTAAAACGGTACTGCGGTTTTAAAACGGACAAAAAATCTTTCCTCCCTTCCGCTTTTTTGAAAAATAAGAAAGCGGACAGCAAAAGCCGTCCGCCATCCTCTTTTTCTGTTAGAAATCAATACTTTCTCTTGCGAGCTGCTTCGGATTTCTTTTTACGTCTTACCGAAGGCTTCTCATAGCACTCATGTTTTCTGACTTCTGCAAGAACGCCGGAGCGAGCGCAGGAACGTTTAAAACGTCTGAGTGCGCTGTCAAGAGATTCATTTTCTTTTACATGAATTTCTGCCATAATCTGTTTCCCTCCTTCGCCATTGGGCTGGAGCTAAGAACAATATTGTTCTTTGTACATAAATGTAACAGTCTTATTATATACTTAGAGAGCGCAAGTGTCAAGACCAAAAATCTCACTATTTTTATTAATTTTATTTAAAATTTTTGTGGGCGATTTTTATAAAAATTTGAAGGTTTTTAAAGAAAAACGGCAATTTTAAGCCGTTTTTGATTTTTTGGGAAAGTTTTTTGGACTTTTGTGGTGAAAAACTTCAAAAAAAGGTCTCTTTTTGAAACGCACGGAAGCGTTTGTGGAAAAAAGGGGTTTTATTCCCCTTGGGAATATTTTTTATGCCGGGGGTTGACAAATGCGTTCTATCGCGATAGAATGAAACCGTAGAATTCTACTGCAATAGAACAGAAGGTGAAACTATGGACGAAAAACTTTTTTCTTCGGAGATCCGCGTTATGGAACTTCTTTGGAAAAACGGCGAGATGTCGGCAAAGGAACTTGCCGCCGCCTTGGCGGAATCTGTGGGCTGGAGCAAAACCACGACCTATACCGTCATCAAAAAATGCATTGATAAAGGCGCGGTCATCCGCACCGAACCGGGTTTTATATGCAAAGCCGCCGTTTCGAGAAACGAAGTTTGCGAAAACGAAGCTTTTGAACTTATCGACCGCCTTTTCGGCGGTTCGCCGGATCTTTTGGTTTCCGCTCTTATCGGAAGCGGAAAAATAAGCCCCGAAGAACTTAAAAAACTCCGTGAAACAGTAAGATCCATGGAGGAGGAATGACCTATGCAGGGTGTCATCTTTGCAAACCTTGCCGCAGCGGCGGCAACGGTCGTCATTCTTTTTCTTCGAAGATTTTTTAAGGACAAGCTTTTCGCAAAGGTTTTTGTGCTGCTCTGGGCGGCGGTGGTTTTAAGGCTTCTTCTGCCTTTCGAATTTTCTTCCGCAGTAAGCATTTATCCCCTTCCTGAAAAACCTCAAAATTCGTATTACGTGCAAAATACCTATTTTGAAAGCGAAAAAACGGAACCTGTGCTTTTTGAAGAAAATGCAAAAGCCCCAAAAGAGGAACCCTCCGTTTCTTCTTCCCAAAAAACCAAAGCCAAAATTTCTTCCGATGACGCGTTTTTCGCGATATGGGTAACCGGCGCTTTTTGTCTTTTTGCGTTTTTTACCGCAAAACATTTTTGCGCCGTAAAGAAGATAACGGCAGACTGCGCGCCCTTTGAAGAACTTCCGGAAGGATTTGTTCCGGCAAAAAATGTCCGTATTTATAAAAGCAAAAATCTTTGCTCACCCCTCAGCTTTGGATTTTTGCGGCCGAAAATAATTATTCCTGAGGGAACTTCGAAAGAGCAGCTTCCTTTTGTTCTTTTGCATGAAAACACCCATGTAAAAGACCGGGACGCGGTGCTGAAATTTTTTGCCCTTCTGGCGCTTTGTCTTAACTGGTTCGACCCTTTTGTCTGGGTCGCGGTAAAATACCTTGACCGGGATATGGAAAGATACTGTGACGAAAGGGTGCTTTCTTCCCTTTGCGGCGAAAAGGCTTCTTCCTATGCGGGCACGATACTCGATTTTGCGGAAAAAGAAAGCCTTTCGCTCAGCTATTTCAGCGCAGCTTCCCTTACCGAAAGAATTGTTTCCATTATGAATAACAAAAACAAAAAATCCCGTTTTCCGGCGGTGCTTTGCGTTTTTGCGGCAATTGTTTTTATCATGTCCGCCTGCGGCACCGTTCCAAGGGAACCGGAAGAAAAGACCGATTATGAGGAACTTGCCGAAATACTTGAAAAAGCGGACTGGCAGTTTTCCATGGAAAACCAGTACGTCATCGAACTTGACGAAGGAAATCTTTATCCCACCATCTTCAAAATCACTGACGAAAACGGAAAGGAACATTATTCATATTCCTGCAATTTCACCAGCCTTCCGGTTGAAAGGATAGTTATAAAAGACCCGGGCATTGCAAGTTACATACCGTCGGAGGTAGCGTGTTTTAAAAGCCATACCGAAACCATAAACATAAGCAATTACGACAAACTTCTTGCATGCGGTTTCAAGGTGGAATATAACGACGGCGAGATAGTTATTTCCACCGAAGAACCTATAAACGCAAAGGTTCCGGAGTTTTCTCTTTCTATTCACGTCAACCTTGAGGAAACTGAGATAATCAGCGAGGGCCCCGAAATTTTCTATTTTGGAATGCCGAACAAAAACGAGGAATATTCCCAGGAAAAACACGCGAAAGAGATCCGTTTTATCGACGAACCGGACGAAGAAATTTTCAGAAGCGTTGAAGAACGGGACGAAAAAATGCGCGAAGAGGCTTCGCAAACAGCAATAAGCTTCACCTGGCCCTGTGAAGAGAACGAAATCACCTGCGCTTTCGGTTCCCTTGAAAACCACGCGGGAATCGATATCGGTCATGAAAACGGCTCGGAAATTTATGCCGCCGCAGACGGCGAAGTTTTCTTCGTTTCGGACGATTACAATGAATACGGCGCTTGCCTTTCCATTGACCACGGCGAACAGTTTTCCAGCTTTTACGCCCACTGTTCCGAAATTTGCGTTGAACAGGGCGACAAGGTAAAAGCCGGCGACCTTATTGCAAAGACCGGTTCCAGCGGAAATTCCACCGGACCGCATCTTCATTTTGAACTGCGCAAGGGAAAGACCCAGCTTGATCCGGAAGATTTTCTTCCGGTACCCGCCGTTTATGAAAGCGATTTTGAAGAACTTTCTTTTGCGGAAAAAGCCGAAATCGCCATGGAATTTATCCGTCCCATTGAAGGCGGCTACGTTTCCTGTTCCCTTTGGGAATACAAAGGTCACCTCGGCGCGGATTACACTCCCGCAGAAGGCGAAGGCAGCGACATTCTTGCCGTTGCGGACGGAAAAGTCGTGAAGGCGAAGTGGGGTCACACAGGATACGGAAACTGCATCATTCTTGACCACGGCGGCGGTATCCAGACCCTTTATGCCCATTGCCATGAGCTTTTTGTTGAACTCGGCGACGAAGTGAAAGCCGGCGACGTTATCGCTTCCGTCGGTTCTTCCGGAAACTCCACCGGAACGCATCTTCATTTTGAACTGCGGCAGAACGGAACTTACGTTGACCCTGAAAAATATATTCCGGAAGCATAAAAAATCCCGTGCTCAAAATTTGAGCACGGGATTTTTGGTTTTGTTCTTTGAGCACGGGTTATCAGAACACGAAGTTTCCGTTTTCGAAGATTACTACTTCTTTTCCGTCACGGGTTTTGCCGGTGATGGAAAGGTCTGCGGTGCCGACCATGAAATCGACGTGAACTCCGGCGGTGGCGTTGATTCCGCGTTCGAAAAGTTCTTCTTCGGTCATATCGTCGCCGCCTTCGATGCTGGAAGGATAGGCTTCGCCGAAGGCAAAGTGGCAGGAAGCGTTTTCATCGAAAAGGGTGTTGAAGAAGGTGATTTTGCTGTTGGAAATGGGGGAATCGTAAGGAACAAGGGCGATTTCACCGAGGTAACGGCTGTTTTCATCGGTATCGAGAGCCTTGTTAAGAACTTCCTCGCCTTTTTCGGCGGTGGCTTTTACGATTTTTCCGTTTTCAAACTCAAAACGGATTTTATCAACGATGTTTCCGTTAAGAACAAGGGGTCTTGCGGAATAAAGAACGCCGTTTACTCCGTCGCGCTTCGGTGCGGAAAAAACTTCTTCCGTAGGCATATTTGCAACGAATTTGAAACCGGCTTTGGAGGTATCTCCGCCTGCAAGCCAACGGCAGTTTTCCGGAAGCTCAACGGTAAGGTCGGTTCCGAGAGAGTTTTTGTAATGAACGGATTCAAGGTTCATTTCGTTGAGGATATTTGCTCTGCGTTCAAGGTTTCCGCAATGTTCCTTCCAGGCTTCAACGGCGTCGCCGTCTTCGGTGATGCGTACCATTTTGAAGATGGTTTCCCAGAGTTTTTCGATGGCTTCGTCGCCTTTAAGTTCGGGGAAAACTTTTTCTGCCCAGGCTTTTATCGGAACGGAAGCCACGCACCAGGGGAAACCGTTTGTCATTTCAAGGTTATAGAAATCCGCAAGGTCACGGTTGGAAGCAATGCTGTAACGGCGCTGGCGTTCCTGATCAACGCCTTTAAGGTTTTCCGGGTCTGCGGCAGCTATGGAAATATAGCCCGCTCCCTCTTTTGCAAGAGTGTTGAGGCGGTCGGCGTCCCAGCTGTAAACGCCGTCAAAAAGGCTGTCATCGGCACGGAGCCAATGTTCGCGGGTGCAGTAATCGTCGCGCCAAAGCATAATAACGTCCTTTGCGCCAAGGTCATAGGCGGCGGTGGTTAAAAGTCTTCCGAAATCCGCACGGTCAACCGGGCAGTTTATTACAAGGGTCTGGTTTTTCTGAAGGTTGATTCCGACGCCGACGATAAGTCTTGCGTACTGCCAGAGCATTTTTTCGTTCATGGGTATTCTCCTTTTTTCAAAAAAGCGGCGGGAGCATTGCTCCCGCCCTGCTTCTTTATGTTTTATTTTGCAACAAAGTTTACAAGCTTGCCGGGAACGCAGATTTCCTTGATTATGGTTTTGCCTTCAAGGTCTTTTGCTGCGGCTTCTTTTGCTGCGGCAATGCAGGTATCTTTATCTGCATCGGCGGCAACGTTCATTCTTGCTTTGATTTTTCCGCAGATCTGAACAACCATTTCGACGGTGGCTTCGGTGCATTTTGCTTCGTCATAAGCGGGCCAATCCTGTTTGCAGAGAAGTTCTTCATGACCGAGAACCTGCCAGAGTTCTTCGGTGATATGGGGTGCAAAGGGATTGAGAAGGGTAAGGAAGAGTTCATACTCGTCCTTGGTGATGCTTCCGGTGGAAGTGATATCGTTGAGAAGGCTCATCATTGCGGCGATTGCGGTGTTGGCCTTGAGGTTATCGATATCTTCGCCGACCTTTTTGATGGTCTTGTGGAAGCCGCTTTCGAGTTCGCTGCGGATTCCTTCGCCCTGCATGATATCCTGAAGAGCCCATACTCTGTCGAGGAAGCGTTTGCAGCCTTTGATGGAGTTGGTGTTCCAGGGAGCGGCTTTTTCGAAGTCGCCGATGAACATTTCATAAAGGCGGAGGGTGTCTGCGCCGTAATCACGGATTACGTCATCGGGGTTGACTACGTTTCCGCGGGATTTGGACATTTTTTCGTTGTTTTCACCGAGGATCATGCCGTGGCTGGTACGTTTGGAATAGGGTTCCTTGGTGGAAACAGCGCCGATGTCATAAAGGAATTTATGCCAGAAGCGGCTGTAAAGCAGGTGGAGAGTGGTGTGTTCCATACCGCCGTTATACCAATCGACGGGCATCCAGTAATCAAGAGCTTCTTTGGAAGCAATTCCGGTATCGCAGGTCGGATCGCAATAACGGAGGAAATACCAGGAAGAACCTGCCCACTGAGGCATGGTATCGGTTTCGCGATGTGCGTGACCGCCGCAGCAGGGACATGTGGTTTCGACCCAATCGGTCATGGTGGAAAGAGGGCTTTCGCCGTTATCGGTGGGTTCATAGGATTCTACTTCGGGAAGAAGGAGAGGAAGCTGATCTTCCGGAACGGGCTGCCAGCCGCATTTTTCGCAGTAGATCATCGGAATGGGTTCGCCCCAATATCTCTGGCGGCTGAATACCCAGTCACGGAGCTTGAAGTTTACCTTTGCTTTGCCGATACCCTCTTTTTCAAGGTATTCGATCATGGCTTTTTTGGCTTCTTCAACGGTCATTCCGTCTTCAAAACCGGAGTTTACCATAATGCCTTCGTTGCAGTCGGTATATGCTTCTTCCTCAACGTTGCCGCCTTTTACGACTTCAATTATCGGAAGACCGAATTTTTTTGCGAATTCCCAGTCGCGGGTATCGTGTGCGGGAACAGCCATGATAGCGCCGGTACCATAGGTGGTAAGAACGTAGTCAGAGATAAAAATAGGAATTTCTTTTCCGGTTACGGGGTTGATGCCCATTACGCCTTTAAGCATAACGCCGGTTTTATCCTTTGCCATTTCGGTACGCTCAAAGTCGGATTTTTTGGCGGCTTCTGCCTGATATGCGCGGACTTCGTCGATGTTTTCGAGTTTATCGGCCCATTTTTCGATGAGTTCGTGTTCGGGGCTCATTACCATATAGGTTGCGCCGAAAAGGGTATCGCAGCGGGTGGTATAAACTTTAAGTTTATCGCCGAGGGTGGTGTTAAAATCGACTTCGGCACCGGTGGAACGGCCTATCCAGTTTTTCTGGGAGGTCTTTACACGCTCGATATAATCAACTTCGTCAAGGTCGTCGATAAGGCGCTGGGCATATTCGGTAATTTTGAGCATCCACTGGGATTTTACTTTATGGATAACTTCGCTTCCGCAGCGTTCGCAAACGCCGTTAACTACTTCTTCGTTTGCAAGAACAACTTTGCAGCCGGTGCACCAGTTTACGTTTGCCTCTTTTTTATACGCAAGACCGCGTTTGAAAAGCTGGATGAAGATCCACTGGGTCCATTTATAATAGTTGGGGTCGGTGGTATTGATCTCGCGGTCCCAGTCAAAGGAAAGACCGAGGGATTTGAGCTGTGCCTTGAAGTGGTCAACGTTGTTTTTGGTTACGATTTCGGGGTGGATGTGGTTTTTGATAGCAAAGTTTTCGGTAGGAAGGCCGAATGCGTCCCAGCCCATGGGGTAAAGAACGTTGTAACCCTGCATTCTTTTCTTTCTGGAAACGATGTCGAGGGCGGTATAGGAACGGGGATGTCCTACGTGAAGTCCCTGGCCGGAAGGATAGGGGAATTCAACAAGTCCGTAGAATTTGGGCTTGGTGTAATCTGTGGTTGCGGCATAGGGTTTCTTTTCGTCCCAGATGTCCTGCCACTTCTTTTCGATTGCGGCATAATCATAGCCTTTCATTTTTTGGTTCCTCCAGTTTATGTTGAAATAATTTTTGACTGTTTTTGCGGAAATAAAAAATCCCGTCTTTCGAAAAAACGAAAGACGGGAAAAATCACCCGCGGTACCACTTTCTTTGGCGCAAAAACAGCGCCCGGCTCGATTCCGTATAACGGCGGCGCCGTCCGGTTTTACTTTCGCTTTTAAAAAAGCAATTTCTTCCGGCTGCTCGAAAGTGAGTTCATCGGTTTTTTCATTGCCGCATTGCACCAAACTGCGGCTCTCTTTGAATGAAAAAACAAACTACTTGTTCTTTGTCAAAGCATTTAAGATATTTAAACACATTAAATGTATAATATCAATAATAACGCGGCTTTGTCAAGGGATTTTTGTTTTTATTCCTCTTCAAAGTTGATTTCTTCGATTTTTGCATCGCTCCAAAGGCGTTCAAGGGAATAGAATTCACGAACTTCTTCGTTGAAGATGTGGACGATTACGCTTGCATAGTCCATAAGGATCCAGCTTGCGGAAGCATAGCCTTCAACTCTCTGGGGTGCGATTCCGTCTTCGTGACCGAGGGCAAAATCGACCTCATCGGAAAGGGACTGGACGTGGCTTTTGTTGTTTGCGGAGCAGATTACGAAATAATCTCCGATGCTGCTTATTTCGCCGATCTTGAGCACGCGAAGACCGGTTGCTTTTTTGTTGTCAAGGATTTTTGCGATGCGAAGTGCAAGTTCTCTGGATTCCATGGATCTTTTTCCTTTCATTCTGTTATAGTTACGTTTTCGTATTCTTTCAAAAGTGCTTCGGTGTCTTTTCCTTTGGGAAAACCTCTTTTTTCAAGGTCGGAAGCTATCCAGCGGACACCGTAGGCGATGCCTTCATCAAGGCTTTTGTCGGTAAGGTTTCGGGTATATTCCGCGTCGGGATAGTTTCTTTCGGCGCTTGTGAGGTCCGCCATATAGACCACTTTTTCGAGGATGCTCATATTCCCTCTTCCGGAAGTATGGTACCTTACCGCGTTGAGCACGTCTTTGTCGGTAACGCCGAGTTCGTGCTCACAATATACCGCACCGGCAACGGAATGCCAGAGCGCCGGGGATTTTAAGGTATCCTCGTCAAGTTCTATCCCCGCATTTTTTATGATTTCAAGCTGTTCTTCCTTCGGAATGCCTTTGCAGATATCGTGGATAAGCCCGGCAAAGCGGGCTTTTTCGGCATCTGCGCCGTTTTTTTCGGCAAGAAACACGGCTCTTTCGGCAACATTGAGAGAGTGCTCATATCGGTGCTCATTCATTCTTTTTTTGAGCACCGTTTTTATTTCCTCTTCGGAAAACCGGCAAAATTTCTTTGTATCCATTATTCCGCCTCTTCCGGATAGGTTGCAATGGCAGGAACTGCCGCAGGAAGATAGAATCCGCGTCCGCAGTCGATTATTTCTGAGGAATCTTCGCTTACCTTAAAGGTGATATAGAAGCAATCATCATATGCGCCGTAGAAGTTGAGGTTAAGGATTCCGTTTTCTCGGAGCATGATGCTGTGGAAGTAACCCGCTTCTTTTGCGATAAAATCAAGGGTCTCCTGATCGGCATCGGAATAATATCTTTCAAGAAGTTCGTCTGTAAGTCCCTGGTCATAGATGGTATCGATAACGTCGGAACCGGCTTTATATTTACGAAGGTCTGCGCGGCGAAGGGAATCGTCTGCGCCGTATTCAAAGAACTCGCCGTTTTCAAGATAGAACCAATATTTTTTGGTGGTGGGTTCTTCTTTTTTTGCTTCTTCTTCGGTTTCATAATAGTCGTAGGAAGTGAACTCCGCGGTGAAATCTTTTCCGCCGATATGTTCAAGGTTCGAGAAGGTGCCGGAAACGGCGGTTTCGTAAACCTTGCTGTTTTCTATTCCGAAAACATAGGTGAGTCCGTCGTCATGGTTTTCGGCAAACATGAAGGTAGTGCCTTCAACGGTGACCATTTCGGGGTTTGTCCATTTTCCGCTTTCGCAAAGTTCGGCTGCATAGTTTTCATTTACGAACCAAAGGACGCCTTCAAGATATTCGGTACCTGCTTTTCCGCAGAAAGCAAAAGCTTCGGAAGTTCCGTCGCCGTCAAAGTCGTCGAACTGGAACCAGATGGTCTGGCCTTCGCTGTATTCTTCAAGCTTGTCGCGGATAGCTTCTTCGGTGTTTACGTTTACGATTTCTCTTTCAACGTCCACTTTTCCTACAAGGTCGTCAAGAAAACTTTCATAGCTTTCTCTCCAGCCGCCGGAACATGCGGTGAGCGCAAAGGCGAGCACAAGAACCAGGGCAAGAGTTATTGCCGTTGTTTTTCTCAGCATTTTTTGCCTCCTTAGAGTCAGTTATAGTAAAGATAATGATCCCAGATGTATTCATCGACGCCTTCGGGCACCATGGAAGAAATATCGTCCGCTCTTTTGACGGTTTCTCTTACGGCGGTGGAAGAAATTTCTTTTACGTCGATGGGAACGATGCGCACCTCTGCGCCGTAGCTTCTCAAAACCGCGGCTTCGGCTTCAAGGGCTGCATCGTCCTCCCAGTTTCTTGCGGCAACCGCAATAACGGCTTCGTCGGTTATCTTGCTCCATGCATACCACTTCCGGAAATAAAGCAGCATGTCGCCGCCGATGAGAAGATAGAGTTCGTCGTCGGGATAGATTTCACGAATCTGGGCAACGGTATCCGCCATATAGCCTTCGTCCGCACGGAGAATTTCGATATCCGAAACCTCGAAGCCTTCGAGCTTTCCGAAAGCGAGATTACACATATTCATCCGGTGTTCCGAAGGGATCATGGCAAGACCTTTTTTATGGGGTGGCTGATAAGCCGGGATAACTATTATCTTATCAAGAGAAAGCTCTTCTTTAAAGGTGAGAGCCGCGTTGACGTGGCCCACGTGTACCGGGTCAAAGCTTCCTCCGTAAATTCCGATCTTCATTTTTTATCCTCAGGGAAGAATGATTTTGGGTTCTTTAAGGTTGCGTTTATAGACAACGAATTTTCTGCCGATGACCTGAACGGCCTCGCATCCTTTGATCTGGTTCATGACTTCTTCGATGGCTTCTTTGGAAGAAAGAGGTGCGGTTTCAAGAACGGAAACTTTTACGATCTCTCTTGCGTCAAGGGCTTCATCGATGTTTTTAACAAGTGCTTCGGTAACGCCGTCTTTGCCCACCTGAAGAATTGCGGGAATTCCGTTTGCGAGAGAGCGAAGATATGCGCGCTGTTTGGTAGTTATCATATTGTTCTCCTTTATCTTAAATCAACTTTCTGTTGTTTTTGTGTTCAGTCAAAAATCGCTTTTGCAAAAGCGTCCGGGTCGAAGGGCTGAAGGTCTTCGGCTTTTTCTCCGACTCCGATGAATTTTATCGGAATTCCAAGTTCCTGACGGATTCCGATAACGACGCCGCCTCTTGCGGTGCCGTCGAGTTTTGTAAGTACGATGCCGGTTATGGGACATGCGGCACCGAATTCTCTTGCCTGGTTAAGAGCGTTCTGACCGGTGGTTCCGTCAAGGACGAGAAGGGTTTCGACAGAGGAACCCGGGGCTTCTCTTTCGATTACTCTTCCGATTTTTGCAAGTTCGTCCATAAGGCCTTTTTTATTCTGAAGGCGGCCGGCGGTATCGCAGATGATGACGTCGGCTTTTCTTGCTTTTCCGGCGGCAACTGCGTCAAAAACGACTGCCGCGGGGTCGGAACCTTCGGAATGTTTTATAAGTTCTGCACCGCAGCGGTCGGTCCAGACCTGAAGCTGATCGATTGCCGCGGCACGGAAGGTATCGGCGGCGGCGACAACGACTTTTTTGCCGTCATCGATGAAGTTCTTTGCCATTTTTCCGATGGTTGTGGTTTTTCCCGCGCCGTTTACACCTATCATCATGATGATGGCGGGTTTGTTTTCGATATCGAGAGACTGGCCGCCGCGAAGCATTTCGGCAACCACTTCGTACATCATTTCACGGACTTTTTCCGGATCGGAAACGCCTTCTTTTTTCACTCTTTTTCTGAGTTCGTCGCAAATAGCGGCGGCGGTGTTTGCGCCGGTATCTGCAAGGACAAGTGCTTCTTCAAGTTCATCAAAAAGGTCCTCGTCAACGCTTCCGGCGGAAAAAACGTCGTCAAAGCGCTCTTTGAGAGAATCCCTTGTTTTTTTAAGTCCTTCGCTTATTTTGCTGAAAAATCCCAAAATGTGTGCCTCCTTTTTTAACCTCTTTTGTTAAAAGGGACTATCGATTATTCGTCGCTTGCAAGCTGTTTTTCAAGCCACTGTTCCTTTGTGATAAGAACCTGGCGGGGTTTGCTTCCTTCAAAAGGTCCGACTATTCCGCGTTCTTCCATCTGGTCGATGATTCTTGCGGCACGGGCATAGCCGAGTTTGAGTTTGCGCTGAAGAAGCGAGGTGGAAGCCTGTCCCATTTCGATGACGCATTCGATGGCGGAATCGAGCATTTCGTCGCCGTCATCAAAACCTCCTCCTTCGGAAGCGGAATCTTCGGAGGCTTTCTTTCCTTTTTCTTTAACCGCAAGTTTTTCGATGTTGTCGATTATCTCTTCGTCATAGGTTGCCTGACCGCCGTTTTTTACGAAGCGGACAACGTCCTCGACCTCGCGGTCGCTGACAAAGCAGCCCTGTACTCGGCGCATATCCGTCTGAGGATAGAAGAGCATATCGCCCTTGCCGAGAAGTTTTTCGGCGCTTCCGTCGCTGATAATGGTACGGCTGTCAACCTGGGAAGAGGTTTTAAAGGCGATTCGGCTTCCGATATTGGATTTGATAACGCCGGTGATGACGTCAACGGAAGGACGCTGGGTTGCAACAACAAGGTGCATGCCTGCCGCTCTTGCAAGTGCGGCAAGGCGGTTGATGGAATCCTCGACTTCGCTGGAAGCAACGAGCATAAGGTCCGCAAGCTCGTCAATGATGATGACGACCTTGGGCATTTTCTGCATGTCGTCGCGGCTTTCGGCAAGCTTGTTATAGCCGGCGATATCGCGGACGCTGTTTTCGGCGAACATCTGGTAACGCTTGAGCATTTCGGAAACCGCCCAGTTAAGAGCGCCCGCGGCTTTTCTGGGGTCGGTGACTACCGGAATGAGAAGGTGGGGGATTCCGTTATAAACGCTGAGCTCAACGACCTTGGGGTCGATGAGAAGAAGCTTTACCTCATCGGGGTTTGCTTTATACATCAGCGAAATGATCATGGAGTTTATGCAGACGGATTTACCGGAACCGGTGGAGCCTGCAACAAGAAGGTGGGGCATTTCTTTAAGGTCGGCGAGAACGACGTTGCCGACGATGTCGCGTCCCAAAGCGACGGTGAGTTTGGATTTTGCGTTCTGGAATTCGGCGGATTCGATGAGCTCGCGAATTCTTACGATGTCGCGGTTTTTGTTAGGAACTTCGATTCCGACGGCGGCTTTTCCGGGAATGGGAGCTTCGATTCTTACGCCTTTTGCCGCAAGGTTAAGGGCAAGGTCATCGGAAAGGCTTGCAATCTTGCTGACTTTTACGCCCGCTCCGGGCTGGAGTTCATATCTGGTTACCGCAGGTCCGCGGTTGATATCAACGACTTTTGCGGAAACGCCGAAACTTTGGAGGGTGTTGGTAAGAACGTCCGCGTTTTTGCGAAGCTCCTCGGTGATGTCCTCCTGGTTGGAGTTATCCGAGGCATTGAGAAGGTCGGAAGGCGGGAAAACGTAGGGAAGGGTTTCGAGGTCGTTCATTATCTCGGTTATCTTCTTTTCCTGTTCATCCGCAAGGACCTTCATTTCAGCTTTTTCTATTTTTTTGGCATTGGCCTGGTCAACCATCGCCTTGCTGATAAGTTCTTCGAGTGCGGGGTCTTTTGCGGCTTCTTCCATCTGTTCCTTTGCGGATTTGAAGCCTTCGATCTCTTCCTCTTTGGGCACCTCGACGTTCATATGGGCGGTGAAACCGTGGATCGGTTCTTCTTTTACTGCGGTGGCTCGGGGTCTTTCGGAAGTTACGGTGGTGACTGCCGCAGCTGTGGTTTCAACTGCTGCAACCGGTTCGTCATCGAGGGGGATATCTATCATTCTTCCGGAAGATTTTGCGGGTTTTTCAGCAGCGGCGGTTCCGAGGAGTTTTTCCTTGGAGCGCTTTACGCTGTCTTCGGTTTCTTTGGAAACGTATTTTACCGGTTCGTCAACGGGGATATCTATCTGGACATTGCGGCGGTTTTCTTCCATCTGTTTATGGTGTTCGACCTGTTCGGTATAGACGGTTTTGACTTTTTCGCCGACTTTTTTGGTGCTTTTTGCAAAGCCGATAAGGGTGGTTCCGGTAAGGAGCATTATCACCGCAACGATGAGAACAAGTCCCACGATTATTGCGGCAAGTCTTCCCATAAGCGCCATGGAGGTAAGACCGTAGATGACGGAAAGTACTCCGCCGCCCACAAGTTCTTTTCCGTATGTAAAGAGCTGGCCTATCTTATTGAAAACACTTCCGTCAAGGACCATTCCTTCGCTGAAAACGGTGGTGATTCCGGAAAGAAGGATTATGAGTGCAAGGCTTTCGTAACCCTGGGCCGCGGTGGAAAAGGTGGGTCTTTCAAGGGTGTTCATCACAGCAAGATAGATGAACACGGGTCCGATGAGATAGGCGCACCAGCCGAAAAGTCCGAAAAGGGTGTAATGAAGTCCCTGCCAAAGGCTTTCGCCCTTGATAAGAGTCATGGCGGTGAAAATTACGCCAAGGACGAAAAATCCTATGGCATAAAGCTGGCGGCGGGAAGAAATTTCAGCCTCGGCCGCTTTTTTGGAAGTATTCTTTTTTGTTCCTTTTTTTGTGGTGTTCTTTTTTGTTGCAGCCATCAGAATTTGCCTTCCTTAAAATGTTATGACGGTTCCGGTGATATGCTCGAAAATTCCGATTCCGGTGATTATAACACCGAGGGGAATGAGGTACCACGCGAACGAAGTGAATTTATCGTTTTTTACAAGAAGTTTTACGGTTTTTATTGCGGCTATTCCCACCGCAAGGGAAATGAACATTCCCACAAGGGCGGCACCCCAGTTGATATCGACGCTTCCGGTTATGGCGGCGGGAACTTCAAGAACGTTTGCCGCAAGCACCGCAGGAACACCCATGATGAACGAAAACGCCACAGCCTGGTCGCGGGAAACCCCGAGGATGAGTCCTGTGGAAATTGTGGAACCGGAACGGGAAAGTCCCGGAAGAGGCGCGATGCCCTGGGCGATGCCCATTCCGAGAGCCTGCTTCCAGGTCATGTTTTCGGCGGTGGTACCTCCGGCTTTTACGCATTTTCCGGAAACGAGAAGGAGAGCCGCGGTGAGAAGGAAGCAAAGTCCTTCAACGACGATATCGTTATCTGTGGAAAGGGAATTATAAAAATCGGAAATGAAATAGAAAACACAAAGGGGAAGAAGAGAGATTATAAGAAGGAAAATCATTCTTCTTGAACCGGTCATGTTTTTCTTATCAAATTTTCCGGTAACGATCTCTTTCGCCATGGCGAAAAATTCTTTTATCATATCGAATATCTCGCGGTAAAAAGCAATGCAGACTGCAAGAAGGGTTCCGAGATGAAGAAGTATCGAATAAACTCCGGCGGCTTCGCCGCTGTTTCCGGTGAAATGCTGATAGACGGAAAGATGTCCGCTGGAAGATACCGGAAGGAACTCGGTGAGTCCCTGAATAATGCCCTGGATTACTGCGTCAAAAAGGTCCATTTTTTCTCCTTGATATATGTAAACCGCAAAGGCGGTTTCAGATTTTTCTTATATGCCCCGGGGAATATTCCGTCCGGAGATAGTTTTTTAAATCGGTTGAAACAAGCCGCGAAACCGAAAATCCCGCGGGGGTCATTCTTCCTTCAAGAAACCCGCCGGCGATATCGATGGTCGTGGTTTCGGGGATTTCGGACGGAAAAATTCTTTCAATCGGCTCCACTGTCCAAAGTATCATTCTCCCTGCCTCCCTTCAATTTTTGAATAGAGGCACTTTATCGCATCCGAAAGCCCGCCGAGGTTATCGATAAGGCCTTCGGCAACGGCTGCTTCGCCGTCAAGCACCGAACCAACGTCGGTTATGAGTTCGCCGGTGTTGAACATGAGCTCGCGAAAGCGCTCGGCTTTTATATTAGAATTTTCGGTGACGAATTTCGTTATTCTTTCCTGCATTTTATCAAAATAGGAAAGAGTTTGGGGAACGCCGAGAACAAGCCCGTTCATCCTTACCGGGTGGATGGTCATGGTGGCGGAAGGAACGATGAACGAAACGTCCGCGGAACAGGCAAGGGGAACGCCTATGGAATGTCCGCCGCCGAGAACAAGGGAAACGGTGGGCTTGCTCATTCCGGAAATAAGTTCTGCAATGGCAAGGCCGGCTTCAACGTCGCCGCCGACGGTGTTGAGCATTACGATAAGACCTTCGATTTCCGGGTCTTCCTCAATTGCCACAAGCTGGGGTATGACGTGTTCATACTTTGTGCTCTTATTCTGCGGCGGAAGGATATAGTGTCCTTCGATCTGACCCACAATGGTCAGGCAGTGGATACAGTGTTTTCCTTTTGTTCTTATGACCGAGCCGGTTTCGATTATCTGTTCGGTCTGGGTTTCGGTTTCTTCGGTTTCGTCATCGGAAAAGTTTTTCGGTTTGTCCTGCATACATAAAACCTCCGGAGTTTTTTAATATTATGCTTCGGAAAAGGCTTTATATACTTTTGCGCAAACTTTCGTAAATTACATTATAACAAAACAACATTAAATATACAAGTAAAAATTATTAAGAATAATTCATTATAAATGCAAAACAAAAAAATCCCCTTCGTTTCCGAAGGGGATTTTGGGCGATTTATTGTTTTTACCAGGTGGATTCCTCAAATTTCACTTCGATGAGGTCGCCTGCTGCAGGGGTGTATCCCCAAAGGCCGACGGTTGCGTATTCGCCGTTATAATAGCATGCCCAATAAACGGACCAGTTTTCGGCGTCCTGTTCAAGTTCGCCGATGCTGCCGAGCATATCACCGTCATAGATGGTATAGTCAACGCCGTTTTCGGTAAGATATTCTTCGATAAGGCTTCCGGCGGTGGCGCCTTCGGTGAGTTCGGCTTCAAATTCATAAAGAACTGTGTCATTTACTGCGTCAGTGATGACGAATTTTGCGGTTTCTGCTTTTCCGCAGGCTGCGAAAGCAAGAACCATTACAAGAGCAAGAACGATTGCAATGATTTTTTTCATTTTTTGTTTCCTCCTGAAAAATTTTTTGCTCCGGCGGAGCTTACGGTTATGATTATACTCCTCTTCACTTTTTGCCGCAAGATGAAAAGCTGTTCCAAACTTGCTTTGTTGCGTCAGAGTATTTTTGCAAGGGCGGCAAAATCTTCAAGAGAAAGTTCTTCGGCTCTTGCGTTGGGGCCCAATCCACACTGTTCAAGAGCGGCAAAAACTTCGTCTTTTCCGATTCCGAGACCGGAAGAAAGGGAGTTTGAAAGGGTTTTTCTGCGCTGGCTGAAAGATGCCTTCACAATGCGGAAAAAATGCTTTTCATCATCAACTTTTACCGGCGGTTCTTTTCTGAGGGTAAGGCGGATGACCGCGGAAGTTACGTTTGGCGGCGGGACGAAATTTCCTTTTGAAACGTCGAAAAGTTTTTCCGGCTCGCTGTAATAATTTATGGCGGCGGAAATAGCTCCGCAATCCCTTGTTCCGGGTTTTGCGGCAATTCTTACTGCGGCTTCTTTTTGTACCATTACAGTAAGGTTCTCGGCGCCGATATTTTCTTCGAGAAGCTTCATGATTATGGGCGAAGTGATGTAATAGGGAAGGTTTGCGCAGACAACAAAGGGCATATCGCCGAAATGTTCCTTAATTACGCTCTTTAAATCAAGCTCGAGCACGTCCGCATTGAGGATGCTCACGTTGTCAAATTCCGCAAGGGTTTCTTTGAGCACGGGAAGAAGTGCCTTATCTATCTCGATGCTCAAAACCTTTTCCGCACGAAGGGCAAGCTCTTTTGTGAGCACGCCGATTCCGGGACCGATTTCAAGAGCGCAGATTCCGGGACCGACGCCGCTTTCTTCGGCGATTCGGGGGCAAAGGTCCGGATTTACGATGAAGTTTTGGCCGAGGCTTTTTGAAAATTTGAAGCCGTGGCGTCCGAGAATGTCGCGCACGACGTTTATGTTCGAAAGTTCAGGCATTTTTATCCTCCTAAACGAATTTTCTTTTGATTTTATTATATCTTTTTATTACGATTCTGTAAAGTTTTTCGTTGTCCCGCTCTTTCGCCTTGACGGATTTGATGTTTTACTATAAAATATATTAGTTAAAAACCATCTTTTTTCGGAGGTGAAAACATTGATAAAGCTTGTCAATGTAAATAAATATTTTGGCAACCTCCATGTCCTTAAAGACGTTAACCTTGAGGTAAAGGAAGGCGAAAAGCTTGTTATCATCGGACCTTCCGGAAGCGGAAAATCCACCACGGTACGCTGCATGAACTTCCTTGAGGAGCCTTCTTCCGGCGAAGTTTATATCGACGGGGAGCTTCTTACCCACAAGAATAAAACCGAACTTGTAAGAAAAACCTCCGCAATGGTTTTTCAGCAGTTCAACCTTTATCCCCACATGGACGTTCTTCACAACCTTACTCTTGCGCCCATAAAACTTCAGAAAAAATCCAAGGCGGAAGCCGAGGAACTTGCCATGAAGTATCTTAAACTTGTAGGTCTTGAAGACAAGGCCCACGTTTATCCCACAACTCTTTCCGGCGGACAGCAGCAGAGAGTTGCCATTGCAAGAGCCCTTACCACCCAGCAGAAAATCATTATTTTTGACGAACCCACTTCCGCACTTGACCCCGAAACAGTCCAGGAAGTTCTTGACGTCATGATAAGACTTTCGGAAGAAAACATCACCATGGTCGTCGTCACCCACGAAATGGGCTTTGCAAGAGAAGTTGCGGACCGAATCGTTTTTATGGACGAAGGCCGAATTATCGAAGAGGGCACTCCGGAACATTTCTTCACCAATCCGGAAAACGAAAGAACAAAAGCCTTCCTCGGAAAAATTTTAAGACAATAAAAGGAGCATAAAGCAATATGAAAAAAATCATTGCATTCCTTCTCGTTTTTGCAATGCTTGTTTGCTTTTCCGCCTGCGGCGGAAGCAACGAAGTTACCGTTGAGGATATCCAGAGCCGCGGCGTTCTTAAAGTCGGCGTAAAGGATTCCCTTATCGGAATGGGATATCTCGATCCCGCAACCGGCGAATATTCCGGACTTGAGATTGACATCGCAAGAAAGATCGCCGAAGAGATGGGCGTTGAGGTCGAATTCCTTGTGGTCACCCCCACCACCCGCCTTCAGATGATCGATTCCGGCGACATCGACATCAGCCTTTCGAACTTCACCATTACCGAAGAGCGCAAAATGAGCTATCACTTTTCCGCACCTTACTACACCGATGCCGTCGGCGTAATGGTTCTTAAAGATTCCGGAATCACTTCCCTTTCCGACCTTAACGGAAAAACTGTCGGCGTTACCATGAGTTCCACCTCTGCCCAGAGCCTTAAAGATTATCTCGGCGAAGGTTATGAACTTTCCTTCGATGAATTCGACGACCATGCCGGAATAAAGCTTGCTCTTTCCGCCGGCGCCATCGACGCACACTGCGTTGATACCGTCGTTCTTTCCAGCTTTATGGACGACACCACCGTTATTCTTGACGAGCGTTTTGCGGCACAGCCTTTCGGCGTTGTTTCGAAACTTTCCAACACCCAGCTCAACGATTATGTTGACGGACTTATCGACAAATGGATTTCCGACGGAACCATTGATTCCCTCCGCGAAGCGAACGGACTTCTTCCCAGCTTCGAGGGATAACCGCCTCCCTTTGGGTCAAACCTTTAAATTTACAGAAAGGAAGTGAAAAGAATGAACAGCGGCGTTTTTGCTCTTTGGCGATGGGAAGCGCTCTGGAATTCCCGCGGGGAATTCATCGACGCGTTTTTTGTGACGGTGGAAGTTTCCGTTTTTGCGCTTATTCTTGCTCTTTGCCTCGGCGTTGTGTTCGGACTTTTCTCTTCCGGAAACAACAAGGTTCTTAAAGGCGTCGCAAGGGTCTACGTCGAGTTCTTCCAGAACACTCCCCTTGTTCTTCAGGTGCTTTTCATGTATTACGGACTTCTTTATGCCGGAGTCGACCTTTCGAAAGAACAGATAGGCGTTATCGGACTTGGAGTTTACACCGGCGCATATATTTCCGAAGTTGTGCGCACCGGAATAACTTCCATTCCTTTCGGTCAGACGGAAGCAGCCCTTTCTCAGGGGTTCACTCACCTTCAGGCCATGCGCTATATCATTCTTCCCCAGTCCGTAAAAATCGCGCTGCCGCCTCTTGTAAACCAGATGGTGGCGCTTATCAAGAACACTTCCGTTCTTGCAATGATCGCCGGCGGCGACCTTATGTACCGTTCCAACGCATGGGCTTCCAACGGAACTCTGAGTTACGGCCCGGCATATCTTACCTGCGGAATCCTTTTCTTCTGCCTTTGTTTCCCGCTGACCTATTTTGCAAAGCGATATGAGCAAAAACTTAAAAACCGCGCAAACGCTTCCGACAAGGAGGTGAACGCCGGATGACGGAAGAAATCGCTCTTCTTTTTACCGACTATAATATTTCGTATATTTTTGCCGGTCTCGGAATGACCCTTCTTATTGCGGTCGTGACCCTTTTGGGCGGAACGCTTTTGGGAACGGTGCTTGCGCTTTTCAACACCTATGGAAAAACCGCCGGAAAACTTGCGGCGGCGGTTGTTGAAATTTTCCGCAACACTCCTCTTCTTCTCTGGGTTTTTGTTGCCATTGCGGCGGTGCCGCTGCCCTCCATTCTTTCAAGAGCGCTGGTCGCAACGGTCATCTTTAACGCGGCTATCATTTCCGAAATAATCCGCGGCGGACTCAACTCCATTCCGAACGGACAGATCGAAGCCGGAAGAAGCCAGGGCTTCAGCTTTGTGCAGATAATGGTCTATATCATCCTTCCCCAGACTTTCAGAAGGATAATCCCGACCCTTACCAGCCAGTGCATCACCATTATCAAGGATACTTCCTACCTTGCTCAGATAGGCGTTGCGGAGCTTATGTTCGTCATCAAAAAGCTTATGTCCACCGCCAACACCTTTACCGGACACCCCATTACCGCAGAGGACGTTTTCATCCTTTTCGGCACGGCGGCGGTTATCTATTTCGTCATAAACTTCAGCCTTTCCGTGGCGGTAAGAAAAATGCAGAAAAAGATAGATATAAAAGTGAAATAGAAAAAGAAAAGCCCGCCGGTTTCGGCGGGCTTTTTTTTTGTTTTATCAGTAATCGTTCAGATCTATTGTATTGATAAGGTCGATGAGTTCTTCGATTCCGCGTCCGGTAAGGGAACTTGTGATAACGATATGGCGGGCGCCGGCGTTGTGGAGGAAAAGTTCCGCCTGTTCGGTGGAAACGTCGTCCGAATCCGCCTTGGTGACGATTCCTATAACGGGTTTTGCAAAGCTCATGGAAAACATCTGGGGAAGGCGGCAGATATCGTTTCCGCAGTCGTGGCAGAAACAGACTATATCCGCATCGTATGCGGGGGTTATTGCTGCGCCGCGGCTGAAAAACGGAGTATCGGTATATTCACCGGGGGTATCAATTGCGTCGGACCATGCTTCAATGGACTGGGTTTTATGATAGGACATATCCAGGTTATGGAGGCGGCGGATAAGGGTGGTTTTTCCGCAGCGGGAACGTCCCACAAGGATTATCTTGCGGGATTCGATTTTCTTGGTGAGTCCGAGGGAGCGGTGATATTCCTCTCTGTCCTCCGGATTAACAAGAGCGGCGTTTACAGAATCTTTTTCCGACACAAAAACACCTCCAAGCGGGGTTTGATATGGCTTTATTTTATCCGTTTTCGCTTTCTTTTTCAATAGATTTTGCCAAAAAGGGTTTATGCAAAGGGATATTTATGGTATAAATAAGAGGAAAACAATGCTTTTGAGGAGGACTTTGAAAAATGAAAGTTCTTTTTGAAGATAAATTCATCATCGTTTGCGAAAAACCGGCTAACGTTCTTTCAGAACCCGGAAGCGGCGACGACATTGTGACCATGGCTTCGGAACACGTTCACAAGCCATGCTATCTTGTTCACCGCCTTGACAGAAACACCGGCGGCGCAATGGTGCTTTCAAAGATGCAGAAGGCCACCGGAAAACTTTCGGAAGCCATTCAAAGGCGCGAATTCGAAAAAGAATACCTTGCGGTGATAAAAGGCGTTCCGGAGGAAAATGAAGGCGTTTTTAAAGACCTTCTTTTCAAGGATTCGCAGAAGAACAAGACCTTTGTGGTAAAGCGCGAACGCAAGGGAGTAAAAGAAGCAAGCCTTGAATATAAAGTTCTTGCAACCGCAGAACATCCGGACCACGGCAAAATTTCGCTTGTGAGGGTGAAGCTCCACACCGGACGCACCCACCAGGTAAGGGTGCAGTTTGCAAGCAGAAAAATGCCCCTTTTGGGCGACGGAAAATACGGAAGCCGCGATAACCACTGCGAAACAGCTCTCTGGAGCTTCCGCCTTGGATTCAGCCACCCCATCACCGGCGAATTCGTGGAAGTAAAATCGCTTCCGCCGAAGGAATATCCATGGAATATTTTTGATGCTGAAACTTTGGTTTAAAAAATGAGCACCGTGTGGAACACACGGTGCTCAAACTTTTTATTGAAACAAAAGCCCGAAGAAAAAGCTTGCGGCGTTGAGCCCAAGAGAGACAAAAAACGCCTTTTTTAAGCCAAAATCCCCCATTTTATAATAGAGCGTGCCTTCGGCGGCCACCGCCGCAATTTCAAAAAAAGCGGTGGCAAGATAATAATAAGGCACTTCGGCAAGGGGGATAAAAGACGCCCAGACCATAAGCAAAAGATTCACAAGGGGGTTGGTGAGCATGTTGACGAGCACGCTGTGGTAAAGGGCCGTTTTTCTTTTTGCGAAAACGAGCACCAGCGCACCCTCGATGAGCACCGTCAGGAAAAGGTTCCTGAAAAGAAGAAAAAAGGGGTTCATTTTTTCTTGTTTTTCTTTTTATATTTTCCGCTTCGTTTTCCGTTGGGAACATGTTCTTCGCCGGAAACTTTTTCGCCTTTCATATAGGCGTTTACTTTCTGGGTGGTTTCGCGTTTGAGTTTTTCGCGCTCTCTTCTCTGGCGGTTGGTTTCTTTAATATCTTCTTTGGAAGGATTTTTTCTTTCGTGAAGATGTTTGAGCAAAAAGAAAACGCCGGTTACAAGAGCAAAAGAAAGCATGGTGGTTCCGATAAGAACGCCGAAGCCGCCGATATTTGCGGACAAAAGAACAGGCTGAACAAGCATGGTTTTGGGGTCTCCTTATTTTTTGGTTTTTCGTATAAATTTAATTATAGCGATTCCTCCGATAATTGCAAGAGCGAGCGCTGTGAAAACCATTGCGAAAAAGCAAGGTTTTGAACCGACGACGGCAAAGCAAAAACTGTTTTTCGCTTTCGGAAGATATGCTTTTTTCATTTTTTCTTTCCCACCGCTTTTACGATAAGAACGGCGGCGACCGCAACCAAAGCGGCAACTCCGCCGATTATAAGGCCGAGGTTATCCTGAATGAAAAAGCGGAATTCCATGGCGGGGGTTATGGGCGCAAGATCGAGAAGAGTCATTTTTTATTCTCCTTTGTTCTTTTTTATGGCTTTTTTGATGAGCCACACCGCAAGAAAAACCACTGCGGCAACGGCAGCACCGATTAGAAGAAAAGTTCCGCCGATGATTGCATACATCGGGCCTACTGCAACGTCAAGAAGATTCATTCGTCACACCTCCAAAGGTTTTTTGTTTTCGGCGGAAATGAAAATGCAGACCGCCGAAATTATTATTGCGGGTATCAAAAGGGCAATTTTTCCGCCCAAAGCGACAAAGAAACTCGGAACAACGCCCAAAAGGAGCGCCGCCGTTGTAAGCCCAAAGGCTATTCCCGGGTTTTTCGGCATTTTTTCGGCGATAATACCGAGGGTTATGGGCATTGTCATATTGAAAAGGACAATTCCGATAAGGGAAACAGCGGCGTTTTCATTGCCGAAAACAAGGAACGGAACGGAGAAAAGAAGGGATAGAATTCCCGTTCTTCTTGCGCCGAAAATATCCGCCGCAAAACCGCCGATGAATTTTCCCAAAAAGGCGGCATAGCCTGCATAAAGACCGATTTGCGGTCCGGTTTTCCATTCCATGGGAATGGCGGTTCCGCCGAAGGAACGGATAACCACCGAAACAAGCGCAAGGGTTATCACAAGGGCGACCGCGGTTTTTTCGCTTGCGGCGCCCTTTATTTCGATATCGCCTTCCATTTTGCATTTTTTCTGGGCGATAAAGCAAAGAACCGCGCCTGTCAGCACAAGCGCCGCCGGATCGATAAGATTTACGGGGTTAAAATCGGAAAAACCGGTTTTTCCGCCAACGAGAGTTCCCAGAACGACCCCTGCGGCACCCGCAGAAACAAAAACTCCTCCGCGGTAAAGTTTTCCGCCGGAATTTACAAGGCTGTCTATTCCGCCGCCAACGTGGAAAAACGCGTTGCCCAAAGCGGTGACGAAAAGCGCAGTCCAGGGCGAAAGGACCGAGATGAAAACCGCCGCAAAAACAAGAATGCAGCCAAGGGAAGCGGCGGGGAATTTTCTGTGGTCGTCGCAATAGGCGCCGATAAGCATCTGGAGTCCGAAGGCGATGAAATTATAGATTATAAAGCCGAGGGCAATTTTTTCCGAAGAGGAAACGGAAGGGGAAAAACTTCCGAAAAGTATCCAGAAGCAGGAAAAATCCACCGCAAAATGGGAAAAGGTATAAGAAACCAGCGAAAAGGTCTTCATTTTTCCGTTCCCCCTTTTTTGCGGCGATTTTTTGTTTTCAATGAAATTATATTCTTTTTTTGTGGCAAAGTAAACGGGTTTTATGTTAAGATATTATTAAGATTAAAAAGGGAGGCGGAGCCGTCTTGTACCGTTCGCTTAACGACGAAATGAAGGAAAAATTCGGACAGAAGGTATATAAACTTGCGCTTGAGGGCGGTTTTACCTGTCCCAACCGCGACGGCACCCTTGGAACAAGGGGATGTATTTTCTGCCTTGGGGGGTCCGGGGATTTTGCGGAAAAGCTTTGTCCTTCCGTAACGGAGCAGATCGAAAAGGCAAAAGGCCGCGTTGCTCACAAAAACCCTTCGGGAAAATATATCGCATATTTTCAGAGTTTTACCAACACATACGGCCCGGTTGAAAAAATGCGCACGCTTTTCGGCGAAGCCATAAGCCACCCGGATGTTGTCGGTCTTTCGGTGGGAACAAGGCCGGACTGCCTTTCGGAGGAAACCGTTGAGCTTCTTTCGGATCTCAACAAAATAAAGCCGGTCTGGGTGGAACTTGGATTACAGACCATCCACGAAAAGACCGCGGAATATATCCGAAGGGGATATCACCTTTCGGTTTTTGACGATGCGGTGAGCCGCCTTAAAAAAGCGGGGATATACGTTGTGGTGCATATGATAATCGGTCTTCCGGGTGAAACGCCGGAGATGATTTGGGAAACGGCGGAATATATCGGAAAAAGCGGTGCCGACGGAATAAAGCTTCAGCTTCTTCACGTTCTTGAGGGCACCGACCTTGCCGATGATTTTGCGGCGGGAAAATTTTCCGTTCTTGAAATGGAGGAATACATCTCCGTTTTGGAAGAATGCATCCGCCGTATTCCGAAAGAGATGACCGTTCACCGCCTTACCGGCGACGGAAGCAAGCGCCACCTTGTTGCGCCGCTTTGGTCCGCGGATAAGAAACGGGTACTTAACGCAATCAATCTTGCTTTTGAAAAAGACGAAGTTATTCAGGGGAGCGCCTTATGAAATATGAAAACGTTGTTTCGGGAAAATTTATTTCCCGTCCGAACAGGTTCATCGCGCATATCGAAATAAACGGGCGCGAAGAAATCTGTCACGTTATGAACACCGGAAGAATGAAGGAACTTTTGCTTCCCGGAGCAGAGGTTTTTCTTTGCGCGGCAAAAAATCCCGAGCGCAAGACGAAATTCGACCTTATCGGCGTTCGAAGGAACGACGGCGAAATCATAAACATCGACAGCATTGCGCCCAACAAGGTCGCCGGAGAATACGTGAAAACGCTTTTTCCCGAGGCGAAACTTATAAAACCGGAGACTTTTTTTGAAAAAAGCCGCTTTGATTTTTACATAGAGGATAAAAACGATAAAATATTCCTGGAAGTAAAGGGAGTTACCCTTAACGTTGACGGCGAGGCACGTTTTCCCGATGCGCCGACGGAACGCGGTGCAAAGCATCTTTATGAACTTATCGAGGCAAAAAAACAGGGTTTTCGCGCCTGTGTTCTTTTCGTCATTGCCATGAAGGGCTGCGAAAGTTTTGCGCCGAACGGCGCAACCGATCCGAAATTTGCGAAGGCGCTTTCGGACGCAAAGGAAGCGGGAGTTGAGATTTTTGCGGTGGACTGCAAAGTCACCGCGGACGAGATCACCGCGGATAAAAATATTCCCGTTCGGTTACTTTAATAAAATTCTTGCATTTGGAATAAAATCGTGTATAATTATAATGTTAACAAGCCGGTGTGATGGAATTGGCAGACGTGACGGACTCAAAATCCGTTGGGCTAATCACCCGTGCGGGTTCGACCCCCGCCACCGGCACCAAATAAGCACGATGGTTTTGATACAAGACCATCGTGCTTATTTTTTCTCTCAAACCCTTGTATATCAACACTTTCTAGGTAATTCTGTTTTTAAGGATAGTTTTGGCGTGCCTCCGAAGCGCGTTGTTTTCATTACTAAAAACTAAACTTTATATGAAAGAATTCCCACACTGAAACTTTTCTTGAGAAAAAGTTTCAGTGTGGAGTAATAGTTTCATTGTACTTGGAAAAGTTTCATTGTGCAGATAAAAGTATGATGAGAATATTAGCAGTCCTTTATATCGGACAGTTTCTATGCTATAATTATTTAAAGATAGGGGGCAGAACCATGAACGAAACCAATTATTTTGAAGCTGGATCCGAACAGAAGTACATTTGCTTCGCTCCTTGTGAACGTGATTTATGGGGAAACAATCATTGCGATAATACCGAAAATAATATCAACATCATTGAGCTTTCTTATCGGCAGGAAGACGAGGGAGGATGGGGTGTTGGAGGCGGAGTGTACATTACAACCCAAGACATAGCTGCCGTCTCAAAAGGAGTACAACAAATTATAAAAAGGGAACTTGAGCAATTCTCATATGACTATTTAGGAGAACTCATAAAAATTAACGTTACTGTAAATGAGAATGGTTTGATTACATTTAAGGTCTCTATGTTAGAGACCTTATGTGGGGAGTATTATATTATCGTTGAATTGAACAATCTGACATTTAAAGAATTCTCAGAAAGAACTAACGTTTTTATTGAGTGGGAAAGAAAATTTCCTACTTTGGAACAAAGATGGTCATCACTTTATCACGAGGTATATGATAAAATATTCCAGCATGATTGTGACAACAGTTCTCAATGTGAGGTTGATTTCAACACGAGGGTATATGATTTGTTAGAAAATAATCCTCACGGATTTGGTTGTTTCCTATATCGGCTGTCCACTTATATGGAAGAAAATCCGGATATTGCATCAAATTCACTTACAGATTTTATCAACAATTTGTAGAGATTTTTTCTCTTCTAAAAGTTTACTCTCATTTGGCATGGCAGGGTTTCATTTCCAAGTGAAACCTTTTGAAACCATATGAAACCGTATCATTTTTATCAACTGTTGCCAAAAATAAAAGGGCGCCCTGCGGTGTCCCTTTTTTATTTTGTACAGCTGCGGTTTTCCCTTGTAATAATGCGGTTTTTGTGGTAAAATAATAAATTGTCTTAATTCATAAATGGAGGAATAAAAATGCCCACTTTACAAGAAGAAATTTCTCGCCGCAGGACTTTTGCGATAATTTCGCACCCTGACGCAGGTAAAACCACCCTTACCGAAAAATTCCTGCTTTACGGCGGCGCAATTGCCCAGGCAGGTGAAGTCAAAGGTAAAAAAGCAAAAGCCGCAACCTCCGACTGGATGGAAATTGAAAAGCAGCGCGGAATTTCCGTAACCTCCTCCGTAATGCAGTTCCAGCACAGCGGATTTTGCATCAACATTCTTGATACCCCCGGACATCAGGATTTTTCCGAAGACACTTACCGCACCCTTATGGCTGCGGACTCTGCGGTAATGGTCATCGACGGCGCAAAGGGCGTTGAGCCCCAGACCAGAAAACTCTTCAAAGTCTGTTCCATGCGCCATATTCCGATCTTCACCTTTATCAACAAAATGGACCGCGACACCAAAGACCCCTTTGACCTTTGCGAAGAAGTCGAGCGCGAACTTGGAATCGACACCTATGCCATGAACTGGCCCATCGGTTCCGGCAAGGAATTCCAGGGCGTTTATGACCGCGAAAAGAAAAGCATTCTTTTCTTCGGAGACGAAGGCAAAGGCAGAAAATCCTCTTCCGTTGAAATCGAGCTCGACAACCCCGAGGTCGCCGATTATCTCGGCGAAAGCGGTTGGGAACAGATCCGCGACGACGTTGAACTTCTCGGCGCAGGCCGCGATTTTGACATGGAAGCAGTTCAGAACGGCACTTTGAGCCCCGTCTTCTTCGGAAGCGCACTCACTACTTTCGGCGTTGAGCCTTTCCTCGAAGCCTTCCTTAAAATGACCACTTCCCCTCTTGCAAGAGTTTCCGACGAAGGCGTTATCGACCCCATAGAAGAAGGTTTTTCCGCTTTTGTTTTTAAAATTCAGGCAAACATGAACAAAGCTCACCGCGACCGCCTTGCTTTCATGCGCATCTGCTCCGGCAAGTTTGAGCGCGACGCCGAGGTTTATCACGTTCAGGGAAACAAAAAAATGCGTCTTTCCCAGCCGCAGCAAATTATGGCGGCGGAACGCGAGATTGTTCAGGAAGCTTATGCCGGCGACATCATCGGCGTTTTTGACCCGGGCGTTTTTTCCATCGGCGACACCATTACCCTTCCGGGCAAAAAATTCCGCTATTCCGGAATCCCCACCTTTGAACCGGAACATTTCATGTCCGCCCGTCCCAAGGACACCATGAAGAGAAAACAGTTCCTCAAAGGCATTGAACAGATTGCTCAGGAGGGTGCTATCCAGATATTCAAAGTTCCCGGTTTCGGTATGGAAGAAGCTATCATCGGCGTTGTCGGTACTCTTCAGTTCGACGTTTTCCGTTACCGCATGCTTAACGAATACGGCGTTGAACTTTACATGAGCCCCCTGCCTTACGAACATCTTCGCTTTATTCTTGAATGTCCCTGCCCGGTCAAAGAACTTGACCTTGCAAACGGCACCAAGGTTCTTGAAGATTACCGCGGTCACAACGTTCTTGTTTTCAGTGGTCTTTGGGCGCTCAACTATATGATGAAAATGAACCCCGGTCTTGTTGTTTCCGACGAGCTGAGAGTTTGATGAAAAAAGAAAAAAAGCCGCTCGAAAGAGCGGCTTTTTGTTTTTTTAAAGGAGAGTCATTGCCGCCATGGCGGCGATGGCACAAAGGTTGAGCACGATGAAGTGTTTTCCGAACAAAGGCGCATGCTCATCGGCTTTTTTGAGCCTTTTGCTTTCAAAAAGATAGCCCGCAAGGGCAAAGCCGACGGAAAGGAACATCATTCCGAGCATAGGAAAAGGTCTTGCGGTGTTGTTTTCAAAATCCTTTAGCTCGAACAGAAGCATGAACCAGAAAACCGAAAGAAGTATCAGTGAGATAAGTATTATCGACGAGGGCAGACCGCGCTTTGCGGTTTTTGCGTCCGCCGGATCGGCATAAATTTTGTCGCCGTATTTATATCCCACAAAGAAGATACCCGCAACGTAGGAGATTATATGTCCGACCAGAAGTATTCCGTAAAGTTCGAGTTCCGGTATAATCAGGGCGGTGGCGGAAATTATGAAAAGATAGGAAACCGTTTCGAAGCCGGTCATGAAATCAAGACCCGTTACGTATCTTTTCATGTTTTCGGCATCATATTTTATGGAGGAATCATAACCTGCAAGCATTGAAAATTCTCCGCTTTTTGCCATTCCCCAAAAAATCAAATGGGTGAAACAATGCATCGGAAGGGCAAGTATTATCAGCGCTATAAGGACTTCGCCATTGAAATTTTGTGTCAGGCCGCCAACGGTGCAATAGGCGGCAACGATAAGAACGGAGAAAAGCGCAAGGATATGTCCCGGGACATAATTTATCTTTTTTGGTTTTTCAAAGGTTTCTCCGCGGCAGATTTCATCGACGGAAACGCCGAAAATTTCCGCAAGGCGAACCAGATTTTCCGTATCCGGGTTGGCTTTTCCGCTTTCCCATTTTGTCACCGCCTGACGGGAAATATCAAGCATTTCGGCAAGCTTTTCCTGAGAGATTCCGTTTCTTTTTCGAAGGTCTGCAATGTTTTTTCCGATATCCATTTTGGCGCCCCCTTTCCGATTTCAGTTTACTATAATTATACATCATTAACAAGCAACTTTGTATGCAACTTTTGGTTGCCGGCGGCTTTTTTTGAGCTTTTTCCGTTGAAAAGGCGTTTTTTGGGTGATATAATCCAATCATAAGGACCGAAAAGGAGGTTTTGAAAAAATGGCAAAAGATTTTCTTGAAAGCAAATACGTCACCGTTGATACGAACGTAGAGATCCACTACATTGAAAAGGGCGAAGGCGAACCTATCATCTTCATTCCGGGGCTCACTTTTTCCGGAGATATCTTCAGAGCGCAGGTAGAACGTTTTTCCGACAAATACCGCGTTATCGCCATTGACCCCAGAGGTCAGGGACTTTCGACCAAAGGAACTTCGGGCAACAATTATGTCACCCACGGAAAAGACCTTATCGCATTCATAAAGGCTCTTGGACTTGAAAAAGTTATTCTGGTCGGCTGGAGCACCGGCAACCTTGATATCTGGTCCTATGCGGAGCAGGCGGGTCTTGATAACCTTAAAGCCGCCGTCACCATTGATATGTCGCCCCTTCCTCTTCATCCGGATCCGGCATGGTGGACCGAAGGCACCATTGAGGAACTTTCCGAAGTGGCAAGCCGCGTTCTTATCACCCCCGAGGGCACCCGCGAATTCTTTAAGGAATACGCCGAAGAAACCATGATCCAGCACGATATGACCCAGGACGAGATAAGCTATCTTCTTGACATGTCCGGAAAGACCCCTTACTGGATCTGCGGCGAACTTTTTGCAAGCGCAATTTTCTCGAACTATTACGACACCGCTCTTGCAATCAGCGAAAAACTTCCGAGCCTTATGTTCATTGCGGAACACTGGTCCGACGTTGCGGAGCCTTTTTATAACAAAAACTTTCCCGGAACAAAAACCTTCGTCATGGGCGGACATCTTATGTTCTTTGAATATCCCGAAAAATGGAACGCGGTTTTTGCCGATTTTATCGAAAAACTCTGAAAAAAAACAGAAAACAAAGGGCGGAGCAAAAAGCTCCGCCCTTTGTTTTTTTGTTGGGGTGTCTATGAAAAATTATTTTGTGGTCTTTTTAAAGAACGCAACCGCCACCGCACCGGGACCCACGTGGGTTCCGATAACGCTGCCGATGCAGGTTTCGGGAAGGGTTCCGACATTTCCTTCCCAAAGAAAGCGGCTGTCCTCGACGTATTTTCTTAAAAGATAATCGTCGTGGCCGGTATATCCGAGGAAAATCGGCTTTTCAAAATCGACGCCGCCGGCTTTTTCAATTTCGCGGACAAGGAAGTTGTTGCCCTGTTTTGAACCGCGGGCTTTTCCGAGGATATTTATCCTTCCCTCCTCAACACTGACAACGGGTTTTATGTTGAGAAGGCTTCCGGCAAAAGCGGCGGTTTTTGAAAGGCGGCCGCCTTTTTTGAGGTATTCGAGGGTATCGATAAGGGCTACGATTATTACGTTTTCCTTTTCTTTTTCAAGTGCGGCTGCGATTTCTTTTGCGGAAAGTCCCTTTTCGGCAAGGGAAAGGGCATATTTTGCAAGAATGGCGGTGCCGATTGCGACGGATTTTCCGTCCACAACGTGGACTTTTCCGCCGAATTCTTCCGCTGCGATGCAGGCGCTCTGGTAAGTTCCGGAAAGGTCGGAAGCAAGGGTTACGGCAACGATTTCGTCGCAGGTTTCAAGAGCCTTTTCAAAGGCTTTTTCAAATGCTTCGGGAGTTGCCTGGCTTGTGGTGGGCATTACGTCGCTTTCGATAAGTTTTTCGTAAAAGGTTTTGTTGTCGATGGTGACTCCGTCAATGAATTCTTCGTCGCCGAAGTTTACGATAAGATGCACCACCTCGAATTTTCCGGCAATGTCAGGGGTAAGGTCGGTGGTGGAATCAAGAACGATTTTTACGCTCATTCGGTTCTCCTTTTTTATTTAAGAAAAATGTTGAGAAGTTTTTTGGTTTTTTCGGAATATGGCTGGTAGCGCATCGGAAGATCGAGCCAGGTTTTTTTGTCAACGATGCTCTTGGTGTGGGAAAAGGCTTTGAAGCCTTCTTTTCCGTGGTAGGAACCCATTCCGCTTTCGCCCACTCCGCCAAAAGGCATTTCGCTGGTGGCAAGGTGGATGATAACGTCGTTTACGCATCCGCCGCCGAAAGGCAGTTTTCTGATAAGTTCATCGGCAAAAACTTTATCTTCGGTGAAAATATAGAAAGCAAGGGGCTTCGGTCTGTTTTTGAGCACGGGGTAGATTTCATCACGGTGCTCAAAGGTGATTATGGGCATTATCGGCCCGAAGATTTCTTCCTGCATGACGGCATCGTTCCAGCTTACGTCATCCAGAACGGTGGGTTCGATTTTAAGTTTTTCGCGGTTTGAGCATCCGCCGAAGGCAAGTTTTTCGGGATCTATGAGCCCGAGCACCCGGTCAAAGTGCTTTTCGTTTACGATTTTTCCGTAATTTTCGTTTTCGAGCGGGTTTTCGCCGAATTGAGCACTGATCTGTTTTTTGACTTCGGCGATGAATTCGTCTTTTACGCTTTTGTGGCAAAGAACGAAGTCCGGAGCAACACAGGTCTGGCCGCAGTTCAGGTATTTTCCGAAAACAATGCGCTTTGCCGCAAGGGGAATCTTCGCTTCGGAATCAACGATGCAGGGACTTTTTCCGCCCAGTTCCAAAACCGCGGGAATAAGATTTTCGGCGGCATTTCTGAGCACGGTCTTTCCCACGGAGGTGCTTCCGGTGAAGAAAATGAAGTCAAATTTCTTTTCAAGAAGGGCGGCGTTTTCTTTTCTTCCGCCGGTTATGACCGAAACATATTCTTCGGGGAAGGTTTCGGATATGATTTTTTCGATGATTTCGGAAGTGGCGGGGGAATATGCGCTGGGCTTGAGCACGGCGGTGTTGCCTGCGGCGATTGCATCGGTCAAAGGTTCGACGGTAAGCAGAAACGGATAGTTCCAGGGGCTCATTATGAGCACGTTGCCGTAGGGAACGGCGATGCGGTAGCTTTTTGAGGCGAACTGGGCAAGAGGGGTTTTTACTTTTTGCTTTGACGCAAACTTTTTAAGGTTTTTAAGCAGATAGCTTATTTCGGTTTTTGCAAGGCCGATTTCGCACATAAAGCCTTCGGTCTCGCTTTTTCCAAGGTCGCTTTTCAGCGCATCGGAAATTCCGGTTTCATATTTTTCAATGGCGCAATAGAGTTTTTCAAGCATTTCGCGGCGGAAAGAAATGGGAAGAGTTGCTCCGCTTTGAAAAAAATCTTTTTGTCTTTTAAGGATGTCGTCGATATTTTTCACGGTTTTTCCTCCTTATTCCTGGGGAATTCCCTCTTTGCTGACCTTGCGGAGGTTTTTATAGAGGGTGTCGAGGGTGGAATAGAAAATTTCGCGCTGGGCATCGGTCATAAGTTCGCCGGAAACGGCATTGACCGCGGCCAAAGCTCTTTCGCTTACAAATTCGGCAACTTCGGTTCCTCTTTCGGTAAGGGTTATTTTTGCCCGATAACCTTTTTCGGTGGTTTTAAGACGCTTTACAAGGCCTTTTTCTTCCATTTCGGCGATGATTCTTGAAACGGCAGCTTTATCTTTATCGCAAAGTTCACAAAGTTCGGCGCAGGTAAGACCCTCGTCATATCTTTTAAGCGAAGCAAGATAGATTGCGAAAGCGCCGCGATAGCCTTGTTTTATCATTTCGTCGCGTTCGATCTTTTGAATTTCGCGATAGATTTTTGAAATTATAAAAGTGAACTGTTCAAACCTTGTCACCATTTCGGATTCCCCTTTTTTGCCGTTGTTTTAAAAGTTGTTGTTTTGTCAACATTTTTTTCGAGTATATATTACCACCAAAAGGTTGATTTGTCAACAAGTTTGTTTTCTTGCAGAAAACGGTGAAATGTGATAAAATTATTTTCTTAAAAAAAGTTTTTTGAAAGGAGATTTTCCTTATGACTGATATGATGAAAGTTCTTATCGGCGTACTGCTTCCTTTTTTGGGAACGACCCTTGGTGCTGCCGCCGTTTTCTTTATGAAAGGTGAAATGAATCCCAAGCTTCAAAAGGCGCTTCTTGGCTTTGCTTCCGGCGTTATGGTGGCAGCTTCGGTCTGGTCGCTTATCATGCCGGGAATTGAAATGGCGGAAGCCGCGGGACAGATTGCATGGCTTCCGGCAGCCGCAGGATTCCTTTGCGGAATGGGATTCCTTCTCGTTCTGGACAGCCTTATCCCCCACCTTCATCTCAATTCTGACAAGCCCGAAGGCCGTCCCTGCGGACTCGGAAAATCCTTTATGCTTGTTTTTTCCGTTGCGCTTCATAACCTTCCGGAAGGAATGGCGGTGGGCGTTGTTCTTGCGGGAATGCTGAGCGGCGAAAGCGTTATCACCACTGCCGGTGCTTTTGCGCTTGCTATCGGTATTGCCATTCAGAACTTTCCCGAGGGCGCCATCATTTCGATGCCGCTGGTTGGAACCGGCCTTTCTAAGGCAAAGGCTTTTAAATACGGTTTTCTTTCGGGCGTTGTTGAGCCTGTGGGCGCCGTTATCACCATCCTTCTTGTTTCTGTCATCGAACCCATTCTTCCGTTCATTCTTTCCTTTGCGGCGGGTGCTATGATATACGTCGTTGTTGAGGAACTTATTCCCGAATCTCAGGACGGCGAACACAGCAACATTGCGACCGTCGGCGTTGCCATCGGCTTTGCGCTGATGATGATTCTGGACATCGCTTTGGGTTAAAAGAGGTGCTTTTGATTTGATAAAGGTCGTTGCGGCAATAATTGAAAAGGACGGAAAATATCTTCTTTGTAAAAGAGGTCCGGGCGGAAACTGTCCCTTTCTTTGGGAATTTCCCGGCGGAAAAATCGAAGAGGGCGAAACGCCTTTTGAAGCCGTTATCCGGGAAATAAAAGAGGAGCTTTCGGCGGATATCGAACCTTTTTCTATTTTTTCCGAATATGCTTTTTCCTATCCGGAAAAGGAGATTTATTTTTATTTTATAAAAGCAAGGCTTCTTTCAAAAGAAATAAAGCCCACCTTTCACGTTGAAACAAAGTGGCTTTTGCCGAATGAACTTGGCCTTTTGGAATACTGCCCTGCGGACGTTGAGACCGTAAAACTTTTGGAAGGAGCAGAAAGATGATAAATTCGACCCTTTGCTATATTGAGCGCGACGGAAAGTATCTTATGCTCCACCGCGTAAAAAAAGAAAACGACGCCAACAAGGATAAATGGATAGGCATCGGCGGAAAAATCGAGGACAGGGAAAGCCCCGAGGACTGCATCCTTCGCGAAACGAAGGAGGAAACGGGCCTTACCCTTACTTCATATAAATACCGCGGACTTGTTACCTTTGTTTCGGACAAATGGGAAACGGAATATATGCATCTTTTTACCGCAAACGGCTTTGAGGGCGAACTTTGCGATTGCGACGAGGGCGAACTTGAATGGATAAGCCGCGAAAAACTGGATTCCATTCCTAAATGGGAAGGAGATAAAATTTTTCTCGACCTTCTTCAAAAGGACGTTCCGTTCTTTTCGCTCAAACTTCGGTATGAGGGCGAAAAGCTTTGCGAAGCAGTGCTTGATGGAAAGCCGATTCTTTGAAAAGGAGAAAAATGGAATTTAAAAACCGCGACGAAGAGGTCGCTTTTCTTAAAAAACTTTGGACAAAAGTTCCCACTCCCTGTCCGGAATGCGGATTTGAATATCTCGAGCATCTTCACAAAAAGGCGAAGAAAAGTGACACGGAATGGAAATGCCCAAACTGCGGAAAGGTTTTTCGCACCATAAACATGCTTATGGAGCTTCCGGAAGAATGAGCTCTTTTTTCGGTTGACAAAAGAGCGCTAAAAAAGTAAAATATACCAGTAATGTCTCTATAGCTCAGCAGGATAGAGCGTTCGCCTCCTAAGCGAAAGGCCGCGCGTTCGAATCGCGCTAGGGACGCCACAAAAAAGCGCACTTCAAAATGAAGTGCGCTTTTTTTGTTACACCGCGTTTTCGCGTTTATCCATGATGCATCTGAAAATTATTCCGCTTATTTCTTCGACGGATTCGGCACAGTCGTTTTCAAGCCACGCGGTGACAACGGCATTGATTCCGCTGAGGTAAAAGGTCATGACGTATTTTCGTTCCGATTCCGGAAAATCGAATTTTTCAAGCACCGGGTCAAAAAAATATTTGAAAAGGCGGCCGTAGATGTTGCCGAATTCAAAGTTGTCATAGTTTTTCATGGCAACGGCAAAGACCTTGCGGTTATCCTTCATAAAGTTGAGATAGGGGATTATATATTCCGGCTTTATGAAAATAAGCTCTTTGGGGTCCATTTTGCGGATCATACCGGAATCGCCTTTCTGGTTAGGGTCGGTACCGAAAACGCCGAAAAACTTTTCGGTAAGTCGGGCAGCGGTTTCGGAAAGAAGATCCCTCGTATTTTCATAATGAAGATAAAAGGTCGAACGGTTGACCCCCGCTTCGGTGCAGAGTTCTTTTACGGTTATATATTCAAAGGGCTTTTTTTCAAGAAGCTTAACAAGCGCTTCGTCCATTTTTTCGGCGGTGGCAAAATATTTGCTTTCAAAACGGTTCAAGCAAGGACCCTCTTTTCTTTTTTATTCTTCTCCGCTGATCTCTTTTGCAAGTTCAACGATTTCAAAGGCATATTTTGCCTTTCCTTTTTCAAGGAGTTTTTTATAGATGAAATAGTTCACAGCGGTGCCGGCAAAGCCGATGACACCGACAACGATTCCGAGGACCATCATTGCGATGCCGCTTCCGATAACCTGCATTGCAAGGCACATTCCGGTGCCGGCAACAAGTGCGGAAACAATGCCGAAGGTATAGGCAAAAATTTCGGCGGGACGTTTTGCTTT
Organism: Oscillospiraceae bacterium; assembly: GCA_017468365.1. Taxonomy (GTDB): domain Bacteria; phylum Bacillota; class Clostridia; order Oscillospirales; family Ruminococcaceae; genus UMGS1668. The sequence continues at coordinate 16,440 of JAFUIS010000010.1, read as the reverse complement.
GCGGTCAAGTTTTTTGAGGGCGACGATTTTGGAATTGTTTTTGGGTGCATATTCTTTTGCGACGGATTCTGCGTAAATTTTATCGGTGTTCATATTTTATTTTCTCCTTTTTCGGTAAAGTTTTTTTGTTTTTGCAGGACAAATTATAACTTTTTCGGAAAAGGATTTGAACAACAAGGTTTTTGAAATCTGTTGATTTCAGCAAAAAAATCAGCCTTTTTCGGTGGAAATTTCGCTTAAAACCGCAGAACCGAGAATGAGCACCGTTCCGATTATTTCTGCGGCGCCGATTTTTTCTTTGAGCACCGCAGCGGAAAGGATTATTGCCGCAACGGGGTCGAGATAGCTGAAAATTGCGGCGGTCTGGGCCTTTAATTTCCCGATGCTTTCAAAATAGAGCACGTAGGCAACGCCCGTATGAAGGATTCCGACGGTGATGAGCACCAGAACCGCGCCGAAGGTGAACTGTTCCTTTGCCACCGTTTCGGTGAGCACAGAATAGGGCAAAACCGCAATTGCCGCACTTAAAAGCTGGATCGCGGTGCGCTCCATTGCGGGAACTTTTGAAAGTTTTTTGTTGGTGATGACAACAAAAGCATAAAGAAAAGCCGCACCCAGCGCAAGGATAACGCCTTTTAGCTCGGAAAAGGCAAGGCCCGTTTCAAGCACTCCGGAAACGAGCACCATTCCGAAAACCGCGGCAAAAACGCAAAGGATCTTTTTTGTTCCGAGGTGTTCCTTAAAAATAAAAGGCGAAAGTGCAATAACGATGACCGGCGCCATATAGTAGCAAAGCGTCGCCGCGGCGACAGAAGTGTGGTTATAACTTTCGAAAAGGAGCATCCAGTTGAAGCCCATAAGCATTCCCGAAAGGCAGAGAAGCCCCAGGCGCTCTTTTACGGCTTTAAACGAAAACGGATGCCCGATTACCAAAAGAAAAGCAAAGATTACCAGAGCGCCCACAAAGCCCCTTGCGGCGGCAATCATTCCCGAAGGGAACGGCATGAATTTTCTGAAAATCCCGACGGTTCCGAAAATAAGTATTGCGGACAAAAACGGAAAAAGAGCCTTTTGTTTCATTTTGCACCTCCTTTGTTTTTGATAAAATAATTATAGCATATTACGGCGGATACGGACATAAAAAAGAGGCGCTTTCGCGCCCCTTTTTTATGCTTTTTTATTCAAAGGAAAGTTTTGCGATAAGGTCGGAAAGTTCCGCCTCGTCAAGAGAAGCCATGGTGACGGTGGTCATCCAGTCGCCGGACTGTTTTGTAATGAGCTTCTGGTAAATGGTTGTGCCGCTGTATTCAAGAACGATATCAAGGCAGGGTGCGGTGATTCCGGAAACTTCGATTTCGGAAATTATCGCATCGACAACGCCGTTCTGGACTCCGGAAGAAAGAAGCTGGGTCATTACGGTTTCAAGATAATAGTTGGCGTCGGTAAATTCGGAAATGGAACCGAGGTTTTCGTGGTTTACGGAAACGGTCGCGTTGGTTTCGTTTTTGACGCAGTAAAGGTCATAGATATGGTCGCCGGTGATTTCGGCGCCTTCGCCGTACATTTCTTCGGCGGCAACGCCCATGGCGGTGGCTATTTCTTCATCGGTGAGGAAATACCAGTTTTCGCCGGCTTCGAAGGAAACTCCGAAAGCTTCGTTTTTGAAATTTCCGTTTTCAACGGCGCCGCGTGCGGGAGTGATCTCTATGGTTTCCTCTTCGCCTTCGCCGACTTTTTCTTCGGAACAGGCGCAAAGGCTTAAAATCATCATAAGGGCAATAAGAATTGCAAGCAGTTTTTTCATTTTTGTTTCTCCTTTTAATTTTGCTTTTTTGATTATAGCACTTTTCATAAGTTCCGTAAACTTTTAAGAAAGGAACTTTTTGTAAATATTTGCCCGGGGCAAAGGTTTTTTAGCGGATAAATACTTGAACAGAAAGGCCAAAGGTGATATTATTATAATCAGTGAAAGTTTTGCCAAAATAGGAGATTTTAAAATGAAGCACGAAAAATCCTGTGGTGGCCTTATTTATCGCGAGCATGACGGCGAGACCCACATCCTTCTGCTCAAACACCGCTGCGGCGGCCATTGGTCCTTCCCAAAAGGTCACATGGAAGCCGGCGAGACCGAAATGGAAACCGCTCTTCGCGAAATTCGTGAAGAGACCGGACTTCGCGTTTTTCTTCGCGAAGGTTTCCGCGAGGCAGTTGAATATTCGCCCAAGCCCAACGTTAAAAAACAGGTCATTTATTTTATCGGATTCACCCTTAACGAATCCACTCTTCATCCCCAGGAGGAAGAAGTAAGCGAACTTCAGTGGATGGAGATCCACGCGGCTTATGAAGCCGTTACCTTCCGCAACGACAAAAACCTTATTGCAAAAGCGATGGATTTTATCGAGCGAAGAGGAATGTAAAAAATCGAGCACGGAGTTTCATCTCCGTGCTCGTTTTTTGTTTTATCAAAAAATTATTCGGTTACGCCGACGCTTGAAGTTTCGGGCATGGTGGAACCGCCGTCGATGACGATTCCCTGGCCGGTGATATAGCTGGATTCGTCACAGGCAAGAAACGCGGCAAGTTCGCCGAGTTCTTCAATGGTACCAAGTCTTCCCATGGGGATTCCGGAGCCGATTCCTTTGATAACGCTTTCGGGGTCGTTTGCGTCGGAAGCTTTTGCAATGCCTTCGACCATGGGGGTCATGATATATCCGGGCTGGATGGCGTTTACTCTTATTCCATAGGAAACAAGTTCAGCCGCAAGACCTTTGGTAAAACCCATAAGAGCGCCTTTGGTGGTGGCGTATGCAACTTCGCCCGGGTCTGCAACAAGGGGTCCGGTTACGGAAGAAAGGTTTACTATTGCGCCTTTTTTCTTTTCCATCATGGTGGGAACGACGGCTTTTGCCATGTTCCAGGGACCCTTGATGTTGATGTCGAAATGAGCGTCGCGAAGCTTATCGTCGGTGTTCATAAAGGTATCGAGCCATGCGATTCCCGCGTTATTGACAAGGATATCAACGGTGCCATATTTTTCGATGACGTCATCGACGCATTTTTTGATCATTTCGCTGTCGCGGACGTCACAAAGATATCCGGAAACCTCGTATCCTTCTGCGCGGAATTTTTCGGTGACTGCGGTCACTTCTTCGCTGTAATCAAAAATTGCGACCTTTGCGCCGTATTTGAGGAAGACCTTTACGATGCCGAGTCCGTTGCCCATGGCACCGCCGGTTACGATTGCGACTTTGTTTTCAAGTTTCATTTTAAAAAATCTCCTTTTTAAAATCGTTATAAGGACAGTATAATATATTATCCGTTTTTTGTAAAGAAATTAACAAGGAGCGTTTTTTATTTGAGCACCAAAAGCGGTTTTGGAAGAAAAGCGATGGGGTGGAGTTCGCCGTTCACCATGCTGACGGTGAAAATTATTTCGGCGTTTTCGGCGGAAACGTAATAGGAATAGCCGATAAAATTTTCGGGTACGGTATCGCCGTCATAAAAATAGATGAGGTGATACGGTTTTCCGTCTATATCGAAAGTTCCTTCATAGTTCGGCACAAGTTCTTTGAAATAATCGCTTGCGGATTCGGAATAATCTTTTTCCTGGATTTCGCAATAGGAACCGAAGAGCCTTTTTGAATTATCTTCCGGTTCCGCAATTGCTTTGCCGTCTCCGGAAAGCATTATTTTTTGCGCGGTTTCAATGGCTTTTTCCGGGGTAATGAAAAAAGCGGCGGCGGCTTCTTCGGAAAACTGTGGTTTTTCTTCCCAATAAAGTTTCATTTTCGGAACTGAAAATTCCCCTTTTTCACCGGAAAAGCACCAGAAGGTTTCGGTATCGTAAATTTCGGAAAACTCGGCGGTGCAAAAACCGTTTTTATAAATCTGGACAAGGTTTATGAAGCCGTCCGGTTCGAAAGTGAGTTCAAAATAATAGGGCATGGTATATCCGGCCATGATTCCGTAAGCGGCGGCAACCTCGTTTTTTTCGACGTTTTCGATGAATTTTTCGATTATTCCGCCGTTTTTCGTTCCGGAAGTTCCGGTTATGACAAGCTTTTTGCTGTTATAGGAATCTTCGTCGGAAAGGAGCGAAAGGGCGAGGTCGACGGTTTCTTTTCCGACTCCGTCCCGGGACATTTCTATATGCAGGGCGACTTTATCCGGGGACATTTCTTTAAGTTCTTCGCGCTTATAGCCTTCGCTTTCGAGTTTTTCAAGGTCGGCTTCGGAAAAGCCTTTTTCCTCGATTTCTGCAACGAGGTTTTCCCAGATATAATCTTTTTCGGACATTTCGTCCTCGGGTTCTTCCTGCGGAAGGGGTTCGAAAACAAGTTCGCTTTGTTCTTCTTTTTGAGTGGGTTCGGAAACGGGTTCGCCCGGTTCTTCGGCATTGCAGCCGCAAAGCAGAAGTGAAAGGAAAAGCAGAAATGCAAAAAGTTTTTTCATAAAAAGCACCGCCTTTTTACTTATTCATCTATTAAGTAACCCAAGGGCGGAGTTTTGTTGCAGAAAAAGAAAATCCCGCTCGATGAGCGGGATTTTTTTGTGTTTATCTTCGCATTACATAGATTCCGGAACGGAAACTTTGAGCATGGTGAGAACGTTTTTGATAACAACTTTGGTTGCTGCGGCAAGAGCCATTCTTGCGTACATTCTGTCCTCATCTTCGCAGCGGCAGCGGCATGCGTTATAGAATTTGTGGAACATGGTTGCAACTTCGATTGCGTATTTGGTAATTCTGGAAGGATCATAGGTTTTTACGGATTCCTGGATTTCGCCGGGGAATTTTGCAAGCTCGGTAACAAGGGCAAATTCTTCCGGTTCGGTGTAGGTGTAACAGGAAATATCCTCTTTTACCTGAACGCCTTCTTCCGCAAGTCCGCGGAGAATTGAGCAGATTCTTGCATGGGCATACTGAACGTAATAAACGGGGTTATCGTTGGTGTTCTTTACCGCAAGACCAAGGTCGAAAAGAAGGTGGGTGTTGGGCTCGCGCATATTGAATAGGAAGCGGGCCGCATCGATCGGAACTTCGTCAAGAAGGTCGGTAAGGGTGATTGCTTTACCGGTACGTTTGCTCATTTTTTCGGGTTTTCCGTCACGCATAAGTTCGACCATCTGCATAAGAACAACGTCAAGCTTGCTTCCGTCAAGACCGACAGCATCCATTGCGCCCTGAAGTCTTGCGACGTGGCCGTGGTGGTCTGCACCCCAGACGTTGATTACTTTATCGAATCCGCGTTCTGCAAATTTGTTGTAGTGGTAAGCGATATCGCCTGCAAAATAGGTGGGGTTTCCGTTTGCGCGGATAATTACGTCGTCTTTAAGTTCAAGAGCTTCTATCTGTTTATCGGTTTTGCCTTCTTTTTTGAAACGTTCGGTAAGAACTTCGGCGTTTTTATACCAAAGAGCGCCGTCTTTTTCATAAGTAAGGCCTTTTTCGGTAAGGATCTTTACGACTTTGTCGATGGAACCGTCGTTATAAAGGCTGCTTTCGCGGAACCATACGTCATAGTTGATGCGGTATTTTCCCAGGTCGCGCTGAAGGCCTTCGACGTTTGCGGGAAGAGCATAGGCAACGAGAGCTTTTTTTCTTTCGGCGGAATCTGCGTTAACATATTTGTCGCCGTTAAGTTCGGTGAATTCTTTTGCGCGGACTTTGATATCTTCGCCGTGGTAACCGTCTTCGGGGAATTCGATTGCGTCTTCGCCAAGGTGGAGCTGGAGATATCTTGCTTCAAGGGATTTTCCGAATTTTTCGATCTGGTTGCCGGCGTCGTTGATATAAAATTCGCGGGTTACGTCATAACCGCACCATTTCATTGCTTCGGCAAGACCGTCACCGATTGCACCGCCGCGGGCGTTGCCCATATGCATGGGGCCGGTGGGGTTTGCGGAAACAAATTCGACCATTATTTTTTTGCCTTCGCCCATGTTGCTGGTGCCGTAGGTCTCTTTTTCGGTGAGAACTGCGGAAACGGTTTCTGCAAACCAATGGGGTGCATAGAAAACGTTGAGGAAGCCGGGACCTGCGACTTCGGCTTTTTCAAAATAGGTTCCTTCAACAGAAAGGTGGGAAACGATAGCTTCGGCTATCTGGCGGGGTGCTTTTCTGAAAGCTTTTGCGGAAACCATTGCCACGTTTGAAGCAAGGTCGCCGTTTTTGTTGTCGGCGGGAATTTCGATATTGAAAGCGGGAATTTCGCCTTCGGGAAGTTCACCGGCGGCAATTGCCTCTTTTATTGCTTTTTCGATAAGCTCTTTGTACTGCGCTTTGGCTTCCGCCACTAAGTTACGCATTTTCTTCACACTCCTTGACTACTATGTTAACTTCGTTTTCGCTTGAGAACATGGCGTTTATATCCATGGAATATTTAAAATTGAGGGTACCGCCGTTATCTTCCAGCCCGTTTTCGATTCCGTAACCGTGGATGCCCATCATCCAATCGTCAAAACCGTTGTCGTAATGGCACTGGTGGCGTTCGCCTTTTTCAATTATAAGCTGCTGGTTTCTTTTGCCGCTTCGGGTCATGGTAACGCGGCTGTCCCCTTCGATTTTGAGAAGGGTCTTCATTGTGGGTTCGGTGTCCTCTTCGTCCATTTCGTCATAGGCAAGATAGAGAACGTCGCGCCTTTTATAATAGCGTCCCCGGGTCATGAACTCGATGGTATCTTTTTCGCCGTCCACTTCCTGGGTGCCTTTTATGAAAATCATCACATCTTTTTTCATTTTTGCGGTGTTCCTTTTTTTAAAGTTCGTCGATTTCGATTCTTGTTACGTCGAAAAGTTCTTCGCCCAGAAATTCTTTTCCAAGTTTTGCAAAGCCTTCGACTTTATCCGTTACGAAAAAGCGCATTGCGCCGATTTTTCTTGTTCCGGTGAGCATGTCCTTTTCTTCCATAAGTTCTTTTGCGGCAAGGGCGGCTTCTTTTCCGGAATCAATGAGGTTGAGTTTGTGTTCGGTTATTGAATCGATGAGATTATAAAGCAAGGGATAGTGGGTACAGCCGAGGATAAGGGTATCGATATCCTTTCCGTCAAAGGCGGCAAGATAATCCTTTGCAACAAGCCTTGTCACTTCGCAGTCGGAAGAAAAATATCCGTTTTCCACAAGCGGAACGAAAAGCGGACAGCCTTTTCCGGTAAAGTTTGCTTCCGGAAGAAGCTTTGCGGTAAGACTTTCGTAAGAGCCGCTTGCAACGGTGGTTGCGGTGGCGATAAGGCCGATGTTCTTGTTTTTGGTGGTGGAAACAGCGGCTTTTACCGTGGGTTCAAGAACGCCCATGCAGGGAACGCTTCTTCCCTTTCCGATATCTTCGCCGAGGACGGAACTTACGGTCCCGCAGGCGACCAGTATCATTTTGACATCCTGTTTTTCAAGAAAATCCATGCACTGTTTCGCATATTCTTTTATGATGTGGGGGCTTCTGCTTCCGTAGGGAACTCTTCCGGTATCGCCGAAAAAGACGATGTCTTCGCCGGGAAGGATCCGCCGAAGTTCGCGGACGGCGGTAAGTCCGCCGAGACCGGAATCAAAAACGCCTATTGGTCTGTTATCCATAAAATCATGACCTTTCTTGAAAGGTGAAATACTTTTTCCTCAGCGTGAGGTTTTTATTCGCAGGCAAGTTCCAGAAGCTTATCGATAAGCTGGGCATAGGTCATGCCGGTGTTCATGATGAGCTTGGGATACATGGAGATATTGGTGAAACCCGGAAGGGTGTTGGGTTCGTTGAGAATGATTTTTCCGGTTTCGCCGTTTACGAGAAAGTCGACCCTTGTAAGTCCTTTGCAGCCGAGGATCTTATAGGCACGCTTTGCGGTTTCGCGGATTTCTTCTGCCATTTCGTCCGGGATTCGGGCATTGAGGAAGGTTTCGCTTTCATCGTTATAGTATTTTGCATCATAACTGTAAAATTCATCTGCGGGAACGATCTCGCCGGGGCCTCCCACAAGGAGTTCTTCGTTTCCGAGCACGGCGCATTCCACTTCGATGGGACTTTGCACGGCTTCTTCGATGATGATTTTTACGTCGTGCTCAAAAGCAAGTTCCATTGCTTCTTTGAGCATTTCGGCAGATTTTACTTTGGTGATGCCGACGGAAGAGCCGGCATTTGCGGGTTTTACGAAAACCGGCCAGCCGAGTTTTTCATCGGTTTCTTTTGCGGCGGCTTCAAAATCGACGGCTTCCTTATAATAAGTGAGCCATTTTACCTGGGCAATGCCCGCTCCTTCAAGAAGGGTGTGGCAGACGTCTTTATCCATGCATGCGGCGGAAGCAAGAACTTTGCAGCCGACATAAGGAAGGCCCGCGATTTCAAGAAGGCCCTGCATGGTTCCGTCTTCGCCGTTTTTTCCGTGAAGAACGGGATAGACAACGTCTATCTGAAGGATATCCCAGCCGCTTTCGTTTTCTACCATTGCGCCGTGAACACTTCTGTCGGGGCAGATGAAGGCTCTTTTTATGTGGCGGGAGTCTTTATCCCATTCGCCTTTGCGGACTTTTTCGATATCGCCGTCATAAAGAAGCCATTCGCCTTCGCGGGTGATTCCTATGAGAACGGGTTCATATTTTTCGCGGTCAACGTTTTCCCAAACGGAAGAAACAGACATGCACGAAACGTCATATTCGCTTGAAACTCCGCCGAAAAGCAGAGCAACGGTTTTCTTTTCCATTTATTCAAAACCTCTTTTCGGTTTTTCTTTTTAAGTTAAAATTTGCCTGCAAGGGCTTCGAGAACGCCCATATAGGCGCCCGCCGGATCGCTTAAGAATTTTTCTTTTACCGCAACGGCCTGTTCCATGGTGGGCATGAAAAGAGAAAGTTCCATAAGGTCGGTTCCGATATCGGTGACCCGGACGTGGATCATATATCCGTCCTCGGTTTTTGATATGGAAACAAGGTTTTCTTTTTCTATGCGGCGGCGCTGGATTATATTCCTTGCGTTTTCTGCGGATTTTTCCTGGATGGAAAGAGGAAGATCCCCCGCAAGGGTCATTGCGGCGGCTTTTCCTTTTTCGGTGATGGTATATTCGTTTATTCCGGCGTCGGTTTTGAAAGCGACGACGCAGCCGGTATCCCGAAGTTCCGAAAGGGCGTCGGCAAATTCAAAATAGTTCGCCGTTCCGTCAGTAAGGATAGCTTCGGTCATTTCGTCAAAGCTCATGGGTTCGCCCAGTTCCGAAAGGATGTGGCAGATGAGTATTCTTATTTCTCTTCCTTCGGTAAGGCCGCCGGGTCTTATTCCCGCGGTAAAGGTTTCTTCCATTTTTGCCTTCTTCCTTTCAGCTAAGCTTTTTTGAAAAAATTTCGGTGTAGCAAAGTTTTCCGTCCACCCTTTCGGAAAGCATAAGGCTTATCCTTTCGGCTTTTTTCTTTCCTTTCGGAAGAAGTTCTTCCAGAGCGGCGGGGTCAAAACCCTTTTCCGGGCGGAATTTTCTTGCCAGGGTGATATGGGGCGAAAATTTTCGGTTCTCGGTTTCGATGCCGATTTCGGAAAGTTTGTTTTTTACGGTTTTGTGGAGCTCTTCAAGGTTTTTATTGCGCTTTACTCCCGCCCAGAAAATGCCTTTTTCGAAAGTTCCGGTACCTTTGAATTCATATTCGAAAGCGGGAAATTCGATTTCGGAAAGAGCTTTTTCGATATCGTTTTTCCGTTCGGTCTCGCCGATAAAAACAAGGGTGAGATGAAAATTTTCTTTTCTTGAAAAGTTTCCGCCGGCGGATTTTTTTGCCGCTTCGGAAAGCTTTGAAAGGGCGTTTTTTGTTTCGTCATCGAAACAAACGGCGGTGAAAAGGCGCATTTTTCTCCTTTTTAAAACCCACAAACGGAGGGACCTTAATCAAAAGTCCCTCCGCCGGTAATATTTTTATCAGTCGGTCTTTACGCATTTATGCGGAATTTCGTGCTTCTGGAAAAGCTGGCCGCAGCGGGTGCATTTCCATGCCCAGGGGTGTTCGCCGGTGAATTCGAGCGGACCTTTGCAGTCGATATATTCGGGTTCGGCTGCTTTTTCTTCCTCTTTGTGTTTTGCTTCGCCTGCGGCAGCGGCAAGGCGCTGTTTGCGTTCTTCGTTGCGTTTGCGATAGAATTCCGGGTCATAGGCGGTCATGCCTTCGGCGTCAGTTTCGGGTTTTACCTGGTTATCGGGTTTGCGTTCCTTTTTCTCGTGCACGGGGGGAACGTATTCGGTTACGGTATATTCCTCTTCCTCGGCGGGTTCTTCGGCGGGAACTTCGGGTGCGGATTCCTCTTCGATGACCTCTTCCTCGACTTCTTCCTCAGCGGGTTCCTCGACGGGTTCTTCGACGGTTTCTTCGACTGCTTCTTCGATTACTTCCTCAACGGGTTCTTCGACGATTTCTTCGATTGCTTCCTCGATTGCCTCTTCCTCAACGGGCTCTTCAGCAACGGGTTCCGGAGCTTTTTCGCGTTTGGGTGCAAAGGGGTTTACCCATTCTTCATCGGGAATGGATTTGTAAGGATTGGGTGCGGGAACGGGTTCCGGCTGGGGTTCGGGAACAGGCTCGGGTCTTACGGGTTTGTAGGGGTTGACGTAAGGAGCGGGAGCCGGTGCAGGCGCAGGCTGTGCCATGGGCTGCTGGGGCATTCCGTAAGGATTCTGCTGGAACTGCATCTGCTGGGGCATGCCGTAGGGGTTCTGCTGATACTGCATCTGCTGAGGATTCTGCTGATACTGCATCTGCTGCTGAGGCATTGCGTAAGGATTCATATAGGGGTTCATGTAAGGATTGGGAGCCATCTGCTGAACGGCGGCAACGCGCTGTGCAATAAGGGTCTCCATTTCGCCGCGGAATGCGGAAAGCTCCGCTTTGATGCTTTCGGCGGTGTCGTCTGCGATTTCTGCGCGAAGTTCGTCAAGTCCGGCTTCGGCTTCGTCGTCTTTTCCGAGGTTTGCAAGGCAGACGGCGGTTTTTGCGGCGACTTTTGCGTTGTTGTAAACAAGCTCGATATTTGCGTCAAGGCTCATTCCGCCGGTCATCTCTTTTACAAGGGTGAGAAGGAAGGGAGTGAGTTCCTTGCCTTTGATATTGTTTTCTTCAGCTTTTTTGACTGCGATATCGATAGCTCTGTCGGCGACGGCTTTTGCCATGGCATGTTCCTTGGGAACGGGGTTGCCGACAAGCATACCGCCGTGGATTCCGAGGTCGAGTTTTGCTTTAAATGCAGCGGCAAGTTCGCTGGGGGTATCGATTCTGTAATCGACGCCGAATCCGCTTTCTCTGCAATAGAATGCGGGGAGTTCGTCGGTGCCGTAACCGATTACCGGAACGCCTTTGGTTTCAAGATATTCGAGGGTAAGGCCGATATCGAGAATGGATTTTGCGCCGGCACAAACGACCATTACGTCGGTTCTTCCGAGTTCTTCAAGGTCGGCGGAAATATCCATGGTGGTTTCGGCGCCGCGGTGTACGCCGCCGATGCCTCCGGTTGCGAAAATTTTGATTCCGGCCATTGCGGCAATGATCATGGTGGAAGCAACGGTGGTTGCACCGTCAAGACCTTTTGCGGCAAGGATGGGAAGATCGCGGCGGGAAGCTTTTGCGATTTTGCTGCCTTTTTTGCCGAAATATTCTATTTCTTCGGCGGAAAGACCAACTTTGAATTTACCGCCGATGATTGCGATGGTTGCGGGAACGGCGCCTTCGGAACGTACCATTCTTTCAACGTTTTTTGCGGTGTTGACGTTCTGGGGATAGGGCATTCCGTGGCTGATGATGGTGGATTCGAGAGCGACGACGGGTTTTCCGTTTTCAAGAGCGGATTTTACCTCCGGCGCAATATCAAGATATTTTGCAAGATTCATTGAATTGGCTCCTCCTTCATAGGCGAACTTTTACAGATAATATAATAATAAAAAAGAGGCGCTTTGTCAAATAATAATTGCTTTGGGGGCAAAATAGTATTATAATTCAAGAGTAAAAGGAGGCGAAAGCCATGAAAATCGCAAAAAATTTCAGCGAGCTTATCGGAAACACCCCCATGCTCGAACTTTGCAAAATTGAAGAAGATGAAAAGCTTGAGGCAAGGATTTTTGCAAAGCTTGAAGGACTTAACCCCGGCGGAAGCATTAAGGACAGAGTTGCGTGCTCAATGATCGACGAAGCGGAGAAAAATGGCATGCTCAAGCCAAATTCACTTATTATAGAACCCACCAGCGGCAACACCGGAATCGGTCTTGCAGCCGTTGCGGCAGAACGCGGATACCGCTGTATCATCATTATGCCCGACACCATGAGCATTGAGCGAAGAGCCGTGCTCAAAGCGCTTGGCGCCGAACTTATTCTTATCGACGGCGCCCTCGGAATGGTCGGCTGCATTGCAAAAGCAAAGGAGCTGCTTGAAGAGAACCCCGGTTCCTTCATGCCGGCGCAGTTTAAAAATCCGGCGAACCCTCTTGCCCATATCCTTAGCACCGGACCCGAAATGGTGGAACAGACCGACGGAAAAATTGATATTTTTGTTGCCGGAAGCGGCACCGGCGGCACTGTAAGCGGCTGCGGAAAATATCTTAAAGACCACGTTCCCGGCGTAAAAGTCGTTGCGGTGGAACCGGCTTCTTCTCCCCTTCTCAGCGGAAAAGGTCCAGCCGGAAAACACAAAATTCAAGGCATCGGCCCCAACTATATTCCGGATAACGTGGATTTTGACGTCATCGACGAGGTCATTTCCGTTTCGGACGAGGATTCTTATAAATACGGAAGGATGATAGCCGCGAAAGAGGGTTATCTTGCGGGAATTTCTTCCGGCGCGGCACTTTGTGCGGCAATCGAACTTGCAAAACGCCCGGAAAACAAGGGCAAAAACATCGTCACCATTTTCCCGGATACGGGCAACCGTTATCTTTCCGGAGATTATTTTGAATAAGCGAAAAAAGAAAAACGGCGGGAAAACCCGCCGTTTTTTTGATATCACCTGAATTCTTTTAATTCTTCCAGAAATTCGCGATATTCTTCTTCCGTCCAATAAAATTCCAACTCTTTTTCCGAATAATGTTCCGGTTTATCGAGCATGAAATTTTCTCCTATATCATAATCAAAACGCCGCAGAACAGCTTTTGCAAACTCGCGGAAGAACATTCCGATGCCCGTTATCACATTTTTGTCGCAAACGATGCCTTTATGGACAAAATTTTCTTTTTCTATAAAAGGAAAAACTTCCGTCATCTGCATAAAAAATCCCGCGGTGAATTTTTTGCCTTTTAAAATCCCGGCTTTTGCAAGTAAAAGAGGCGCGGAAGAAACAGCCGCAAACACGGTATCCGCATCCGTTCCGGTTTTTAAAAAATCCATAAGTTTTTCATCGTAAAGCGCCGGAAGAGGATTTACCGTTCCCGGCAAAATAATGCAATCATAGTCCAGGACGTTCGCGTTTTCGGTGGTTTTTGAAGGACGGACGCAAAGTCCCTCTTCGCTTTTATATTCCCGGTTTTCGCTTGCTATAAAATCTATTTTTTCGCCGAACCATACGGAAAGCGCCGAAGTAAGACAGGTTATTTCCTGAAGCGAAAAATCCGGATAAATCAGTACTCCAAATTTACTCATGATTTTCTCCTTTTCTGTTTTTTGTTTCAGAATTCCGGAAAAACTTCGGCAAGGCCGTTTTCGGAAAGTTCATAGATTTTTTCGCAGACTTCGGAGATGTATTTTCGGTCGTGGGAGATGCTGATGACTGCGCCGCCGAAATTTTTGAGGACGTCGCGTATCATCGGGTTAGAGAGAGGCGAAAGATTTCGGGTGGGCTCGTCAAGGATAAGCACGTTGTAATCACCCAGCGCCATTTTTGCGAAGAAAAGTTTTGCCTTCTGTCCGCCGGAAAGTTCAAAGGCCGGGTGACTCATTTCGTCGGCGGTGAATTTTATGCTTCCGAGATAGGTGCGCACTCTGGTGCGTTCTTCCTTGGTGCCGCCCTGCATAAGAAGTTCCACCGGGTCTTTCGAAAGGTCGAAACCTTCTTCGTAATTCTGAGGCATATAGGCGGCTTTTATATCCGTTCTTTCAAAAAGCTCCTCGGCTATCTTTCGGAGAAGGGTTGTTTTTCCCGCTCCGTTTCTTCCGATGATGCAGACTTTTTCGCTGCCGGAAATTTCGAGCTTTATATCCTTTGAAAGAAGTTTTTCGCCGGCAAAAAGCTTTGGAATATCAATAGATATGACCTTTTTTCCGCTTGGTATTTTTGCTTCCTCGCCGAAACGAAGGAAAATAGCCTCTTCGGATTCGGGCATCCGGGTCAGGTTTTCCTTTTCTTTTTCAAAGCGGCGGCCCATGGCTTTTACGGAATGCATTTTCTTTTTAAGAAGCCTTCCGCCGTGGGGGTCCCCGCGGGAAATGGTTTCCTGCCGGTGGTCGACCTTCTGGTATATCTGGCGGTAGCGGTCCATTTTTTTATCAAAATCGCGTTTTTCGCTTCTTGCCATCTGTTCCTGCTTTTCAAAACCGGAAAGCCGCTCTTCGACGTAGCGACGGTAAGGAAGCTTTGCGACGGTGCATCTTGCGGCGGTTTTTCTGCGCAGCTGTTCCATATGGATGACCATATTTGCGGTGCGCTCGAGAAGGGTTTCGTCATGGGAAATATAGAGCACCGGAAGTCCGCAGGAATTTATGAAATCTTCGAGCCATTCCAGGGTTTCGATATCGATATCGTTGGAAGGTTCGTCAAGAAGGAGCATATCCGGTTTTTGCGCAAGCACCGCTGCCATTCTCACCTTTACTTTTTCGCCGCCGGAAAGGGTCTTCATCTTTCGGCTTGATTCGAAAATATCCGCATCGATGCAAAGCTGCATTGCTATTTCATAAATTTCATAGGGAAGAAGGTTTTTGAAGCCGTTTTCAAAGCAGAATTCCGCAACGGTTTTTTCTTTGTCCTTTTCAGAAATTTCCTGGGCAAGATAGCCGAAAACTGCGCCGTTCGTTATTATTTCGCCCTGATATTCGATATAGTCTTCAACAAGTTCGGAATCATAAATCAGTTTTAAAAGGGTGGATTTTCCGTTGCCCTCCTCGCCTATCACGGCGGCTTTATCCCCTTCGCCGATGACGAAAGAAAGATTTTCGGAAAGCACGTGGGAATCCTTTGTGTGGTTCATTGAAAGATTTTTTATCTGGAGCATATTCATTCCTCCTTTGGGGAACAAAAAAGGTCTGCCTTCGGCAAAGCGAACGCAGACCAATAAAAGCTCATTTTTTTGATAAAAAGGGCTTTTCACAAAGAATCTGCGTTTTTTCCGTAAGGAACAAAGCCGCCGCAAAACTGCGGAAGCCGCCGAAGGTTTTTCGGTTTGTTTTTCTTACTTCAAAAAAACAGATTATTTGCGCATCTTTTCACCCTTTTCACATTTTATGGTTTCAATATAGCACAGGGAAAGTCAAAGGTCAAGGCTTTTGAGAAGGCCTTTGCAGCCTTCGTTTACGTCGCGCCAGGTTGTTTCAAAATCGCCGCTGTACCATGGGTCGGCAACTTCTCCCGGGCGGTTTGTGAAATCCATGAGCATATGCACCTTTTCTTCCGGGTCGTTTTTGAGTATCCGCATCATGTTGCGGATATTGTTGTTATCCATTCCGATAAGAAAATCGTAGCGGCGGTAATCTTCCTTCGTCATCTGGCGTGCGCGTTTTTCGGCACAGTTTATGCCATTTTTCGCAAGAAGCTTTTTTACCGGGGGATATACGGGATTTCCGATCCCGTTCCATATTTCTTCGGTGCTGGTGGCGGCGGAAGCGATTTCAAATTCGCTTTCAAGCCCCGCTTCTTTGACCAGTTTTTTCATGACGAATTCCGCCATGGGACTTCGGCAGATGTTGCCGTGGCAAATAAATAGTATTTTTATCATCGTCTTATATCTCCATATAAGTCTTGTATTTCTTCTCAAATGCCCAATATTGCAGGGCTTTTCGGCATTTTCATGTTTCTTTGTTTTCGGGATATCTTCTCAAATCTTCCCGTATTTTCTCATGCTTTTTCCTGCAATATTGGTAAATCCATTGGTAAATAGATACGCTTTACCAACGGGGGTTCTCAGGCTTCCGCTACTCGAAGCAGCTCTGCCTGTGCGTCATCGAACTGCACATGGGTGTAAACATTCAGCGTTACACTGATATCCGAATGACCCATGATATATTGCAATGTCTTAGGGTTCATTCCGGATTTCGCCATATTGGAACAGAAGGTGTGTCTGCATACATGAGGGGTAACTTTGGGCATCTGGATACGGTAGATCTTGTTGTACTTCTCGACAATGTGCTGCAGGTATTTCTCCCAATGCAGCGCAACCATCGGTCTGTCATTCTTGTCCAGAAACAGGAAGCCGGCATATCCATCCACCATCGGCTCCACTTTCGGTGCCACACGATTGGCGAGAATACGGCGGAAACACGCCACCACTTCCTCACTCATCGGCACATAGCGGATACC
>JAFUIS010000023.1 GCA_017468365.1 Oscillospiraceae bacterium | reverse complement strand
GATTGTAGAGTCAAACTGCTCTGAAAGACCGCGCTTTGAACACATATTAAGGTCATCAGCAATAGCCTTCATTGTATCAGTAAAGCCACCCTCAACATTCTTTCTGTAATCCTGAGGCTTTGCGGGGGTGATTGTGATATGCTTTTCAGCACCGTTTGAATTTAAGAATTCGCGGCTAATATCAACAATAGTTTTACCGTTCCAGTGCATAACAAGTCTTGGTTCTGCCTTAACCTCTGCAACCTTTACAGCGTTAAGATTTTCGCTGTGAGCTAATTCTAAGAAACGGTCAATATTCTCTTTTTCAATTACAACCGCCATTCTTTCTTGTGATTCGCTGATTGCAAGCTCTGTACCGTCAAGACCGTCATATTTCTTGGGAACTGCGTTAAGGTCGATTTCAAGACCGTCAGCAAGTTCGCCGATAGCAACAGAAACACCGCCTGCGCCAAAGTCATTACAACGCTTAATCATATGGCATGCTTCATAATTTCTGAATAATCTCTGAAGCTTACGCTCCTCAGGTGCGTTACCCTTTTGAACTTCTGCTCCGCAGGATTCAAGAGATTCTATTGTGTGTGATTTTGAAGAGCCTGTAGCACCGCCGCAACCGTCACGGCCTGTAGCACCGCCAAGAAGAATTACAACGTCTCCTGGCGCGGGAACCTCACGGCGAACATTTTCTGCCGGAGCAGCCGCAATTACTGCACCTATTTCCATACGCTTTGCAGCATAACCATCGTGATAAATTTCATCAACAATGCCGGTTGCAAGACCGATCTGGTTGCCGTAGGAAGCATAACC
This sequence comes from Oscillospiraceae bacterium, assembly GCA_017468365.1. Taxonomy (GTDB): domain Bacteria; phylum Bacillota; class Clostridia; order Oscillospirales; family Ruminococcaceae; genus UMGS1668. Next base: position 11,997 of record JAFUIS010000023.1, on the reverse strand, counting down.
TGCGGCAGCGGTGGTAACGATTTTTCTCTGGGGAAGTTTTCCCTTAATGGTTTCGCTTACGGGTTTAAGCGGGTCTGCCGCACCGGTAAGACGCATTGCACCGTAAACGTAGGAACGTCCGGAAAGCGGATCGCGGATAGCTCCGCCGACACAGGTTGCCGCACCGCCGAAAGGCTCGATTTCGGTGGGGTGGTTGTGGGTTTCGTTTTTGAAGAGAAGAAGCCAGGGTTCTTTTTTGCCGTCGGCTTCAATTTCAATTTTAACGGTGCAGGCGTTGATTTCTTCGGATTCGTCGAGTTTATCGAGTTTTCCGTGTTTTTTAAGATATTTTACCGCAAGGGTACCGATATCCATAAGGCAAACCGGTTTTTTGCGGCCAAGTTCTTCTCTGGTTGCAATATAATCGTCATATGCTTTCTGAAGAAGCTCGTCCTCAAATTTAACGGAATCAATGGTGGTGTTGAAGGTGGTGTGACGGCAATGGTCGGACCAATAGGTATCGATCATGCGGATCTCGGTAATGGTGGGATCGCGATCCTCGCTGCGGAAATATTCCTGGCAGAACTGAAGGTCGTCCGCATCCATTGCAAGACCGTATTTTTCAACAAAAGCTTCGACTTCTTCTCTCTTAAGCTCACGGAAGCCTTCAAGAGTTGCAACTTCAGTGGGAATGTTATATTCGATTGCAAGGGTTTCCGGTTTTTCAAAACCGGCTTCTCTTGCTTCAACCGGGTTGATTACGTATTTTTTGATTTCAGCAATTTCGGAATCGGAAAGTTCGCCGTAAAGAGCATAAACTTTTGCGGTTCTGATGGTGGGTCTTTCGCCCTGGGAAATGATCTGGATGCACTGTGCTGCGGAGTCTGCTCTCTGGTCAAACTGACCGGGAAGATATTCTACCGCAAAAGCTACAGCGCCGGAAAGATCGATCTCTTCGGAAACGATATCCAGCTGGGGTTCGGAAAAAACGTATTTTTTAGCGTAATCAAAAAGTTCTTCGGTAATGTTTTCTGCGTCATAACGATTTATAACGCGGACATCCGTAAGGTCTTTGATTCCGAGAAGAGTTACTGCATCATTGAAAAGGGCTTTTGCTTCGTTTGCAAGTTCTTTTTTCTTTTCAACAAAAACACGATATACCAAGGTAATTATTCCTCCTTTGCAGCAAGGGCACGTGCGCCGATATCATGGCGATAAAACGCATTGTCAAAGTGGATTTTTTCTACAAGGCTGTAAGAAGCTTTGATTGCTTCGGGAAGAGTTTCGGCAATTGCGGTAACACCGAGAACGCGGCCGCCGGAAGTTACAAGTTTTCCGTCTTTAATTGCGCCGCCGGCAACATATACGTTATCGACAACTTCTTCGGGAATGGTGATTTCATAACCTTTTTCATAATGTTCCGGATAACCTTCAGAAGCCATAATTACGCAGCAGGCATTTTTGTCAGCAAATTTAACTTCCACTTCGGAAAGTCTTTCTTCGGTAACAGCTTTCATAACAGTAAGAAGGTCGCTTTCAAGAAGCGGAAGAACAACCTGGGTTTCCGGGTCACCGAAGCGGCAGTTATATTCAATAACTTTCGGGCCCTTGGGGGTAAGCATAAGTCCGAAATAAAGGCAGCCTTTAAAAGTTCTGCCTTCCGCGTTCATTGCGTTGATGGTGGGAAGGAAGATTTTTTCCATGCACTCTTTTGCAATTTCTTCGGTGTAATAAGGGTTCGGAGCAACAGTACCCATACCGCCGGTGTTAAGACCGGTGTCGTTATCGTGGGCGCGTTTGTGGTCCATGGAAGAGATCATCGGAACAACGGTTTTTCCGTCGGTGAAAGAAAGAACGGAAACTTCCGGGCCGGTGAGGAATTCTTCGATTACGATGTTATCGCCGCTTTTTCCAAAAACTTTGTCTTCCATCATGGAATGAACAGCTTCAATTGCGGCTTCTCTGGTTTCGGCGATGATTACGCCTTTTCCAAGAGCAAGACCGTCCGCCTTGATAACGGTGGGGATGGGTGCGTTTTCAAGATATTTGAGTGCTGCTTCCATATCATTGAATACTTCGTATTCAGCGGTGGGAATACCGTATTTTTTCATAAGGTCTTTGGAGAAAACTTTGCTGCCTTCGATGATAGCGGCGTTTGCTCTGGGTCCAAAGCAGGGAATGCCTTTTGCCTCAAGAGCATCAACTGCTCCAAGAACGAGCGGATCGTCCGGTGCAACAACGGCGTAATCGATGTTATGGGAAACCGCAAATTCAACGATAGCATCGATATCCTTTGCACCGATCGCTACGCATTCGGCATCGGCGGCGATGCCGCCGTTGCCGGGAAGTGCATAGATTTTGGTAACTTCGCTGTTTTCTTTGATTTTTTTGATTATTGCATGTTCGCGGCCGCCGCCGCCAACTACTAAAACTTCCATAAAAAAGCCTCCGTTAACGGATTTTAAAAATTAATGGTGGAAGAGACGCATTCCGGTGAAGGACATTACCATGTCATATTTGTTGCAGCATTCGATAACTGCATCATCACGAATGGAACCGCCGGGTTCTGCGATATATTTTACGCCGCTGCGTTTTGCTCTTTCAATGTTGTCGCTGAAGGGGAAGAATGCGTCGGAACCGAGAGCAACTCCTTCTTTGGTTGCAAGGTATGCTTTTGCTTCTTCATCGGTAAGAGGAGCGGGCTGTTCGGTGAAGTATTTCTGCCAGTTGCCGTCTGCGCAAACGTCTTCTTCGTTTTTGTTGATGTAACCGTCGATAACGTTGTCACGTTCGGGTCTGCCAAGTTCGGGTTTGAAGGGAAGGCCCAGAACTTTTTCGTGCTGGCGGAGGAACCAGGTGTCTGCCTTGGTACCTGCAAGGCGGGTGCAGTGGATTCTGGACTGCTGACCTGCGCCTACGCCGATAGCCTGTCCGTCAACAGCATAGCAAACGGAGTTGGACTGGGTGTATTTAAGGGTGATGAGTGCGATGACAAGGTCACGAACTGCGGATTCGGGCATATCTTTGTTTTCGGTTACAATATTTTTGAGAAGGTCTGCGTCGATTTTGAAGTTGTTTCTGCCCTGCTCAAAAGTAATGCCGAAAACATGTTTGTGTTCGGTAACTTCCGGAACGTAGTCGGGATCGATTTTAACGATGTTGTATCCGCCTTTGCGTTTGGATTTAAGAATTTCAAGAGCTTCAGGTTCATAACCGGGAGCGATTACGCCGTCGGAAACTTCGCGTTTGATCATAAGAGCGGTGGTAACGTCGCAAACGTCGGAAAGTGCGACCCAATCGCCGAAAGAGCTCATTCTGTCGGTGCCGCGTGCTCTTGCGTAAGCGCATGCAAGAGGAGATTCGTCAAGGCCTTCGATATCGTCAACAAAGCAGGCTTTTTTAAGGTCATCGGAAAGCGGAATGCCAACTGCAGCGGAAGTGGGGCTTACGTGTTTAAAAGAAGTTACTGCGGGCATGCCGAGAGCTTCTTTGATTTCTTTAACAAGCTGCCAGCTGTTAAAAGCATCAAGGAAGTTGATAAAGCCGGGGCGGCCGTTAAGGATCTCGATAGGAAGATCCTCGCCGTTATCCATAAAAATTTTGGAAGGTTTCTGGTTGGGGTTGCAGCCGTATTTAAGTTCAAATTCTTTCATCGTTCGCTTGCTCCTTTATATATCATTTATTTTTGTTGATAAGTCTGTTTTCTGCTTCGCCGGTTGCAAGGTCAACATAGCGAACGTAAAGGGAAATTTTGTTGTCTTCGTTAAGCGCGTTCCAAAGGGATTCGGTGAATTCGTCAATGGAATCCGGGATTGCAACTCTTTCCGGTTCACCCTGGAAGGTGGGAATGGGATTTCCGTCGCAAACATAGGTGTGGATGAAATGTCCGAGACCGGGAAGTGCCGGATAATCAAAGGTGTATCTGTTGCAGGCAGTGCCCTCTGCATCAGCAGATTTAAGGATGTTCATCTGATAGGTGAAATCTCCGTTTGCAAAAGTTGCCATACCGCTGATTCTGGGAGTAAGGTTCGGAGCGTCCGGTTCAAATTCACGGGTTGCAAGGCTGCCGCTGAAGGTTCCGCCGCATTTAATGCCGTTATAAATGGTATCAGTCTGGTCACCGTTGGTTACGATAAGATTGTTGCCAAGTTCGCGAAGAGCGGCATAAATAATAAGGCTCGGGTCCTGAACTTTGGAAGCATCAAAAGGTTCGGTAAAAAGTGCGCCGTCGCGTTCAACAAAAACGCGGTTGCGGCTGTTTGCGCTTCTGCCCATAATAAAATATGCAACAGCAGCTTTTTTTGCATCGGCGGTTTTGCCGATTACAATTCCGCGGCCGACATAGGCGTTGTCTTTGATAAGTTCGGCAATGTCATTGATTTTGTAAATGTCCATAATCTTTTTCCTCTCTTTTCTTGTTTATTCCGTAATTATTTTGGCACAAACTTTTTCAACCGAAAGGGGAAGGATCTTCCATTCGGCCTGGCGCATTACGCGCTTTTGAAGGGTCTCAGGGGTATCGTTTTCCCGGATTGCAACGGCTTTCTGCATAATGATTTCGCCGCCGTCGGGAATTTCGTTAACAAAATGAACCGTCGCTCCGGTAACTTTAACGCCATAGGCAAGTGCCGCTTCGTGCACGTGAAGCCCATAAAAACCTTTTCCGCAGAAGGAAGGAATAAGCGCCGGATGTACGTTGATTATGCGTTTGGGATAATCTTTGGTAAAGTTTTCGCTGAGAATTGCCATAAAACCGGCAAGAACAATTATCTCGATTCCGTTTTCTGTAAGAAGGTCTTTGATTTTCTGTTCAAAAGCCTCTGCGGAACCAAGTTCCTTTTTAAGAACAACAGCTGTTTTTATTCCGGCTTTTGCCGCTCTTTCAAGAGCAAAAGCGTTTGCGTTGTTTGCGATAACAAGCTCGATTTTTCCGCTTTTGATGATGCCGCTGTTTTGAGCATCAATCAAAGCCTGGAGATTTGTTCCGCCGCCGGAAACAAGCACGGCGATTTTTACCGGGTTTTCACGCATTTTTCGGTTCCCCTTTTCCAAGAATATTGAGAATGGGCATTGCCATTCCGCCGACGGAGTTTCCGATAACAACAACCGCAAGATAGATTACGGAATCAAGATTGATGATACCGGATGCTCCGAAATAGAACATATTCGCAATAGAATGTTCAAATCCGCTGAGGATAAAAACAGGTACGCAGAAAAAAATTCCCGCAAGGGTATTTTTTTCGCGATAGGTGCTCACAGCCATATACATGAGCACGCCGCAGAAAAACGCGCGGACAAAAGTCTGAAGCGCTTCCTGGGAAAGTTTTGCTTCGCAAATAATTTTTGCCGCTTCACCAAGGGCGGGATTTGCAAAGCTGACGGCAAAGCCAAGAAGAACAGTCGAAACAATGTTGCCCAAAAGTCCGCAAAGAAGGATTTTAACCGCTTCCCTGCTGTGGTTTTCAGGAAGATATCCGACTTTTCCTGTAAAAAGCGAATATCCTTTAAGGCAGATGCTCAAAAGCGCAACAGAAAAAAGAATTGCGCCGATATATCTGTTTTCACAGGCAAGAAAAACGCTTCCGCCTATTGCGATCATAATTCCGGCTTTAACGCCGTCGATAATGAGTTTCAGCATATGGTGATTTTCTCCTCAGATTCTTCAATGGTTCCTATGATATAAGCATCTTCGCCGTTTTCTTTGAGCACGGCAAGTGCGGTTTCCGCATCCTCTGCAGAAACAACAATGCTCATTCCTACGCCCATGTTAAAGGTGTTGAACATATCGTGCTCAGAAATACCGCCGCGCTCCATAAGAAGCTCAAAGATGGGAAGTACTCTTACGTCTTTGCGGTTGATTTTTGCACCAAGACCATCGGGAATGCTTCTCGGAATATTTTCATAAAAGCCGCCGCCGGTGATGTGAGAAATACCTTTTACCTTAACTTTTTCAAGAAGTGCAAGTACGGATTTTACATAGATGCGGGTAGGAGTAAGAAGAGTTTCGCCAATGGATTTTCCGCCGAGTTTTTCTTCCGGAACGGTAATATCGGCGTTTTCAACGTCAAAAACTTTTCTTACAAGAGAAAATCCGTTGGAATGAACGCCGCTGGAAGGAAGAGCAATAACAACATCTCCGGGTTTCATGGTTTTGTTGTCGATAATATTTTTCTTGTCAACAACACCGGTGGAATAGCCCGCAAGGTCATATTCATCTGCAGGATAAAAACCGGGCATTTCTGCGGTTTCGCCGCCGATAAGTGCGCAGCCGGACTGAACACAGCCCTCTGCAACGCCTTTTACGATATCAGCGATTCCTTCCGGAACGTTTTTGCCGCAGGCAATATAGTCAAGGAAGAAAAGCGGTTTTGCGCCAACGCAGATAATATCGTTTACACACATTGCAACACAGTCAATACCGACGGTGTCGTGTTTATTGAGAAGAAACGCAAGTTTAAGTTTGGTGCCGACACCGTCGGTGCCGGAAACAAGAACCGGTCTTTCCATTCCGGTTATATCAAGCTCAAAAAGTCCGCCGAAGCCTCCAACATCAGAACATACTCCGGAGGTCATGGTTCTTGCGATATGCTGTTTCATAAGTTCAACAGCTTTATAGCCAGCGGTAATATCAACACCTGCTGCTGCATAGCTGTCAGATCTGGAATTGGTGTTCATAAAAATTTATTCCTTTCCGTTCCAACAATAAGTACAAAGTTTGCATGCGGGAAGTCCGATGGATTTTACTATTCCATCGACATTCTGGAAATCAAGAGAAGCGAAATGAAACTTTTCGCAGATTGCCTTGCGAAGATTTTTTCCGCGCTCGGTATTTCCGTCGCTGTATTCTTCAATATGGTTAAAACCTTCGTCACCCTCAAGTTCCATAATGGTTCGTCTTGCGATAAGTTCCATATCGCTTGTTGCCCTTGAAAAATTAAGGAATTTGCAGCCATACATAATCGGAGGGCAGGCCGAACGCATATGTACGGATTTTGCACCGTTGCTGTAAAGGAAGTCAACGGTTTCTCTGAGCTGGGTTCCCCTGACTATTGAATCGTCAACAAAAAGAAGATCTTTTCCCTTGATAAGTTCATCAACGGGCATCTGTTTCATCTTTGCAACTTTTGCCCTTTCCGTCTGCTTTTGGGACATAAAGCTTCTGGACCATGTGGGTGTATATTTTATAAACGGACGAGCAAAAGGAATTTTACTTTCGTTCGCATACCCTATCGCGTGGGGTGTGCCGGAATCCGGAACGCCTCCGATATAATCTATGTGCTCACAAAATCCGTTAAGTTTGTCCATCTGTGCAAGAAGGCTTCCGTTGCGGTAACGCATTGTTTCAACGTTGATTCCTTCATAGGTAGAGGTTGAATATCCGTAATAGGACCAAAGAAAAGCGCAGACTCGCATTTCTTTTCCCGGTTCTGCAAGACGAAACATTCTGTCAGAAGAAATTTCAACAATCTCTCCGGGACCCAGTTCCTCAACAATTTCATAACCGAGTTTTTTTGCAGCAAAAGATTCAAAAGTTACACAGTAACCGTTTTCATCTTTTCCGACAATAACAGGAAGTCTGCCCATTTTATCCCTTGCGGCAATAATGTTTCCGCCTTCTTTAAGGATAAGAATCGAAGCTGTTCCGTCAATTACGTCCTGCGCAAATTTGATTCCGGAAACGAAATCTTCTTTAAGGCTGATAAGAGCCGCAAGAAGTTCAACGGAGTTAACCTTTCCGCCGGTCATTGCGTTAAAAAATCCGCTTTTGTCAGAAAGATATTTTTCAATAAGCTCTTCGGCATTGTTAATAATTCCTATAAAGCAGATTGCAAATGCTCCCAATCCGGAACGGATAAGAAGCGGCTGAGGTTCCATCGAACTGATGCAGCCTATTGCCGAATTGCCTTTCATTTCATCAAAAACGTTTTCAAAACGCGTTCTGAACGGAGAGTTTTCAATATTATGGATTTGTCTTTGAAGGCCGACCTCTTCGTTAAACGAAGCCATTCCTCCTCTGCGGGTGCCAAGGTGAGAATGGTAATCCGTTCCGAAAAAGACGTCGACCATACAGTCGTTTTTAGAGGCTACGCCAAAAAATCCGCCCATTTTTTCTCCTTTGCTTTACTTTCGTTTTAAGAATAAATTATGCAAAGAAAAGTTCGGAAAGGGTCATGGGATCAATATATTTTCCGTCTTTATAAACACGCATATTGCCGGAAGCAATTTCGTCAATAAGCATTACTTTTCCGTCTTTGTCATAACCGAACTCAAATTTAATATCATAAAGAACAAGACCTTTTTCTTTAAGGTCGTCTGCAACGATCTGGGTAATCTGCTGGGTCATTGCTTTGATATCGTCATACTGTTCGTCAGTCATAACGCCAAGAGCAACAAGAGCATCTTTGGTTACAAGCGGATCGCCTTTTTCATCGTTTTTAAAGGTGGTTTCAACATAAGCGGGAAGGTCTGCACCGTCTTCAATATAATCTCCGTAACGGCGGATAAAGGAGCCTACTGCTTTGTGGCGGCAAATAACTTCAAGACCGTGGCCAAAAACTTTTGCAGGAAGAACTTCCATGGTGGTGTTTTCAAGATCTGCAGAAACATAGTGGGTTTTAATTCCTGCTGCGTTCACTTTTTCGAAGAAATAGATGGACATACGAAGGTTAACATCGCCTACGCCTTCGATGGTAAGACCAACGGAGTTTTCGCCCGGATCAAAAACGCCGTCTTTGCCGGTGCAATCATCTTTGAATTTGAGAAGATAGTTTCCGTTTTCAAGTTCAAATACATCTTTGGTTTTTCCGCTGTAAACAAGTTTGTTTTCCATAATTTTATTGCTCCTTATAAAGTAAAATTTATTTTAAAAATCAAAAACTTAATTAAAAGATGCGCTTATTGCAGCGTCTTTTTCAAGAACCTTTGCTGCGTCCGAAGCACGCTTTGCGTCAAGCTTTGCTGCAAGTTCCTTATCCTCAACGGCAAGAATCTGTGCACAAAGCAAAGCGGCATTGGCTCCTCCATTGATTGCAACAGTTGCTACCGGAATGCCGGTGGGCATCTGAACAGTTGAAAGAAGGGCGTCAATGCCGTCAAGATTTGAAGATTTGCAGGGAATTCCGATTACCGGAAGAGTGGTGTTTGCCGCAATCGCACCGGCAAGATGTGCCGCCATGCCTGCTGCCGCAATTATTGCGCCAAAACCGTTTGCTCTTGCATTTACCGCAAAATCGCGTGCTTCCACAGGGGTTCTGTGCGCAGAATAAACATGCACTTCAAAAGGAATTTCAAGCGCTTTAAGGATATCAGTGGCTTTGGTAACAATCGGAAGATCGCTGTCACTTCCCATGATGATTCCAACTTTTTTCATAGTCATTCTCCTTTACAAAATAAAAATGGACACACTTACTCCTTGCTTTAAAAAGGAGTAAATGTGCCCAGACGGTCGGCTAAAATAAAAAAGGGGAAGCCTTCCCCAAATTCATTCTTTGCTCCACCGTGGTGCTCCACCTATGTCCGTCAGTTGCAAAGAATGTGTATTCACTTATATAATAAATTTAACATTTACAGAAACAATTGTCAAGAACAAAAAAACATGTTAAATCAGCTTTATTTTTGGTTAATCATTACATTTTGAAAGCTTTCCGCAAAAGCAAAAAAGTCTTGCAGGATGCACTTCATTTCTAAATAAAAAAGCACCGTAAAACGGTGCTTTTTTTGTTTTTTATACGCTGAAAAGAAGATCGCGATATGCCGGGAAAGGCCAATATTCGTCGCCGACCATGATCTCAAGTTCATCGGCAACTTCGCGAAGCTGATGAAGAGTCGGATAGAGTTCATCGCAGACATATCTTGCCTGGGAATGAATCTCTTTTATGGTTTTTGCTTTTGCACTGCGCTCCTCAACAATTTCAACTCTTCGCTCAAGTTCATTGATAAGCTCGTCGATTTTCTTAACAAAAGCAACTTCCGTACTTTTGGAAATATCAAGCCCGATAGCTTTTTTTGCTGCTGCGGTTTCTGCAAGAACTTTTTCAAATTCAATGCAGGAAGGCATTATGTCTTTTCTTACCATATCTATCATGGTAAGCGATTCTATTATTTCGATTTTGCTGTAGTTTTCAAACTGGATTTCCTGGCGAGAACGAACTTCACTTTCAGTGAAAATTTTGTGCCGTGCAAAAAGACGAATGTTTTTCTCGTCGGTATAATGCTCCAATGCGTCAACGGCAGTTCTGAAACAGCAAAGTCCGCGCTTTTCAGCTTCTTCCACCCATTCTTCGCTGTAATTGTTGCCGTTGAAAATGATGCGCTTATGTTCCTTCATGGTTTCCGCAATAAGCAAATCCACTTCAGCGTCAAAATCTTCGGCTTTTTCAAGGCGGTCGGCAAATTTTCCAAGAATATCCGCAACACCGGTATTTATCATAACGTTCGGACAGGCGATCGAAACGCTTGAACCGGGCATTCTGAATTCGAATTTATTTCCGGTAAATGCAAAAGGCGAAGTCCTGTTGCGGTCGGATTTATCTTTCATAAATTCCGGAACAGACGCAATTCCCGTTTCCATTTTTCCCGCATTCCATTCCTTTGTTCCGTGGCCTTCTTCAACCGAAGTAAGAATATTCGTTATGTAATCTCCAAGGAACATGGATATAATTGCAGGGGGCGCTTCGGAACCGCCAAGACGGCGGTCATTGCTCGCGGAAGCAACCGAAATTCGAAGAAGATCCTGGTTTTCGTCAACCGCGCGGATAACTGCACACATAAAAATCTGGAACTGCTTGTTGGTTTCAGGGCTTTTTCCGGGACTGAAAAGATTCTTTCCGGTATCAGTCGAAAGGGACCAGTTGTCATGCTTTCCGCTTCCGTTAACTCCGCGGAACGGTTTTTCGTGAAGAAGGCAGGCAAGTCCATGTCTTTCCGCAACCTTTTTCATAATTTCCATTGTGAGCTGGTTATGGTCGGTTGCAAGATTAACTCTGCAATAACCGGGAGCCAGTTCGTGCTGGCTGGGCGCAGCTTCGTTATGCTTTGTCTTTGCATAAACGCCCAATTTCCAAAGTTCGCTGTCAAGGTCCTTCATAAATTCGGAAACTCTGGGTCTCAAAGCACCAAAATAGTGATCCTCCATTTCCTGTCCTTTTGGCGGCGGAGCTCCGAAAAGAGTTCTTCCTGTTATAACAAGGTCTTTACGTTTGTTATACTGTTTTCTGTCAACAAGAAAATATTCCTGTTCCGCACCGGCGGTCGCAAAAACACGTTTCGTTTCCGTATCGCCGAAAAGGCGCAGAATTCTCAGTGCCTCTTTGCATACCGCTTCTGTGGAACGCAAAAGCGGAGTTTTTTTATCAAGGACTTCGCCGCTGTAGGAACAGAAAACCGTCGGAATACAAAGAGAACCGTCTTTTACAAATGCAAAAGAAGTAGGATCCCATGCCGTATATCCCCTTGCCTCAAAAGTGGCACGAAGTCCTCCCGAAGGAAAACTGGAAGCATCCGGTTCACCTTTTATGAGGTGTTTTCCTCTAAAATCAAGTCCGACGCCGCCTTCACCGTCCGGCTGGATAAAGCTGTCGTGTTTTTCTGCAGAAAGCCCCGTCATCGGCTGGAACCAGTGGGTATAATGTGTTGCGCCTTTTTCTATTGCCCAGTTCATCATTGCTTCGGCAACAGCATTTGCAACCTCTGTGTCCATTTCGCCGCCGTTATCGATTATATCTTCAAGCTTTTCAAAAATCTCAGGCGCAAGGCGCTGTCGCATTACGTCCTTATTAAAAACCATGCTTCCGAATTCATCGGTAAAATTTTTGATGGTTAACACCTGCTTTCTTTTCAATGAAAAATCGGATTTTATTTTATAACTTCCTTGCTGTACTCGTCGTTTATTTCTTTGAACACAGAAACAACCGGTTCAACATGTTTTCCTTTTATTACTCGGTCAACGTAGTTTTTCGTAATTTTATAAACAATCGGAGAAAGAGTTATAACGCCTATAAGGTTAGGGATCATCATAAG
>JAFUIS010000009.1 GCA_017468365.1 Oscillospiraceae bacterium | reverse complement strand
TCGGGGTTTGAGGAACCTACGCCTCTACCGCTAAGAGCATTACCGTTAAGTTCTGCTTTTATGTTGGTTGCGGGTTCCCAACCGCCTTCGCCGTAATATTCAAGTTTTGCGGGAACGAGGTCTTCGCCGAATCTGAGCTCATAAGCAAAGAAATATGCCTGGCTGTCACCTTTGTGAATGGTAACGGTGAACTCCTTTGCTACGCCTTTTTCAAAGGTCATTCCGGCAAGATTGGTAGAAATAGTTGCATTGTTTTCTTCTGCAAAAGCAACAACGCCCATGGAAAGCACCATAACAACTGCAATTACCATACAAAGAAATTTTTTCATTTTTCATATCTCCTTTCCGAACAGAAAAATCTGTATCCATATTTTTATTATAACTGACAGAAGTTTCAAGTCAACAAAAATTTTTTGCGGTAACAAAAAAAGACACCGCGGTGCGGTGCCTTTTTTTAATCAGTTACCGATTATTTTCTTTTGGAAACCATGATGCCGGTTACTGCTGCAAGAGCAACAACTGCGGGAACAAGAACAAGAGCGCCGGTGTTGGGGTTTGCTTCTTCTTCAGCTTCGTCTGCGCCGTCAAGATCGACGATGACCGGATCTTCAGCAGGAGCGGGGTTGAAGGTGGGAGCAATCACGTTGCTTTTAACGCTGAAAGCTGCTTCGCATTTGCAAACTTCGACATAATAGCTTGCTACGGGGTATGCGGATTTGATGATGAAGTCGAAATCGTAATCACCTGCGGTTTTGAAGGTTACGCGGAATTTGCTGGTTGCGTCAGCAAAGCTGAAACCGCCTTCGGGGCCAAAGGATTCTACGTTGGTGATGTCGATCCATGCATCGCCATAGGGATCATAGTATTCGAGTTTTTCCATTGCTTCGGGATTGCTGAAAGTGGAAACACCGACAACATTGAAATCTTCAACATCGGAGTCATTGTTTTTTGCGGTGGTGACGGTGAACTCAAAAGGTTCGCCGACGGTAAGCTGTGCGCCGTTAAGAGTGGTGGAAACGGTTGCTTTGTTTTCTTCTGCAAAAGCAACAACTCCCATGGAAAGCACCATAATAAGAGCAATAACCATGCAAAGAAGTTTTTTCATTTTTGTATCTCCTTTCTTAATAGGAAAACCTATTACTTGCTTTCATTATATGTAGGCAGGCTTTCAAGTCAACAAAAAAGCCCCAAAATTATCAATTTGATTATATGAAAAAAGCACCCCGAAGGGTGCTTTTCTTTAAAACAGTCAGCGATTATTTTCTTTTGGAAGCAATAAAGCCTGCAGCTGCAGCAAGGGCAATAACTGCGGGAACGAGAACGGGAGCACCGGTATCGGGGTTTGCTTCTTCGGCGTTAAGAATAACGACAACCGGGTCTTCAGCAGGAGCGGGGTTGAAAAGAGGAGGGAAATTGTTGCCGCCGGGAGCAGGGTTATTGGGAAGTGCGCCGCCGGGATTGAAAGTTCCGGTTTCATCGTCTGCAAAAGCAACAACGCCCATGGAAAGCATCATAACAACTGCAATTACCATACAAAGAAGTTTTTTCATTTTTATTTCTCCTTTCAAAGCGGGAAAATGGACCCGTTATTTTGATTTAATTATAATTCCGCACTTTTTCAAGTCAACGAAAAAGCCTCAAAATTATCAATTTGATTATATAAAAAAGCACCCTTTCGGGTGCTTTTCTTTAAAAATCTCGGGCGATTATTTTCTTTTGGAGGCCATAAAACCCGCGACGACTGCAAGAGCGACGATTGCGGGAACGAAAGAAGCTGCGCCGGTGGAGGGGTTTTCTTCTTTTTCGCCGTTAAGAATAACCACAACAGGGTCTTCGGCGGGAGAGGGGTTCACAAAAGCGGGTTCGGGAATTGCAACGCCGGAACCGCCTGAATTGGAGTTACCGGGAATGGTTATATTGGCGTTGTTGTCAACGTTGTTGCCGGGAAGGAATATATCGTTATTGGTGTTGCCGGGGTTGATTATGGAAGAGTTATCTCCGATAATTCCTCCGGGAAGCTGATTGCCGGTATTGATGTTGCTGGCAAAAGCAGAAACGCTTATGGAAAGCATCAGCACCGCGGCCAGAAGCATACAAAGGAATTTTTTCATTTTCAGTATCTCCTTTCTTAACGGGTACGCCGTTTTTTTGTAATTTTATTATATCCTCCGAAGTCGTCAAGTCAATAAAAAATACAAAAAATTTAGTTTTTTTTGAAATCAAAGGTAATAACCTTTTATAAACATTTTAAAGAAGCGAACGCCTTCCGCAAGGGCAGAAAGGGTGACGTTTTCATTGACCGCATGGCAGGCGGCGTTTTGTTCGTTGCTCATTCTTACGGGACAAAAACGAAGTGCGTTTTCGGAAAGAGCATGGAAGTGGCGGCAATCTGTTCCGCCCATGATGACGTAAGGCGCAACGCCGACGTCCGGGAACTGCTTTTTAATGCACTCGGTGAGATAGGCATACTCTTTGGAGTGAATGTTGGAAACGGGGGAAGCATCCCTTGCCTGGATGACTTCGATTTCAAGGTCGTATTTATCCGCGTATTTTTTGAGCACCGCAAGGCTTTCCTCACAGTTCTGGTGAACGCTGGTGCGAAGGTTTGCGATAAGATAAGGTTCCTTCGGAATGACGTTGCAGGCGTCGGAACCTTTCATCATCGTGAAGCAGCAGGTGGTGGAAAGTATAGCTTCACCGAAGGGCGAAACCACCGGCATCAGCGCCATGAGAAGGGGTTTGAAAAGCCAGATGTTGCCCAGAAGCATTCTCATTCCGAAACTGAAAGAGGGCGCCATGCAGCGGAACATTTCATAAACCTCGGGGATAAGGTGCTTTTTGAAAGGACGCTTTTTCTCGATTTCGTTCGCAAAGGCAAAAAGTCTCGCGGCGGGGGTGTTTCTGGGTGGGGTGCTGCTGTGACCGCCTTTTCCTCTGGCGGTGATTTTAAGGTCCATATAACCTTTTTCGGTGACGCCGATGACTGCATACTGACGGTCCATTCCGCCGATGGGTCTGTCGACTATGGCGCCTCCTTCGTCGATGACGATAGCCAGTTCAATGCCTTTTTCTTTAAGGTAACGAACGGCGGAAGCCGCACCGTCGCCGCCGGTTTCTTCGTTTATGGCGTATTCAAGATAGATATCGCAAGGAGGAACAAAACCTTCGGCAATAAGTTCCTCAATGGCTTCAAGTTCCACAAACATGGTGCTTTTGCAGTCCATGGCGCCGCGTCCGTAAATATCGCCGTCAATGACGGTGCCGCTGTAAGCGGGACATTTCCAGCCGTGATCGTCGGCGGGAACAACGTCCTGATGTCCCATGAAAAGAATGGGACGGCGACTGGGGTCGGTACCTTTCCAGCGGTAAAGAAGAGTGCCGCTGAGCACGGTCTTTTCAAAAGTCTTATGCACGTTGGGGAAAAGTTCCTCAAGAACTTCGTGGAATTTATAAAACTGCGAAAGGTCTTCATCCTCGTTTTTCGAAACGGTGGGAACGCGGACCATGTCGCCCAGTTTTTGAGCACAGAGGTCGATATCTTCCTTAGTTATCTCGGTTTCGCATTTGCCGATGGCGGGGGCTTTTATTGTAAGAGTGCGGATAACGGCAACAAGAATGAGCACCGCGAGCACCGCAAAAACAGCGATTACTGCATACTGCATTTTATGACCTCCTTAAGCTTCGGCTTTCTGAGCATTGCGCATCCCGGCCATCTCTTTTTCAATGGGGTGGAAAAGAGCGATTATCAGCATGAGCACCGCGAAAACGAGCGGTACCCAGCCGAGCAGTGCGCAGATGGTATCAATGGCGCTCTGGGGCTGGACTTCAAGTTCGGCATTGAATCCGGCAGCGCCGAGAGCGGCGGTCATTGCAAGGTTAACGCCGGCTTTCGAAAGTTTTGCCGCAAGGTTGTCACAGGTGGAAACAAGGCTGTCGATGCGGCGGCCGTTGCGGAATTCGATAAGGTCCGAAAGATTGTTGCGGTTGGTGTTGAAAAGAACAAAGGCAAAAGCCATTGCCACCGCAACGGTGATTCCGTTGATATAAATGGTGACAAAGGAATAGGGGTTGATGAGGAAGGGAACTTTGCCCACGATATAGATGAAAGCGCCGAGGATCATGGTCTTTTTTCTTCCGAGTTTTTTGTCAACGGGAATGCAGGCGAGAGTTCCGATAACGGAAGTTGCAAGGAAAACCGCCATAATGGGCGTTGCGGAAGAAGCGGAACCCAGAACGTAGGTGGCGTAATAGTTTACGGTGCTCATGATGAGAAGATTGAGAATTCCGTAAACGATGATATAAAGGGCGTTCATGACCCAGCTTTTGCAGGAAAGGAGCATTTTGAAAACCTCCACGATGCCGAGTTTGGAATCGTCTTCGCTTTCCTGTGCAATGCGTTCCTTGGTGGTAAAATAGTGCGCAAGACCGCCGATGACACAGATTGCACCCATGACGCAGGCGGCATAGACGAATGCAGTCTGACCGGCTTCGTTGGACATTACGTTTCCGCTTTCGTCAAGTCCGCCGAAAAGATCAAGAAGGGGATAAAGCGCAACACCGCCGATTCCGGAACCCACGCAGCCGCCCAGGTTTCGGGCAACGTTGATTGCGCGTCGGTCAGAGTCACGGTTTGTGGCAAGTCCGCCCATGCTGTTATAGGGAATGGCGGCAAAGGTATTGAAAAGCTCAAAGAGGAAATAAATTGCGATGGCTAAGGCAAGCTTCATGCCGTAGGCAACGTCGAAACAGGTGAACATAAGAACAACGGTGGCCGCCCAGGGAACGGCGCACCAGAAAGCAAAGGGACGGCATTTTTCTCCGTTTTTAAAGGTGTGGTTGACTGCCCAGTAACCCACAAGTGGGTCGTTGACCGCGTCCCAAACAATTCCGAGAGCGGTGATGATTCCGGCGTGTTCGATTTTGATGCCCATTACGTTGGTAAGGAAAAACAGATAGAAAAGGTCCTTGAAGTTGAAAACAACGTTGCTGGCAGCAGAAAAAGTTCCGAATCCGAATTTTTCCATAAAGCCAAGTTTCGGAGTTTCGATATACCTGGTGTTTGTCTGCATAGTATACCTCTTTTCTTTAATGCTTTAATTTGCTAAATTATAGCACATTAAAATGCTATTTGCAATATATCTAACATATTAAAAATGTGGCTGATTTACGGGCTTTTTCGGCAAATTTAAAAATTTTTAAAAAAACTGTTGACTTTAACACTTTACTTTGCTATACTGGTTCACATAGTTTTTGAAAAAACTATGAAAAACCAAATACATATTGTTTTTGGCTTCGCCATAAACAATGGTAGAGGCGCGAAAGCTAAAAGTAACGCAAAGCAATTTAAGGAAAGGCTTCCGGTTTTGCGAGAAAGGAACTTTCGCCGAAGCTTTCGGAAAAAAGCCTTGGTTTCCGTTTGCTGGGGCAGGGGAAAATATCCCCTGGACTGTCACTTCGGTGGAGAGCTATCATTGGTTAGCGGTTTGTTGATAAAGAACTTGCCGCAAAGCATTTTGTGTAAGAATGTACCATGAATCTTCATCCGAAAGTATTCATGGCTTTTTTATTTTTATGAAAAAGCCGCAAAAAAATGAATTCTTAGGAAAGAAGGAAACAAACAATGACAAGAAAGATTATCGCACTCGTACTCGCAATGGTAATGTGCCTCGGATTCGCCGCATGCGGCGCAGCCGAAGAAAACGAAAACGTACTCCGTGTAGCAATGGAATGCGCCTATGCTCCTTATAACTGGAGCCAGGCAGATGATTCCAACGGTGCTGTTCCGATTGCAGGCACCAATAACTATGCATACGGCTATGACGTTATGATGGCAAAACTCATCGCAGAATCCATGGGCAAAGAACTCGAAATCGTAAAACTTGACTGGGAAGGTCTTGTTCCGGCTGTTATGTCCGGTGACGTTGACCTTGTTATCGCAGGTCAGTCCATCACCGCGGAAAGACTTGAAATGGTCGATTTTTCCGAACCTTATTTCTACGCATCCATCGTAACCCTTACCAAAGCTGATTCCGCTTATGCAAACGCAGCTTCCGTTGCGGATCTTGCAGGCGCAACCTGCACTTCCCAGATTGGAACCATCTGGTATGATATCTGCCTTCCCCAGATTCCCGATGCAAACATTCTTACCGCACAGGAAACCGCACCCGCAATGCTCGTAGCTCTTGATTCCGGTGCAGTTGACCTTGTTGTAACCGATATGCCCACCGCAATGGCGGCAGTTGCTGTTTATGACGATATGGTTCTTCTTGATTTTACCGGAACCGAAGGCGAATTTGAAGTTTCCGAAGAAGAAATCAACCTTGGTATTTCCATGCAGAAAGGCAACAGCGAGCTTCTTAACGCAGTAAACGAAGTTCTTGCAGGTCTTTCCGTTGAAGATTACGAAGCAATGATGCAGGAAGCAATCGCAGTTCAGCCTCTCAGCGAATAATCAGAAAATTTTATGAAAAATGCCGCCCGGAACAAACTCCGGGCGGTTTATAATGTAACAAAAAAGGAGAATAATCTTGGCAGAATTTATCGACGGCGTTATTAAGGTATGGAGCGGATACGGCTCTTCCTTTATTGACGGCGCAATTAACACTCTTATCGTTTCGTTCATAGGAACAGTTGCAGGCTGTATAATCGGTTTCGGGGTTGGTGTCGTCCAGACCGTTCCGATTGAGAAAAAAGACCCTCTTTTGAAAAAAATAATTGTAAAAATCGTTAATCTGATACTTAAGGGATATGTGGAACTTTTCCGCGGAACCCCTATGATAGTCCAGTCCGTTTTTATCTATTACGGTACCATAATGATTTTTGATTACAAAATGGATCCCTATTTTGCCGCTCTTGTAATCGTTTCGATCAATACCGGTGCGTATATGGCAGAAACGGTTCGCGGCGGTATTCTTTCCATAGATCCGGGCCAGACCGAAGGCGCGAAGGCCATTGGTATGAACCATGTTCAGACCATGATGAACGTTATAATTCCTCAGGCTTTCCGCAACATCATTCCCCAGATTGGCAACAACTTCATCATCAACATCAAGGATACTTCCGTACTTTCCGTAATCAGCTTTGCGGACCTTTTCTTCCAGCACAAAAGCGCAACCGGCGCCCTTTATCGTTTCTTTGAATCAGCAAGCATCGTAATGGTAATTTATCTTATTATGACTGTTACCGCTTCCTTCCTTCTCAGACTTCTTGAAAAGAAGCTTGACGGCGACGATAACTATGACCTTGCCACCACCGATACTTTGGCGCACACCAGCGGAATGTATACCTATCACCCGAAAGAAAAAACTTTGGAGGACTTTAAATGAGCGAAAATATCATAGAGATTCAGCATCTTGAAAAGAATTTCGGAAGCCACAAAGTTCTTTCCGATATCGACTTTTCCGTAAAAAAAGGCGACGTCACCACCATAATCGGTGTTTCCGGTTCCGGAAAATCCACCCTTCTTCGCTGCATCAATGTGCTCGAAACCCCTTCCGGCGGAAAGATCCTTTTCCACGGTGAGAACATCGACGAGAAAGGTTTTTCCGTGACTGATTACCGCGCAAAAGTCGGAATGGTTTTCCAGAGCTTCAACCTTTTTTCCAACATGACCGTTCTTCAGAACTGCATGGTCGGCCAGGTAAAAGTTCTTGGCAAAAAGAAAGCCGAAGCCGAAGAAAAGGCAAAATACTTTCTTGAAAAAGTCGGCATGCTTCCTTATATCAACGCAAAACCGAAGCAGCTTTCCGGCGGACAGAAACAGCGCGTAGCCATTGCAAGAGCCCTTGCAATGGAACCGGAAGTTCTTCTTTTTGACGAACCCACTTCCGCTCTTGACCCCCAGATGGTCGGCGAAGTTCTTGCAGTAATGCGCCAGCTCGCTGACGAGGGACTTACCATGATAGTCGTAACTCACGAAATGGCTTTTGCCCGCGACGTTTCAAGCCACGTCGTTTTCATGAAAGACGGCGTTATCTGGGAAGAAGGTACCCCCGAGGATATCTTCGTAAACCCCAAAAAGGAAGAAACCAAGGACTTCCTTGCAAGATTCATCAACTGATAAAAAAGAAAAGCACCGCTTCGGCGGTGCTTTTTTATCGTCTTTTTCACAGAATCTGCCGCAGGGAACGGCCTTGACCGTTCCGCATGATTTTTAGCATAGCGAAACACAAGACCGCGCACTTTTCGGTGCACGGTCTTGTGTTATGCTTTTGCATTTTGTTTTTTCTTTTCGATAAGGTGCCAGGGAAGATACATTACCGCCCAGACGACCACAAGAAGGAAGGGCATTCCGAGGAAGTAAAGGTCTTTTCCGAAGATTTCGGCAAGAAGCTTGAGAACGGGGTTACCCGCGGTTCCGTTGAGGAAGAAGAAGTTTGTACCGAGAAGCTTGTTGATAAAGAAGATCGGAACACATTCGCAAAGAAGAATGAGGAAAACCTTGGGAAGGCGCTTTGCGTTCGGTCTGAATCCGCCGGAAAGAAGAAGCAGCGGATACATTTCCAAAAGAACGTGAATGGAGTTTGAATGAAGGCTCATAACGTTCCAGAAAGGAAGATTTGTCCAGGTGGGCATCAAAAGCGCAAGAAGCGCGCCGGGTACGCAAAGAGCATAGAGTATTTCGGCGGAAAGGTCGTCGCGCTTAATGCTGTGCCAGACGCAGACAAAAATGTTGATGCTGCAAAGGTGAAGAGGAATGAATTCCCATTCCCATTGCCCGGTGGCAAGGGAAGCTGCGTGCTTCACAAGTTCATCGATAAGAAGAAGCGCCGCCATGACGTAAAGGAATTTCTGACGGCCTTTTTCGTCAAGCTTATGGTAATAAACACAGGCGGCAACGATTATTGCAACAAAAAACGCGGTGACTGCAAGATGTATGGGACTGAAATGTTCAAAGCGGATATAATCCGGATTAAGTTTATCCATGGTGGATTTTGTGTACCAGAACAGCGGCAAAAAATCGCCTCCTTTTTTCAAAACGATGATATTTTATCACATATCACAAAACAAGTAAACCTTGCCGCCGTTGAAAAAGAGAAAAAGCTGTGATAGAATTTTATCATAACGACGAAAGGCGGAATCAAAATGTTCAGAGATCTTACGAGAAAAAAGAACGAAATGCCGTTTGAAGAATGTATTGCGCTTCTTAAAAATGAAAAGCGCGGGGTCCTTTCGGTAAACGGCGACGAAGGCTATCCTTACGGAATGCCCATGAACCATTTTTATGATGCCGAAAGCGGAAACATCTGGTTCCACTGCGGAAAAGCCGGCCACAGGCTCGATTCGCTTTTAAAAGACCCAAAGGTTTCGTTCTGCGTTTTTGATAAGGGCGAAAAAACTGAAGGGGACTGGGCGCTCCATGTAAAAAGCGCAGTGGTTTTCGGAAAAATCGAGATCGTCGATGACCTTGAAACCGTTTCAAAAATCGCCGCAAAGCTCAGCCTAAAATTCACCGACGACGAAGAATATATCGCTTCCGAAATCGAAAAATTTGGGAAAGAAACCCTTCTTTTAAAGCTTGTTCCGGAAGATATAAAAGGAAAACACGTCACCGAATCCTGAAACAAAGGTTTTTCTTGCAAGAAGCGGCTTTTGTTGATATAATTTTATTTTACAGATAATAAAAAGGAAGGTATTCCCGTGGCATATAAACGCGAATGGCAAAGACCCCTTGAACTTGACCGTCCCACCTGGGATATGCTCAGAGAAAACAACATCTATACCGACAGCCGCCGTGATTTCAGGTGGCGTCATTGTCCCGATAAAGAAAACGGCGTTATCCATGCGGCAGTCTATACCGTTATGAGTTACGAACATGCAAACGACGTTGTTGAAAAAGATTTTCCTCTTTCGCCGGAAGGACTTTCGGAAGCAAACGAATGGATAGAATCCAAATTCCGCGAATTCGTTGACGAAAACCCCGAAAGATACTGATATGGAAAACCAAAAAAACATTTATGTGGCCTTCGTTTCAACGCCATATAAAATGGGAAAGCTCATAACCTTTGTGACAGGATACGAATATAACCATTCGGCGCTTTGCCTTGATGAAGGTTTTCCTTATTTCGTTTCTTTTTCCCGCCGATATAAAAGCGCGCCTTTTTGCGGCGGACTTACGAAGGAATCGCCTCTTCGCCTTGAATATAAAGGCAGGACCGCAAAGATAAAGATATGCGCCGTTCCGGTTTCAGAAGAACAGCATGAAAACGCGAAAAAACATATTGAAAAGATGTTTTCGCAATATGACGATTATATCTATAACATGTTCGGCGCGGCGGTTCTTCCGTTCGGAAGGTACATCAAAATTGAAAAAAGCTTTATCTGTGTGGAATTCGTTTTGAGCATGCTCAAAAAATACGCGGATATTCCGGTGCTCAAAGACGTTTCGCACTGCAATATCAAAGAACTTTCCGCGATGCTCGAACCCTATAAAATCTATGAAGGTCCGGCGGAAAAATTCATAAAAGGCGCCGGTTGGAACGGCGACACCTTTCCCGAAAAAAAGGGAATGGGTTTTTATTTCAAAAAGACTTTTTCGAACAACGCGGAGCTTTTCCGCAGATTTTTAAAACAAAGTTCCTCAAGAGGAGAATGATAAATGATGAAAAGACCCGAACTTCTTGCTCCCGCGGGAGATATGGAGTGCCTTGAAACCGCGGTGCATTTCGGTGCCGATGCCGTTTATATCGGCGGACCGCTTCTTCAGCTTCGCGCCGACAACGTCGGTTTTGACCGCGAAGGAATAGTCGAGGCGGTAAAATATGCTCACGAACACGGCGTAAAGCTTTACGTCACCGTAAACTGCTTTGCAAAAAACGAAGAGATAGATGCGGCGGACGAATATGCAAAATTCCTTTATGAAACCGGCGTTGATGCGGTAATCGTTTCCGATATCGGACTTATCGCCGCTATCCGCAAAGCTGCGCCGGAACTTGAGATACATGTTTCCACCCAGGCCAACACCCAGAACTTTATGTCCGCAAGGGTTTATTGGGAAATGGGCGCAAAGCGTGTTGTTCTCGGAAGAGAAATGACTCTTGAAGAGATAATCGAATTCCGCAAGAGGATCCCGGAAGAAATGGAAATCGAAGCTTTTGTTCACGGCGCCATGTGCATGGCATATTCCGGAAGATGCATTATCTCCTCTTACCTTGTCAATCGAAGCGGAAACCGCGGCGGCTGCGCACAGCCTTGCCGCTGGAGTTACCACCTTATGGAACAAAAGCGTCCAAATGAATTTTTTCAGGTGGTCGAGGACGAAAAAGGTACGGCAATTTTAAGTTCCCACGATATGTGCGCGGTAACTTTTCTTGATAAGCTTGAAGAAGCGGGAATCTGTTCCTACAAAATCGAAGGCCGCATGAAAACGCCTTTTTACGTTGCAACGGCTGTCAATGCTTACCGCCATGCCATCGACGGCGATGTTCCCATGGAAGTTATCGAGCGCGAGCTTGACAGCATCAGCCACCGCCCCTATTCCAGCGCTTTTTATTTTGGCGAAATGAAAAACAGCCACGGAAATTCCGGCGCATATATCCAGAAATGCATCTTCGCCGGAAAAGTTCTTGATTATTCCGACGGCTTTGTTACCATTGAGCAGCGCAACAATTTCCACCCGGGCGACGAACTTGAAGTCATCGCTCCCAACAGCACCGGAAAGAAATTCACCGTCACCGAAATTTATGACGAGGAAGGAAACCAAAGGGAAGACGCAAGACTTATAAAACAGATACTCCGTCTGCCCTGCCCGATAGAACTTCAGAAAGGCGACCTTCTTCGCCTCAGGGTTGAAGAATAAAAAAATTAAAGGCACCCGTTTTCGGGTGCTTTTTTGTATTGTTCAAACCCCTCCGTCATCGCCTTGCGATGCCACCTTCACTGTTAGGGGAGGTTTTTCGGAACGGTCAAGACCGTTCCCTACGGTAAACGGGTGAATATTACCCGCGGCTGAAATCATATAATAAAAAAGCACCGCCGAAGCGGTGCTTTTCTTTTTTTCTCAAAATTACATGTTGCTGTAAGCAACGGCGGTCTGTGCCGCAACTTTTGCGTTGTTATAAACAAGCTGGATGTTGGAAGCAAGGGAGTTGCCGCCGGTGAGTTCGGAAACTTTTGCAAGAAGGAAAGGAGTGGTCTCTTTGCCTTTGATGCCTTTTTCTTCCGCTTCTTTGATAGCGGTGTCGATGGCGGTGTTGATAACGTCAAGAGGCATTGCGTATTCTTCGGGAATAGGGTTTGCTACGAGCATGCCGCCTTTGAGTTCCATATCGCCGGAAGCTTTGAATGCTGTGGCAAGGTCTTCGGGGGTGTCGATGCGGTAGTCAACTTTAAAGCCGGAAGAACGGGTGTAGAATGCGGGAAGTTCCTCGGTGCCGAAGCCGATTACCGGAACGCCTTTGGTTTCAAGATATTCAAGGGTGAGACCGAGGTCGAGAATGGATTTTGCGCCTGCGCAAACGACCATCATAGGAGTCTGGCCGAGTTCTTCAAGGTCGGCGGAAATATCCATGGTGGTTTCGGCGCCGCGGTGTACGCCGCCGATGCCGCCGGTTGCAAAGATTTTGATTCCTGCCATATGAGCGATGATCATGGTGGTGGTAACGGTGGTTGCTCCGTCTTCGCCGCGTGCGCAAAGAACTGCAAGGTCGCGGCGGGAAGCTTTGTGGATAGCCTGACCTTTTTTGCCGAAATATTCGATCTCTTCGGGTGTAAGACCTGCTTTAAGGCGGCCGCCGATGATTGCGATGGTTGCGGGAACAGCGCCGTTGTCACGGATGATCTTTTCTACGTTAAGAGCGGTCTCAACGTTCTGGGGATAGGGCATTCCGTGGCTGATGATGGTGGATTCGAGGGCAACAACGGGTTTGCCTTCTGCAATTGCCTGTGCAACTTCTTCGTTTACGTCAAGAAATTTATTGAGGTTCATTAAAATTCTCCTTTTTGGTTTCACTTTGCTGATTTATCGGGTTATCATTCGTTTTTTAAGGTTTTCCGCGCTCATAAGCGGGTTGATGGTCTCGCCGGATTCCATTGCGATGGAACCTGCGGCAAGTCCCGCTGCGGCGGTTTCTTCAAGGCCGAGACCTTCAAGATACGCCCAGACAAGAGCGCCCATAAAAGCATCGCCGCAGCCGGTGGTGTTTACCATTTTTCCGGGGATGATTCCGTGCCAGATGCTTTCTTTTGCGGTGGCGGCAAAAACGCCTTCGGCACCCATGGAGATGAAAACGCGGTGGACGCCTTTTTCAATAAGTGCGGTGGCGACTTTTTCCGCATCTTCTTTTGTTTTTATAGTCATTCCGGTAAGAAGTTCCGCTTCAAGACGGTTGGGCTTGAAGGTGTGTATCTTTGAAAGGATGCCCCTTATTTTTTCTGCCTTGGCGGTGGAAACCGGATCCACAAAAAGCGGAACGGTAAGGTTTTCCGCAAGGAATTCAAGGGATTCTTTCGGAATGTTCGCATCTGCAACCACGACCTGGGCGTTTTGCAAAAGTGCGAGGTTGGCGGAAAGATATTCGGGGGTTATCTTTTTGCATACCTCCATATCCGAAACCGCAAGAGCCATTTCGCCGTCCGGATCGGTGATATAAAGATAGGTGGAGGTGGTGCCGCCGGTGACTCTTAACGAATTGGAAAAGTCGATTCCCAGTTCGGAGCAGGAAGCGGCAACTCTTTCGCCGTTAAGGTCATCGCCATAGGCGGAAAGAAGCCTTACGTCAAGTCCCATAAGAGCCATGTTGTGGGCGATGTTTCTTCCCACGCCGCCAAGGCTGGTCGAAACTTCGCCGGGGTTTGAATCTTCGGCAACAAGAGGATTGAAAGAGCGTCCGCCGATATCGACGTTTACGCCGCCCACGACCACCGCATAGCTTCCGGTGCGAAGAACGTAGCCTTTTCCCGCAATGCAGCCTTTTTTGGTAAGGTTGGAAATATGCACCGCAACGGAAGAGCGGGTTATGCCAAGTTTATCGGCAATTTCCTGCTGCTGGATCATAGGGTTTGCTTCGATAAGCTGAAGAATCTGTCTTTCTCTCTGGGTCACGAAAAAGCGCCTCCCTAAATAAAGTTTATTAAAATAAACATTTGCTTATATTATAGCACCGTATATGTTTATGTCAACAAAAAAATCACGCATTTTGGCAGGGCTTCATAAAACAGTTAATCCTCCCTATGAGAAATCTCATAGGGAGGATTATTTTGCATTGGTGCGGTTCAAAAGCGCATATAACGCACTACACCGAAAGGTGTATAGAAGTGCGCCCTTATTTCTGCCGGACAGGTTGTTCATTCTATTCTTACTTAGTCAATATATGCCAAATATCGTTTCCAACAAAGCCGCATCTTCGATATAGCATTTCAGGCGATGTTGGGTTGTTTACTTTGCCAGATACTGTTGCAAAATCCGCAATGCCCGTCATTCGTTTTAAGAGGTTATTAACGATTAGCTGCCCAATTCCTCTTCCTCTATAAGCAGGTATGACCTGTATCCATTCCAGAATTCCCTCATGTATTTCTTTGTCAAAGTCGGCAATACCGCACCCTGCTATACATGAGGCTGCGGTATCAACAGCATAAATCCATAGCGCTTGGCAAAACACCTCTGTTTGGGTATAGCTATTAAGTTGTTCAAACGTGACTGACATATCAGTATACGATTGATTGATGACATCAACAAAAAGTGGAATGTCATCATACTTGGCCGTGACGATCGATATATTATCTAATTCTACAGACTGGACATCCAATAAATTATGATAAAGTCTGAAGTACGGCTCATCATGATAATCTTTGTACTTTTCTTCTACATAGCAAGAATCATGAACAATACACATGTTTTCAGGGATACGTATATGCTTGTTCTTCCAATACGGAATTGATAAAGTACCACATGGATTTTCTTTGTAAACTTCCATTATCCCCATTGCCGCACCTCCTTTCAGTAAGCAAAACACCGTCGTATTCAGCGTATCCAACCAAATTTATTATATCACATGGCTATCATGTACACAAGAACAGTCCCGGCAGGGCACTCTGCCGGGACTGTAACTGTTTTACAAGCACCCGCCTTTTTGCGGGATTTTTTGATTTTTTGTAAAATTTATTTTTGTTCCTCTTCAATTGCTTTAAGAAGAATGTCTTTTGCATAGGAAATGGCGTTTGCAACGCTGCCTTCTTCGAAAGGAACGCGGAGATTTGCAACTTTGAGAAGTCCGAGATAGCTTTTGCTTCCGCCGGCGTTGCAAAGTGCAAGATAATCTTTCCATGCCTGTTCTTTATCCTCGGCGTAACGTTTTTTAAATTCCATTGCGCCCATGGTGGTGAGGGTATAGTTGATGTAATAGAACGGGTAAAGGAAGATGTGGAGTTTGTGGTACCAATAGCCGCCGCGGTCCATGAATTCGTCGTCGGAATAGGTTCTCCAGGGCATATATTTTTCTTCGAGTTTATGCCACTCGTAAGTTCTTTCCTTCGGGGTGAGGTCGGGGTTTTCATAGATGATGTGCTGGAATTCATCAACGGCTACGCCGAAAGGAACAAAGGTAAGAGCTTCCTGAAGATGTGCGAAGCGGTATTTATCCGCCATATCGCCGAACATGTATTCTGCATAAGGATAGCAGAACTGTTCCATGGACATGGAATGGATCTCTGCTATATCGGTGCTTTCGTGATAATAATCGGAAACCGGCTGGTGGCGCATTGCGCAGTAACCTGCAAAAGCGTGACCGAGTTCGTGAGAAAGAACCTGCATATCAAAAATGGTGTGGTTAAAGCAGCTGAAAACAAAAGGAGCTTTGTATTTTTTAAGGCTGGTCATGTAACCGGTGGAAGCTTTGCCGGGTTTGTTTTCAAGATCCATAAGGTGATGGTCGATCATAAAATCGATGAATTCGCCGGTTTCGGGGCTGAGTTCGTGATACATTTTTCTTGCCTGTTCAATAAGGAATTTTGCGTCGCCGATAGGCTCTGCGTTTCCGTCCGGGAAGATGAATTTTTCGTCGTATGCCATGATTTTATCGACGCCGATACGTTTTGCCTGTGCTTTATAAAGTTCTTCGCAAAGGGGAACAAGGTCGTTTTTGACCTGTTCGCGGAATGCGGCAACTTCTTTCTGGCCGTAATCGCTTCTGCCCTGGTTGATATAGCCGAGGGGAGTGAAGGTTTCGTAACCGAGGGCTTTGCCCATGGCGGTGCGGCATTTTACAAGTTTATCAAAAATCTCTTCCATTTTTTCTTCGTTGGAAGCATAGAATTCGGAATATTTTGCAAAAGCGGCTTTACGGACTTCTCTGTCGGGATTTCCGAAATAGCTCTGGATTCCGTAAAGGTTGAGAACCTTTCCGTCAAACTCGATGTTGGCGGTGGCCATGAGTTTCTGGTATTCGGTGGTAAGCATGGCTTCTTCCTGAAGATAGGGGATAAGTTCCGGTTTAAAGGAGCTTACGTCGCGGCGGAGTTTTTCAAGAAATTCCGGGCCGAAGTCCGCGTCGATATCCTTTGCAAAAGGACTTTCGAGCAGGGCTTTGGAATATTCCATAAAGGTGGCTTCTGCAACGGGAAGACGCTGGTGAAGAAATGCCATTTCTTCCTCATAGAATTTGTCGGTGGTGTTAAGGGTGTTGCGAATATGGGCAACGTTGATCATGGTGGCCATATCCTCGGTGGATTTGTCCGCATCAAGAATGATGCCGCGGACTTCTTCATAGGATTTTGCCGCGCGGAGTTTTGCGGTGTATTCCCTGGAAAGTTCTTCCGCTTTATCAATATCGGGGCGGACGTATTCGATGGTATCAAAAGTAAAATTTTCCATTTGAAATATTTCCTTTCCATACAAAAATTTACAAATCAATAATACCAAGATTCACACTTTAAGTCAATGAAAGTAAATTTTATCAACAATAAAGATTTTTTAAAGGCGGAGGGGGGTGAAATGATTTTGGGAACAAAAAAAGAGCACTTTTTCGTAAAGTGCTCTTCGGTGTTTTCAGTTGTTCCAGTTTTTTACGGTTTCAAGCACCCATTTTGCAAGTTCCGGAATTCCTTCGCCGGTTTTTGCGGAAATGCAGATGATTTCGATTTCGGGGTTGCGCATTTTTGCATACTCGGTGACCTTTTCAAGGCTGAAATCGAAATAATCCATAACGTCCACCTTGTTGATTACAAGAAGGTCGCAGGTTTCGTACATCAGCGGATATTTGAGGGGCTTGTCGTCACCTTCCGGAACGGAAAGAATGGTGACATTTTTCGAAGCGCCGGTGTCGAATTCCGCGGGGCAGACAAGATTTCCGACGTTTTCAAGTACCACAAGGTCGAATTTTTCGGTATCCAACTGCGAAAGTCCCTGGCGGGTCATATCCGCATCAAGGTGGCACATTCCGCCGGTGTGGATCTGGATGGAAGGAACGCCGGCTTCGACCATGGCTTCTGCGTCAACTGCGGAATCGATATCCGCTTCCATTACTGCCCAGTTTATCTTTCCGGAAAGTTCTTTTGCAAGAGCCTTGAGGGTGGTGGTTTTTCCGGAACCGGGCGAGGACATAAGGTTGATAAGACAGGTCTTTTCCGCTTTCAGCTTTTCGCGAAGTTCGTTCGCGTCCTTGTTGTTGTCCTCAAAAACGCTTTGTTTTACTTCGATGATGCGTATTTCTTCCATCAGTTTTCGTCCTCCCAGATTTTAAGGTCCATGTTATAGTCCTTCATGAAATATTCGTGGAGGTCGTCGCGCATGGGCATGGTCTGTTTTATCTTGATAACGTCAAAATTGCAGCGGCTTTTGCAGATTCCGCAGCCGACGCAAAGTTCCTGGTTGATGACGACTTTTCCGTCCTCGCCGAAGCTTATCGCTTCAACGGGGCAGCCGTTTTTGGCGGTGATGCATTTTTTGCAGCCCACACATTTGGTTCTGTCCGGAACGGCAGTCCAGCCTGCGGGGTGGAAGCGGTGACGCTCTTTCGGGGTGGCGTTTCGCGCAAGGCGCATGGCGATGCAGCAGCAGGGGCAGCAGAAACAGATTTCGAGGAATTTATCCATCTGGTCGTTGCGGATTCCCCAAAGAAGCTGTTCAACTTCGACCCAGACCGCCTGGCCCATAAGTCCGTATTCGGCGGCCTTGTCAACTCTTGCGCAGGCTTCTTCGTAGGTCAGCTGACGGCCAAGACCGTGTTTTTCAATGATTTTTCCCGCTTCGCCAAGAAAAAGGCAGCCAACGTCGTGGGGAAAATCCTTGCAGTCGTTTGCTTCGCGGCAAAGGCAGGAATCCATTCCGCCGATAAAGGTTGCGTTTTTAAGGGACTTTTTGATAAGTTCCATGGGCACGACGACTTTCCGGCTTTCTTCGGTGACGTCAACGTTAAGGGGCATTACGACGGTGGAAGTGTGGGTTTCCATATCGGGATAGAGCATGATTCCTTTTTTATAAACAAGCGCCTTTTTTCCGCCCTCTTTCATCCAGACGGAAAATTTGACGAACATTTTATAAAGCTTGAGCGCCAGCGGCCAGCGTTTGTCGCTCATATAAATGACGTGCTCTTTGAGCCAGTTATAGATTCCAAGTCCGTTGCTTTTGTTTTTATAGGGCGGAAAGGGAACTTCTTTTCGGGAAAGACGCTCTTCGTCAAGATAAAGAACGTTTCCTTCCTCGTCGATATTGCTTGCCTGTTTTTTGATTTCTTCCATTAGCTACCTCAATATCCGATTTCTTTTATCACAAGATTTCTTCCGGGTACGGTAAAAAGCCGAAGCTCGGAGTTTTTAAAAAGGGAAAGACTGTCCGTGGCAACGGGGAAAAGTTTTTCAAGAAAAACCGGCATAAAAGTGGATTCGATGCCCACTTCAAGGGCAATATGCTTTATGGCGGTGATGTGGTTTTGTTCGGCAATTTCGCTCACCTTTCTGACCACCTGGCAAAGAACGCCCAGTTCGTGCAAGGCCTTTTCCCCCTTTTACAAAACAAATTAATGAAAAGTATATATCACCGTTTTGTGTAAGTTTTGTGATGAAACGAAAAAACTGTAAAAACGGCAAAAGAAAGGACAAAAAAGCCGCTTTAAAAGACATTTTATACTACGTTTTTTTGTTCCAAAAAGATTAAATATGATTTTTTTGGAAATATTATTAAATATATATTGCAATTCCTACAAAAAAGGTATAATATAAAATCCGGAAAAACTTTAAGCTAAATATAAGGAGGAAAACAGTTTGGAAAAACGTTTTGTCTATGTGGATAACGCCGCAACGACTCCCATCTCCAAAGAAGTTCTCGATGCGATGATGCCCTGGCTTACCGAAGGTTACGGCAACGCATCAAGCATATATTCCAAAGGCCGCGAAGCAGGCTGGGCGCTTAAAAAAGCTCATGAGGACGTGGCAAAAGTCATTGGCGCGGAACCCGGCGAAATTTATTTCACTTCCTGCGGTTCCGAATCCGACAACTGGGCGCTTAAAGGCGCAATGCAGACCCTTGCAAAAAAAGGTAAAAAACATATCATCACTTCCGCTTTTGAACACCATGCAATTCTTCACACCTGCAAGGCGCTTGAAAAACAGGGATTTGAAGTCACCTATCTTCCGGTTTATGAAAACGGAATCGTAAAACCAGAGGATGTTGAAGCGGCAATAAGACCCGACACCGGTCTTGTTTCCATTATGTTCGCAAACAACGAGATAGGCACCATTCAGCCCATCGCAGAAATCGGAAAGATCTGCCGCGAACATAAAGTATGGTTCCATACCGATGCTGTTCAGGCCATGGGTCACGTAAAAATCGACGTAAAAGAACTTAATGTCGATATGCTTTCTCTTTCCGGCCATAAGATCCATGCCCAAAAAGGCATCGGCATGCTCTATGTCAGAAAAGGCGTGGTGCTTCCGAACCTTATCGACGGCGGCGGTCAGGAAAAAGGAAAACGCGCCGGCACCGAAAACGTTGCCGCTATCATGGGCTTTGCAAAAGCAATGCAGATAGCAAACGAAAATATCGAAGAACGCGGCGCAAAAACCAAAGTACTTCGCGATAAACTTATCGACAACATCCTTAAAATCGAAAAGACCCGCCTCAACGGCGACAGAGAAAAACGTCTTCCCGGCAACGTAAACATTTCCATCGAGGGAATCGAGGGCGAAAGCCTTCTTCTCAGCCTTGATATGTACGGAATCTGCGCAAGTTCCGGTTCCGCATGCACTTCCGGCTCCCTTGACCCCAGCCACGTTCTTCTTGCGCTGGGACTTGTTCACGAAGTTGCCCACGGCTCTCTTCGAATCAGCCTTTCCGATGAGACCACCGAAGAGGACGTCGATTACATTCTCGAAGTTCTTCCCGGAATCGTCGAAAGACTTCGCTCCATGAGCCCCCTTTGGGAAGCAATGATGAAGGGCGAAGACAAAAAAGTAAAAATGATGCGCTGATATAAACCTGCTTTCTTTTAAAGAAAACACCAACAAAATCCCTTGCATAAAATCGGAGGAAACACAAATGTTATATTCTGAAAAAGTATTCGACCATTTTTCCAATCCACGCAACGTGGGCGAAATTGAGGACGCAAACGGCGTTGGCGAAGTAGGCAACGCAAAATGCGGCGATATTATGAAAATGTATCTCAAAATCGAAAACGGTATTATCGTTGACGTAAAATTCAAAACTTTCGGCTGCGGCGCCGCAATTGCAACCAGTTCCATGGCAACCGAAATGATAAAGGGAAAATCCATCGACGACGCACTTAAACTTACCAACAAAGCAGTTGTCGAAGCTCTTGACGGACTTCCCGCAGTAAAGATCCACTGCTCCGTTCTTGCCGAACAGGCAGTAAAATCCGCTCTTTCCGATTATTATACCCGCCTCGGCATCGATCCCCTTCCCATCGTAGGACCTATCGGTGTAGTCGAGTGCGAGGAATAAAATAATTTTTCTGAAAAGGAGATGGCTCTCATGAAAATTTACAAATGTGAAAGCTGCGACAAAATCCTTATCAACCTTGGCGAGCAGAACGGCACCATCCATAAAACCGAACTTATTCCCGGCAGTGTTGATGCCGCCCTTGAAAAACACGTTCCCGCGGTTGAAATCTGCGAAAACGTTGTTGCGGTAAAAATCGGCGAGGTTACCCACCCCATGCTTCCGGAACACCATATCGAATGGATCCTTCTTGAAACCAAAAAAGGATTCCAGATAAAATATCTTGCTCCGGGTGATGCACCGGAAGCAAAATTTGTTCTTACCGATGACGAAGCCGTTGCGGTATATGAATACTGCAACCTTCACGGTCTTTGGAAAAAAGAACTTTGATGAAAAAAAGAGCCGCTCGAAAGAGCGGCTCTTTTTTTATTTCTTTATGAGTTTTGTGGTATAAGCGATTCCGCATTTTCCCGGTGTGGGAAGTCCCAGCTGCCAAAGATCTTCGGCGCGGGATTCGAGCATTGCAAAATATTCCGCGGTTTCGGAAGTTTTTGAAAGTTCCGCAAGAGAAGAGGAAACGGGAAGGCGGCAGCCGGAGTTTTTTGCCTCTTTGAGCACAGCCGCGCCAGTTTCGTTCATTCCGAGCACACGAATATAGGGAAGCTCGGAATTTTTGAGCACGGAATTATCAAGGCCCAAAAAAGCGCCGGAAACGATTCGTTTTACCCGGCTCATGGCGTAGCGTTTTGTCTTTATGGAAAGGTAAAGTTCGTCAAGGGTCGAAGCTTCGCGAACCGCATCAAAAACCCGATGATAAAGCCCTTCCGAGGCGCAGTCCGGAACTTTTTCAAAGTCCTCTTCGCGCATCATTCTAAGCACTGCGAGCACCGCAGGTTCTATCTTTTTTTCGCTGAAAGGAAGCTTGCCTTCGCGGTAAGCTTTTGCAAGAAGTTCATAAACCTTATAGGGCACGAACGGGAAGATATCTTCCGGTTCGTCAAAGCTTCGAAGATAGGTTGCGGAAGCTATTCCGCTTTTGAGCACGGCGGCTTCGCCGTGCCCGGCACCGTATCTTTTTACGGTGCTCGGTTTTATTTTGCTGTCAAGGCGAAGCAGCCATTTGCAGTATTCCGCACCGAGAGTATCGTTGGGGTTTGCCGCAACAGAAGAAAGTTCAGGCGCAAGTTTTCCGGCGGCTTTTTGTCTTGCGGAGGGGGAAGAAATCCCTTCGGAAAGCGCTTTTTTGTATTCTTCGATAAAATCTTCCCTTTCGGAAAGGGCTGCAAAAGCCATGATTTTTTCGGCATCGCCGCTTTCGCTTCCAAAGCTGAGCACGTCAACGCAGCCCAGAGCATCGAGTATTTTTATTCCGCCTTCGGCAAACTTTTCGGCGGAGCCGAGAGCATAGGGAACGGGCATTTCGAGCACAAGATCCGCGCCGCAAAGAAGGGCGGCTTCGGCTCTTAAATATTTTGAGCACCAGGCGGGTTCTCCCCTTTGGGTGAATTCACCGCCCAGAACGGCGACCACAGCATCGGCACCCGCATCGCGGGTTTTGGCTATCTGGTAAGCGTGGCCGTTGTGAAAAGGGTCGTATTCGGCTATGATTCCGGCAATTTTCATCGTTTTTTCCTCCGTTTTTGCAAAGAAAGGGCGTTTTTCATCAACTTTTTAACGCGATTTCCTTGCAATTTGCGTTACAATGTAATAAT
Source organism: Oscillospiraceae bacterium (assembly GCA_017468365.1). Lineage (GTDB taxonomy): Bacteria > Bacillota > Clostridia > Oscillospirales > Ruminococcaceae > UMGS1668. Next base: position 47,042 of record JAFUIS010000009.1, on the reverse strand, counting down.
ATATAATTGTCACCCGAATGTCAATGAAGGCCGGCATTGCCGCGCCCAAAAAACAAAAGGAAAAATTTGTCGGGACAACATACTTGGAGGTTAAAAAACATGAAAGTACTTGTTATCAACGCAGGCAGCTCCTCTCTTAAGTATCAGCTTATCGAGATGGACACCCAGGATGTCGTAGCAAAAGGTCTTTGCGAAAGAATCGGCATCGACGGCAGAATCAGCCACAAAACCGAAGCAGGCTATAAAGCTGAATATGACGTAAGCTTCCCCACCCATAAAGAAGCTTTCGAAGAACTTGTAAAACTCCTTACCGAAGGCGAAAACAAAGTTGTTGAAAATATCAGCGAAATCAAAGCAATCGGCCACCGCGTTCTTCACGGTTCCGAAAAATACAAAGCTTCCACCATCGTAACCGATGAACTCATCGAAGATATCGGCGTAAAATTCCGCGATCTCGGTCCTCTTCACAACCCGCCTCAGGCTGTTGCAATGGCTGCTTGCCAGGAAGTTTTCGGCAAAGAAACTCCCATGGTCGCTGTTTTCGATACCTCCTTCCATCAGACCATGCCCGAAAAAGCATACATGTTCGGTATTCCTTATGAATACTATGAGAAATATTCCATCCGCCGCTATGGCTTCCACGGAACTTCTCACCGCTTCATCACCAAGAGATATTTCGAAATCACCGGTAAAGATCCCGAAGGAACCAAACTCATCATCTGCCACCTCGGTAACGGTTCTTCCCTTTCCGCAGTTAAAGACGGCAAAGTTTGCGACACTTCCATGGGCCTTACTCCTCTTGACGGCTTCGTAATGGGAACCCGCTGCGGCGGAATTGACCCCTCTGTTGTAACTTATGTTATGGACAAAGAAGGCCTTACTCCCGAACAGATGAGCAACCTTATGAACAAAAAATCCGGCTTCCTCGGAATTTCCGGAATTTCTTCCGACTGCCGCGACCTTGAAAACGCAGCAAAAGAAGGTAACCACAGAGCACAGCTTGCTCTTGATATGTTCACCTATCAGATCAAAAAGATCGCAGGCGGCTATGCAGCAGCAATGGGCGGCGTAGATGCAATCATCTTCACCGGCGGCATCGGCGAAAACTCCGCAGCACAGCGTGGCGAGATCTGCTCCAACATGGAATATCTCGGACTTTCCATCGGCGAAGAACTCAACAACAACGCAAGCCGCAAAGAAGCTAAATTCTCCACCGGCGACAGCAAAGTTGAAGCTTGGGTAATCCCCACCAACGAAGAACTCATGATCGCTCAGGATACTGTTGAGATCGTTTTCGGAAAATAATTTTTTAATTGCATAAGCATAAAAGAGCACCGCGCCGCGGTGCTCTTTTTTTATAAAATCTGCAACATTTTTGCGCCGGAAAGTGACTTTATTGATGAAACCTTTTTTTGAAAGGAGCAAAACGTATGAAAAAATTTTTGCTTTGCCCAATAATTGCCGCTTTGCTTTTTGTTTTTGCCGGCTGTTATGAAGAAGAACCCGCAAAAGAAAATATTGCCGGCGAAGAACAGATTTATTCCGAAAACGAAGAAGAACAGAAAATCCCAAAAGAACCGGAGCTTCCTGCCGAAGAAAAGCTTTTTGCCATGGCAGAGGACGCCCTTTATTTTCACTGTCACACCATGGACGGGGCGGATTTTTATGAATACGGCGGCTTTGAAAAACCGGAGGATATTTCTGTGCAGGGACTTTATAATTTTTTTATCGCGAAGAATGGCGGAGAAAAATATCTTGGAAAAGATAAAGCGGGATATCATATTCCGAAAAAAGATATGATCGATTTTTATTCCGGTTATTTCTGCGACGTTTCGTTCCTCGAAGAAAAGCTTGACGGAATTTATTCCGCAAGTTTTTTTTCCGCATACAAAGAAGAAAACGTGATTTTTCACGAAAATCCGGAAATAAAAGCAGAGGGCGAAAAAATCACCCTTAAAACCGGTGATTACGAAGCGGTTTTTTGCTTTTTGGAAGGCAAGGTTTTTTACGAAAGTTTTTCCCTAAACAGCGGACCAAAACGGGACCTTGAAACGGAACTTTTTGTTACTGATCCGGAAAGCGAAACTTATACCGATGAAGAAGTGGTCATATCGGGCTATGCCTATCCCGATTGGCGGTATGTAAAAACCAATACCGGAAGATACATCAGCAGCAGAAAAGAGCCTTTTAACTATTACGAAAGTCTGAATTTTTACAGAGAGAAAGATTTGTATGAACCTTTCGGTTCGCTGACGGTTTATAAAGATACCGGCAGGACCTTTGATGAGCTTTTGGCAAAAAGCAGCGTTCTGGTTTTTGAAGAGGATATTATTCCGGTGGAAAATATTTTCCATTCCGCAGAAAAAGCCTGTTATGTAAAACTTACGTATCCTTCCAAAAACGGAGAACCGGGCGGATATCTGCGGACATACATAATTCAGTATGACGGATACGTTGCTTTTTCGAATATTTATATCGAATATTCCGAACAGGAGCGGCAGGAGGGTGAATGCGAAGAATTTATAAGCGGACTGAATATCGTTCCGAAAAATTTATAACGGCTTAAAAAAACGTAAAATAATACGGCAGGTTTTATACCTGCCGTATTTTTTGTTATTCTTCATCCTCTTTGTCAAAATCTTTTTCTTTGATTTCGTTGATAAGGGGAAGAACCATCGGCGAACGCTGGGTGGTGGTATAAATATAACCGCCCGCGGCGTCACGGATCTTTGTTTTAAGATTTTGCCAGTCGCGTTTGTTTTCGGAAATTCCGGAAAGAACGGCTTTTTCCACAACCGCTTTGGTGTTTTCAATAAGCTCCTCACTGTCTTTGACATAAACGAATCCGCGGGAAAGGATATCCGGTCCCGCAAGGATTTTGCCTTTATCGCTGAGAGTGATGGAAACAACCATGATGCCGTCTTCACCAAGATGTTTTCTGTCGCGAAGAACCACGTTTCCGACGTCGCCTACGCCGAGTCCGTCAACAAGAACGGCGCCGGCGGTGACGGTGGATTCTGCGGAAATTCCGTTTACGGAAAGTTCTATAACTCTTCCGAGTTCAGGAATAACAACGTTTTCTTCGGGCATTCCCATCTGGATTGCAAGGTCGCTGTGTTTTTTAAGATGTTTATATTCGCCGTGAACGGGAATGAAATACTGGGGTTTGGTAAGGGCGAGCATAAGTTTCTGTTCGTCCTGACACGCATGGCCCGAAACGTGGATCTGGCTGTATCTTTCATAAACGACCTCGGCACCCAGTTTCATAAGCTCGTTTACAACTTTGCCGACGTATTTTTCGTTTCCGGGAATGGGATATGCGGAAATGATAACAAGGTCGCGGCTGGTGATGTTCACTTTTTTGTGGTCGCCGGTGGACATTCGGGTGAGGGCGGACATGGGTTCGCCCTGGCTTCCGGTGGTCACAATGCAGGCTTCGCCTTCCGGAAGTCTGTTGATGACGTCGAGAGAAACGACGGTGCCTTCCGGTGCTTCAAGATAGCCGAGTTCAAGGGCTTTTGCGACGACCTGCTCCATGCTTCTTCCGGAAACGGCAACTTTTCTGCCGAATTTAACGGCGGAATCGATGACCATCTGGACGCGGTGAACGTTGGAAGAGAAGGTTGCGACGATGATTCGCTTGTCGGCGCCGTTTTTGAAAAGGACGTCAAAGCTTTCGCCCACAACTCTTTCGCTGGGGGTGCTTCCGGGTCTTTCGGCATTGGTGGAGTCGGAAAGAAGGGCAAGAACGCCTTTGCTTCCCAGTTCGCCAAAACGGGCAAGGTCAATTATGCCGCCGCGGGTGGGGGTGTAATCGACTTTATAGTCGCCGGTCTGGATAACAACGCCCGCAGGGGTATGGATGGCCAGAGCACAGGAATCCGGAATGGAGTGGTTGACGTAGATGAATTCAACGCTCATAATTCCGGCGGCAACAATATCGCCGGGTTTTACAACGTTGAGCTTTGCGGAAGAGAGAAGGTTCTTTTCGGCAAGCTTGTTTTCGATGAGCGCCATGGAAAAGCGGGTTGCGAAAACCGGGATATTGAGTTTCTGAAGAAGATAGGGCACCGCACCGATATGGTCTTCGTGACCGTGGGTGATGAAAAGACCTTTGATTTTATCCTTGTGTTCTTCAAGATAGGTAAAATCCGGGATAACAAGGTCGATTCCGAGCATTTCGTCATCGGGAAAAGCCATTCCGCAGTCGACGATTATCATTTCGTTTTCATATTCGTAAACGGTAAGGTTTTTTCCGATTTCGCCGAGACCGCCGAGGGGGATGATTTTAAGCGGCGGGTTTTTGGAAGCTGCGGTGGGACGTCCGCGTTTCTTTTTGTTCCAGCTCCAGCCGGAGTTTTTCTTTTCGGGGTTTTGCTTTTCCGTATCCTTTTTTGCCGCTTTCTTTTCGCCGGATTTCTTTACGGAATCGGAAGCGCCTTTTTTGGGACGTCCGCGTTTTTTTGCGGAAGAATCCTCCTCGCTGTGGTTATACTGCGCTTCGGGAAGGCTTGCGAGGATTTTATCGAGCTTATCAAGATTTGATTTCTGCTGTTTTGCTCTTAAAGTATGGTTCAAATTTTTACCTCCTGTTAAATAGTCGTTTTTATGTAATTTCCGAATTAAAAGTCAAAAAATAATTAATTAAATCGAAAAAAAGCCGTTTTTTCGATATTTTGCAAACAGAAATACTCCAAACCGTGATTTCGGCTTGGAAAATGAAAATTATTAAATTAGTCCGGTCACATTCGTTATTACTATTGTAATTATTTTGAATGAAATTGTCAATAAAAATTCAAAAGGACGAAAATTATTTAAAAAACTTGCTTTTTTCTTAATATGCCGTTATCATATTTTTCAGAACAGAAAGAAAGGAAGATCTGCCGATGAAAGAAGTCACCATTTTTACCGACGGCGCCTGTTCGGGAAATCCGGGTCCCGGCGGTTGGGGAACTATCCTTCGTTACGGGGAAATTGAAAAAGAACTTTCCGGCGGAGAAGCCGAGACCACAAACAACCGAATGGAACTCACCGCGGTTATAAAAGGGCTTGAGGCGCTCAACCAACCCTGCAAGGTTACGGTGGTCACCGATTCAAAATACGTTTCGGACGCGGTGACACTCGGATGGGCAAAAGGATGGAGAGCAAAAGGCTGGAAAAGAAGCGGCGGCGAAAAAGCTCTTAATCCCGACCTTTGGGAAAAACTTCTTGACCTTCTTGAAAAACACGAAGTGAAATTCCAGTGGATAAAAGGCCACGCAGGTCATCCGGAAAACGAGCGCTGCGACGCAATGGCGGTTGCGCGCTGGCAGGAACTTAAATAAAAAAACGGCGGCGGAGAGTTTTTCTCCGCCGCTTTTTATATATAATATTATTATTTTAATTCATCTTATTGCAAGTTTGATTCCGCTTTGTTATAATAACTATGTATTTACACTCAAAAAGTGTGCCCATTTAAGAAAAAGGGGAGGCATATGGCTTGAAAAAGAAGATAGACCTTCTTGAACTGACGCTTATCATTTTTATGATAGTTTCTCTTATATCCATTGCAATCGCGGCTTCCTTTGGAAAAACGGCCTTTTATATCCAGCTCGTTATTTCCGGCGGCGCCGTTGCTTTTGGAGTGATAAGACTTCTTTCCGCAAGGCGTGATTCAAGAAAGTTTCTTGAATATATCGGCGGAAGGCTTGGCGCGGTAAAAAGCGACACGCTTATAAGATTTCCGCTTCCGGTGGCGGTGACAAGCGAATCCGGTGAAATAATCTGGATGAATGGGCTTTTTCATGACGGAGTAATGAAAGGCGAAGAGTGCTTTGGAAAAAACGTAAGCGAGATCCTTGAAAATTACGACAGGGAAAAGGCTTTTAATCCCGGCGGATGTGAAGTTTCGTGCCGCGGCGGTTTTTACAGCGTTGTTTCAACCACCTCTTCCGAACTTGGCGAAAGACTTTTTGCTCTTTATTTCATCGACCGCACCAACGAAAGAAAAACCGAAAAACTTTATGACGAAAGCCGTCCTGCGGTTCTTTCCATAACCCTCGATAACCTTGAAGAACTTTTCGCGAACTGCAAAGAAAGCGAAAAAAGCTGGATCAAAGGCGAGGTCGAAAAGCTTTTTGAAGATTTTGTTGCCGAAAACCACGCTTTTCTTAAACGAAATTCCAGTTCGAAATACGTTGCAATCGTTGAGGAAAAGTATCTTCGCAAAATGGAAGAGGAACGTTTTTCCATTCTTGACAGAGCGAGAAAGATCCTTACCAGCGAAGAACAGCCCGTAACTCTTTCCATCGGCGTTGCAAGAGGCGAATTTTCCCTTGACAAACTCAACGATTTTTCTCTTCAGGCGCTTGAAATGGCTCTTGGACGCGGCGGCGACCAGGCTGCTGTAAGAACCGTCAACGGGTATGAATTTTACGGCGGTTTTGCAAAAGGCGTTGAAAAACGTACCAAAGTAAAAACCCGTGTAATCGGCGCCGCGCTTTGCGACCTTATCGATTCCAGCTCCAACGTGCTCGTTATGGGTCACCGCTTCGGCGACCTTGACTGCATAGGCGCGGCGGTAGGTATGGCCAATGCGGTACGCGATATGGAAAAAGATTGCCACATCGTCGTAAACCGCGAAACCTGCCTTGCAAGACCCCTTATCGATAAAATAGAAAAAGCCGGCACCCTTGAACTTTTCATCGCGCCGGATGAAGCAAAAGAAAAAGTCAATGACGACACCCTTCTTATCGTTGTGGATACCCATATAAGAAACCTTCTTGAATCCCAGGATATCTATGCTTCATGCCGCAACGTTGTCGTAATCGACCACCACAGAAGAATGGTCGGAAGCATCGACAATGCCGTGATTTTCTATCACGAGCCCTATGCTTCCTCTGCTTCCGAAATGGTAACTGAGCTTTTACAGTATTTCGACAGCAGATGCAAGGTCAAAAAATCCGATGCGGAAGCTCTTCTCGCCGGAATCATGCTCGATACAAAGAGCTTTTCCATGAGAGCGGGCGTAAGAACTTTTGAAGCGGCGGCATACCTCAGAAAAATGGGCGCCGATACCGTTAAGGTCAAGGAACTTTTCAGCGGAAGCCTTCAGAGTTATCAGCACCGTTCCAAAATCGTTTCCACCGCCGAAATTTACCGCGGATGCGCGGTTTCTTTCGCAAAATCCTATGACGACATCGGACTTGTTGCGCCCCAGGCGGCAGACGAACTTCTGACCATAAACGGCGTTGCATCTTCCGTTGTAATGTATAAAACCCCCGTCGGCGTTTCCTTCTCTGCAAGAAGCCTTGGCGGAATGAACGTTCAGGTGATAATGGAAGCACTGGGCGGCGGCGGTCACCAGACCATGGCGGGCGCCCAGATCCCCGATATCACCCCCCAGGAGGCAAAAGAAAAACTTCTTGCCGCCATTGACGATTATTATGAAAAAGCCGCGGGACACGCGGACGCATGATTAACAACACCCACCGAAAGGAGTTAATATAATATGAAAGTTATTCTTCTCGAAGACGTAAAAGGTTCCGGTAAAAAAGGCGAACTCATCAACGCTTCCGACGGTTACGCAAGAAACTTCCTTCTTCCCAAAAAACTTGCAATGGAAGCAACCCCCCAGGCACTTAACGAACTTAAGCAGAAAGAGGCCGCAAAAGAACGCCGCCTTGCTCTTGAAAAACAGGCTGCAATGGATTCCGCGGCAGTAATCAAAGAAAAAACCGTTAAAATGACCGGTGCAGCCGGCTCCAACGGAAAACTCTTCGGTTCCATCACCGCAGCAGACGTTGCCGCAGAGATCAAAAAACAGTACGGCGTCGAAGTTGACAAGAAAAAAGTAAGCCTTGAAAGCGATATCAAATCTTTCGGCACCTTTAATGCAGAAGTAAAATTCGGCCACGGAGTAACCGCAAAGATCTTTGTTCTTGTTTCCGAATAAAAAAGGCTTCTCTTTAAAGGAAGACTATGAGAGGTGAAAATTTTGGAAAACGATAATCCGCTTTTGCTCGGAATGGATCTGCCTTACAGTATGGAGGCGGAACAGAGCGTTCTCGGTGCGGTACTTGTTGAACCGGGCTGTCTTTCCGAACTTGTTGAAAGATTAAGACCCGACAGCTTTTATCGCCCCCAGCACAAGGCTCTTTTCAGCGAAATGGTGCGCATGTTCACCGCAGGCGAACCGGTGGACTTTATAACCCTTCTTGAAGCCGCAAAGGAAGAAGAAATTTTTCAGAGCGAACAGGAAGCAAAAATCTATCTTTCACACCTTATGGATATCGTTCCTTCGGTGCGAAATCTCGGCGCATACGTTGAAATAATCCTTGATAAACAGCTTACCAGAAACCTTATCGAAATTTCCGGCGGAATTCTTAACGAAGCAAGAGAAAGCGGCGCGGAAGGAAAACTCCTTCTCGATTCCGCGGAACAGAAAATTTACGATATCCGCCAGGGAAGGGACGCAAGAGGTCTTGTTCCCATAAGCGATACCCTTATCGAGGCATATGACAGGATAAACAAACTTTCCGGCGAGGACAGAGAACAGTATCTCGGTCTTAAAACCGGTTATTCCGCCGTTGACGCAAAGCTCGGCGGTCTCAATAAATCCGACCTTGTCATCATCGCGGCAAGACCGGGTCTCGGCAAGACCAGCTTTGCGCTGAACATTGCCGCAAAGGTCGCCATGAAACAGAAAAAGAACGTTGCGATTTTTTCTCTTGAAATGAGCAGCGAACAGATAACTTCCCGAATGCTTTCCTGCGAGGCAATGGTAGAAAGCTGGAAACTTCGTATAGGTTCTCTCGAAGCTTCGGACTGGACAAGACTTGCGGAAGCGGCGCAGATGCTCAACAAAGCGAATATCCTTATCGATGATACCGCAGGTATCACCGTTTCCGAAATGAAGGCAAAACTTCGCCGCGTCCGCGACCTTGACCTTGTTATCGTCGACTATCTTCAGCTTATGTCTTCCGGAAAACGCAGCGACAACCGTGTTCAGGAAGTTTCCGAAATGACCAGAAACCTCAAACTTATGGCAAAGGAACTCAACGTTCCCGTAATCGTTCTTTCCCAGCTTTCCCGTGGTACCGAAAGCCGTCAGGGTCATAAACCCATGCTTTCCGACCTTCGTGAATCCGGTTCCATCGAGCAGGATGCGGATATCGTAATGTTCCTTTACCGCGAATCCTATTACCAGCAGCAGGAGGGCGTTGCCACTCCCGAAGCGGATACCGTTGAAGTAATCGTCGCGAAAAACCGCCACGGCGAAACCGGAACAGCAACCCTTTGCTGGGACGGTCAGTTTACCAAGTTCACCACCTTGGAGGAAGACAGATGAGCACCGCGCCGCTTGAGCTTAGAGCGGTGAAAGAAGTCATCGAACGCTTCGGAATGCTCAAAAGAGGCGGAAAAGTTGTTGCCGCGGTTTCGGGCGGATGTGATTCCTCCGTTCTGCTCCATTTGCTCTGTTCTTTGAGCACAGAGATGGATTTGAAAATCATTTGTGCCCACGTGAACCACAACCTCAGGGGAAGCGAAAGCGACCGGGACGAAGAATTCGTCCGTTCCATTTGCAAAAAATACGGCATTGAATGCCGGGTTTTGAGCGCAAACGTTGCGGAATTTGCCGAAAAGCACCGTTTGAGCACCGAGGAAGCCGGAAGAAAACTTCGCTACGAGTTTTTTGAGCACTGTGCAAACGAACTGGGCGAAGATACAAAAATTGCCACCGCCCACAGCCTTTCGGACTGCGCCGAAACCTTTGTTTTCAATTCGGCAAGGGGCGCAGCCCTTTCGGGAATCTGCGGAATTCCGCCGGTCCGCGGAAAAATAATCCGCCCGCTCATCGAATTTTCCCGGGAGCAGATAGAAGGCTATGCAAATGAGCACGGGCTTGATTATGTTACTGACAGCACAAACCTTACCGATGAATATACCCGCAACCGGATACGCCACGGCGTCATTCCGGTGATGAAAGAAATAAACCCCGGCTTTGAAAAAGCCTTTCTTCGCCTTTCAAGAAACCTTTCGGAAACGAGAGATTTTATAGATTTTGAAGCAAAATCGCTTCTTGAAAAAGCGAGCACCGAAAAAGGTTTTGAAAGCGCGGTAATAAACGAAGCCCACCCGGCAGTAAAAAACAGAGCCACGGCGATGCTTCTTGAAAAATTCGGTTTTTCGTTTGATTATGAAAGAACTCTTCGAATCGCTGAAAAAATCGGAAAAGGCGATTTTAAAGAGGAACTTTCGAAAAACGAATATCTTATCTGCAAAAAAGGGATAATCAAAAAAAGCGTTCTTAAAGAAAAGGACGAACCTTTTGAAGAAAAGCCTTTTTTTGAAGGAAAAACCGTTCTTTCGGGCGAAAAAGAGATAGAAGTAAGGATTTTGTCAGAAAACCCCGGCGAAAATTCATACAAAGTTTATAATTACGCCTTAAAAGATACATTTGATTTTGATAAAATAAAGGGCAAAGCGGTCATCCGAAGCCGAAAGGAAGGCGACAAAGCCGATATCCACGGCGGAACGAAAACCCTTAAAAAACTTTTCATCGAAGAAAAAATTCCGGCGGAAAAACGAAATTCCGTCGCGGTGGTTGCGGATGAAGAGGGCGTCCTTTGGGTCGAAGGTCTGGGTGCGGCAAGGCGCGCAAGACTTTCCGAAAAAACCGTCAATGTTGCGGCGATGAAGATCTGCCGTAAAAATAAAGAATTTTAATGCGGAGGATGCATAAAATGTACACTATTGAAAACGACATTGAAAAAATTCTTATTTCTGAAAAAGACATCAAAAAGGCGGTCAAAAAAATGGGAAAACAGATAAGCAAGGATTACGCGGATAAAAATCTTATGCTTGTTGCCGTTCTTAAAGGTTCCGTTATTTTTATGGCAGACCTGATGAGAGCGATTTCCATTCCGATAAACATTGACTTTATGTCCGTTTCAAGCTATGGCGGCGGCACCAAAACCAGCGGTGTTGTAAAAATCATCAAGGACCTTGACCACGATCTTTCCGGCAAGGATATTCTGATAGTAGAGGATATTCTTGACAGCGGCATGACCCTTTCTTACCTCAAAAGCATTCTTGGACAGAGAAACGTAAAATCCATAAGAATCGCGACTCTTCTTGATAAACCGGAACGCCGCATTGCCGACGTAAAAGCGGATTATTTCTGCTTCACCGTTCCGGACGAATTCGTTGTAGGTTACGGTCTTGACTTTGACCAGCAGTACCGTCACCTTCCTTATATCGGCGTTCTCAAACCCGAAATTTACGAAAAATAATTTTTGAAAATCATTTTTAATTAAAATCGGAGCTGATGTTTTGAACAACAAAGTAAAAACCATAATTTCTTACGTTGCGGCGCTTGTTCTGCTTTTGTTTCTGACTTCTCTTATGTTCACCATGAACAAGGAAGAAGTCGTTCCGCTCAAGTATTACGAAGTGCTCGGAATGTTTGAAAACGGCGAGGTCGAAAGCTATACCCTTGACCTCGGAACCGGCGAACTCAACCTTACCAAAGTTCCCGAAGAAGGAAAGGAAAAAGGCGAAACCGTGGAATATACCGTTCCGAACGTTTCCGTTTTCCTCAACGATATCATTCTTATAAACGAACAGAATGAAAATTCCGCGACAGAACTTAAACCTGACTATCTTCCTGTAAAAGAGACCCCCTGGTGGATCTCCATGCTTCCGACCCTTCTTCTTATCGGAGCAATGGCGGTTTTCTGGTTCTTTATGATGCGTCAGCAGGGCGGCGGCGGAAAAGTAATGGATTTTGCCAAAGCGAAATATAAAGACAAAAACGGCGATAAACCCACCACCTTTGCGGACGTTGCGGGTTGCACCGAAGAAAAAGAGGAACTTGAAGAAATTGTCGAATTCCTTAAACACCCGAACCGTTTCAATGCCCTCGGCGCAAGAATTCCCAAAGGCGTTCTTCTTATGGGACAGCCCGGTACCGGTAAGACCCTTCTTGCAAGAGCAGTTGCAGGCGAAGCGGGTGTTCCGTTCTTCTCCATTTCCGGTTCCGACTTTGTTGAAATGTTCGTCGGTGTCGGCGCAAGCCGTGTTCGCGATCTTTTTGGCGAAGCAAAGAAAAACGCACCGGCTATCATCTTTATCGATGAGATCGACGCGGTCGGCCGTCACAGAGGCGCAGGTCTCGGCGGCGGACACGATGAACGCGAACAGACCCTTAACCAGCTTCTTGTTGAGATGGACGGTTTTGGAAATAACACCGGAATCATCGTAATGGCAGCAACCAACCGTGCGGATATCCTTGACCCGGCACTTCTTCGTCCCGGCCGTTTTGACCGCCAGATAGTTGTGGGCGCTCCGGACGTTGAAGGACGCGAAGCCATTCTTAAGATCCACACCAAAAACAAACCCCTCGGTCCGGACGTTGACCTCGGCGTCATCGCAAAATCCACCGCGGGATTCACCGGTGCGGAACTTGAAAACCTTACCAACGAGGCTGCTCTTCTTGCCGCAAGACGCAAAAAGAAAGCCATTACCATGAAGGAAATCGAAGAGGCGACTATCAAAGTTGTCGCCGGTCCCGAAAAGAAATCCAGAAAGGTCAACGACAAGGATAAACGCCTTACTTCCTATCACGAAGCGGGCCACGCCGTTGTAACTTATTTCTGCGAGACCCAGGACCCCGTTCACGAAATTTCCATCGTTCCCCGCGGATATGCAGGCGGTTACACCATGAGCCTTCCCGTTGAGGACAGAAACTACGTGACCAAACGTTATATGGAAGAAGAACTTTGCACCCTTCTGGGCGGACGCGTTGCCGAAGCAATTGTTCTGGGAGATATTTCCACCGGTGCTTCCAATGACCTTGAAAGAGCCACCAGAATTGCAAGAAACATGGTCACCCGCTACGGCTTCAGCGAAAAACTCGGACCCATCGTTTACGGTTCCGACGAAAACGAAGTCTTCCTCGGAAGAGATTACGGCCAGAACAAGCATTATTCCGATGATATCGCTTCCGATATCGACAGCGAAATCAGAAGACTTGTGGACGAAGCTTATGCAAAAACCGAAGCTATTCTTGTTGAGCACCGCGACAAACTCGACGCAGTCGCCGCCGTGCTTATGGAAAAAGAAAAGGTCACCGGCAAGGAATTTGAGGATATCATGAATCCGAAACCCGCCGAAGAACCGAAAACCGAAGAAATTTCCGAAGAAGTTTCCGCCGAAGAAATTCCGGAACAGACCGAAGAATAAAAACGAAAAAAGCCTTCGCATTGCGAAGGCTTTTTTGTTTTTCAAAACACTTTATGAATAAATTTTTTACGGATTATTAATATTTGTTTAAAGTTAAAAATTTTTCGATTTTACGGAAAAATTTTATGATATACTTATGATGAAAAGAAAACGAAAAAGCGCTGAAAAAGAAGAAAGGTGATAAATTATGAAAACTTTGGGAAATATTTTGTGGTTCCTTTTCGGCGGATTCCTTCTTTGGCTCGAATGGGCCTTTGCAGGACTTCTTCTCTGCATCACAATAGTCGGTATCCCGGCGGGAATGCAGTGTTTTAAAATTGCGGGTCTTGTTGTGACCCCGTTCAGAAAAGAGATAAGCTACGAGCATATGGGTTTTGGAAGCACTCTTTTCAATATCCTCTGGATAATCGTTTTCGGTTGGGAGATAGCGCTCACTTCGCTTATCTGCGGAATCGTCTGGTGCATCACCATTGTGGGCATTCCTTTCGGAAAACAGTTCTTCAAATACGCAGCCTTGAGCCTTATGCCCTTCGGCGCAAAAGTTATTCGAGAATAATAGTGACCTGTATGCAATAAAGTGTTATAATCAAATAAAACATACTATAATAAAAATATTTCAAAAAAGCCGCTTTTTGGTGCAACAAAAACGGCCCTTTGGTTTACTTATATAGTGAAAGCAAAATTTTGACAAAAAGCGAGGGGATATGATGAAAAACCTTAAAAAAACAGTTGCTATTCTTATGGCGGCAATTCTTTTTGTGACCGCCTTTGCCGGCTGCGGAAAAACCGAAAATCCGAATTCCGAAATGCCGGAATTTATCTATGTTCCCACCTATAGCAAAATCGAACTTCCGGAAGAGGTACAGTGGCTCAGTGCCGCAAAAATCATCGACGGAAGATTTTATGCCATTGCCGATACGAGTGTTGAGGTTGAAACCGTAATCGAAGAAACCGGCGAGACCGTGACCGAAAACCGCTACGTCCAGACGCTCGTTTCCTTTGACGAAAAGGGAGAGGACTTCAGAAAAGAAGCCTCCTTCGGCATGGATAACTATTATAAGGAAACCGAAAACTATAACGAATACATAAACGACTTTTTCATGGGACCCAAAGGCCCGGCGGTACTTGTTTCGAGAAACACCACCGTCGTTGACCTTCCGGAAAATTTCAACTATGAGACCGGTGATTACTGGCAGTATGAAAACACCCAGTCCGAATTTTCCATTCACACCCTTAACGGCGACGGAACTTATGACGAAGGCACCGTTATTGCCAATTTCAGCAATAAGGACGAAAACGTTTTTTATCCCAACTATATCGTTACCGGCGGTGACGGAAACCTTTATGCCTCCTCCTGGGATAAAATAAAAGTTTATGACACCGAATTCAAAGAACTCGGCGAAATCGAAACCGGCGAAGGCGGCTGCAACGGAATGGTCGTTCTTAAAGACGGAAGCGTCGCTTTCCTCACCTGGGAAGAAAACAGCGGCAACGCCATAAGAATAATCGATCCCAAAACCAAAAAAGCCGGCGAGATGATAACCGTTCCGCCCAGCGCATATTCTGTTTGCAGCGGCGGCGGACTTTATGACTTTATCTATCCTTCCCCCAGCGGAAGCGGAATCCTCGGCTTCACCATCGGCGAAGAGGAACCGGAACATATCCTCAGCTGGATCGACTGTGACGTTGACCCCAACGGAATTTCCGGCGACAGGATTTTTGTAAAAGACGAAGAGACCCTTCTTACCTTTGCGGAAGAATGGGGCGAAGAAGAGACCACCTATAATATCGTATCCCTTAAAAAGACTCCCTCTTCCGAAATTCCGGAAAAGAAGATACTTACCCTTGCCTGCACCTTCCTTGATTATGACGTGCGCCAGAAGATAGTTGAATTTAACAGAACCAACCCCGAATTCCGCATCAGAGCGATAGATTATTCCGAATATGCCAGCGGCGAAGATTATTCCGGTCTTACCAAGCTCAACACCGAAATAATCAGCGGCAACATTCCCGATATCTTTGCCACCAACGGAATGCCCATGACAAGATATGCCGGAAAAGGCATTTTTGAGGACCTTGTGCCCTATATCGAAAGAGATATCGGCTGGGAAAATCTTGTTGAAGCGCCCTTCAAGGCTCTTATGAACGACGAAGGAAAACTTTACGAGATCTATTCCAACTTCTCCATTACGACCTATGCGGGACTTAAAAACGTGGTTGGCGACGGCGAAAGCTGGACTTTTGACGACCTTAAAGAGGCCTATGCCAAACTTCCCGAAGGCGCCACCGTTTTTGAAGACAGCGCCACCAAGGATTACGCTTTCTTCCTTCTTGTGAACAACCAGATGGACAGCTTCATCGACTGGGAAAAAGGCGAATGTTATTTCGACACCGACGAATTTATCGATATCCTTGAACTCACCGCAACTTTCCCCACCGAGTTCGATTATAACGACGAATATTATCAGCATTACGTCCAGCCCATTATCAGGGTCGCAAAAGGCGAACAGCTTCTTTGTGCCGCGAATATCTATAACCTCAACAGCTTCCGTTCAAGGATACTTTATATCCTCGGCGACCAGACTTCTCTTGTGGGACTTCCCACCAACGAAGGCAGCGGCAACTCCTTCAGCTTCGGTTCCGGATATGCAATGTCCTCCTCCTGCGAATATAAAGACGCAGCATGGGAGTTTATAAGCTCCATTCTTACCGAAGAATATCAGGACAACGGCAGCGGACATTACGGAAGTCTTCCCACCAACAAAAAGGTCTTCGACAAAATGGTCGAAGCGGAAATGACTCCCGAATTCGACGAATTCTATGACCCGGAACAGGCTGCAAACCCCTATGCGGAATATAATCCTCAAATCGGCGGCGATATCGTGATCGACGTTCCCGTTGAGACCCCTGCAGCGCCCGAAACTTCCGAAGACGAAAACAAGATCGATTTCGTCCTTCCGGAATATGTAAAAGGCCAGGTCAACGAAAAAGGCTGGCACGAAGTTCCCAAGACCTATGGCTGGATCGACAACGGTTACAGCTCCATCGAGTTCCCGGTCTATGCCATGACCCAGGGCGAACTTGATATCCTTATGGATATCATCGAAAACACCACAAAAGTTGCCCGCTATGACAACAGCGTAAACGATATCATCAACGAAGAAATTGCCTATTTCTTCAACGGCGACAGAACCGCACAGCAGACTGCGGAATATATCCAGAGCAGGGTAAACCTTTATGTCAACGAACAAAGATAACAAAACAAAAGAGAAAAAAAGCATAAAAGAGCGGATACTCGGTCTTAACGCCAGAACCAAGGATTTTATCCAAAGCTGGATGTTCCTGGGACCGAGTGTCCTTGGCGTTTCTGTGTTTTTCATTCTTCCGTTTCTGGTGGTAGTCTATTATTCCGTAATAAAAAGCCCCATCAACCCGGAATTCGTTTTTCTTGAAAACTTCCAAAACGTTTTGGACAACGCCGCTTTTAAAATCGCCGTAAAAAACACCGCGGATTTTTCGATAATCGCGGTGCCCCTTGCGGTGGTGCTTTCTCTCGGCCTTGCGCTGATGCTTGAAGCAAAAATTCCGCTTAAAAGCCAGTTCAGAACCTTCTTTTTAAGCCCCATGATGGTGCCCGTTGCATCGGTGGTGCTTATCTGGCAGGTGCTTTTCCATAACAACGGCGCCATAAACGAAGTTCTTCTTTTCTTCGGCGCGGATAAGATAGACTGGCTCAAATCCGAATGGGCGCTGGGCGTTATAGTAATGCTCTATCTTTGGAAAAATTTAGGCTACAATATGATACTCTTTATGGCGGCTCTTGCGAACATTCCCCAGGAGCTTCTTGAAGCGGCGGAGGTCGAAGGCTCTTCCGCTTTCTATAAATTTTTTGCCATAAAGCTTCGCTATCTTTCGCCGACGGTGCTTTTTGTCACCATTCTTTCGATGATAAATTCCTTCAAGGTCTTCCGCGAAATTTATCTTCTCACCGGCGAATACCCCGTGGAGCGGCTTTATATGCTCCAGCACTTTATGAACAACACCTTTGAGTCCCTTGATTACCAAAAACTTTCTGCCGCGGCAGTCCTTATGGCGATAGTGATGGTAATCATCATCGCGCTCCTTTTCAAAATCGAGGATGCTTTCGGAAAGGACGTGGAAGGCTGATGAAAAAGAAAAAATATTTCGGACGCTTTGCCATGTTCATAATTTCCGCGGTTTTTGCGATTCTTTTCCTTCTTCCGACGGTGCTCACCATAACAAACTCCTTTATGGAACAAAGCGAAATAAACGCAAACTACGGAATGATTTTTTCCAACATGACAAGCGACAGCAAAACCTATATCGCCGATTCGGTCACATTAAAATTCATTCCGGACAAGGTGAGCCTTTCGCAGTACATAACGGGACTTATTAAAAGCCCGGACTATCTTTTCAAGTTCTGGAACTCGGTCATCCTGGTTGTGCCGATAGTTCTTCTTCAGGTGGGAACGGCGGCACTTGCGGCTTACGGCTTTACCCGCTGGAGAGGAAAATTCCGCAATTTCATGTTCTTTTTCTACGTGATACTCATGCTGATGCCCTATCAGGTCACCCTTGTTCCGAACTATCTTGTAAGCGAATGGGTCGGGATACTCAACACCCGCTGGGCAATAATTTTCCCGGGAATTTTCGCTCCGTTCTCGGTTTTCCTTCTCACAAAGTTCATGCGAAGGATTCCGAAATCGCTTATCGAAGCGGCAAAGCTTGACGGAGCGGGCGAATGGCAGATTTTTACGAGGATATGCCTTCCCCAGTGCCGAAGCGCCCTTTATTCCATTGCGATACTCGTATTCATAGATTATTGGAACATGGTCGAACAGCCCATAATCCTTCTTCCGGATGCGGCGCAGCAGCCGCTTTCGGTCTATCTTTCCCAGATAAACGCCGGCGAGGTGGGAATTGCCTTTGCCGTTGCCACAATATATATGATTCCGACGCTTTTGCTCTTCCTCCACGGCGAGGAATACCTTGTTGAAGGTATTGCGCATCAGGGCTCGGTGAAAGGATGAAAACCATGGCAGAAACAACAGTGAAAAAAAGAGAATGGGTCAAAAACGCCGCGATCATTTTTTTGAGCGTGATGCTGGTGCTCACCTTTTTCTCGAATACTTTTATGAATCATTCCCTTCCCGAAGTTTCGACCCAGTACGTTATGAGCGGAAGCATCAACGCGAAGATTCGCGGAAGCGGAACCGTTACCGCCAACGAGGAATACGTTGTTGAAACCGAGCAGAGCAGAAAAATAGAGACCGTTTTCGTTCAGGTAGGTCAGACCGTTGCCGCCGGCGACGTTCTTTTCATTCTTGGCGAGGGCGACAGCGCCGAACTTGACGCGGCGAAACTTTCTCTTGAAACCGCTGAAATCGAATATGAAAGAGCTGTCATCACTGCCGGAAGAGACAAATATTCTTCCGAAACAAGAGCAGTGGAGGACGCAAGAGAAGCTCTTTCCGATGCCAGAGCCAACGCAAGCAATATTGCCGCGGCAGACAAAGCTATAAGTGCAGCCGAAACCGACCTTGAAGGCAAGACCGCAAAACTTAACGAACTTAAAACCCACCTTGAAAAACTGGAGGGTGCGGAAGAATCCGAAGAGGTAAAAAGCCTTAAAGTCCTTCTTGCGGATGCAAAAGAAAAACTTGCCGCATGGACTGCGGAACGCGATAACTGCGCTGCGGAACTTGCCAAAATAACCGATACCGCAAGCGACGAATGGAAAACCGCCAACGAAAAACTCCAGAACGCCCAATACAGCGTCGATTCCTGGAACAGAGCGGTGGCGGATTATGAAGCAAAGCTCGGCGCACTCAACATTCCCAACGATTCCGAAACCGGAAACCCCAACGAATATAACGAACTTTATAACCAGTACGTTGCGGCAGAAAACGCCGTTAACGAGGCTCAGAAAAAACTTGACAGCGAAAAAGCAAAATACGGAAAATATGCCGGACAAAGCTATGATGCAGCCCTTGACCTTGTTGATGCGGCGCAGGATGCCTATGACAATGCCCGCGAGGCTTTGAGAATGGCAATGGAAGACGGCGAAATAGACGAAAAACTTGAGGACCTTTCTCTTGAACAGAAGAAAAAGGAAATTGAAAGACTTCGCGAAAAAGTAGCCGAACTTTCCGGCGGAGAAACCGGAAACGAAATTACCGCAAAAGTCGGCGGAACCGTTTCGGAACTTAACGTAAAAGCGGGCGAAGTTGCCGAAGCCGGAATGCCCATCGCCGTCATCGAACTTTCCGACAGGGGTTACACCGTCGGAGTCAACGTAACTTCTGAGCAGGCGAAAAAGGTTTCTGTAGGCGATACCGCCGAAGTGAGCACATATTGGTGGGGAAGCCAGATAAAAGCCGTGCTCAAAGAGATAAAGAACGATGCTCAAAGCGGCGGAAGAAACAAAATTCTTATTTTTGAACTTTCCGGCGATATCGAACCCGGAATGAACGTGGATATTTCAATCGGCCAGCGCAGCAGGAATTTTGATGCAATCGTTCCCAACAGTGCCGTAAGAAGCGACAGCAACGGAAGTTTCGTGCTCGTTCTTACCACAAAGAACAGCCCCCTTGGAAACAGATATTCCGCAACCAGAGTAGACGTTCAGGTCATTGAATCCGACGATGTCAACTCCGCGGTTTCCGGAATCGGAAACGGCGAATACGTCATCACCACCGCTTCTGCACCTATCGAATCCGGAATGCTTGTAAGAATGGCCGAAGGCTGAGGAGTGACCTTATGAACCGGCTTAAAGAACATAAACTGCCGCTTTTTGTCAGCGCGGGATTCCTTTTGCTGGCGGCGGCCTGCATAGTGCTTTATAATATCGTTGCCGGAACGCTCAGCTATGTTGACAGCGCAAAAGTCTGGGCTGGGGAGAATGAGCTTTTTTATTCCTACGTTTCCTGTTTTATGCCGGTGAACGAAAAAATCGACGAGAGCGACGTTTTCACCTTTGGAAAAACGGTGGATTCAAAGCTTACCGAAGCTTCACTTACGGCAAAAGAGGGCGCGCAACTCTGGAACTATGCCTATTGCGGCACCGGAATGGTCAGCACCTCGACCCTTCGCGGAAACGCAAAGGTCAACGCAGTGGGTATCGGCGGGGATTTCTTTTTCTTCCACCCATATTACCTTCACAGCGGAAGCTACATAAGCGGAAGCGACCTTATGAAAGACAAAGTCGTTCTTGATAAGGAACTTGCCTGGACCCTTTTCGGTGCCACTGACGTTGCCGGAATGGAGCTTCTTATTGAAGGACAGCGCTTTATTGTGGCGGGAGTTATTGAACCCGAGGACGATTTTGCAAGCAAAAAGGCAAAAACTTTGAACGGCGGACTTTATATGTCCTATGAAAAGCTTGCCGGAATGACCAAGACCGGCATCGACTGTTACGAAGCAGTCATTCCCGACCCGGTAAAGAATTTTGCCATGAACATAACGAAGGAAAACTTTCCTTCCGAAAACTGCGAAATAATCGACGTGGGAAGACGTTATGAAGCGGGCGCGATAGCTGACGTCGCTTCTTCTTTCGGAAGCCGCTCCATGCGTACCGACGGAATCGTTTTTCCCGAATGGGAAAACGCCGCACGCCTTACGGAAGATTACTGCGCGGCGCTTCTTGTTCTGGGAATCACTTTTGCCATAGCGCCGGTCGTTTATGCGGCGGTGCTTTTCCGCGAATACGGAAAAATCTACGGCAAAAAGCTTGCGGACGCGGTGAAAGAAAAATCCACCGCTATTTATGACAGATATAACGACAAGCTTTATGAAAGAGAGCGGAAACTTAAAAACAGGGAGTGAGAAAAATGCTCAGCCATAACGGAACGGATTACACCCTTATTATTGCGGCGGTTATGGTTTTTGTTTTGCTCGCTGCGGCGGAGTATCTTCTTTGCGCGAAAACAAAACGCAAGTTTTTAAGATTTATTCCATTCTCTGCGCCGGCGGCGTTTTTGGCGCTTATCCCTTTTAAGATAATAGGAAATTCCGGAGGGTTTCTTGACCTTCGCGGCCTTGCGATTTTTCTCGAAATTTCCGCAGCCGCCATATGCCTTGCGGCAATCGGTGTCGGCTGGCTTTTGTTCAGATCAAAGAAAAAATAAAAACTGCCGCCGTTGACCCGGCGGCTTTTTTATTGTATCATTATGGTATAAGGTTTTGAGCATGCGGTGCTCAAAACCAAAGCCCCGTGCTCAAAGGAGAAAACACATGGAAAAACTGCTTATAAGTGCCTGCCTTCTCGGAGTTTCGTGCCGATATGACGGAAAAAGCAAACCCCTTGACGGAATTGAAAAGCTTATGGATAAATACGAACTCGTTCCGGTTTGCGCCGAGATAATGGGAGGACTTTCAACCCCAAGGGACCCGGCTGAAATAGTGGGCGAAAAGGTGCTTACAGAAAAGGGAAAAGACGTCACCGCCCAATATATAAAAGGCGCCGAAGAGGTGCTTCGCCTGGGAAGGCTTTTTGGCTGCAAAAAGGCGCTTCTTAAAGAAAAAAGTCCGTCCTGCGGAAGCGGAATGATCCATAACGGAAAGTTCGACGGCGGACTTATCAAAGGCTTTGGAAAAACCGCCGCACTCCTTTTGGAAAACGGGTTTGAAGTATTCGGCGAAAGCGAAATTGAAAAACTTTAATAAAAAACAAAAAAAGCACCGCTTTGCGGTGCTTTTTACTTTTTTGGCTGTTATTCTTTCCAGTTGTTTTTTTCGTTCATGCGGAAGGAAAGGGTAAGAAGGCTGTCGCTGAGGTGAACGTTCTGGACTTCGATGTTTTCGTTGGAGCGAAGGTCAACGGGAGCAAAGTTCCAGATTCCTTTTACGCCGCATTTTACGGATTTTTCAAGGATTTCTTCCGCAACGCTTGCGGGGGTGGTGATGACGACGATGTCGACTTTGTTGGCGGAAAGATAATCTTCAAGAGAAGTTGCGGGAAGGATCGGAATTCCGCAGATCTGCATTCCGTCGAGCATAAGGTTGTTGTCAAAAACCGCATCAATAAAGAAACCGTCGGTATTGAAATCCTTAAAGCTTATGATAGCACGGCCGAGGTTTCCGGCGCCGATAACGACCATGTGATGTTCTTTTTTGATTCCGAGAAGACCGGAAAGCCAGTCTTTAAGGGTATCGGGATGATAGTTTTCAACACCGCCGCAGGTGAAGAAGTCCTGACGGACCTGAGCGCTGGTGTTGCCGACTTTTTTTGCAAGTTCGCTGGAAGTTATGGTCTGTTTGCCTTCGGCAAGCATGATGCAAACATGACGGTAATAAGCGGGAAGACGTCTTGCAAGAGCGTCGGAAAGAGCTTTTTTATCCTGAGGATTGATTCCCATGATTTTCCTCCTTGGCGGAAAAGCCGCACTAAATCGAATTAACATATATAAGATATTATATAGGCAAGAAAGGATTTTTGCAATAACCAAAATGTCAAAAATGTATCATTTTTTACGTTTTTTTAATGATTTTATGGCAATTATTACGAAACCGGCTGTTTAATATAAGAAAAGATAATCAAATTATTACACCGATTTTAATGTAAAAAAGGGCGTAGTATACATAGAAAGAATGAAAGTTGTGTATTTATACATTTTGTTTTGCATATGCAAAAACAGCCTGCAGCGGGATAAAACCGCCGAATATCTTTAATATATATGGGTTTTATGTGGAATTTGCACAAAACACACGGCAAAGTGTTGAGGGTTGTAGTCAAAAGGTAAAAACGAATAAATATTCATAAAAAGGGGTTGACAATGAATATTTATGCGAGTATAATACGGACATAGCCAATGATCAATGACTTCAAAATTTAATTTCTAAATTAGTGAGGTAAACAAAATGAAAAAGATCGTATCCCTTATCCTTATCGCTTGCATGCTCTTCGCATTTGCCGGCTGCGGCGCTTCTGACAAAGAAGTTCTTAAAGTTGCTCTTTCCCCCGACTTCGCTCCTATGGAATTCGTTGACGTTTCCAAATCCGGCCAGGATTCTTACGTCGGCTTCGACGTAACCCTTGCACAGTTCATCGCTGAAGAACTTGGCAAAGAACTTGAAATCGTTCCCATGAGCTTCAACGCCTGCCAGGTTGCAGTTGAAACCAAATCCGTTGATATGTCCATCTCCGGTTTCTCCTGGACCGAACAGCGTGCTGAAAACTATAACCTTTCCGATTACTACTACGCAGGTGATAACGAAACCGAACAGGTCATCGTAACCACCAAAGAAAACGAAGGCAAATTCACCACCGCTGCTGATTTTTCCGGACTTAAAGTTGCAGCACAGACCGCTTCTCTTCAGCTTGACCTTTGCAAATCCCAGCTTCCCGAAGATTGCGAGATCGTTGAAGTAGGCGACCTTACCACCGCATTCCTTCAGCTCAAAAACGGCGACTTCGACGCACTTGCACTTGCAACCGGCAACGCAGAAGTATTCATCGCAAACAACCCCGATGACGTTGCAATGTCCGGCTTCATCTTCGAAGTTGACCCCAAATACACCGCAAACGTAATCCTTCTTAACAAAGAAGATGACGAGCTCCTTGCACAGGTAAACGAGATCCTTGCAAAAGCATATGACGCAGGTTACTACGACGTATGGTACGAAGAAGCTCTTGCACTTGCTGAAGGCGAAAACGCAGCAGACATTTCTTACGACGACGAAGGTAACGTTGCAACCGACGAAGGCTGACGACCTTAAACAAAAACAGACAGAACCGCAGGGCAGGAATTGACTTCCCGCCCTGCTTTTCCGCTTAATTAAACCCCATGGAGGAACATAAATGATAGAAAACATTATCAGACTGATCAGGGACTATTGGCAGGTCTTTATTTTCGAAGGTCTTCGCTATACCCTTATTCTTTCCGCAATCGCGGTATTTTTCGGCGTTATTTTCGGTGCGTTCATCGCTCTGGGAAGAATGTCCAACATAAAGCCTTTTAAGGGCATCAACAAAAAGAAAAGCAAAAAAGGCTTTATCCACTGGCTTGCGGAATGGAACCCCATCAGCTGGCTTTGCATGATCTATATCGAAGTTATCCGCGGAACTCCTCTTCTTCTTCAGCTTTATCTTTTCGTTTTCGGTCTTCCCAAAATCATTCCGGTTGATGCCGGAAACTTCTTCTGGGTATCTGTTGCGCTTGCCTGCAACAGTGCTGCATACGTTTCCGAACTTTTCCGCAGCGGTATCCAGGCAGTTGACAAAGGTCAGACCGAAGCCGCCCGCTCCCTCGGTATGAACAAAACCCAGACCATGATAAAAGTTGTTATGCCCCAGGCTATCAAAAACATCCTTCCGGCAATCGGTAACGAATTTATCGCCATTACCAAAGAGACTTCCATGGCATCCACTTTCTTCATTGGCGACCTTATGACTTCCTACCTCAAAGTCAACGGCCAGACCTATCTTGCACTTGAGATCCTCATCATCGTCGGTGCCATTTATCTTGCTGTGACCTTCGTTCTCAGCAAACTTGTTCTTGCTTATGAAAGGAGACTCAACAGCAAATGATCCAGACTATCGATCTTTATAAAAGCTTTGGCGACCTTCAGGTCCTTAAAGGTATAAATGAACACGTTGCCCCCCAGGAAGTTATCTCCATTATCGGACCTTCCGGCGGCGGCAAATCTACCTTCCTTCGCTGCCTCAACATGCTCGAAACTCCCGATTCCGGAAGCATCATTTTCGAGGGTGTTGATATCACCAGCGAAAAAGTCGATATCGACCTTCACCGCCAGAAAATGGGAATGGTTTTTCAGCATTTCAACGTTTTTCCGCACCTTTCCGTTCTTGAAAACGTAACTCTTGCCCCCACCGTTGTAAAGAAGATTGCAAAAAACGAAGCCAACGAACAGGCAATGGAGCTTCTTAACCGCGTAGGTCTTGCAGACAAAGCAATGGAAAGCGCAACCAGCCTTTCCGGCGGTCAGAAACAGCGTCTTGCAATCGTTCGCGCTCTTGCAATGGAACCGGACGTAATGCTTTTTGACGAACCCACTTCCGCCCTTGACCCCGAAATGGTCGGCGAGGTTCTTGACGTTATTAAAGGCCTTGTTAAAAACGGAATGACTTCCGTTATCGTAACCCACGAAATGGGTTTTGCAAAAGAAGTCAGCGACCGCGTTGTTTTTATTGACGGCGGTATCGTTGCGGAAGAGGGAACTCCGGACGAGGTTTTCAATCATCCCCAGAACCCCAGAACCAAAGACTTCCTCAGCAAAGTTTTGTATTGATTTTTCCCGTAACGGGCGACCATTGCGGTCGCCCGTTTTTCTTTTTTGAAAGGAGCGCCTTTTCATGGATAAAAAAGAACTTTATGCTTACATAGACGAAAACAAGGAGATTTTTGAGGAACTTTCCGATACCATCTGGGAATGTGCCGAAATCTCTCTTAAAGAACATAAATCCGCCGAGGCTTATAAGACCCTTCTTGCAAAGCTTGGATTCAAGGTCGAAACCGGTCTTGCCGGAGTTGAAACCGCTTTTTCCGGAACTTACGGAAGCGGAAGGCCCATTATCGGTATTCTCGGTGAATTCGACGCCCTTTCCGGTCTTTCCCAAAAAGCGGGACTTACCGTTCACGACGAACTCATTGTCGGCGGAAGCGGTCACGGCTGCGGCCACAACCTTCTTGGCGCAGGTTCGCTTGCGGCAGCCTACGGCGTAAAAAAATACCTTGAAGAAAAAGGCGAAGGCAGCGGTACCGTTATTTTCTATGGCTGTCCCGGTGAAGAAGGTGGAGCAGGAAAAGCTTTTATGGCAAAACAAGGACTTTTCTATGACCTTGATGCGGCTCTTACCTGGCACCCGGACGATTCCAACCAGGTGACCAGCGGTTCCTATCTTGCCTGCGTTCAGGTGGAATATAAATTTGAAGGCGTTGCGGCACATGCCGCAGGCTGCCCCCATATGGGACGCAGCGCTCTTGATGCGGTGGAACTTATGAACATCGGCGTTCAGTTCCTGCGTGAGCATATGCCCGTCAGCGACCGTATTCACTATTCCATAACCGATGCCGGCGGCATTTCTCCGAACGTTGTTCAGCCCACCGCCCAGGTCCTTTATATGGTCCGCTCCGATACTGTTCCAAAGGTCAAAAACCTTCTTGCAAGGGTCGAAGATATTGCAAAAGGCGCCGCTCTTATGACCGGCACCAAACTTAAACGCCGCTTCATCGATGGCACCGCGGACGTTGTAACCAACTCCGTCCTTGAAAAAGCAATGTTCAAAAACTTCGAAGCCACCGAGATTCCGGAATACACCGAAGAGGAACTTGCGTTCGCTTCCGAACTTAAAAAGACCTATGAGACCGAAGGCCTTCCGGGTTTTGCTTCCATGTTCGACACTCAAATTGCCGCTTTTGTTGACGAAAAGACAAACGGCGGCGAAAAGGCACAGAACGACTTTTTGATGCCCCTTTATCATAGCGAAGTCACCCTTCCCGGTTCTACGGACGTTGGCGACGTAAGCTGGCAGACCCCCACCGCACAGATAAACACCGCAACCTGGACCAGCGGGATTCCGGGCCACAGCTGGCAGGTGGTTTCTCTCGGAAAATCCACCATTGCCAAAAAAGGCATGAACCTTGCGGCAAAAGTCATCGCTGCCACCGCGGTCGATCTTTTTGAAGACCCCGAACTTCTTGCCGCGGCAAAAGCAGAATATGCCGAAAAGGCAAAAGGCGGTTTCGTAAGTCCCATCGAGGACGGCGCAGTTCCCGCAATTGCAGGCGAAAAGATCCTTTGACTTTTTACAAAACAAAAAGCGGCGCACCGAAAAGGTGCGCCGCTTTTTTTCTTTTTCGCCTTGAAAAACCCAAAAAGTGTGTTAATATTGAAACAGAGAATAAATTGCCGAAAAACTCTAAACCTGCTTTAGAGTTTTGGAAAGGGGTATTTATGAAGAACGAACTGCTCAGCATCGGAGAAATGGCTAAAATAAACAATATTTCCGTTTCCACCCTCAGGCTTTATGATGAGATAGGGCTTATCAAACCCTGCTACACCGACGAGGAAAGCCGCTATCGCTACTATAATATCCGCCAGAACGCAAGGCTTGATATGATACAGTATATGAAAGCGTTGGGAATGGAACTTAAAGAGATAAAAGAGGTCCTTGAAAGCGGGGATACAAAGCTTATCGAATCGATCCTTATCCGCCGCAAAAAGCAGGTAAAGGAACAGATGGCAGGACTTAATCTTCAGCTTGCGGCAATTTCGCGCACCATCGAAAGCCTTGAGCGCTACCGAAAATCCCCGACCATAGGTACCATAACCATAGAATATATCCCCCACAGAAAAATCTATTCGCTGCCCACAACCCTAAACTTTTATGAATACGGAATCGAGGTTTATGAAAACGAGCTGAAAAAGCTTAAAAACAGCCTTATAAAGCACAATCTTCCCCAGATTTACTACTGCAATGCCGGTTCCACCATGAAAAAGGAAAGTTTTCTTGAAGGAAAGTTGGAATCCGACGAAATTTTCGTTCTGGTCGACGACGATTTTCCCGGAACCGACAACGTAAAGCGCATCGAAAGCGGAATGTACGTCTGCATCTATCTTGATAACTTTGATGACGAGCCGGAATATGCAAAGCGCCTTCTGGAATATTGCGAAGAGAATAACTATAAAGTTGCGGGAGACTACATCTGTGAAGTGCTTACGGAATTCAGCGTCTTTGATGACGAAAAAAGGGGAATGTTCCTGCGCTTGCAGGTTCCGGTAAGTTTCAGATAAAAATTTAACAAAAAACTCTTGACTCTCAACCAAGGTTAGAGATTATAATAGTGTTAACAAAAAAACAGGGAGGAATATTCTCATGGAAAAAGTTAAAGTAGTACAGTACGGCTGCGGCAAAATGGCAAAATACATCATCCGCTACCTTTATGAAAAAGGCGCACAGATCGTTGGCGCAATCGACGTTGACCCTGCAGTAGTTGGCATGGATATCGGCGATTTTGCAGAACTCGGCGTAAAAACCGGCGTTGTCATCAAATCCGATGCTGACGAAGTTCTTGACAACTGCGACGCAGACCTTGCTGTTGTAACCCTCTTCTCTCTCGTAAGCGACTGCTACGACCATTTCGAAAAATGCCTTTCCCGCGGCATCAACGTAATCACCACCTGCGAAGAATCCACCGGCAGCTGGAGCACCAGCCCCGAACTCACCAACAAACTTGACGTTATCGCAAAAGAAAACAACTGCACTTTCGTCGGTTCCGGTATGGAAGATATCTTCTGGGTAAACATGGTCGGCATGGTAGCAGGCGGCTGCGAAAACATCACCAAAATCGAAGGCGCTGTTTCCTATAACGTAGAAGACTACGGTCTTGCACTTGCAGAAGCTCACGGCGTTGGCCTTACCCCCGAAGAATTTGAAGAACAGATCGCTCATCCCGAAGTTCTTGAACCTTCCTACGTTTGGTCTTCCAACGAATCCCTCGCTTCCAAATTCGGCTGGACCGTTAAATCCAACACCCAGAAATGCGTTCCTTATTTCTATGATTCCGATCTTTATTCCGAAACCATGGGCAAAGTTATCCCCAAAGGCAACTGCATCGGTATGGCAGCAGTAGTTACCACCGAAACCTTCCAGGGACCGGTTATCGAGACCCAGTGCATCGGTAAAGTTTACGGACCCAATGACGGCGATATGTGCGACTGGAAAATCACCGGCGAGCCCGACGTTGAATTCCACGTTGTTAAACCCGCAACCGTTGAACATACCTGCGCAACCATCGTAAACCGCATTCCCGACGTTCTCAATGCTCCTGCAGGCGTTGTAACCGTTGACCAGCTCGACGAGATCAAATACCTCACCTTCCCCATGGAGAACTATTGCTGATTTGACAGCGTATAAGAAAGGGCGAATCTCCCAAATCGCCCGATAATAAAAAAGCACCGCTTTGCGGTGCTTTTTTGTTTTTTATCAAAAATATTTTTCAAAGAATTTTTTATTTTTGGGAATGGCTTTTTCCGCATGTTCCGAAAGGACGGATTCTATATATTCGGTAAGGTCGGTTCCTTTTTCACTTGCAAGAGCATCGAGCCGAAAAGCAATATCGGGCGGAAGAGAAATCAAAACATCGGTATTTTTCAGTTGAGAACCGCCGCAAAAGGAGAAAAATTTTTTATTTTCGGTCAAAAAACCACCCTCTTCGGCAATATGATAACACTATGTTAGTATAAAATCAATAATATTTTGACTATACTGATAACATAATATTTGCGAGGTGTTATCGTGGCTACAAACAAAATACAGACCGGAATCAGATTTGAACCGGAAGTTTTATATAAAATCACATATATTGCAAAACAAAACGTGCGTTCGCTCAATGCACAGCTTGAATTTCTTGCAAAAGAATGTATAAGAAAATACGAATCGGAAAACGGCGAGATAACCGTGACCGAAGAAGAACTTTATAAATAAAAAAGCACCGCTTTGCGGTGCTTTTTTGTTTTATATTTCAAGCTTAAAAATTACCGCCATAAGATAGGTGAGCAAAAACGCCGCAACGGCGCAGCCGATTCCGAGAAGGACTTTCTGATAGGGACGCTTTGCTTTTTCGCGCTCCTTTTCAATTTCGTCAAGGCGCTTTCCTTCCATAAAGGCGTTTATTTCTTTATAGGTCTGGATATCCATCCGCTTTTTATATTTTTCGATCTTTACTGCTTCAATAAATCCGGCAATAAAGACTATTCCAAATATTACCGCGCCCCAAATTCCAAAAAGTTTCAGCATGGGAACAAGCATGAAAAAATCCCACACAAACGCAAGTGTAAGCCTGCGGTTTGCCTTGTTCAGATATTCAATATCTTCAGTTTTGATTTTTTCGTTCATTTCTTCAATATCTCCTTTTACCAAAGTATCGAGAGAAATGCCGAAAACTTCGGACATAAGCACAAGACTGTTTATATCCGGTTAGCTTTTGTCGTTTTCCCAGTTGGAAACGGTCTGGCGGGTGACGTAAATTTTATCCGCAAACTCCTCCTGCGAAAGTGAAAGCTCCGAGCGGTATTTTTTTATCTGTTTTCCTATTTCCATAAAGCGGCACTCCTCCTTTGCTTTGATTTTAACGCTTTCGGAGGGGGATTTTCTATCAAAAGTCTTTTACATCGGCGGTTTTGACCTTTCAAAAAAGGTTTTGCAGGGCAAATTCAAGGAGTGCTTCTTTTTCGTTTGGAAGCTTTTCGTCGATGACTTCTTCCAAAAGCGCATCGAGAACGATGCCCATTTCAGGACCCGGCTCCATTCCTTTTTCGATAAGGTCTGCACCTTTTACCGCAAGGTCCCGAAGGGAAAAACATTCTTCCTTCGCGATGATATCCGCACCGATTTTGAGGTAGTTTTCATAAAATTCCTCGCCGGGAAAATATTCCGGCTTTTTGCCAAGGTCGTCGGCACGCATAAGGGTGAGAAGGTCGTCATAGGCATCTTTGCCAATTTTTCCGAGAAGGCGTTTTATTGCCCTGGGTTCGGCGGCAAAGCGGTCTTCGTGCCTTTTTATAAGTTCACAAACCGCGTTCTTCGTTTCGGTGTCGCATTTGAGACGGGTGAGGATCCCGCCGGCCATTTGAGCACCGAGGGGCGCGTGACCGTAATAGTGCGCAATGCCGTCGTCGCCGACGGTTTGGCAAAGGGGCTTTGCAATATCGTGAAAAAGTGCCGCAAGACGAAGGTGAGGAAGCGGCGGAACGTTTTCGATGACCGCGGCGGTATGGCAAAGAGCGTCTTTGTCGTGGCGAAAATGCCTTTGGTCAAAGCCGTTGAGCACCGCAAGTTCCGGAATGAGCACCGCGATTACTTCGGAATGCTCTTTTATGATTTTTGCGGCGTCTTTTCCGCAAAGGAGCTTTTTGAGTTCGGAAAAAAGCCGTTCGACGCTGACGTTTTTTAAGAGATTTTTGTTTTTGTGAACGGAAGAAGCGGTGGCTTCTTCAATTTCGAATCCGAGAACGGAAGCAAAACGCAGGGCACGCATTATCCTAAGAGCATCTTCGGAAAAACGTTCGTCCGGATTGCCCACACAGCGGATGATTCCGTGCTCAAGGTCGTTTTTGCCGCCAAAAACGTCGATAACGCCCGTTTTTTCGTTATATGCAAGGGCGTTTACGGTAAAATCGCGCCTTGCAAGGTCCTCTTTGAGGGAACGGGTGAAAAGAACTTCGCTGGGGTGGCGGTTGTCTTCATAGTCTTTGTCAATGCGGAAAGTGGTTATTTCAATGGGAACGGAATTTATGAGCACGGTGAGGGTGCCGTGTTTTATGCCGGTTTCAATAACGTGCTCATTTTTAAAGACCGCCTTCATTTCTTCGGGAAAAGCGGAGGAGGCAACGTCATAATCGGTGGGAGCCTTGCCCAAAAGGCTGTCGCGGACGCAGCCGCCCACAAGATATGCTTCGAAACCCGCTTCTTCAAGCATCAAAACCGCTTTTTTAACTTCCGACGGAACGAACATCTGCTGAACCCTCCTTTTAAATAATGTATATAAAAATATTATCATACCGCCAAAAACCGGTCAAGAAAAATATGGCGCGGCGGCAAAAAATGTGTTACAATGATAACCGTAATTTTCAGTTTAGGAAGGTAATTATGAACCAGAAAGAACTTAACGAGATCCGCCGCCGTCTTGCCCTTGACAAAAACTGCATGGGCAAAATATACGGCTGTTTTGTAAACCAGACCAAGGAAATAATCGCATATATCGAAGAACCCGTTGCCGCAATGCCCCAATCCGAAGGCGAACGCTATATGGCGCTTTTTAAAAAGGCACTTTCCGGAACGCTTGGAAAGAACCTTATCGACATCGAATTCGCAACTCAGCAGGTAATGGAAGGCGAAGAACATAAACTTCTTATGGATATCCGTGCGGATATCGGAAACGCCGAGCTTCGCGAAAAGCTTTATCAGAAGATAATCCCTGCGGTGAACCTTGACTGCAACTACGTGATCCTTCTGGGTGCGGACCGCTATGACGTTCCGTTCAAAGGCACCGACGAGCTCACCGTTGAAGATGCTTCCGAAACCGTTTTCAGCTATTTTGTCTGCTCCGTCTGTCCCGTAAACGAAAGCAAGACCGAACTCGGCTACGTCATTGACCAGAGCGCTTTCCACAACTGCACCTTTCCCCAGACCGTTGCCGCACCGGAAATGGGATTCATGTTCCCTTGCTTTGACGACAGGGCGGCCAACATCTATAATGCCCTTTTCTATACCAAGGATACCGACATGATGCAGGAGGAATTCATCAGCTCCGTTTTCAAAACCGAGATTCCCATGTCCGCCGGTGAACAGAAAATGACCTTTCAGGAAGTTCTTACCGAGACCCTTGAGGAAGATTGCAGTTTTGAGGTTATCCAGTCCGTCCACGAAAGAATCTGCGAGCGCATAGTTGAACATAAAGAAAGCAAAGACCCGGCTCCGCTTGACCTGAGCGGAAGGGAAGTGGGCGAAATTCTTGAAAACTCCGGCGTTCCGAAGGAAAAGGTCGAAGTCTTTAAGGAAAAAGTCAAAAAACAGTTCGGCGAAGACAAGCCCCTTAAACCCGCCAACATCATCGACAGCAAAAAATTTGAGGTTGTGACCCCGCAGGTAAAAATTTCCGTTGCACCGGAATACAGCTATCTTCTTGAAACGCAGACGATAAACGGAAGAAAATATATCATGATCCCCGCGGACGAAACCGTTGAAATAAACGGCGTTTCAGTAAAAGTTGAACAATAACAAGAAGCAGCCCGAAAATCTTTCGGGCTGTTGTTTTGTGTTAAAGTTTGTTAACTTTTGGATTTTTGCAAAAGTCAAAACATTTGCCCTAAAAATGCACAAAATTTTCAAAAGCGGTGAATAAAATTTACATATTATGAATATTTAATTTCAGGAAAAACTTTTGTGGGAAAACACAAAAATAAACCGTTTGTGTACTGTAAATTGCTGAAAATTATTACATTGTGTTAACAAATGTTGACTTATGTTGTTTTTTATGATTATATTTAATTAATCGAGGGGAAGATCCCCCCAATTATCAAAAACAAAACCCTATTAAGGAGGCACTGTTTATGACTATTAAGAAAATCCTTGCCGTTCTTCTTTGCGTAGCAATGCTCGCAGTTGGCTTCGCCGGATGCGGAGAAGATCCCGCACCTGCAGGTGACGGCGATTATGAGATCGCCGTTGTTGTAAAAGTTCTCGGCATTCCTTTCTTTAACGTACTCGGTGAAGGCGTTGAAGAAGCAGCTGCAGACCTTGGCGTAAACGCATATGTAACCGGCCCTACCGATGCTGACCCTGCACAGCAGGTAAAAATCATCGAAGACCTTATCAACACCGGTGTTGATGCAATTGTTGTAGTTCCTAACGATGCATCCGCAGTTGAAGCAGTTCTTGACCGTGCTCGTGAACAGGGCATCCTCGTAATCGCAAACGAGTCTCCTAACCAGGCCGGCGCAGACTACGACGTTGAGATGATCGAAAACAAAAAATTCGCAGAAGAGATCGCTGAAGATTTCGCACAGAGAATGGGCGGCGAAGGCGGCTATGCTCTCTTCGTAGGCGGCCTTTCTGTTCCGCTTCACAACACCTGGGCAGACTATGTAAACGAATATCTTGCAGCAAACTATCCCGATATGTATGAAGTAACCGACCGTATTCCTTGCGGCGAAGATTCTGCTGACGCAAGAACCAAGACCCTTGAACTCATCGCAACTTACGATGACATTAAAGGTGTTTGCGGATTCGGCAGCCAGGGCCCTCTTGGTGCAGCTGAAGCAGTAAAAGAAAAAGGCCTTGTTGATTCCTTCGTAGTAGTCGGCAACATCGTTCCTTCCGAAGGTGCAGCATATCTTGCAGAAGGTTCCATCGACCAGGGCTACCTCTGGGATCCTTCCGACTCCGGTTATGCAGCAGTTTACACTGCATGGCATATTCTTGAAGGCGGCAGCGTAACCGACGAAGGCTTCGAAGTTCCCGGCATCGGCGCTCCCGACATCGTTGAAGGCGTTCTTTCTTACCACAAACCTCTTGTAATCACTGCTGAAAACGCAAGTGAACTTGGTTTCTGATAATTCAATTTAAACTAAGCGCGAGAGATGGCAAATTGAGAAGATCTTTTTGCCATCTCTCATTTTTAAAGGAAAAGCGGTGAATCAAATGGCAGAAAAATTCATCGAGCTGCGCCACGTTAACAAGCACTACGGCGGCGTACACGCCCTTAAAGATCTTGATTTCGATCTTAACGTGGGCGAGGTACATTGCCTGGTCGGTAAAAACGGATGCGGCAAATCAACGATGATAAAAGTTATTTCGGGTGTTATCAAACCCGACGAGGGAAGCGAAATCATTCTTTGCGGAAAAAAGATGAAAAGCGTTTCTCCTCAAATTTCCATGGAATGTGGCGTAAGGGTAATTTATCAGGACCTGAGCCTTTTCCCCAACCTTACAGTTGCGGAGAATATTGCCTTCAACCAGCACACCGACAAAGCCTATAAAGGTGTTAACTGGAAAAGAATAAACGAAACAGCAAAAGAAACCCTTGATATGATGCATATCAGCCTTGACCTCGGCGCGGACGTATCCTCTCTTTCCATTGCCGATCGTCAGCTTGTTGCCATAGCAAGGGCGCTTGCGACCAACGCAAAACTTCTTATCATGGACGAACCCACCTCTTCCCTTACCAGAAAAGAGGTCGACGTTCTCTTTACTATAGTAAGAAAACTTAAAGCACAGGGCATCACCGTCATTTTCGTCAGCCACAAGACCGACGAAATTCTCGAAATTGCAGACCGCATCACCGTTGTTCGCGACGGCGTTAAGATTGCAACTTACGACAACGACGAAGCCACCAACATTGACGGAAACAAGCTGGCCGAACTCATAAGCGGCCACAGCATTGAATATAAACAGGACTTTGTGGAACCCGGCGAAGAAACCGTTCTTGAAGTAAAAAATCTTTCCAGCGGAAGACAGTATAAAGACGTTTCCTTCACCCTCAAAAAAGGCGAGGTGCTCGGTATCATCGGCCTTCTTGGTGCGGGAAGAACCGAACTTGCGCTCAGCCTTTTCGGAATGAACAAACCGGATTCCGGCGAGATCTGGATTAAAGGTCAGAAGGTCGACCTTCACAGCAACCGCGACGCTATCAAAAACCATATCGCATATCTTCCCGAGGACAGACTTCTTCAGGGACTTGTTGTTGACCAGAACGTCGAGGACAATATGTCCATCACCGTCATCGACAGGATAAAATCCGCTCTGGGACTTATCGATCTTAAAAAACGCCGCGGCATGACCGAAGGTTGGATCGACAGACTTGATATCAAGAGTGCAAAACCCGGCGTAAACGCAAGCACCATGTCCGGCGGCAACCAGCAGAAGATCGTTGTTGCAAAATGGCTTGCAACCGATCCGGAGATCCTTATTCTTGACCAGCCTACCAACGGAATCGACGTTGCGGCAAAAGACGCAATTTATAAGGTAATCCGCGACCTTGCAAAATCCGGAATCAGCGTAATCATCATCTCCGATGAAATACCTGAAATTTATTACAACTGCCCCAGGGCGATCCTTATGCATAAAGGACGCGTAAAAGGCGAAGTTGACTGCTCCGCAATGACGGAAGAAGAATTCTCGGAGGTGATCGTAAATGCTCAGTAAGCTTAAAGAAAACAAGTTTTTCAGCAGCCACGAGTTCTATATGAGCATTGCGCTGGTTGCGCTTGCGATTTTCTTCGGAATCGGCACCGACGGCCTTTTCCTTACCCCGAGCAACCTTCTCAACATGGTCATAAGCTATTCCTATCTCGGAATCATGGCAATGGGAATGCTTGTTGTAATCATTTCCGGCGGTATCGATATTTCCTTTATGGTCACCGCGACCATTTCCCAGTACATAATGGCAAAATTCATGCTTGAATTTGCCGGCGCAAACCTTGTGACATCGATTCTTCTCTCTGTGGT
This sequence comes from Oscillospiraceae bacterium, assembly GCA_017468365.1. Classification (GTDB taxonomy): domain Bacteria; phylum Bacillota; class Clostridia; order Oscillospirales; family Ruminococcaceae; genus UMGS1668. The sequence goes on along the minus strand of JAFUIS010000009.1, from coordinate 10,828 downwards.
GATAGGAGTCGGCCTCGGACTTGTAAACGCGGTTCTCGTTCACTATCTTAAAGCGCCGACTCTTATTATCACTATCGCGACCATGAGCATCTATTTCGGACTTCTCATGTATCTTACCAACGGCGTCCGTCTTTTCAGCTTCCCGGCATGGTTCTCGGCAAAAACCGATGCAAAAACCACCGGCGTTGCACTCGGACTTCTTGCAGTTGCCGTTGTCATCACCTTCGCGATAATGAAATTCACCAAGATGGGAAGAAAAATATACGCCATCGGCGGTAACATCGACGCAGCAAAACGTGTCGGTATCAACATCTTCCTCGTACACCTTTTCGTTTACGGCTATGTCGGAGCAATGGCTGCTCTCGGCGGCGTAGTTCATCTTTATCTTGTTCAGCAGGCAGCGCCCAACGCCCTTTACGGCGGTGAGATGGACGTAATCGCAATGGCAGTTCTCGGCGGTGTAAACCTTGCCGGCGGCAAAGGTTCCGTCGGCGGCACCCTTATCGGTATGCTTCTTGTTGCAACCCTCAGTAACGGACTTCTTCTTATCGGAGTTTCCAGCTACTGGCAAGATTTCTTCATCGGCGCGGTAATTCTTATAAGCTTCTGCTTCAGCGGTTGGAGAAACATCAAGAACAGAGAAAAAGAAAGCAAGGGAGGTAAGCTCGATGACTGAGAAACTTAAAAAACTCACCACTGCCCAGGGCGACAACCTTTTGCTTCTTCTGATACTTGCAGTTGCGGTCACCCTTGTTTCCATGAAGCAGGCAAGCTTCTTCTCCTTCGGAACTCTTCAGTCCATCTGCTATCAGCTTCCCGAAATGGGACTTCTTACCATGGCTATGATGGCGGCAATGCTTTCCGGCGGTATCAACCTTTCGATAATCGCTTCCGCAAACCTTTCCGGTATCGTCATGGCAATGATCATGACCACCTATATTCCCAAAGGCGAAGACAACGTGGGAATCGTTCTCGGAGCGGTCGCCGTCGGTATTCTTCTTAGCGTTCTTGCAGGTTTCATCAACGGCGTCATCATCGCCTATTTCAAAATTCCCGCAATGCTCGTTACTCTTGGTATGCAGATGCTTCTTAATGGCGCCTGCCTTGTTATCACCAAAGGTGCGACCATTTCCGGTTATCCCGCAACCTTCAAGTTCCTCGGCAACGGAAAACTTGCCTTTATCCCGATGCCCTTCGTGGTGTTCGCAATAGCGCTTATCATCCTGGTGGTGCTCCTTAAAAACACCCCTTACGGACCTAAAGTTTATCTTTACGGTTCCAACGACGTTGCAACCGGATTTTCCGGCGTTGACGACAAAGCGCTTCTTATCAAAACCTATACCATTTCCGGACTTCTCGTTGGACTTGCAGCGGTCATCCTTACCTCCCGCTTCAACTCCGCGGCAGCAGGCTATGCGGAATCCTTCCTTATGCAGTCCATTCTTATCGCAGTTCTCGGCGGTATCAGCCCCGACGGCGGTAAAGGCAAAGTTTCCGGAATGGTACTTAGTGTAATCATCATTCAGGTCGTAGCCAGCGGTCTTAACATTCTTCGAATCAGTTCCTATCTTACCACCGCGGTATACGGAATCATTCTTCTTGCCGCAGTAGCATTCCGCTCCAAAAAAACCGGCTGACAGGAGGAAAAACAATGGCAGAAAGCAAAAATATGCTTTCGTTCGACTTCGGCAACAGCACCCTCAGAGCTATTCTCTGCCGCTTTGACGGCGAAAAGATAACCTCCGAAGTTGTGCTTTCCGAAAGCAACGAAATGATAAAAATCGACGAATATTTCTATTGGGATCTTCTTCGCATCTTCTCTTTCATGAAAAGAAGTGTTGAAAAAGCAGCCCACGAAGTAAAACTCGACTCCGTGGGAATCTGCACCTGGGGCGTTGACTTCATGCTTTTTGACGAAGGCAACCATATGCTTTCCAATGCCCTTTCTTACCGCAACTCCATCGGTGCGGAAGTAATAGAAAAACAGTCCGCCGAGGAACAGGAGGCAATGTTCTATCGCACCGGTATCCTCAGCGACAAAATAAACTCCATTTATATGCTCAAAGGTATTCATGAAAAAATGCCTTCCATCGCTTCCCAGGCGAAAAAACTCCTCATGATCCCGGATATACTTACATATTTCATGACCGGAGTTATGGAAAACGAGCCTTCCGAAATTTCTACCACTCAGGCTCTTGACGTTCGCAGCATGACCATTTCCCGCGAACAGTGCGAAGCCATGGGTGTCGATCCCGACATCTTCCAGAAAATCGGCGAACACGGAAAAGTTATAGGATATATCAAACGCGAGATCCTTGACGAGATGAAAGTGGATTACGATATTCCGTTCATCTGCGCACCTTCTCATGATACTGCTTCCGCAGTTTTCGGAATCCCCTGTGAGGATGAGGAATTTTTCTTCGTAAGTTCCGGAACCTGGGCACTCATCGGTGCTCAGATAAAAGAGCCGGTGCTCACCAAAGAAGTAATGGAAGGCCGCCTTACCAACGAGGTGGGCGCTTTCGGAAGAATAACCCTTCTCAAAAACTCCATTGGCATGTTCATCACCCAACGTCTTAAAGCGGAATATCAGCGCGACATTCAGGATACCGTTTCCTGGAACGAGTTCACAGATCTTGCAAGAGGCTTTGAGGGAACTCCGGGAATATTTGACGTAAACCATGAAGATTTCTTCAATCCGGTACATATGGGTCAGGCTATCCACAAACACCTTCACCCGGAAGATCCGGAAGGAAAACTTGACTGGAACGAGATAGTCGCTTCCGTTTTCGCTTCCATGGCGGAAAGCTATTGCGTAGGTCTTAAAGCGGTTATGAAAGCCACCGGAAAAGAAACCGACGTTATCTACGTTGTCGGCGGCGGTTCCAAAAACGCTATCATCAACCAGGCCTGTGCAGACAGCCTTGGCAAAAAGATCGTTACCTGCGACATGGAATGTTCCTGCGTAGGCTGCGGTGCCGCACAGCTTGCGGGAATCTGTCCCGAACTTTCTTACGGAGACCTCAGAAAGATAATCACCGCATCTCTTAAAACCAATACTTATTATCCTAAAGCATAATTAATTTTCAGGAGGTAGATTTTTTTATGAACTACAAAAGATTTCTTATCGATGCTTGCCTTAGAATGGTCAACTCCGGTCTTACCGTTGAGACCTGGGGCAACATCAGCGTTCGTGACCCCGAAACCGGATATGTTTATCTCACCCCCTCCGGCATGCCTTATGACACCCTTGTTGACGATGACATCGTTGTAATGGACGTTGACGGCAACCGTATCGAAGGCGACAGAAAACCCACCATCGAATATGCAATGCACCTTGGCATTATGAAACGCCGCCCCGACGTAAACGCAGTTGTACATACCCACCCCGTTTACTCCCAGGTATTTGCACTTCTTCATGAAAACATTCCTCCGGTAATTGACGAAGCAGCTCAGATTCTTGGCGGCGAAGTAAAAGTTACCGAATATGCACTTCCCGGTTCTCCCGAGATGGCAGCAAACGCAATCGAGGCCATCGGAAACGAAGCTTCCTGCCTTCTTGCAAACCACGGCGCTGTTGCAGTAGGTAAAGACATGGACGCAGCATTCCGCGTATGCACCGTTCTTGAAATGACCTCCCAGATCTACTACATGGCTCGCTGCATCGGCAAACCCCTTCCTATCGACGATGACAAAGTTGCTTACATGAAAGACTTTGTTGCAAACCACTACGGCCAGAGAGACTGATCCTCCCGAAAGGTAAAACCGAATGAAAACGCTTCCATATGCCAGAAAGCAGGAGATCCTCGAAATGCTCAAGGAAAACGAGTTTGTTGACGTTGACCAGCTTTCAAAAAAATTCGAGGTATCCTACATGACCATCAACCGCGATCTCAAGGAACTTGAGGAAAGCGGAGCGGTCGCCCGTGTTTACGGCGGTGTAAAAGCTGTGGAAGGAACGGCCCTTCCTGTTTCAGTCGGAGTTGCCCAAAGCGACGCTTCCGCGATAAACACGGACGAAATATCCTATTTCGATCTTACAATCGAAGAACGTTTTAAAATAAGCCTGAAGTATAAGCAGGCCATTGCAAAAAAAGCCGCCGCCCTTGTTAACGACGGCGACGTTATCGCAATGGACCCCAGCACCACCGTTCTTCATATGTGCACTTTTCTTCAGGATAAAAATATTATCGTTGTCACAACGAGCCTTATGGTCGCTCTTCAGTTTTCAAACTCCAAAAGCGTCCAGGTAATAATGCCGGGCGGAAACATAAGAAAGCCTTCTCTTTCTGTGGTTGGCCCACTTATGGAAGATATGCTCGACGGAATTATTATTGACAAATGTTTTCTTTCCTCCCATGCGATATCTTTTGAAAACGGCCTTACCGACCTGACGGTGGAAGAATCCGACGCAAAGAAAAAACTTCTTAAACGTGCCGGAAAAACCTTCGTCCTTGTGGATAACACGAAGATCGGCCACAACGCTTCATTCAGCGTTTGCAAATGGCCCGAGATAGCCGCAATCATAACCGATTCCAAATCCGGCTTTTCAGAAGGCAAGAAAAGCCACCTCGAACGCTTTGCCGAAAAAGGCGTCGAGATAATTTATTCCATGAAATGAAAACACCCCGCTCTCTTGAAAGAGCGGGGTGTTTTCTGTGCGGAAAAATAAAAAAGACGCAGTATCGAAATCGCTTCGGTGCTGCGTCTTTTTTCTGTTATATGCTTTCGGATTTTCGGGTTTTCTTGTTACGGGACAAATTCCGTTCCAGCTGCGGCGGCTTTTTGCGTTGAGTTCGCGCTGTTTTTTCTTTGAAAGTTTTTCAAAAGGTACGAATTTTTCCATATGAACACCTCCGTTTGGAAAATGATAAACAAAAAAGGCCGTCAACTTTCGTTAACGACCTTTTGGTGCGGTAAATGGGACTTTCGTCGCGGCAAACTTCGCTTTTGCGGAATTTTATCAAAGATAAAACACCGCAGTCGCTTCGAAGCCGCTCATCTCCCCAAAAATCTTCGATTTTTTGGGCCCCGTTTTCCAATGGGTCGCAACTCCACATTACACAAAAAATAAAGGGGAACAACAAATGTTGCTCCCCTTTATTGGTGCGGTAAATGGGACTTGAACCCATACGTCAAAGACACACGCCCCTCAAACGTGCCTGTCTGCCTATTCCAGCACTACCGCATTTCTCAAATGCAAGAGTTATTATAACAGAACAAAACCATAAAGTCAAGGACTTTTTTAAAAAATTATGATTAAAATTTTTATCGCCGCCAAAACTCTTTGAAAAGGGAAAGGGGGACTTAAAAACGGTAAAAAGAACTGTGGGTTTTCTCTGCGCGCTTTTGATAATTATGGGTGCGCTTCTTTTGCGTGTGCTCGAAATCGGAAGCGGCGGAATTTCAAAAGAAGCCGCCGCGCTGCAAAGCCGCAGGGTGCTCACCCTTTCAAAAACAAGGGCGGGGATTTTTGACAGGAATTATTCTCCGCTGGTGAACAAAAGCCTTGAACGGCGGCTTCTTGTTTTTCCGGATCTTCTCGAAATTTCCGCAATACTTGAATTCAGCGACCGGGACGAACTTGCGGACGCTTTTCAAAAATTTGAGCCGACAGTCATTGATTCCGGCGGAAAGATAACCGAAGGACCGGGGATTTATAATTTTTCTTTTCCGAAAAGGTACGGCGAAAAAATAACCGCACCCCATATCATCGGTTATATGAACGGAGGAAAAGGCGTTTACGGAATCGAAAAATCGTATGACGCCTTTCTTGAAGAAAACTCAAAAGCGGTGACGGTAAGTTATTACACCGACGGAACGGGAAGGCTTCTTTCCGGCGAGGAGATAGCTCTTTCGGAAGAAGAGACCGCCGAAAACTGCGGCGTGGTGCTCACCTTGGATTCGGATATCCAGAAGGCGACGGAAAAAGCGCTTTCAAAAATCAAAAAAGGCGCGGCGGTGGTAATGGACGTACAAAACGGCGAGATACTTGCCTCGGCTTCGGTGCCGTTTTTCAATCCGGGAGATATAGCATCGTACCTTGACGCCGAGGATTCACCTTTTATAAACCGCGCCTTCACCGCTTACAGCGTGGGCTCCACCTGGAAGCTTGTGGTGGCCGCTTCCGCTCTTGATATGGGAATTCCGAAGGAAAGGACCTATAACTGCACCGGAAGTATCACCGTTGACGGCAGGACGTTTAAATGCCATTGGGAGGCGGGTCACGGAGAGATAGATATGGAAAAGGCTCTTGAAATTTCGTGCAACCCATATTTCATCGACCTTGCGCTTTCGGTCGGCGGCGAAAAAATTCTTGAAACCGCAAGAAACCTCGGCTTCGGAAGTCCCTCGGATTTCGGCGAAGGGTTTTCTTCAGCGGGCGGAAGTCTTCCTGAAAAGGAAGAGCTTTTTTCAAAAACCGCCCTTTCAAGTTTCGCCTTCGGTCAGGGAAGTCTTATGGCAACGCCCCTTCAGATGGCGTCCCTTGTTTCGGCAATTGCCAATGGCGGAAAAGCCGTTACGCCGAAACTCGTTCTGGGGACGGTTGACAAAAGCGGAAATTTCGTTTCTGCCCCGAACTATTCCGAAAACCCGGTTATAAGCGGAAAAACCTCGGATATCCTTCAAAAAATGATGATAAACGTTGTTGAAAACGGAAGCGGCGAAAACGCAAAACCGAAAAATTCCTCTGCCGGGGGAAAGACCGCTTCCGCCCAGACCGGTCAGTATTCAAAGGACGGGAGCGAAGTTATCCACGCCTGGTTCATCGGTTTTTATCCCGGTGAAAAACCGCGTTATGCGGTGGCGGTTTTTGCGGAGGGAATGGATTCCGGAGGGGATTTTGCCGCGCCGATATTCCGCGAAATCTGTCAGGAGATAGATTTGTTAAATTATAATTAATTATATATAAGATACTTGCCGAAAAGGAAAATATGTGTTATTATTTATTGTACGATATATTTGAAAGAGGGCGTTATTCATGAAAGTCGCTGAAGCAATAAACGCGATGAGATTTATTGTTGACGCCTATGATAAAATCAACAAAAAGAAGGCAATTGTGAAAGGTGGTAAATCTATGAAATTCGGTACTGTTATCGGAATTGTTGTTGCGGGTCTTGTTGTTCTTGCTGCCGGCGCTGCAGCTGCTTATTTCTTCCTTAAAAAGAAAGAATGCTGCTGTGATGATTGCTGCTGCGATTGCTGCTGTGACGACGAACTTTTCGATGAATTCCCGGAAGAGGAATGCGGCTGCGAATGTGAAGAAGCTCCCGCAGAGGAAGTTGTCGAATAATTTCTGAAAACCAAAAAACGAAACAAGATGACGGCGCGGATATGCGCTTTGCCATGCGGTATACGGGTCCTGTGCGACAAAAAACTGTGAACCATGTCAGGCGGGGAACCGAGCAGCATTAAGCGGTCTTTTTGGGTGCCGCAGACAAATCTGTATGCCGTATGACAAAGCACATATCCGTGTTTTTTTATCGAAAGGAGGAAATTTTATGTACCAGGCGCTTTACCGTAAATACCGTCCGAGATTTTTCCGCGACGTCGCGGGTCAGGAACATATTACCTCCGTCCTTTCAAAAGAAGTGGCGGAAGGAACTTTCGGCCACGCATATCTTTTCACCGGAAGCCGCGGAATAGGAAAGACCACCTGCGCAAAGATCCTTGCAAAGGCGGTCAACTGTCCCAACGAAAAAGACGGCGAGCCCTGCGGCGAATGTCCTATCTGCAGGGGAATCGACGAAGGCTCCCTTCTCGATATCACCGAAATGGACGCTGCTTCCAACAGAAACATCGACGATATCCGCGACCTCAGGTCCGAAGCAAACTTTACCCCTGCTGTGGCAAAATACCGCGTTTACATAATCGACGAGGCACACATGCTCACAAAAGAAGCGGCAAACGCCCTTCTTAAAATTATGGAGGAACCTCCGGAGCACGTTATTTTTATTCTTGCCACCACCGAGGTGCACCGCCTTCCTGCAACCATTCTTTCCCGCTGCATGCGTTTTGATTACAGAAGAATGCCGCCGGAAGTTATTGCCGAAAGGGTAAAATTCGTCTGCAAAATGGAACATATCGATATCGAGGACGAAGGCGCCCTTCTTATCGGAAAACTTGCGGATGGCGGAATGCGCGATGCGCTTTCGCTTCTTGATATCTGCCGCAGCAGCGACGAAACCGTCACCGCCGATACCGTAAGCCGCTGCGCAGGACTTGCGGGAAGGGAATATCTTTTTGAACTTACCGAAAGAATTTCCGAAAGGAATATCGAAGCGGTGCTTTCCGCGGTGGATAAGCTTTATGAGGGTTCCGCGGACGTTTCGCGCATCTGTGACGAACTCATAAACCATTTCCGCAACCTCATGATAGCTTCCTGCACAAAGGACGCTTCCGCAATTCTCAAATCCCTTCCGGGCGAAATGCTCCGCATAGAAAAACAGTCCAAAGCTTTTTCCCAGCCGGAGATTTTCTATGCCATTTCCGTTTTGCAGGATACCCTTGTGAAGATGTCCAAAAGTGCTTCGAAGCGCCTTGAATTTGAGCTTGCACTGGTAAAACTTTGTTCTCCGGAGCTTTCAAACGGAACCGAAGCGCTTCTTGCAAGGATCGAAAGGCTTGAAAGCGAGATAGCTCTTCTAAAAGCAAGGGGAGTGGCTCCCGCAGAAAAAGCACCCGCAAAAGAGCCCGAAAAGGCTTTTGAAGAACCGAAAGAGGTTTATGCCGAAGTTCCCACGGAGGAACCGAAAGCCGTTTCGGCGCCTTCCGAAAGCGGCGCAGAGAGCGAGTTTGCACCTTGGGAAGACGTTATCGAACTTATCCGCAAAAAGAACGGAATGCTCTTTTCTCTTCTCAGCGGTTCAAAAGCTTATCTTTCGGGAAAAAGGGTGCTCATCGATTCGCCCAACAGCTTTTTCATTGAGTATATGCAGAAAAACGACGATTCCCGCGAGGTAATAAAAAACGCAATAACCGAAGTTTGCGGAGTGCGTTACGGAATCGGACCTTATAAAAAAACAGAAAAAAAGCCCGAGGATGACCCCCTTGCAGCCCTTGTGAAAAGAGCGCAGGATATGGGCATAGGCGAGCTTTGATATAAAAAGACAAAAAATCCAGAATCGGAGGAATATAATATGAAAGCAAGACTTCCCCAGGGATACGGCGGCGGCCCTTCCAACATGCAGGGCATGATCAAACAGGCTCAGAAAATGCAGGAAAGAATGACCGAACTTCAGGCCGAACTTGACGAAAAAGAATATGACTTCACCGTAGGCGGCGGAATGCTCACTATCCGCATGAACGGCAAAAAAGAGATGCTCGGCATTGAGATCAAACCCGAGGTCGTTGATCCGGACGATATCGAAATGCTCCAGGATCTTATCGTTGCAGGCGTTAACGAAGCTATTTCCAGCATTGAAAAAACCAATGCCGACGCAATGAACGAAATTACCGGAAGCCTTAATATTCCCGGAATGTTCTGATTTTAGAGGTTTCAGATGAATTATCGCGTACTTCCGCTTACAAAACTGACCGAGCATTTTGCCCGTCTTCCCGGAATCGGCAAAAAAAGCGCCCAGCGCCTTGCTTTTCACATCCTTCGCATGCCGGAGGAAGAGGCAAGGGAGTTCGCCGCTTCGATTCTTGAAGCAAGGGAAAAGATCGGATACTGCGAAGTTTGCAAAAACATAACCGATGCTCCGCGTTGCGCCATTTGCTGCGACGAAACCAGGGACAGAACGACCATCTGCGTTGTTGAAGATCCCCGCGACGTCATTGCCATCGAGCGCACCAAGGAGTATGACGGACTTTATCACGTTCTCGGCGGACTTATTTCTCCTATGGACGGAGTCGGTCCCGAAAGCCTTTTTATCAAGGAACTTCTTGCAAGGCTTTCCGACGGCACCGTAAAAGAGGTCATTATGGCAACGAACCCCACAGTTGAGGGTGAGGCGACGGCGATGTATATCTCCCGCCTTCTTAAACCGCTGGGAGTTATCGTTTCACGCCTTGCATACGGAATCCCCGTTGGCGGAAACCTTGAATATGCCGATGAGGTGACCCTTTACAGAGCTATCGAAGGACGCAGCAGAATGTGAGCATGCTCAAAAAATAAGCCGTGCTCAAAAACAAAACCGAAAGGAGGCGAAACGAAAATGGATAAAAAGGATGCAAGAAAAAGCATTGCCAACAACAAAAAAGCCTTTCATGACTATTTTGTCGATGACAAATACGAAGCCGGAATCGAACTTTTTGGCACCGAGGTAAAAAGCATCCGCGCAGGTCAGGTGAACCTTAAAGACAGCTGGTGCGACATAAAAAACGGCGAGATATTCGTCAACGGAATGCATATCAGCCCCTACGAAAAAGGCAATATCTTCAACCGCGATCCGCTTCGTGTTCGCCGCCTTTTAATGCATAAACGCGAGATCATGAAACTTAATGCGGCGATTCAGCAGCAGGGTATGACTCTTGTTCCGCTGGAAGTTTATTTCAGCGGTTCCAACGTCAAAGTCTGCGTTGGACTTTGCCGAGGCAAAAAACTTTATGACAAGCGCGAAGACGCCGCAAAACGCGATATGCAGCGCGACATCGAGCGTCATATGAAAGAACAGAGAAGATAAAGTGCTTTTTCCTTTCGGAAAAAACCTTTGCCTTATATATGGGGGCGTAAAGGTTTCGACGGGGGTCTTGAAGCATGAATAGCGGGTAGATGCGCCCGGCCATCTATAAAACGGGTAAAAACAATAAACGCTAAATCTAACAGATTTGCTTTTGCTGCTTAATTAAGCAGCCGTTCTGCCGTTGAGTACCGCGGCTTCGG